>CAWJCX010000009.1:0-60315 GCA_963841395.1 uncultured Actinomycetota bacterium
GTCCACGTCCCGGTCGTGCTCCTCGAGCACCTCGAGCCGCTCGGCGATCGTCTCGTCCCCGCCGCGCGCCAGCTCCGCGTACCGGACCATGCGCTGGATCGGCATGCCGGTCTCGCGCAGGCAGCGCAGGATCATCAGCCAGGACACGTCGTCCTCGGTGAACACCCGCTGACCGCCGGAGTTGCGTTCGATGTCGTCGAGCAGGCCGATCCGCTCGTAGTAGCGCAGGGTGTCGATGCTGAACCCCGTCTGCTCGGCGACCTGGCCCGGTGAGTAGCGCCGCATGGACCGAGTCTAGGCCGATCCGCCCGCCACCCGTGCAAAGCCGGGGCAGCGCCATGACCCGGCGCAGCGGCCACGGCGCCGCCCGGAACAGCGCCGCCATCGCGGCCGCGGTGCCGGCGAGGTCCGTCGCGGCCGGACAGGTAGGCGTGCTGGCGGTGCGCCGGCAGGGCGAAGAACAGCTCGAAGAACTCCGCGGTGCGCTCCGGCGGGCAGGGCGAGCAGCGTCGCCAGCCCGGCCCGCCGCAGCCGGTGCACCGCCCGCGCCCGGGCCGGCCACACCACCCGGCGCGCGGCGGCCGCCCCACCGGTGGCGATCGCGTCGGCGACCCGCGGCGCGAGCCGCAACGCGTCCGCGACGCCGTACCCGGTGGCCGGATGCGTGAGGCCCGCCGCCGCGCCGAACGCCACCACCCGGCCGCTCCCCGCCACCGGACCTGCGTCGACCGGGAAGCGGACCCGTTCCACGTCGGCGTCGCCCGGGTCGATCCCGTGCCCGGCCAGCCGCGCCAGGAGCCGGTCGCGCAGCTCGGCGAACGGCAGGCCCGGGCGGCGGGCCAGCGAGGTCTCCTCCAGCAGCACCCGGCCGTCGGGCAGCGGCACGGCGTAGAGGAACGTCGCCGGGCCGGGCGCGGCCGGCGCCAGTCCATGAACACCGCGTCGCCCGGTCCGACCAGCGGCGCGGCCACCGACGCCGGCACCAGCACCCCGAACGCCGTCTGCTCCGCCCCGCCGCGGGCCCGGCGCGCCGGTCGCGTCGACCACCACCGGCGCCATGGCCAGCATCGGCGTCCGCGAGCCGGCCGGCGCGCACCTCGACGTCCGGGTGGGCGAGCGCCGCCCGCACCGAGGCGTTGTCCAGCACCGCGTACTCGCGGTCCAGCCACCGCGGCGCGCCGGCGACCACCCGCGGCCCGGGCCACCACGTACCCGGCCCCGGGCGGCAGCAGCGCGGCCTCGTCGAGCCACATGCCGTACGTCGCGGGCCACGGCGCGCCCGGGTGCGGCGCCACCAGCACGGTCCGCAGCCCGCGCAGCGCGCACGCCCGCGCGACCGCCCAGCCCCGCCGGGCCCGCGCCCGCCACCACCACGTCCGTCACGGCCAAGATCCCAGCACAGTAGGGTCCGGGGGCATGGGTGAGGGACGCGAGGCACGGCGATCGGGCAGGCCGTCGGGCGACCTCGCCGCCAGCCCCTTCCGGGCCGACCGGGACCGGATCGTCGCGTCGCCCTTCTTCGCCCGGCTCGGCGGCGTCACCCAGGTCGTCAGCGCCAGCGGCTCCGGGCTGCTGCACAACCGGCTCACCCACAGCCTCAAGGTCGCCCAGGTCGGCCGCGCGATCGCCGAGCGGATGACCGCCGACCCCCGGCTCGCCCCGCTGCTCGACGAGCTCGGCGGCTGCGACCCGGACGTCGTCGAGGCGGCCGGGCTCGCCCACGACCTCGGCCACCCGCCGTTCGGCCACCTCGGCGAGCAGGAGCTCGACCGGCTCGCCCGGCACCGGTTCGGCCTGCCCGACGGCTTCGAGGGCAACGCGCAGAGCCTGCGGATCGTCACCACCACCGACACCGGCGGGCCCGGCGCGGTCGGGCTCGACCTCACCGCCGCCGTGCGCGCCGCGATGCTGAAGTACCCGTGGACCCGGCGCGCGCACCCCGACCCGCACCCGCGCGACATGGCCGACCCGCCGCGCGGCGCGTCCGAGCCGCAGGAGGAGCCGGGCACCGGGTCGAGCAAGTTCTCCGTCTACGTCACCGAGCTCGACGACATGATCCAGGCCCGCGAGCCGTTCGCCGGCCGCCTCGCCGGCTGGCAGCAGACCGTCGAGGCCTCCGTGATGGACACCGCCGACGACATCGCCTACGCCATCCACGACCTCGAGGACTTCCACCGCATCGGCGTCCTGCAGCACGCCCCGGTCGCCGCCGAGCTCGGCCGCTGGCTCACCGGCGCGCTCGAGCTGGCCGAGCTCGACGACGCCCTGCTCGTCGCGCACTCGCGGCGCCCCGGCTACTCGCTCGAACTGCTGCGCCGCCGGCTGCACCGCCGCGACTCGTGGATCGTCGACGACGACGCGTTCGTCGCCGCCGTGTCCCGGGTGCGCACCGAGCTCGTCGACAACCTGCTCGCCACGCCCGTTCGACGGCTCGGTCGAGGCCGAGCAGGCGGTCGGCCGGTTCTCCGCCGGGTGGACCGTCCGGCTCGTGACCGGCATGGGCGTGGTGGCCGACCCGCCGACCCGGTCCGGCCACGTGCAGCTGGCCCCCGCGCAGTGGCACGAGGTCCAGGTGCTCAAGTTCGTGCACCGGCGGTTCGTGCTGCTGCGCCCGGATCTCGCCCTGCACCAGCGCGGCCAGGCCCGGCTGCTCGCCTCGCTCGTGGCCGCGCTCGAACAGTGGCTGGGCGACCGGTACGAGTCCGACCGGCTGCCCCGCCGGCTGCAGGACCTCGTCGCGCTCGCCGAGCACGAGTACGGCACGCTCGCCGAGACTGATATGTCCACTTTGGTCGGCGCGGTCGGCGAACCGCCCGAGGGCGCGGCCGGAATCCGGGAACTGGCACGGGGACGCGCGGTAATCGACTTCGTCTCGTCGCTCACGGACAGTCAGGCGGCCGCGCTGCTCGACGCGCTCTCCGGACGCAGTGCACAACCGTGGTCAGACGCCTTCGTTCTGTGAGTCGTTAACAGGCGGCAATTGGTAACGCACTCCCGGTGTGGTTGAGCCGAATGGCCGCTGTGTCGGAAAGCACCGAACCATAAGTTGAGCGCGACCCGGGGGTACCCGGTGGGATTGTCCGTGTGTCGGGGCACGGCCAGGATTCGCGGAGGCACGATCCGTGCGTAAACCTGCACACGCATCACGAAGATCACGAGTCCTGCTGACCTCAGCCGTCAGCCTGCTCGCCGTCGTGGGGTTGGCGAGCCCTGCCGCCGCCGCTCCGCCATCCGAGGACCAGAAGGCGTCCGCCGCCACCGAGAACGCCGCCCGGCAGATCGGCGCCCTGCAGGACATCAAGAAGAGCGCCGGCAAGACCGACGCCAAAGTGGACAGCAAGCTCCTCGTCGAGCTGAAGGCGCGGAGCAACAAGGCGGCCACGAGCGGCATGCCGCGGCTGCAGAGCGGCGTCAAGGTCACCGGCAACAAGACCATCGTCGACATCCGCGCCACCGTCTCGGCCGACCTGAACAAGGCGCTGACCAACGCGGGCGCCACGCTCAAGTCGGTGTCCACTCGGTACGGAACCATCCGGGCCGACCTGCCGCTGTCGGCGATCAACACCTTCGCCGCCCGCAAGGACGTCAAGAAGATCGAGGTCGCCGGCGGCGCCATGACCGCCCGTGAGCTCGAGCCCGGCGCGGCCCCGGCCAAGCCGGAGTCCAAAGAGGCCAAGCTCGCCCGCATCGCGCAGGCGACCCGCTCGGCACTCGGCGACCGGGCCGGCGCGATCGACAGCGAGGGCGACCGCACGCACAACGCGGACACCGCGCGCGACACGGTCGGCGTCACCGGTGTCGGCACGAAGATCTGCGCCTCGTCCGACGGCGTCGACTCGCTGGCCGCCTCGCAGGCCGCCGGTGAGCTGCCGGCCGTCGACGTGCTGGCCACCCAGGCCGGCTCGGGCGACGAGGGCACCGCGATGCTGGAGATCATCCACGACGTGGCGCCGAACGCCGCGCTCGGCTTCGCGACCGCCTTCAACGGCGACGCCAGCTTCGCGGACAACATCCGCGCGATGCGCTTCGACCTCGGCTGCGACATCATCGTCGACGACGTCATCTACTTCAAGGAAGCGCCGTTCCAGGACTGGATCATCGCCCAGGCCGTGAACGACGTGATCGCCGACGGCGGCGCTGTACTTCTCCTCGGCCGGCAACGAGGGCAACACCGTCGACGGCACCGCCGCGCACTGGGAGGGTGACTTCGTCAACTCCGGTCAGGTCATCGGCAAGTTCGCCGGGTACGCGCACGACTTCGACCCGGGCCCGGGCACCCAGGTGTTCGAGCCGATCTCGGACGCCTCGTCCGCGGGCGTGCCGGTCCTGCTGAACTGGTCGGACCCGCTCGGCGGGTCGAACAACGACTACGACCTGTACCTGCTGGACTCGGCGGGCAACGTCGTGTCGATGAGCCAGGACTACCAGACCGGCACCCAGGACGCCTTCGAGCGCGTGGACACGCCCGCCTTCGGCGGCAGCGGCCTGCGGCTCGCGGTCGTGAAGTTCGCCGGTGCCGACCGGTACCTGTCGCTGTCGGCCCTGCGCGGCCGGTTCTCCGACTCGGCCGACGGTCTGCACGCGTTCAACACCCCGGGTGTCACGTTCGGCCACTCGGCGGCGCGCGGCGCGTTCAGCGTGGCCGCGGCACCGGCGCACGACCCGCTGCCGTTCGACCTGGAGCCGGGCGACCCGCCGAACCCGAGCGGGCCGTTCCCGAACGCGTTCGACTCGAGCTCGGCACTGGAGCGGTTCTCCTCCGACGGTCCGCGCAAGGTGTTCTTCGAGGCGAACGGCACGCCGATCACGCCGGGCAACGTCAGCTCCACCGGTGGCGAGGTGCGGCAGAAGCCGGACGTCACCGCCGCGGACGGCGTGCTCACCAGCGTGTCCGGCTTCGACCCGTTCTTCGGCACGTCCGCGGCCGCCCCGCACGCGGCGGCGCTCGCGGGCCTGGTCCTGTCGGGCAACCCCGGCATCGACCCGGCCGAGGTGCGCGAGGCGCTGACCAGCACGGCGATCGACATCGGTGCGCCGGGCGTGGACGGGCGCAGCGGGCACGGCGTGCTCCTGGCCGACAAGGTGCTGGAGTTCACCGGGGCGAGCCCCCAGCCGCTGGCCCAGGCCGCGTCGCCGACGGTGACCAACACCGACGGCAGCGCGTTCATCAACCCGGGTGACACGGCCACTGTCGCGCTGCCGGTGACCAACAACGGCGACGCCACCGCGGTGTCGACCAGCGTGGTGCTGACCAGCCCGACGCCGGGTGTCACGATCAGCCCGCGGGCGCAGTCCTACGGCTCGATCGACAAGGGTGCCACGGTGACGAAGTCCTACAGCGTCACCGTGCCGGCCACCCACCAGGTGGGTGTGCCGGTGGTGCTGAACACCCGGGTCACGTTCGCCGGGGCGTACTCGCCGACCACCAGCAGCTTCTCGGTGGAGATCGGCGAGCCGTCACCGACCACAGTGGACTTCGCGTACGCGGGTGCACCGGTGGCGATCCCGGACAACAGCACGGTGGGCGCCAGCGTGGCGATCCCGGTCAGCGGGATCGGCCCGGCGTCGAAGGTCGCGTTCTCGATCGACGGCGCGACCTGCAGCGCGACCGAAGGTTCGACCACGGTCGGCCTGAACCACACGTTCGTCGGTGACCTCGTCGGCATCCTCACCTCGCCGTCGGGCCAGGAGGCGGTCGTGTTCAACGGTTCCGGTGGTGGCGGGAACAACATGTGCCAGGTCGTCTTTTCCGACGACGCCGCGGCACCGTTCGCGTCCGTGACCGCCGCGCAGGCGCCGTTCACCGGCACCTGGCGGCCGGACGACGCGCTCGCCGGCCTGCGTGGCCCGGCGGACGGCAACTGGACGTTCAGCGCGTTCGACCTGGCCGGTGCCGACACCGGCTCCATCCGGTCGGTCTCGCTGCACGTCAACGGGTACGTCACGCCGTGACGTCCTGAGACAGGGTTCGGCCGCCGCCGGTCACGCACCGGCGGCGGCCGTCCTGTATGGACTACTCAGACGAGCTGGGTGATCCGCAGGTTGTCCCGCGGCACCCGCACCGTCCACTGTTCACCGTGGCCGGTCGTGTGGCTCTCGCTGTCCTCGGTGGACAGCTCGCCGCCGATCTTGATGATCTTCCAGTCGAGCCCGGCCGAGCCCTTGGCGCCCGCCTTGTGCGCGGCGGTCTCCTCGTCCCGCGCGCTGACCGTGACGTCCTGGAACCCTTGCACGGCACGGAACTTCACCGCGTCGCCGGTCACCGAGAAGTCGCCGGAGCCCTCCAGCCGCATGTACTCGTCGCCGTAGAGCGCGTCCACGTACAGCTTGATCGTGGCGTCCCGGCGCGGCGCCCACACCTGGGGGATGGACAGGATGCCGTCGTCGACCTCGCCGTCGTGCGCGGCCGTCTTGCCGTCGGTGTCGACGATCCGGGCGTAGAAGCGGGCGCCGGTCAGCGGCTTCTCCAGGAAGTTGTCGGCGTTGACGAGGATGTTCACCAGCGCCCAGTCCCGGCTGTACTCCGAGTCGTCGGGCAGCGCGCTGCCGCGGGCCTGGACGACGTCGACCCACAGGCTCGCCTCGACGACGGGCTCGTCCCACTCGTACTCGCCGGGCTCGGCCTCCAGGGTGATCCGCAGCTCGTGCTGGCCGGCGGGCAGCGGGCCGCAGGTGAACCACTCGTCGTGCGTGGTGTGGCCCGGCATGGTCTCGTGCGTGGCGCCGCTCTGGAACGCGCCGCCGGCGGTGAAGGTGACGCCGAAGGGGCCGGTCTCGGTGTCGTCGTCGTTCTCCAGCTCCAGGTAGACGTGGATCTTCTCCGCGGAGCCGGCCTCGCCGTGCTCGTGGGCGAAGCCTTCACCCTCGGTCTGGAAGTGGAGCTGCTTGATCTTCGGGGCGGCCATTGTGGACTACCTCTCCTGCGATGGGGACCGTGGTACCCAGTGTTGGGAAACCGCGCCGGATCCCCTACGGCCGGCGGGCGCCCTTTCGGGCAGTCGCGACCGGCCTGCCGGGCGGTCGCGCTACGGTCGGCGGGTGGGCGGAGGCAGGGCGGTGGCCGGCGGCGGGCGCGCGGTGGAGGTCGAGCCGGAGCGGCTGGCCGGCTGGTACGACCGCTTCGCCACGCGGCACGGGGGAGTGGCCGCCACCGTGCTCGGGCCCGCGTCGGTACTCGTGCGCGCCGCCGACGGCACGACCGCGACGTGCGACGTGCCGTTCGGACCGCTCGACGCCACCGGCACGGTCGACGGACTCGCCGTCGAGCCCCTCGTGGCGCACCTGCTCGTGCCGCGCCGGGTGGGGCTGCTGCTCGTGCGGCTCGGCGGGCACAGCGTCGGCATCGCCCGGGACGGCGTGGTCGAGGCGTCGCGGACCGGCCGCCGGCAGGTGCACGGGCGCAGCGCCGCGGGCGGCTGGTCCCAGCGCCGGTTCGCCCGCCGCCGCGCGGGCCAGGCACGGGCGGCGCTGGAGACGGCCGCGGACGACGCCGCGGCGGTGCTGGTGCCCCGGCTGTCCGAACTGGACGCGGTGGTGCTCGGCGGCGACCGGCGCGCGCTGGACAGCTTGCGCGCCGACCCGCGGCTCGCCACGCTGTTCGCGCTCGCCGGGCCGCGGGTGCTCGACGTTCCCGACCCGCGCCGCGCGGTGCTCGACGAGGCCGCCCGGCGGGCGCGCGGCGTCGAGCTCGTGGTGCGCGATGCAATGCTGGACGACTAGGAGGTATGCGTGGCCAAGGTGAACGCGTCGGTGTCGGTGCCGGCACCGCCGGACCGGACCTGGGCCACGGCCGCGGACCTGTCCCGCTTCGGCGAGTGGCTCACGCTGCACGACGGCTGGCGCGGCGAGGTGCCGGACGAGATCACCGAGGGCACCGACCTCACCTCGGTGGTGACCGTGATGGGGCTGCGCAACCGGGTGCGGTGGCACGTCGAGCGGTACGCGCCACCGACCGGGCTCACGATCTCCGGCCGCGGCGTCGGCGGGGTGAAGATCGCGCTGGAGCTGACGGTCCGCGGGGACGGCGACGGCCGCTCGACGGTCACCGTCGACGCCGAGGTGACCGGCCGCCCGGTGTTCGGCCCGGTCGGCATGGCCATCGGCCGCGCCGTCCGCGCGGACCTCAACAAGTCGGTCGCCGCGCTGGCGACCCTGGTCTGAGCTATCCGGCGGTGACCAGCGTCGGGGTCAGGCGGACCGGCAGGTAGCGGCAGCCCCACGTGAAGTTGGACGCCGTGTACTCCGGCTCGCCGATCAGCTCGACCGCCGACACCTGCTTGGTCAGCTCCTCCAGGAAGATCGACAGCTCCAGCCGGGCGAGTTTCGCGCCGAGGCACAGGTGCCGGCCGCCGCCGAAGGTCGAGGTGCCGGTTGGGCGTGCGGTCGATCGAGGAACCGGTCCGCGTCCGGGAAGGCGCGCTCGTCCCGGTTGGCCGACACGTTCCACACCGTCACCCGGTCGCCGACCTTGATGTCCCGGTCGCCGATCGCGGGCCGGCCGCATCGCCGTGCGCATCACGTGCACGCCCGGCGTCGTCCAGCGCAGGATCTCCTCGACCGCCGTCGGGATCACCTCGGCGCCCCGCTCGCGCAGCAGCGCCCACTGGTCGGGGTTTTCGATGAACGCCAGCAGCCCGCCCGCCGCGGAGTAGCGGGTGGTCTCGTTGCCGCCCGCCATCACGCCGTTGCAGTTGACGATGATCTCCTCGTCGGTGAGCTGGCGCTCCCCGTCGAGGCGTGTCGCGGCTGTCGGTGGCGACCCGGCTGATGAAGTCCGTCCCCGGGTCCTTGCGCCGCTTCGATCAGCAGCTCGGCGAAGTAGAGGAAGATCTCCGCGTGGTTGCCCGAGCGGGACTCCTCGTCCGGGCCCTCGAACGCGCCGTTCATCGTGCCGGCCGAGCCAGTCCCAGTCCGGCCGGGCCACGCCCAGCAGCGCGCACACCACGCGGGTGGGCAGCCGCCGGATCACGTCGACGATGTCCAGCTCGCCCGCCGCGAGCGCCTCCGTGAGCAGCTCCCGGACGATCTCGCGGACCAGGCCGTCGAGGTCGTCGGGGAACACGCTCTTGTTCAGCACCCGCTTGAGCTGGGTGTGCTCCGGGCGGGTCGGACACGATCAGCATCCGCTGCGACACCGCGGCGACGGCCTCCGGGTTGGTGTCCAGCCGCATGCCGTACCGCGACGAGAAGATGTCCGAGTCGCGGTAGACCTCCACCGCGTCGGCGTAGCGGGTGACCGCCCAGAAGCCGCCGCCCGCCTCGTGCCAGTGCACAGGGTCGTTGTCGCGCAGCCACGACATCGTCGGCCAGAACGCGCTGCCACCGAACGCGTCGTCGTCGGTCAGGTCGATCAGCACGGCACCCCCTGCGGCGTCGACGATCTCGCCGAGCAGGCGGGGGATCTCGACCGCGTGGTGCATCGCGAACACGTGCCCGCCGCTGAACTGCCGGCGCGCGATGTCGCGGCCGAGGAACCCGCGCCACGTCGTCGAGCTTGTCCGGCGCGGCCAGGTCGTCGCCGTCGCCGCCCCACACGTGCACCACGGTGTCCACGCTCGGGTCGGCCGGCAGCTCGTAGTCGACGGTCAGCGTGACGTCCTTGCGCACCAGCTCGAGCACGAGCTCCTTGGTGTCCTCGTCCAGCTCGGTGCCCTCCAGGCCCGCCCGGGCGAACGCCACGAGCCCGTCGGGGTTCGCGCGCAGCGTGCGGCGGCTCGCACGCGGCCAGCACCATCGCCGCGGGCCAGCGGCCCTGCTCGCCGAGCCGGCGGGTCAGCTCGTAGCCGATCAGCCCGCCGAAGCTCTCGCCGAACACCACGAGCGGCTGGTCCGGGTCGGCGAACTCGACGGCCTCGCGGGCCACCGCCGCCACGATCTCGTCCAAAGTGGACGGATGCGCCTCGCCGAGCCGCTCCTCGCGGCCGGGCAGCTGCACGCCGACCACCGCCACCGAGTCGCCGAGCTCGGTCTGCCACTCGCGGAACCGGCCGCAGCCCGAACCCGCCGGCGGCACGCACAGCAGCGTCGGGCGGCCC
This sequence comes from uncultured Actinomycetota bacterium, assembly GCA_963841395.1. Classification (GTDB taxonomy): domain Bacteria; phylum Actinomycetota; class Actinomycetes; order Mycobacteriales; family Pseudonocardiaceae; genus Actinophytocola. The sequence goes on from CAWJCX010000009.1 coordinate 10,035, forward strand.
TGCCGGCTTGCCCGACCACGGCACGAGCCAGGTGCCCGTCGTCGCCGCGGCGGCCGGCGCCGGCTCCGGCGAGTCCTGCCGGTCCAGCTCGCCGGCCAGCGCCGCGGGCGTCGGGTGCGCCAGCAGGTCCTGCATGGACAGCCGCACCCCGGTGCGCTCGCGCAGCGCGGCCACCGCGCGGGCGGCGAGCAGCGAGTGGCCGCCCAGCTCGAAGAAGTTCGCGTCCACGTCGGCGACCGGCCGGTCGAGCACCGAGCTCCACGCGTCGCACACGGCGATCTCGCGCGGCGTCGACGGGCCGCGGCCGGCCAGCACGGGCGCGCTCGCCGCCGCGTCGCGGGCCAGCAGCCTCGCGGTCGACCTTGCCGTTCGCGGTGGCCGGCAGCGCGGACACGACGTCGATCACGCCCGGCACCATGAAGTCCGGCAGCCGGTCCTTGCACTGCCCGCGCAGCTCGGCCGGTGTCCACCGTGGCGCCCTCGCCGGCCACCACCGCGAGGCCGAGCGCCTCGCCGGACTCCAGCACGAACGCCGCCGCCGAGGTGACGCCCGGCCAGCTCCTCGGCGACCTGCTCGACCTCGCGCAGCTCCACCCGGAACCCGCGCACCTTCACCTGGTCGTCGCGCCGGCCGGCGAACTCCAGCAGCCCGTCGCGGCCGCACGGTGACCAGGTCGCCGGTGCGGTAGACCCGCTCGCCGGAGGGCAGCGTCGGGAACCGCTCGGCGGTCAGCTCCGGGCCGGTTGCGGTACCCGCGGGCCACCGCCGGGCCCGCCGATGTACAGCTCGCCGGTCGACGCCGGCTCGACACCGGCGCGCCGTCCTCGTCGAGCACGTGCGCGGCGTAGCCGGGCAGCGGCCGGCCGATCGAGTAGCGACGTCGTCGCCGCGGGCGCTGTCCGCCCACGTCGCGGCGATCGTCGCCTCGGTCGGGCCGTACACGTTGAGCACCCGGTGCCTCGCCGGCCAGCCGCTCCGCGAGCCCGCGCGGGCAGCGCTCGCCGGCCAGCACCACGGTGTCCACGGTGGGCAGCGCGTCGATGCACGGCGGCGACCAGGGTCGGCGGCATGCTGATCGTGCGCGGCGCGACGGCGGCCATCCGCGCGGCGAAGTCGCCGGCCTCGCCGTCGGCCAGGTCGACGATCGCGGTGCCCTGGCCGTGCAGCAGGTGCAGCAGCACGTTCCACAGCCAGCCGTCGAACGCCGGCGACAGCGGGTTCGCGCCGACCCCGCCGGGCGTGAGGCCGAGCGTCGGCCGAGCGCGGCGAGGAACGTGGCGAGGTTGCGCGTAGGTGACCTCGACGCCCTTGGGCCAGCCGGTGGTGCCGGAGGTGTAGATGATGTACGCGCACTCGTCGCGCGTCCGGCGAGGACCGGGTCCGGCGCCGTCGCCGGTCGACGTCCGTCGATGCCGACGCGGCGCACGCCGGCCGGCAGCGACGCCGGCCGCGATCCGGTCCGCCAGCAGCAGCTTCACGCCCGCGTCGCGCAGGATGAAGTTGACCCGGTCGGCCGGGTACCGGTCGTCGACCGGCACCGCGGTCGCGCCGAGCCACCACACCGCGAGCAGGCCGGGATCGTCAGCCGGGAGCGGCCGCTGCCCACGCCGACCGGCGGCTCCGCGCGCCACGCCGCGCTCGGCGAGCACACCGGCGATCGCGCGGGTCCGGCCGGGCGAGCTCGGCGAAGTCGAGGGTGCCGTCCGCCGCGGAGGACGGCCGTCGCCGTGGGGGTGTGCGTGGCCCACCGGTCCAGAGCGGCGAACACGCGGCTCGCGCCCGGCTTGTCGTCGCTCAGGTCGCCGATAAGTCGGAGAGTGCTCATTCCTGATCCCGTTCTTTCGCAGCGAAAATGGGCAGGGGGCAACGGCTCTGGAGGCGGGCGCGAGGGACTTGGCGGACCGGTCCAGCAGCTGTGATCGAGGGGTGACGATCAGTCAAGCTAATTGGCGACGTGATGTAACAGCAACGCTCCATATGGGTAACGATCACCCAGATGGTCGTACACACGATCGGCCTAGTGGCAGCCCGATTTGCCCCGATGTCGACGCCGGAGCGTTCCAACGAGGTGGTACTGGTGACTAGGTCCGGTCGGGTGAGCTGTTCAGCCCAGCGTGCCGGTGGCCAGCATGCCGCCGTCGACCCGGACGGTCTCGCCGGTGATCCACGACGGCCCGGTCGGAGGCGAGGAACGCGACGAGCTGCGCGACGTCCGCGGGCTCGCCGAGGCGCTTCATCGGGTAGGCGCTCGCCGCCTGCTCCTCGCGGTCGGTGTAGAGCACCTCGGCGAACTTCGTCTTCACGACCGCGGGCGCGACCGCGTTGACCCGCACGCCGGGGCCGAGCTGCCAGGCCAGCTCCTCGGTGAGCCGGATCAGCGCGGCCTTGCTCGCGCCGTACGCGGCGATCACGCCCGGACGAGCGCAGCCCGGCGACCGAGGCGATGTTGACGATCGAGCCGCCGTGCTCGGCCATCCACGCCTTGAGCGCCAGCTGCACGAAGCCGAGCGCGCCGACCACGTTCACGTCGAAGATCTTGCGCACCGCGTCGAGGTCGGCGTCGGCGAGCGGGCCGTAGGTCGGGTTGATGCCGGTGTTGTTGATCAGCACGTCCAGCCGGCCGAACTCGTCCATCGTGCGCCGCACGACCTCCGCGCGGTCCTCGTCGCGGCCGGTGTTCGCCGGCACCGCGAGCACCTTGGCGTCCGGCACGTCGGCGCGCAGCTGCTCGGCCGCCGCCTCGATCTGGTCCGGCTTGCGGGACGAGATCGTCACCGCCGCGCCGCCGCGGGCCAGCTCGGCCGCGATCGCATGTCCGATGCCGCGGCTGGCACCCGTGACCAGCGCGACCTTGCCGTGGAAGTCAGAGGTCATAGCGCGCAGACTCTAGCTAAGCGGGTGCTTAGCGCACAGCGGTGGCGAGGGCAGGGTCACCAATCCCGGTTGCCGGCTACCCGTAGACTCGGCTGCGTGGTGGTTCGTACGGACTAGGCCGCAGGCGGGCTCGCCGGTCACGACCGGCGAGCGGACGAGGCCTGCCCACCACCACCGTCACGGAGTCTCCGCATGATCACCGCCACCGATCTCGAACTGCGCGCCGGCACGCGCATCCTGCTCTCCGACACCACCCTGCGCGTCCAGCCCGGCGACCGGATCGGCCTCGTCGGCCGCAACGGCGCCGGCAAGACCACCACGCTGCGCGTGCTCGCCGGCGAGGGCGAGCCCTACGCGGGCGAGCTGCGCCGCGCCGGCGAGCTCGGCTACCTGCCGCAGGACCCGCGCGAGGGCAACCTCGTCGGTCACCGCCAAGGACCGGGTGCTCTCCGCGCGCGGTCTCGACCAGCTGCTGCGCGACATGGAGAAGGCGCAGTCGGCGATGTCCGAGCACGCCGACGAGGACCGCCGCGACCGCGAGGTCCGCCGCTACGGCCGGCTCGAGGAGCGCTTCGCCGCGCTCGGCGGCTACGCGGCGGAGAGCGAGGCCGCCCGCATCTGCGCCAACCTCGGGCTCGCCGACCGGGTGCTCGCCCAGCCGCTCGCGACCCTGTCCGGCGGCCAGCGCCGCCGGGTCGAGCTCGCCCGCATCCTGTTCGCCGCCGCGGAGTCCGGCGGCGGCAACGGATCCGGCACCACGCTGCTGCTCGACGAGCCGACCAACCACCTCGACGCCGACTCGGTCACCTGGCTGCGCGGCTTCCTCAAGACGCACAACGGCGGCCTCGTGGTGATCAGCCACGACGTCGAACTGCTCGCCGACGTGGTCAACAAGGTCTGGTTCCTCGACGCCATGCGCGGCGAGGTCGACCTCTACAACATGGGCTGGCAGCGCTACCTCGACGCGCGCGCCGCGGACGAGAAGCGCCGCCGCCGCGAGCGGGCCAACGCGGAGAAGAAGGCGTCCGCGCTGCAGGCGCAGGCGGACAAGATGCGCGCCAAGGCCACCAAGGCGGTCGCCGCGCAGAACATGGCGCGCCGCGCCGAGCAGCTGCTGTCCGGGCTGGAGGAGGTCCGCCAGGCCGACAAGGTCGCCAAGATCCGCTTCCCGGAGCCGGCGCCGTGCGGCAAGACCCCGCTCACCGCCGAAGGACTGTCGAAAACCTACGGCTCGCTCGAGGTCTTCACCGGAGTGGATCTCGCGATCGACCGCGGCAGCCGGGTGGTCGTGCTCGGCCTCAACGGCGCCGGGAAGACCACGCTGCTGCGCCTGCTCGGCGGCATGGAACGCGCGGACTCCGGCGAGGTGGTGCCCGGCCACGGGTTGCGGATCGGCTACTACGCGCAGGAGCACGAGACGCTCGACCACGAGGCGATCGTGTGGGCCAACGTGCGCCACGCCGCGCCGGACACGCCCGAGCAGCAGCTGCGTTCGCTGCTCGGCACGTTCCTGTTCAGCGGTGAGCAGCTGGAGCAGCCGGCCGGCACGCTGTCCGGCGGCGAGAAGACCCGGCTCGCGCTGGCGGGCCTGGTGTCCAGCGCGGCCAACGTGCTGCTGCTCGACGAGCCGACCAACAACCTCGACCCGGCGAGCCGGGAGCGGGTGCTGGAGGCGCTGCACAACTACGCGGGCGCCGTAGTCCTGGTCACTCACGACCCCGGTGCGGTGGAAGCACTTGCGCCCGAACGGGTGATCTTGCTGCCGGACGGTACCGAAGATCACTGGTCCGCCGACTACCTGGAACTCGTTCAACTGGCCTAATCCCTCGTCCGTGGCGCGAGCGAGTTGATAGCTATTTTCGATCTCGTCTGGCATTCCGCGCGGTCGTGTTCGATCATTGCGTCGGCAGGTGTTTCAGAACCTCCGTCACACGCTACGGAAGGCGGACGACGTGGCTGATCTGAAGAAGGGCGCGCGTATCACGGGCAATACGCGCGACAAGCTGGCCGCTGACCTCAAGAAGAAAGTACGAGAAGGGCGCGAGCATCCGCGCCCTCGCCGAGTCGACGGGCCGCTCCTACGGGTTCGTGCACCGGGTGCTGTCGGAGTCCGGCGTCACGCTGCGGGGCCGTGGAGGCGCCACCCGTACCAAGAAGAAGTAGGTTCCGTCTCAGGGTTGGCTGCCGCGGGAGTCGGGGTTCGCGACCAGATCATCGGTCGGTCCCGCGGTTGTCCGCTCCGGCCGGTGCTTGCCGGGCGCCGGTTCGCCGACGGAACCGAACCCGAACATCGCGCCGAGCAGCGCCAGCGGGTACACCAGGTACCCCCAGCGCGTGGCCGGCGCGAGGATGATCGCCGCCCCGAGACCGGCGGCGATCCGCAGCGTCGCACCCGCGGGATCGCGGGGTGGGCGCAGGAACAGCCACGCGACGATGGCGCATGCCGCCACGGCGAGCAGCACCAGCGCCACGGCGTGGCCCGCCGGTCCCAGCTGGGCGATCAGGTGGCCGGGTAGCGGGCTCTCCGCCGGAGAGCCGGCCTCGCCGAGCCCGGCGGGGTAGAGGATCACGTGCTCCGCGAACGAGGCCGGGTCGACCAGGAGCACGGGCACCACGAGGACCGCACCCGCCGCGACGATCGTGCCGAGGAAGATCGCGAGGCCGCGACCGCCGCGATGCACCAGGACGGCCACCGCGAGCACGCCGAGCGCCGGCAGGGCCGTCAGCTTCATCGTGGCCACCAGCGCGCAGACCACACCCGCCCACACCGCTCCAGCGGGCCCGGGCCGGGCGCGGTAGACGAGCGCGGTCGCGAGCACGATCAACGCGATCACCGGCAGGTCGTCGCCGGCCACCGTGATCGTCAGCAGCGTGAGCGGGCTGATCGCGGCGAGCTGCGCGGCGAGCACCGGCACCCGCGGCCACCCCATGACCGCCAGCGCCAGCACGACGATCAGCACGCTCGCGACGGCGAACGCCACGCGGGCGTCGGTGAACGGGCCGTCGCCGAACAGCGCGCGGGGCAGCCCGAACACCGTCATCGACGGGCCGTAGGGCGTGTAGTCGTCCGGGTGCGGCGGGCGGCCGAGCAGCGCTCAGGTCCGGGTAGGGCGTGCCGTCGGCCAGCAGCAGGCGCGCGGATCGCTCGACCACCCACACCTCGGGCTGGGAGGGGAACGCCCACGGCCACTGGCCCCACACGAACCCCGGTGACCTGCGGAAGATCAGCACGAGCAGGGGGACGACGCCGGCGAGCAGGCCCACGAGTGCGACGGGTGTCCAGCGGGAGGTGAGCAGGCTCGAGGAAACTGTCGGAGGTGTCCGCGACAATAGGGCGAGGCCGGTGAGCGCGGCGGCGAGCAGGTAGCCGACCGTGGCGAAGTTGCCCCACACGCGGTAGCCGTAGAACTCGGAGAACACCGCGTTGGCGGCGGCGAACAGCAGGCTCACCAGGTAGAAGAGCAGGTCGAAGCGGCGCTCGCGCCGCCCGGTCCGCTCCACGCGGGCAGGCTACTAGGGTGGCCCGTTCGCTCTCCGGGTAACCGGGAAGACCGGCGCACCGCGCGGTGTTGTGCCGGGCAACGGGGGAGAAAGAGGGCAGTCGTGGAGAACGCCTGGATGCTCATGCACGGCGCGATGCGTGCCACTGACACGCCGAAGGGCCTGCACAAGGGCACGATCCGGCGAGTGTTCCGGTTCGCCCGGCCGCACCAGGGCAAGCTCGTCGTGTTCCTGGGGCTGACCGTGATCTCGGCGGTACTCGCCGTGTCGACGCCGCTGCTGGCCGGGCAGGTGGTGGACGCGATCGTCGGCGGGCACGACGTGACGCTCGTGGTGTGGCTGGCGTTGGCGATCGCCGGCGTCGCGATCCTCGACTCCGGACTCGGGCTGGCCGAGCGCTGGCAGTCGTCGCGGATCGGCGAGGGGCTGATCTACGACCTGCGCCGGGCGGTGTTCGAGCACGTGCAGCGGATGCCGGTCGCGTTCTTCACCCGGACCCGCACGGGCGCGCTCGTGTCCCGGCTGAACAACGACGTGATGGGCGCGCAGCGGGCGTTCACGTCGACGCTCGCGGGGCTGGTCACCAACGTGATCCAGCTGGCGCTGTCGGTTGCCGTGATGGTCACGCTGTCCTGGCAGGTGACGCTGCTGGCGCTGATCCTGCTGCCGATCTTCGTGCTGCCGGCGCGCCGGATGGGCAAGAAGATGGCCGACCTGCAACGCGAGTCGGCCTCGCTGAACGCGTCGATGACCACCCAGATGGCCGAGCGGTTCTCCGCGCCGGGCGCCACCCTGGTCAAGCTGTTCGGCCACCCGCGGGCGGAGGCCGACGAGTTCGGCGGGCGAGCCGCGCGGGTGCGCGACATCGGCATCCGCTCGGCGATGCTGACCCGCTGGTTCATGACGAGCCTGACGCTGGTCTCGGCGCTGGCGCAGGCGCTGGTGTACGGGCTCGGCGGCTACCTCGCGATCACCGGCAGCCTCGAGGCGGGCACCGTGGTGGCGCTGGCGCTGCTGCTGACCCGGCTGTACACGCCGCTGACCGCGCTCGCGAACGCCCGCGTCGACATCATGACCGCGCTCGTGTCGTTCGAGCGGGTCTTCGAGGTGCTCGACCTCCCGCCGATGATCGTCGAGTCGGCGACGCCGCAGCCGGTGCCCGAGGGCGGGGTGTCGGTCGAGGTCGAGGACGTGCGGTTCGGTTACCCGGCGGCGGACAAGGTGTCGCTGGCGTCGCTGGAGGAGGTGGCGGTCCTCGACCAGCGGGGCGGCGAGGAGGTCCTGCACGGCGTGTCGTTCCGGGCCGAGCCGGGCCAGATGGTCGCGCTGGTCGGGCCGTCGGGTGCCGGCAAGTCGACGATCGCGTCACTGGTGCCGCGCCTCTACGACGTCGAGTCCGGTGCGGTCCGTCTGTCCGATGTGGACGTCCGCGACCTGTCGTTCGACGCCCTGCGCGACACCGTCGGCGTGGTGACCCAGGACGGTCACCTCTTCCACGACACCATCCGGGCCAACGTGGCCTACCCCCGCCCGGAGGCCACCGACGAGGAGATCTGGGCGGCGCTGCGCCAGGCGCGGCTGGCGGACCTGGTGTCCTCGCTCGCCGACGGTCTGGAGACGGTCGTCGGCGAACGCGGCTACCGGCTGTCGGGCGGCGAGCGTCAGCGCCTGACGATCGCGCGGCTGCTGATCGCCCAGCCCCGGGTGGTGATCCTCGACGAGGCGACGGCGCACCTGGACTCGGAGTCGGAGGTCGCCGTGCAGGAGGCGCTGACCACCGCCCTGGCCGGCCGCACGTCGATCGTCATCGCCCACCGGCTGTCCACGGTCCGCGCCGCCGACCAGATTCTCGTGGTGGAGGACGGCCGGATCGTCGAACGCGGCGACCACGAGTCGCTGCTCGCGGCGGAGGGGCGCTACGCGGACCTGTACCGGACCCAGTTCGCGACGCAGACCGCCGCGGCCTGACCGCTGCCTGACAGCGTCAGCGCGGCAGGTCCTCGGGGCGGTCGACGTCCTCGCCCGCGGCGACGTCCTCGCACGGGACGTCCAGCGCCTGGTGCTGCGCGAGGTACCCGCGCGCGCCCGCGTCCCCCACGGCCAGCTCGGCCACGGCCGCCCAGCGGGAGCGGCCGAGCAGCACCGGGTGGCCCGGCTTTCCGGCGTACGTCGCCCGCGCCAGGGCATCCGGTGACGCCAGCGACACGAACCGGCGGACCGCCTCCGCCGTCACGCCGGGAGTGTCCACCGGGAGCACCAGCGCCGCCTCCGCGTCCGAGGACTGCAGCACCGCGAGTCCGGTCCGCAGCGACGACCCCATGCCGGTCCGCCACGCCGGATTGTCCACAAGCGACGATCCGGGAAGTGCGGCCGACGCACGCACCGTGGTCGCCGCAGCGCCCAGCACGACCACCACCGGCGCGCAGCCGCCCGCGTGCAGCACCTCCGCCGCCGCCTCGACGAACAGCTTGCCGCGGAAGCGGACCAGCGCCTTCGGCATCCCGAACCGTCGCCCGCCGCCGGCCGCGAGCAGCACTCCCGCCACTGTCACGAAACGAGCCTAGTCAGCGAAAGTCCGCGGCGTGGTCGCGCGCCCACTCGCCGAACGTGCGCGCCGGGCTGCCGGTGACCTTCTCGACCGTCGGCAGCGGCCGGAGCGTCTCGTCCCACTGTTCGGGGGTGAGATCCGGGACCACGGCGGGGGAGTAGGACGCGAAGCCGGTGAGGAAGTCCGCGTTCGCCGCGGCCCAGCCACCCTGTTGCGTGCAGGATCTCCCGGCACCGCGCCGCCGTTACCTCCTCGAACCGCACCTCCTCGCCCAGCGCGGTCGAGATCGCCGCCACCTGCTCCCGCGCGCTGATCCGCGCCGGCCCGGTCAGGTCGTAGGCCCGGCCGTGGTGGCCGGCGGACAACAACGCCGCGACGCCGACCGCCGCGATGTCCGCCTCGTGGATCGGCAGGCCGCGCCAGTCCGGGTTGTGGAAGCGCACCACCCGGGCCGCGCGGATCGACGGCGCCCACAGCTTCAGCGTGTTCGACGCGAACTCGCCCGGCCGCAGGTGGGTCCACTCGCAGCCCGACGCCTCGACCGCCTGCTCGACCGGCAGCTGGAAGTCGGTGTCCAGCCCGGCGGTGACCGCGCCCGACGACAGCGTCACGATCCGCCGCACACCCGCCGCCACCGCCGCCGCGACGACCGCCCGCGCGGTCCGCGGCTCGGGGAACAGGAACAGCGCGCGCACCCCGGTCAGCGGCAGCGACGACGGCTCGAGCAGGTCGCCCCGGGTCGCCTCGACCCCGTCCGGTGCGGCGAAGTCGCGGCGGCTCATCGCCCGCACCCGCGCGCCCGCCGCCGCGAGCCGGGCGACCACGTGCCGGCCGACCTGGCCCGTCGCGCCGGTCACCAAGATCGTCATCGAGTCCTCCAGCAAGAAAATGGGTACAGTGTACGCGAAATTAGCACAATACGATGGGCCGAGATGACCAAGGACGAACGACCCAGCGAGCTCGGTGGCGCCGCCGCGCCGCAGCATGGAACTGCTCTGGGGCACCAAGCCGGCGCCCGGCCGGGGCCGAAAGCCGGGCATGACCGTCGAACGGATCGTCGCCGCCGCCGTCGAGCTCGCCGACGCCGAGGGCCTGGACGGCGTGTCCATGCGCCGCGTCGCCGACCGGCTCGGCGTCGGCACGATGTCGCTGTACCGGTACGTCCCGTCCAAGGCCGAGCTGCACGACCTGATGCTCGACACCGTCATCGGCGAAGGGCGCGCCGGTCGCCGGACGACGCGGCTGGCGCGACGGGCTCGAGCGGTTCGCCCGCGCGAGTCTCGAGGGCTACCGCCGCCATCCGTGGCTGCTGCGCGCCTCGCTGACCAGGGGCGCGATGGGGCCCAACCAGGCCGCCGCGCTCGACGCCGTGCTCGCGCGCGATCGCCGGGACCGGGCTGCGCGGCGGCGAGCGGATGGCGGTCGTCGGGCTGGTCGCCGGCTACGTCCGCGGCGTGGCCCAGCAGCTGGTCGAGCGACCCGGCCGAGAGGCACCGGCGTCAGCGACGAGCAGTTCTGGACCGACTTCGCCCCGCTGCTCGACGGCCACCTCGACGCCGAGCGGTACCCCGCGCTGACCGCGCGTGTGGCGCGACGAGGAGCCTGGAGTGGGTCGACCCGTTCGAGTTCGGGCTGCGCCGCGTGCTCGACGGCGTCGAGGCGCTGGTCGAGTCGCGCCGGGTCGGCTCGTGAACCGCGCCCGACCTGCGCGTGCTCGGCTGGCACCGACGTGCGCGCCGTGGCGCTCGTGCTGCACGGCGGCCAGGAGACGAGCAAGGACCGCGCGCACCGGCTGCGCCCCGCCTACCTGCGGATGCTGCCGTTCGCCCGGGACCTGCGGCGGGCGGGCCGCGACGCCGGGCTCGCGGTGTGGGCGCTGCGCTACCGGTACCGCGGGTGGAACGCGCCCGAACCTCGACCCGGTGGCGGACGCCCGCTGGGCGCTCGAGCGAGATCCGCCGGGCGCATCCCGGCGTGCCGGTCGTCCTGGTCGGCCACTCGATGGGCGGCCGGGTGGCGCTGCGCGTCGCCGACGACCCGTCGGTGACGGCGGTGTGCGCGCTCGCGCCGTGGACGCCCGAGGCCGACCCGGTCGGCCAGCTCGCCGGCCGGACGGTGCTGATCGCGCACGGTGACCGGGACAGGGTGACCGATCCGCGGCTGTCGTACGCGCTACGCGGTGCGGGCGAAGGAGGTCACCGACGCGGTGTGCCGGTTCGAGGTTCGCGGCGAGGGGCACGCGATGCTGCGCCGGGCGCGGGAGTGGCGGCTGCTGGTCCGGCGGTTCACGCTCGGCGTTCTGGGTATCACTGACCTGGACCATGTCATCGCGAGTGCGCTGGCCAAGCCGTCGCCTGGTGGGTTGGGCGTTCCACTCTGACCTCTGTCCCCTACGGTGTGTGCCGTACCACTGCGCAACCTCGACGGCGGTCCCCACGTCTTGGGTATCGACGGAAGGTGGGGAAATGAGCTACGGCCATCAGGGGAGCGCCGCGACGGCCCGGGTACGGCGGCGGGCCGGGATACGGGCGTCCGGCGGCGCCGGGTCGGGCGGCCGGCCTACCACGAGACCAGGGCACTGCCGATGCCGCCGACCGACGAGCCGCGCCGCCGGCCGCCGGGCCGGCCCCCTACGGTGGCCCGCCGCCGGACGGGTACGGTCCGCCGCCGCAGGGCGACGGCTACGGTCCGCCGCCGCGCCGTCCGCGCAAGCGCCGCCGCCCGGGCCGCACGATCGGCATCATCGTGCTGATCCTGCTCGTGATCCTCGGCGGCACGTACTTCTGGGTCGACACGTCGCTCACCCGGGTCGAGGCGCTCGCCGACTACCCGGGCCGGCCCGCGGAGGCCGCCGGCACCAACTGGCTGATCGTCGGCTCGGACAGCCGGGAGGGCCTGACGCCGGAGCAGAAGGCGAAGCTCGCCACCGGTGACGCCGCGGGCAAGCGCACCGACACGATGCTCGTCGCGCACCTGCCGGACAACGACACGCCGGCGACGCTGATGAGCCTGCCGCGCGACTCCAACGTGGAGATCCCCGGCCACGGCACCAGCAAGATCAACGCCGCGTTCGCGCTCGGCGGGCCGAAGCTGCTCGTGCAGACCATCGAGCAGGCGACCGGGCTGCGCATCGACCACTACGCCGAGATCAACTTCGCCGGGTTCGCGGACATGGTCGACGCCGTCGGCGGCGTCGAGATGGACATCCCGAAGAAGATGCACGACACCGTGACCGGCGCGACGATCAAGGCGGGGCACCAGACGCTCGACGGCGCGCAGGCGCTGGCGTTCGTCCGCATGCGGCACAGCGCGGCGACCCCGCGGTCGGACCTCGACCGGGTGGCGAACCAGCGCAAGTTCATCGGCGCGCTGGCCTCGGAGATCGCGAGCCCCGCGACGTTCCTCAACCCGTTCGACCTGTTCCCGCTGCTGTCCGAGGTGCCGGACGCGCTGACCGTCGACGAGGGCGACCACCTGCACAACCTGGCGGGCCTCGGCTTCGCGATGGGTGGCATCTCCGACGGCGGCACGGTCACCACGACGGTGCCGGTCACCGACGGCTCGGCGACGCAGTGGGACGAGGGGAAGTCCGAGCAGCTGTTCGAGGCGCTGAAGACCGACGCCGCGATCCCGAAGGACGTGATCAGCAACTAGCGTCAGCGGGCGCGCAGGACCTCGAGGGCGCGGTCGGCGTGCACGGCCATGCGGAACTCGCTCTTGACGACCTCGAGCACCGTGCGGTCGGTGTCGATCACGAACGTCTGGCGCCGGGTGAGCAGCGGGCCGAAGCCGCGCCGCACGCCGAACTGCGTCGCCACCGCGCCGTCCGGGTCGGACAGCAGCGGGAAGTCGAACGAGTGCTTCTCGCTGAACTCCTGCTGCTTGGCGACCTCGTCCGGGCTGATGCCGACCCGGTTCGCCTTGAGCTCGGCGAACTCGGCGGCGAGATCGCGGAAGTGGCAGCTCTCGACCGTGCAGCCCTTGGTCATCGCCGCGGGGTAGAAGAACAGGACGACCGGACCCGTCTCCAGGAAGCTGCCGAGCGTGCGGGTCGTGCCGGTCTCATCGGGCAGCTCGAAGTCTGGGGCGGTGTCGCCGGGCTTCATCGAGGCTCCTCACGCAGGGATCATGGTGTCATGGACATTACCGGCCGGCGGGTCGCCGCCGCCGTGACCGAGGTGCTCTCGCCCGCCGTGGTCGCGGTGGCGCTGCCGCTCGTGGTCGCGTGGCACGCGACGGGACACGACGTGCTCGCCACCGCCGCGTGGGGCGTGGTCGTCGCGGTCTTCTTCTGCGTGCTGCCCATGGCGTTCCTCGTCCGCGGCGCGCGGAAAGGCAAGTGGGACGGGCATTGGGTGCGCGACCGCGCACACCGCACGGTGCCGCTGCTGGTGTGCCTGCTCTCGGCCCTCGCGGGCATGGCGGTGATGCTCATCGGTCGCGCGCCGCGGGAGCTGGTCGCCCTGTCGTGCGCGATGATCGTGACGCTCGTCGCATGCCTCGTGATCACCCGATGGTGGAAGGTGTCGCTGCACGCGGCGGTGGCCGGCGGCGCGGTCGCGACGCTGACGCTGCTGTTCGGCCCGTGGCTCCTTCTGCTTACCGCACTGCTTGCCCTCGTGTGCTGGGCCCGCGTGACGTTGACCGACCACACGGTGGCGCAGGTGGTGGCCGGTGCGCTCGTGGGCCCGGTGGTCGGCGGCGCGGTGTTCCTCGCGCTCGCCTGACTACGGCACCAGGAGGATCCGCCCGAGTTGGGCGCGCGCGTCGAGCAGGCGGTGCGCCGCCACCGCCTCGTCGAGGGGGAGTCGCGTGTGGACGGTGGCGCGGAGGCGGCCCGAGGTGAGAAGGCCGGTCAGCTCCGCCATCGCCTCGCGGTACTCCACGGGTCGCGCCGCCTGCCAGGCCAGCAACGAGAACCCGCCGATCGAACGCAGCAGGTACAGGCTCGTGGCCGGCACGTCGACCACGTCGTCCGCCGCGCCGTAGATCACCAGCCGGCCGAACGGCGCGAGCAACTCCAGGCTGCGCAACGTCGTCCGGCCGCCGACCGAGTCGAGCACGACGTCCACTCCGGACGGCACCGCCGCGCGCACCTGATCCGTCCAGTCGTCAGCGGAGTAGTCGACGGCCGCGTCGGCGCCGACTGCGCGGACGAAGTCGAGCTTCGCCGGTGAACCCGCGGTCCCGATCACCGTCCCGGCCCCGCGCAGCTTCGCCAGCTGGACGGCGAGGTGTCCGATGTTCCCCGCCGCGGCGTGCACCAGAACGGTGCCGCCCGGCGAGAATCCGCTCGCCAGCAGTACGCCGAGGGCCACGGGGGCGGCGGAGGGCAGCATGCTCGCCACCCCGTCGTCCATGCCGTCGGGAACGTCGACGAGCCCGCCGGCCTCCGCCAGCACGAAGTCGGCGAACGCGTCGAGCACCAGTGCGGCAACCCGCCGGCCCGCGAGGTCGGCGCCGACCCCCTCGCCGACCGCGTCCACCGTGCCGACCACGTCGCCGGTCAGTGTGGCGGGGAGCGGCCGGTGAAAGATCGTGCCCGCACCGCGGCGGAACTTGGTGTCGACGAAGTTCGCGCCGATCGCGGTGGTGCGGATGCGCACCTGGCCGGGGCCGGGATCGGGGACGTCCGCCTCCTCGACGCGCAGCACCTCGGGGCCGCCGTATGCGTGGTACCGGACTCGGCGCACGGTATCCTCCCTCAACTGGACTCGCGGTCAACTTCACCGTACTGGACCGGCGGTCCACTTGTCACTCTGCTCGTCACTCCGGAGGTGTCGATGCCCGGCGAGCGCGCGGACGCGGCCCGCAACCGCCGCGCGATCCTGACCGCGACCGAGGAACTGCTGAGCCGGCACCGACCGGACGAGGTGACGATCGAACAGGTCGCCGCCGCGGCCGGGGTCGGCAAGGGCACGGTGTTCCACCGCTTCGGCAGCCGGCTGGGCCTGATGGTCGCCCTGATGCAGGAACGCGCTCTGGGTCTGCGTGAGGCGGTGGAGGAGGGTCCGCCGCCGCTGGGCCCGGGCGCGCCACCCCGCGAGCGGCTGCTGGCGTTCCTGTCCGCGGTGGTCGACGTGGTGGGCCGCAACAAGGGCCTGCTGGCCGCGCTCGGCCAGGAGGTGTCACCCCGCTCGCACGGCGAGGACCATCCGGTCTACCTGTTCTGGCACGGCCACATCAGCACGCTGATCGCGGCCGAACGCCCCGACCTCGACGCCCCGCTGCTCGCCGACCTGCTGCTGGCCGGCCTGCAGGCCGAACCGATCCTCCGCATCCTCGAACGCAGCGACACCGCCCGCCTGAAGGCCGCCCTGCACGCGCTGGCGAACGGGCTCCTGGAGGGGTCTTAACCGCGGGGAGGCGGCAAGGTCCGGCTGCGGCCGCGGAACTCGGCGACCACGTCGTCGCCGCGGCGGACCGTCACGTCGCAGATGCCGCTGCGGCCGTAGACGATCCGCTCCTCGGCGCTCGCCTCCAGCACGTCGCCGCGGCGGGCGGAGGTCACGAACGTGATGTCGGCGCCGGCCGCTACGGTGACCGGGCCGTGGCTGTTGCACGCGCACGCGAACGCGGTGTCCGCGAGCAGGAACACGAAGCCGCCGTGGGCGATGTCGTGGCCGTTGACCATGGTGTCGGTGATCGTCATGCGCACCACCGCGAAGCCGGTGCCGGCGTCCACCAGCTCCATGCCCAGGGAGCGGGACGCGAGGTCGTCGTCGAGCATGCGGCGTACGGGCTCCGGAACCATCGCGCCATCATGGCAGGTGAGACCACTTCCAGAGTGCTCGACCTGGGAGATTTGCCGCACATTAGTTGCACGTCGGAAAGTAGGACATCAAACTATTATCATGGCCAACGTCCCAGCACTGCACCGGCCCGTGCACCCGGTCCGGTTCGTCACCGCCGCGAGTCTGTTCGACGGGCATGACGCGGCGATCAACATCATGCGCCGCATCCTGCAGTCGCAGGGTGCCGAGGTCATCCACCTCGGCCACAACCGGTCCGTCCGCGAGGTCGTCCGCGCCGCCATCCAGGAGGACGTGCAGGGCGTGGCCATCAGCGCCTACCAGGGCGGGCACGTCGAGTACTTCAGCTACCTCGTGGAGCTGCTCAACGAGCACGGCGCCGGGCACGTCAAGGTCTTCGGCGGCGGCGGCGGCGTGATCGTCCGCGAGGAGATCGAGCTGCTGCACTCCCGCGGCGTCGCGCGCATCTTCTCGCCGGACGACGGGCAGGAGATGGGCCTCGCCCGGATGATCAACTCGATGATCGAGGCGTGCGACACCGACCTCGCGGACCGCCCGGAACCGGGGCTCGACGCGCTCTACGCCGGCCAGCACGACGCGCTCGCCCAGCTGATCACCAAGATCGAGGCCGGCAGCCTGAGCGAGGCCACGCTCACCCAGCTGCGTGCGGCCGCCGAGCGCCGGCAGGTCCCGGTCCTCGGCATCACCGGCACCGGCGGCTCGGGCAAGTCCTCGCTGACCGACGAGCTCGTCCGCCGCTTCCGCCTCGACCAGCAGGACAAGCTGCGCATCGCCGTGCTCGCGGTCGATCCGACCCGCCGGCGCGGCGGCGGCGCGCTGCTCGGCGACCGGATCCGGATGAACACGCTCGGCGGCATCGCCGGCCTGCCCGGCGGCGACGGCGACCAGGTCTACTTCCGCTCGATGGCCACCCGCGGCGCGGTCACCGAGGTGCCCGAGGGCCTCACCGACGCGATCGCCGCCGCCAAGGCGGCCGGCAACGACCTGGTGATCGTCGAGACGCCCGGCATCGGCCAGGGCGACGCGGCCATCGTGCCGTTCGTCGACACCTCGCTGTACGTGATGACGCCCGAGTTCGGCGCCGCGTCCCAGCTCGAGAAGATCGACATGCTCGACTTCGCGGACGTCGTGGCCATCAACAAGTTCGAGCGCCGCGGCGCCGAGGACGCGCGCCGCGACGTGGCGCGCCAGCTGGTGCGCAACCGCGAGGCGTTCGGCGCGTCGTGGGAGGACATGCCGGTCTTCGGCACCAGCGCCGCCACCTTCAACGACGACGGCGTCACCGCGCTGTACCACCACACCCGCGATCTGCTCGCCGGGCGCGGGCTGGCGGCCGGCGAGCCGACCCTGGCCCCGGTCGACGGCCGGGTGTCCACGCGCGCCGCGACCGTCGTGCCGGCGCAGCGGGTGCGCTACCTCGCGGACATCGCCGAGACCGTGCGCGGCTATCACGAGCGCACCGACGAGCAGGTCGCCGTGGTGCGCGAACGTTCCGCGCTGACCCGGGCCAGTGCCGCGCTCGCCGCCGCCGAGTCGTCCACCGAGGACATCGACCGGCTGGCGACGGAGGCGGCGCGCCGCGTCGAGCGGGACACCGCCGAGCTGCTCGAGCAGTGGGAGTCCACAAAGGACGACTACACCGGCGACGAGCTCGTGGTGCGGGTGCGCGACAAGGAGCTGCACACCCAGCTGTGGCGCGAGACCCTGTCCGGCACGAAGGTGCCCCGGGTCGCGCTGCCCCGCTTCGACGACGAGGGCTCGCTGCTGCGCTTCCTCCGCAAGGAGAACCTGCCCGGGTACTTCCCGTACACCGCCGGCGTGTTCGCGTTCAAGCGCGACGGCGAGGACCCGGCCCGCATGTTCGCCGGCGAGGGTGACGCGTTCCGCACGAACCGCCGCTTCCGGTACCTGTCCGAGGGTTCCGAGGCGACCCGGCTCTCGACCGCGTTCGACTCGGTGACGCTCTACGGGAACGACCCGGACACCCCGCCCGACATCTACGGCAAGATCGGCACCTCCGGCGTCTCGATCGCGACGCTCGACGACATGAAGGCGCTCTACGAGGGCTTCGACCTCACCGCGCCCACCACGTCGGTCTCCATGACGATCAACGGTCCGGCGCCGACGATTCTCGCGTTCTTCCTCAACACGGCGATCGACCAGAACGTCGAGAAGTTCGCCGCCGAGCACGGCCGCCAGCCCAGCGAGGAGGAGCGCACGGGCATCGCCGCGTGGGCGCTGGCCAACGTCCGCGGCACCGTGCAGGCCGACATCCTCAAGGAGGACCAGGGCCAGAACACCTGCATCTTCTCCACCGAGTTCAGCCTGCGGATGATGGCCGACATCCAGGAGTGGTTCATCGCCAGCAAGGTCCGCAACTTCTACTCGGTGTCGATCTCCGGCTACCACATCGCCGAGGCCGGGGCGAACCCGATCAGCCAGCTGGCCTTCACGCTGGCCAACGGGTTCACCTACGTCGAGTCCTACCTCGCCCGTGGCATGGACATCGACGACTTCGCGCCGAACCTGTCGTTCTTCTTCTCCAACGGCCTGGACGCCGAGTACAGCGTGATCGGCCGGGTGGCCAGGCGGATCTGGGCCGTGGCCATGAAGGAGCGCTACGGCGCGAACGAGCGGTCGCAGAAGTTCAAGTACCACGTGCAGACCTCCGGCCGGTCGCTGCACGCGCAGGAGATGCACTTCAACGACATCCGCACCACGCTGCAGGCGCTCTGCGCGCTGTACGACAACTGCAACTCGTTGCACACCAACGCCTACGACGAGGCGATCACCACGCCGACGGAGAGCTCGGTGCGCCGCGCGATGGCCATCCAGCTGATCATCAACAAGGAGTGGGGCCTGTCGAAGAACGAGAACCCGTTGCAGGGCTCGTTCGTCATCGACGAGCTGACCGACCTGGTCGAGGAGGCGGTTCTGGTCGAGTTCGAGCGGCTGTCCGAGCGCGGCGGCGTGCTCGGCGCGATGGAGACCGGCTACCAGCGCGGTCGCATCCAGGACGAGTCGATGCTCTACGAGCAGCGCAAGCACGACGGCTCGCTGCCGCTGATCGGCGTCAACACCTTCCTGCCGAACAAGGAGAACGCCGAGGCGCTGCCCACGATCGAGCTGGCCAGGGCGACCGAGGAGGAGAAGCGGTCGCAGGTCGACCGCACCCGGGAGTTCCAGCGCAAGCACGGCCAGGAGGCAACGGAGGCCCTTCGGCGGCTGCGCGACGCGGTGGCGGCCGAGGAGAATGTCTTCGGCGTGCTGATGGACGCGGCTAGGGTGTGCACGCTCGGTCAGATCACCGACACCTTCTTCGAGGTCGGCGGTCAGTACCGGCGCAACGTCTGACGTTTACGGAGGAACGGTTGAGTATCGAGCGGGTTGGGGTCGTCGGCTGTGGGCTGATGGGGTCGGGCATCGCGGAGGTCAACGCCCGCGCCGGGCTCGACGTGATCGTCACCGAGGTCAGTCAGGACGCGCTCGACGCGGGCCGGGCCCGGATCGAGAAGTCGCTGGGCCGGGCGGTGCGCAACGGCAAGCTGGACGAGGCGGCCCGGGACGCCGCGTTCGCGCGGCTGCGGTTCACCACCGACCTCGGTGAGCTCGCCGACCGCCAGCTCGTGGTCGAGGCGGTCGCGGAGAGCGAGCAGGTCAAGACGGACGTGTTCACCGCGCTGGACAAGGTGATCACCGACCCGGAGGCGATCTTCGCGTCGAACACGTCGTCGATCCCGATCATGAAGCTGGGCATGGCCACGTCCCGCCCGCAGCAGGTCATCGGCATCCACTTCTTCAACCCGGTGCCGGTGCTCAAGCTGGTCGAGCTGGTGCCCTCGCTGCTCACCGACGAGTCGACGAAGGAGCGCGTCGACGCGTTCGTGGAGAACGTGCTGGGCAAGGAGGTCATCCTTTCCCAGGACCGCGCCGGCTTCGTGGTGAACGCGCTGCTCGTGCCCTACCTGCTGTCCGCGATCCGGATGCTCGAGTCGGGCTTCGCGTCGGCCGAGGACATCGACACCGGCATGGTGCAGGGCTGCGCGCACCCGATGGGCCCGCTCGCGCTGACCGACCTGATCGGCCTGGACACGACGAAGGCCATCGCCGAGTCGATGTATGCCGAGTTCAAGGAGCCGCTCTACTCGGCGCCGCCGCTGCTGCTGCGCATGGTCGACGCCGGCCTGCTGGGCAAGAAGAGCAGCCGAGGTTTCTACGACTATCACTAGACCCGCGATACAATGAGGCGTGAGTGTCTCATCGGCTCGTGAGAGCGGGACGGGCGCGGAGGTCGAGCTGCCCGGGCCGGGTTCGCTGCACTGGCGCTGGGCGGGCGAGGTGCGCGGGTACCTGCTGCTGGTCAAGGCCGGGCTGCTGCAGCTGATGCATCCCGGGCTCGGTGCCGGGGTCGAGCAGCACTCGGACTTCTTCGCCGAGCCCTGGGAGCGGGTGCTGCGCTCGGTGCCGGAGATCCAGGGCGTCACGTTCGACTGGCCGCACGGCGACCGGACCGCGCACAAGATCCGCGACTTCCACACGCACATCAAGGGCGTCGACGGGCAGGGCAGGCGCTACCACGCCCTCGACCCGGACGTGTACTTCTGGGCGCACGCGACGATCTTCGACGCGCTGTTCCAGATGATCGACCTGTTCGACCACCCGATGAGCGACGCGGAGAAGGAGCGGCTCTACGCCGAGGGCTGCGCGGTGTACCGGGCCTACGGGGTCAGCGACCGCGTCGTCCCGCCCGACTGGGCGAGCTTCCAGGCCTACTTCGACCGGATGTGCCGCGAGGAGCTGGTGATCACGCCGGCCGCGCGCGGGCTCGTCGAGTTCGCCAAGGAGCCGCCCGCGACGTTCCCGCTGGTGCCCGCCCCGCTGTACCGGTTGCTGCGCAAGCCGACCGCGAAGCCGTTGTGGTGGCTCTCCGTCGGCACCCTGCCGGAGCCGGTCCGCGAGCTGATCGGCGAGCGGTGGACCGAGCGCGACGAGCGCCGGTATCGGCAGTTCCGCCGCGCGGTGAGCACCGCCTGGCGCGTGGTGCCGCCGCGGCTGCGCTACACCGCCCGGGCCCGCCGCGGCTACGCCCGCGCCGGCGTCGGGCCGCGCGGATGAACCTGCTCGAACGGGTCCTCGCGGCGCCGGACACGGACGCCGTGGGCGAGTCCATTGTGGACGCCGCGCTCGAGGAGTTCCTCGTCTACGGGCTGCGGCGCACCAACGTCGACGTCGTGGCCCGGCGGGCCGGCGTGTCGCGGGCGACGCTGTACCGCCGCTTCGACGGCAAGGACGCGCTGGTCCAGGCGGTGCTGGTCCGCGAGTCGCGCCGGTTCTTCGCCGGCATCGCGGCCGCGGTCGACGGGCTGGAGTCCGCCCAGGAGCGGCTGGTCGAGGGCTTCGTCGTCGGCGTGCGCTACGCCCGCGAGGACCGGCTGCTCAACCGGCTGCTGGCGTCGGACCCGGAGGCGCTGCTGCCGTACCTGACCACCAACGGCGAGCTGGTCGTCGCCGCGGCGCGGGACTTCCTCGTCCGGCAGGCCCCGGAGGTGCCGGCGGCCGACCGCACGCCGGCGGGTGTCGCGGAGGTGTTCGTGCGGCTGGCCATCTCGTTCACGCTGATGCCCGGCGGGGCGATACCACTGGACACCGACGACGATGTGCGGGCGTTCGCGCGGGGCTACCTGGCGCCGCTGATGCGGTCCGGTGGCTGACCGAGCCCGGCGTCGATCAGCAGCCGCAGGTCGGACTTCGCGCGCTTCCACCACTGGTCCAGCTGCCCGGTGTCCGGATTGGACAGTCCGAGGAGCAGGATGCCGCGCATCGTGTCGAGCGCGGTGTACATGATGTGCCGGAACCGCGCGTTGTCTGCGTAGTCCGCGAAGGCGGCCGCGGAGAACTCCATGAGCGCCTTGCGTGCCTCGGGCTCGACCGCGCTCAGCTGCTCGCGCAGCTCGGCGTCGGTCCGCGCGGCGACCCAGATCTCGATCGTCGCGTAGTGGATCGGGCCCTGGTGGATCTCCCACATCAGGTCGAGCGCCGCGTCGATCGGGTCGGGCGCCTGGCGCACCGAGTCGATCTTCTCGAAGGCGAGCTCGGTGCGCCGCGCCGCGAGGTGGCGCACCGCGGCGGCAACGAGGTCCGCGCGGGTGGGGAAGTGGTGCACCTGAGCCCCCCGGGTCACCCCGGCGAGCTCGGTGACCCGGGTGGTCGTGGTGCCCGCGTAGCCGTACCGGACCAGGCAGTCGACGGTCGCGTCGAGCAGCCGCTGCTGCATCGCGGCGCTGCGCTCCTGCTGGGTCCGGCCGGTTTTCGACTTTCGCGCGGGCATCCACTCAGGTTACTGAGCCGGACACCGATGTCGATGAACGAACGCCGGTGTTCGCGCGTCGGTACAGCGCGCCGTAGACCGCGATCCCGCCGGCCGCGAGCAGCGCGACGAGCCCCGCGACCGACAGCAGGGTCGGCACGAGCGGCGCGGCCAGCGGCGACACCCGGGCGATCGACTCGACCACCACGACCACGGTGACCAGCAGGTACCCGGCCGCACCGAGCTGGACGACCCGCATCCGCAGCGGCTCCGGCCAGGTCGTGAACGTCAGCAGCCAGGCCAGTCCCGGGATCACGAGGATCGCGTGCATCGTGACCGCGTGCGCGGGCTTGAGGAACCCGGCGGTCTCGAACGCGGCCTGCGGGTCGGTGCGCGACATGGGCACGCCGAGCGCGATCATCGCGGCGCCGACGGCCATCGCGCCCATCAGCACGACGAACCCGAACCGCATGGCCAGCCGCATGCTCGGGGAGTTGGCGCCGACGCCGCGGAAGGCGGACAGCGTGAAGCCGAGCACCAGCACGACGATCACCAGACCGCCGAACGCGAGCGCCCCCGCGACCGCCGCGTCGAACGGCGTCGTGAAGTTGAAGTGCGACGGCACGCCGCGCCACGCCTGCATCGAGACCAGCGCGGTCTCGAGCACGCACGCGGCCGTGAAGCCACCGAGCAGCACCCGCCGGCCGACCCGGCCGAGCGCGATGAAGTGGGTGACCCAGGCGACCGTGGCCAGCGTCAGCCCGAACGACAGCCCGAACGTCACCGCCTTGCGCAGCGAGGTCGGCCCGGTCCACGGCCCGCCGGTGACCAGCAGGACGACCAGGTTGACGAGCCCGCTCGCGACCAGCACGCCGCCGGTGACGAAGGCGGCCCGTTCGAGCCGGGTGCCCTCGTCCCAGCTGCGCCGAAATGACCGGCCCATCGCACGCATCGCGGTGTTCATGGTGCTCAGGGTCCTCCCACCGCGCGCCGATGTCGTCGGCGTCGCGTCGGCTCCGCGACTACGCCCCGAGGCGTACCCGAGCCGTTCTCGAGCATCCGTCAGGAGTACGTCAGCCGGCCTGCTCGCGCGCCTTCGCCCGGTGCCGGCGCACGGCGTCCCGGTTGGCGCAGGTGGGGGAGCAGTAGCGCTGGCGGCCGCCGCGGGAGAAGTCGCCGAACGGCAGGCCGCACTCGGCGAGCGCGCAGCGGCGCAGCCGGTCCATGCCCCGCCCGGTCAGGTGCAGGGCCGTGCCGACGCTGATCAGCGCACGCAGCACGGCGGCGAGCCGCAGCCCGGAGTCGCGGTAGTGGATGTGCCAGCCGTCGCCGGCGTGGTCGGTGAGCCGCGGATACGCCGACGTCTCGGCCAGCAGCGCATTGAGCCGCTCGGCGCGCACGCCCGGCACTTCGGCGTCGACGACCGCGAGCCAATGGTCGAGGAACGTCTCGACCTCGCGCAGGTCCGCGGCGCCGGCCGGCTCCTCGACGAGGATGCCGGCCTCGACGCAGCGATCCTCGAGCTCCCCGGCGGTCCGCGGCTGCGTGGTCACGAGCGCGACCGCCATCCGGACGGGTTCTTCGCCGTAAGGGTTCAAATGCACAAGCCCATTACAGCAGACTGGAGGCATGACCGCCACGCACCGCTGGGAAACAACCTCCAGCCACGTCACCAGCGAGGGCTGGGTTCGCTACCAACGCTGCGCTTGTGGCTCGACCCGCGTTCTGCTCGGCGCCGAGCCGGTCGGCGCCCGGGCCGGAATGATCTCGGGGGGAGCCGGGTTGTCGTGGAGCGATGACCATCACGTCGGGGATGTCGGCCGGGACGGCTAGCTTGGGACACGCCGGCTGCACGCGAGCAGGAGGGGTGTCCGTGACCGAGGGTTTCGTACCCAGCGAGTCAGCGATCCGACGGGCGCTGCGCCGCGCCCGCGACGGTGTGGCCCTCGACCGGACGGAGGCCGAGACGCTGCTGCACGCTCGTGACCAGCAGCTCGACCAGCTTCTCGACGCCGCCTCCCGGGTCCGCGACGCCGGCCTCGACGCCACCGGCCGCCCTGGCGTGATCACGTTCTCGCGCAGTGTCTTCGTGCCGCTCACCAAGCTGTGCCGGGACCGCTGCCACTACTGCACCTTCGCCACCGTGCCGGGTCGCGTGCCGGCCGCGTTCCTCAGCCCGGACGAGGTGCTCGACATCGTCCGGCGCGGCGCTGAGCTGGGCTGCACCGAGGTCCTGTTCACGCTGGGCGACCGGCCGGAGGATCGCTGGACCGCGGCGAAGGAGTGGCTGGAGGAGGCCGGTTACCCGGACACGCTGTCCTACGTCCGGGCCATGTCGATCAAGGTTCTCGAGGAGACCGGCGTCCTGCCGCACCTCAACCCGGGCGTGCTGAGCTGGACGGACTTCCAGCGGCTCAAGCCGGTGTCGGCGTCGATGGGCATGATGCTGGAGACCACCGCCACCCGCCTGTGGTCGGAGAAGGGCGGCCCGCACTACGGCTCGCCCGACAAGGAACCGGCCGTGCGGCTGCGGGTGCTCGAGGACGCGGGGCGCAGCAACGTCCCGTTCACCACGGGCATCCTGATCGGCATCGGCGAGACCCTCGCCGAGCGCGTCGACTCACTGTTCGCGATCCGCAGGGTGGCGCGGCAGTACGGCGGCATCCAGGAAGTCATCGTGCAGAACTTCCGCGCGAAGCCGGACACCGCGATGGCCGCGTCCGCCGACGCCACGGTCGAGGAGCTGGCCGCGACGGTCGCCGTCGCGCGGCTGGTGCTGGGGCCGAAGATGCGCATCCAGGCCCCGCCGAACCTGATCGGCGGCGAGTACGAGCTGCTGCTGCGCGCCGGCATCGACGACTGGGGCGGCGTCTCGCCGCTGACCATCGACCACGTGAACCCCGAGCGGCCTTGGCCGCTGCTGGACGAGCTGACCGCGCACACCGAGGCGGCCGGGTTCAGCCTGGCCGAGCGGCTGCCGATCTATCCCGAGTACGTGCGGCGCGGCGAGCCGTGGCTGGACCCGCGGGTCGCCGGGCACGTGGCGGCGCTCGCCGACGCGTCGACCGGGCTCGTCGCGGCCGGCGCCATGCCGGTGGGGCGGTCGTGGCAGGAGCCGGAGGTCGCGCTGGTCGAGTCCGGCCGCACGGACCTGCACGAGAGCATCGACACGGTCGGCCGCACGGACGACCGGCGCGACGACTTCGACTCGGTGTACGGCGACTGGGACGAGCTGCGCTTGCAGGTGTCCGCCCGCCCGGCGAACCTGGTGGGACCGTCCGACCGGCTCCGGCCGTCGTTCGCGACCGCCCTGCGGCACGCCGAATCAGACCCGGCCGGACTGTCCGATGAGGACTCACTGACGTTGTTGTCGGCCGGCGCCGGCGCGGAGATCGAGGCCCTGGCGGGGCTCGCCGACGCCGTCCGGGCGGACGCCGTCGGCGACGAGGTGACCTACGTCGTCACCCGCAACATCAACTTCACCAACGTCTGCTACACCGGCTGCCGGTTCTGCGCGTTCGCCCAGCGTCGTACGGACAGCGACGCGTACACGCTGTCGCTGGACCAGGTCGGCCAGCGCGCGACGCAGGCGTGGGGCGTCGGCGCGACCGAGGTGTGCATGCAGGGCGGGATCCACCCGGACCTGCCGGGCACGGCGTACTTCGACATCGCGGCGGAGGTCAAGAAGCGCGCGCCGGGCCTGCACGTGCACGCGTTCTCCCCGATGGAGGTCGTGAACGGCGCGTCCCGGACGAACCTGTCGATCCGGGACTGGCTGACGGCGGCGCACGAGTCCGGAGTGGACTCCCTGCCGGGCACCGCGGCCGAGATCCTCGACGACGACGTCCGGTGGATCCTGACGAAGGGCAAGCTCCCGACGGCGGCGTGGATCGACGTGGTGTCGACGGCGCACGACCTGGGCATCCCGACGACGTCGACGATGATGTACGGGCATGTCGACAACCCGTCGCACTGGGTGGCGCACCTCAAGCTGATCCGCGACCTGCAGGCGAAGACCGGTGGTTTCACGGAGTTCGTGCTGCTGCCGTTCGTGCACACGAACGCCCCGCTCTACCTGGCCGGCATCGCGCGGCCGGGCCCGACGCACCTGGAGAACCGGGCGGTGCACGCCCTGGCGAGGTTGTTGCTGCACGGCCGGATCAAGAACATCCAGACCAGCTGGGTGAAGCTGGGGGAGCGCGGCGTGGTGGACGTGCTGCGCGGTGGCGTCAACGACCTGGGCGGCACGCTGATGGAGGAGACGATCAGCCGCATGGCGGGCTCCGACAACGGCAGCTACAAGACGATCGCCGACCTCGGAGGCCCTGGCCCACGCGGCAGGACGCCCCGCACGACAGCGCACCACGGCGTTACGGACGAGGTCCCGGAGGAGCGCCTGCACACGGCGCGCGAACACGACGGGGTCTGGCGCCCGAACCTGCTCCCCCTGGTGAGCGGCTGACCCAGACGACAACCCCGCGCGGCGTGGCCACTTTGCCCATGATCCACGGCGGCTGGGCCGGGTGGTGTGCGCAATTTCGGGCAGGCCGCCAGGCCTGCCCTTGAAGGCGTGCCAAGGCCGCGAAAGAGGCTCGCTGTCAAGTGTCCGCCAACGCAAAGTGCCCAGCGCAGGGTGCGGTGCGGGCACTTTACAGTGAGACTCGCGGCCTTAAGCTGCACGCCGACCGGCCCAGCCGCAGCTCATCGGCCATTGAGCCCCGGCCCGGACCAGGCAACGACGGAGAGCCGAGCAGCGGCGAATTTCTCGCTGGCCGCGAAACTCAATCCCGCGTGGCGGCCGCTCCGGCTGGTAGAAGTACACCTACGCAACGGCACGAGAGGACGAGTGGCACATGGCTCAGCAGGTTCGGGGCGTCATCGCCCGGTCGAAGGGTGCGCCCGTCGAGATCGAGACGATCGTCGTGCCTGATCCGGGGCCGGGTGAGGCGGTGGTCAAGGTCGCGGCCTGCGGCGTCTGCCACACCGACCTGCACTACCGCGAGGGCGGCATCAACGACGAGTTCCCGTTCCTGCTCGGACACGAGGCGGCGGGCACGGTCGAGTCGGTCGGCGAGGGCGTCACGGATCTCGAGCCGGGCGACTACGTGATCCTCAACTGGCGCGCGGTCTGCGGCACCTGCCGCGCCTGCCTGCGCGGCCGGCCCTGGTACTGCTTCGCCACCTTCAACGCCCAGCAGCCGATGACGCTCACCGACGGCACGCTGCTCTCGCCCGCACTGGGCGTCGGCGCGTTCGCGGAGAAGACACTCGTACACAGTGGACAGTGCACGAAGGTCGACCCGGAGGCGTCGCCGGCCGCGGCGGGGCTGCTCGGGTGCGGGATCATGGCCGGGATCGGCGCCGCGGTGAACACCGGCGGGGTCACCCGCGGCGACAGCGTCGCGGTCATCGGCTGCGGCGGCGTGGGCTGCGCGGCCATCGCCGGCGCGGTGCTCGCCGGCGCCACGAACATCATCGCGGTCGACCTCGACGACCGGAAGCTCGAGTGGGCGCGCAAGCTCGGCGCGACGCACACCCTCAACGCCAAGGACACCGACGTCGTCGCGGCCGTGCAGGGGCTCACCGGTGGGTTCGGCGCGGACGTCGTCATCGAGGCGGTCGGCCGTCCGGAGACGTGGAAGCAGGCCTTCTACGCCCGCGACCTCGCCGGCACCGTCGTGCTCGTGGGCGTGCCGACGCCGGACATGACGCTCGAGATGCCGATGATCGACTTCTTCTCGCGCGGCGGTTCGCTCAAGTCCAGCTGGTACGGCGACTGCCTGCCCTCGCGGGACTTCCCGTACCTGATCGACCTCTACCGGCAGGGCCGGCTCGACCTCGACGCGTTCGTCACCGAGACCATCGCGCTGGACCAGGTCGAGGAGGCGTTCACCAAGATGCACCGCGGCGAGGTGCTGCGCTCCGTGGTGACCTTCTGATGACGCTGCGGGTCGAGAAGGTCGTCACCTCCGGCACGTTCAACCTCGACGGCGGCAGCTGGGACGTGGACAACAACGTCTGGCTCCTCGGCGACGACGACCAGGTGCTGGTGATCGACGCCGCGCACGACGCGGACGCGATCGCCGCCGCGACGGACGGGCGCGAGGTCGTCGCCATCGCCTGCACGCACGCCCACGACGACCACGTCAACGCCGCGCCCGCGTTGTCGGCGAAGACCGGCGCGCCGATCCTGCTGCACCCGGCCGACGACGTCCTCTGGCGTCTCGCGCACGGCGACGACACGCGGCCGTCCGGTGAGCTGGTGGACGGCTACACGCTGCGCGTGGCCGGCGCCGACGTGCGGGTGCTGCACACACCGGGCCACGCGCCCGGCGCGGTGTGCCTGCACGTACCCGAGCTCGGCGTGGTGTTCACCGGCGACACGCTGTTCAACGGCGGGCCCGGCGCCACCGGCCGGTCGTACTCGGACTTCCCGACGATCGTCGACTCGATCCGGGAGCGGCTGCTGGCCCTGCCCACGGAGACCGTCGTGCACACCGGTCACGGCGACGACACCACGATCGGGTCGGAGGCGCCACACCTGGAGGAGTGGATCGCCCGAGGTCACTAGCCTAGGCTCCTCCGTAGGATTGTCGACAATCCCCGACGAGGAGTGCTGATGGCTGAGCTGTCCCCGATTCTCAAGCAGGCGACGCCCGTGCTGGCCGAGCGCGGTGAGGGTGTGTACCTCTACGCCGAGGACGGGCGCCGGTACCTGGACTTCACGGCCGGGATCGGCGTGACGAGCACCGGACACTGCCATCCCAAGGTGGTCGAGGCCGTCCAGGCGCAGGCCGCGAAGCTCATCCACGGCCAGTACACGACGGTCATGCACCGCCCGCTGCTGACGCTGTCCGAGCGGCTGGGCTCGGTGCTGCCCGAGGGCCTCGACGCGCTGTTCTACGTCAACTCGGGCAGCGAGGCCGTCGAGGCGGCGCTGCGCCTGTCCCGGCACGCGACCGGCCGCGCGAACGTCGTCGTCTTCCACGGCTCGTTCCACGGCCGGACGATCGGCGCGGCGTCGATGACCACCTCGGCCACGAAGTTCCGCGCCGGGTTCGCCCCGCTGATGGGCGGGGTCGTGGTGTCGCCGTTCCCGACCGCGTACCGCTACGGCTGGACCGAGCAGGAGGCGACCCGGTTCGCGCTGCGCGAGCTGGACTACGTGCTGACCACGATGACCGCGCCCGCGGAGACGGCGGCGTTCTTCGTCGAGCCGGTGCTCGGCGAGGGCGGGTACGTGCCGGCCAACACCGAGTTCATGCAGGGCCTGCGCGAGCGCGCCGACCGGCACGGAATCCTGCTCGTCGTCGACGAGGTGCAGACCGGTTTCGGGCGCACCGGCCGGTTCTGGGGCCACGACCACTTCGACGTCCGGCCCGACGTGGTGATCACGGCGAAGGGCCTGGCCAGCGGCTTCCCGCTGTCCGCGATCGCCGCGCCGCGCGAGCTGATGGCCAAGGCGTGGCCGGGTTCGCAGGGCGGCACGTACGGCGGCAACGCGGTCGCCTGCGCGGCTGCGATCGCCACGCTGGACGTCGTGCAGTCCGAGGGCCTGGTCGACAACGCCGACAAGATGGGCGCCCGGCTGCGCGAGGGACTCGCGAAGGTGGCCGCGGACGTGCCGGCCATCGGTGACGTCCGGGGCCTGGGTCTCATGCTGGGCAACGAGTTCGTGGACCGCGACGGCGAGCCCGACCCGGCCACGGCCGCCCGCGTGCAGCAGGCCGCCGCGGCCGCCGGGTTGCTGCTGCTGACCTGCGGCGCGGCCGGCAACGTGGTGCGGATGATCCCGCCGCTCGTGGTCACCGCCGACCAGATCGACGAGGGCCTGGCCCTGTGGCGGGAGGCCATCACCGCGGTCTAGAGGCGGTCCGCGTACTCCTTCGCCAGCGTCTCGGCGCGGTCCGCGGGCCACGGGCGCAGCTCGCCGTGGATCGCGCCGAAGAACAGCTCCAGCTGCACGTGCCAGGCACCCAGCGCGGTCGCGCGCTCGTCGGCGAGCCGGGTGGGCACCGTCTGGGTGAGCTCGACACGCACGCCGAGCTTGTCGTCGGACACGATGGTCCAGCGCACCCGGCCGGCGGGCGCACCGTCATGCTGCCACTCGTACTCCAGCACGCGCGGCTCGTCGACCTCGGTGAGGCGACCGGCGGGCACGTAGCCGTTGGTGGCGCGCAGCGGCGGCTCGCCGCCGGGCTCAGGCGTGGTGTCCTCGACGATCAGCGCCCACACGTCGGCCGCCGGCTTCCACACGAGGTCGCGGGCGAAGCGCAGCTCCCAGCCGTCGCCGGTCTCGTGCACGGTGCCCTCGTCGAGGCCGAACTCGCTGATGTAGCGCGACATCGGGGTGAGCCAGTCGGTCTGCGGCTCAGGGGACCCGCCGTCGAGCCGGGTCACCAGCGTGTCGAGGCACTGGTCCCACCCGGCCGCCGTCCGCCCGGCGCCCAGCCGGCCGACCGGACCGCCGCCGAGGGTCTGGGTGAACACCAGCCGGCAGCCGTCGCCGTCGGGGATCAGCTCGATGCGCAGGACGTCGGTGTTCCACCGGAACATGTAGACCCTCGGCGGGTCGACCTCCAGGACCTCGCCGTCCCAGGTGCCGTCCAGCGGCGCCTCCTCGGGGAAGGTGAACCGCATCGGCGCGCCGAGCCGCAGCTCGGCCTCCACCGTGGCGGGGAACCAGTGGGCCATCTCGGCCGGCTCGCTGACCGCCCGCCACACCTTGGCCGGCGAGTGCCGCAGCCGCCGCTCGAAGCGCAGCACGGGCCTTCCGTCGATCGTCCGCAGAGTCGCACGCTCGGTCACGGCGAATCAGTCCTCCATCTCTTCCAGGCGACGTTCCAGGGCATCCAGGCTGTCCGTCCACATGCGACGGTAAGGTGCCAGCCAGGCGTCGACCTCGGTGAGCGGCTCCAGGCGGAGCCGGTACAGGCGGCGCTGGGCGTCGCGCCGCACCTCGACCAACCCGGCGCCGCGCAACACCTTGAGGTGCTTGGACACCGTCGGCTGGGTCAACGCCAGCCGCTCGACCAGGTCGCCGACCGGCCGCTCGCCGTCGCGCAGGAGGTCGAGGATCTCCCGGCGGCGCGGCTCGGCCAGCACCTCGAATGTAGATGCCATGGCGTGAATATAGCTCGTATGGCATGTAATGGCCAGTCCGCTACGGTCGCCGCGTGTACCGCTACGTCGGACCCGCCGCTGTGCTCGCCGCGGTGCGGGCGGGCGGCGAAGGGCGCCGGATCGGCTCGCCGGCGGACCTCGCCGCGTGGCTCGCGGCCAGCGGTGAGGCGGGCGAGCCTTACACCTTCGTCGTCGACGTGACGGGGTTCCTCCGGCTCGCTCCGCGACGCAGCGAGCACGTCGCCTGCGCCGGCGGCGCGGAGGTGCTCGGCGCTGGGGAGATCGAGTTCGGCCGCGCCGGCGAGCGGTGGGCCGCCACCGGGATCAGCAACCAGTCGACCGGCTACTGCCCCGACCCGGACTCCTGGCCGGCGGTCGCGGCAGCGCTCGACCGCGCCGGCGTGGCGCACCCCGGCGAGTTCACCGACCCCGTCGTGTTCCGCCGCTGCCCGGCATGCGGCGAGCGAAACCTGGTGAAAGACTGCGACTTCGTGTGTGCCGTATGCGGCGCGGACCTCCCGCCCGAATGGAACTTCTAGGCGCCGACACCATCACCAAGGAGTCCTGATCGCGTGCCCGTCGTCCTCCGACATCACGATGTTGCCGCGACTGAGCAGAGGCTCGACACAGTCGTCGGCTCGGTGTACGAAGCCAGCCACATTGATGTCATCGACAAGCCGTTCTACTCGGTAGAGCGCTTCCTTGAGCGCGTCCGCAGCTACGTCAAGGCGCCAGGGTTTGGCCTGGTGGCCGCCTACAACGACGACACACCCATCGGCCTCACGTTCGGCTACCCGCTACCTGTCACCTCGCGCTGGTGGGAGGGCGCCACGACGCCACTATCCGAGAACTTCATCCGCGAGACCGGACACCGCACCTTCGCCCTCAACGAACTGATGGTCGTCCCCACCTGGCAGCGGCAAGGTGTCGCCAAGTCACTGCACGACGAGCTGCTCGGCAGTCGACGCGAGAAACGCGCCACGTTGCTCGTCCGCAGCGACAACGCCAGCGCGCAAGCCGCCTACGCGCAGTGGGGCTGGCAGAAGGTCGGCACTCTCCAGCCCTACCCGGATTCGCCCAACTTCGACGCCATGTTGCTACCACTGCGGAGTAGGTAACCAATCGTCCGGGACTGTTCCAAGATCATGGGATAGACCCAGTTCCACTGTCGCCAGTTCCTAACGCGACGGTCAGTTGGGGCGATGAGCAGGTGTGACGTTGACACCGCCTCCGCTGCCTGCTCAGGTGTCGTCATAGCCACTGGAGCAGGCTGGTCCGGCGCAGTATGACTTGCTGATCCACTTCTGTGGTCGTCCGTCCGGGGCGCCACCGACGCCGTTGCTTCCTGCGGATATCCGGGCCAGGTCAGCGGCAGAGCGCTTGGACAGCATCCTGTGGGAGCAGCGGTTGCGTGGTTTCCCACCGTTCGGCGCCGAGCCCCACCAGCCGATGATCTGCTTGTCGGAGAGCCGCCCCCTGACCACTTGCAGTGGCTGTTGAGCACTCGTGGGTGGCCGCCATGGGGCTTGATCTTCCAGCGACAGTACATCTACGAGGTGGGCGGCGGTCCGGTCTGGTCGGTCCGGACACAGAGGTCGAGAGAGAGCCTCGATCGTGATCAGAACCATGGGCAGTGCGGTTCGATACCACCCCGGGAAGGCGATCGGACTGGCTGTTCGAACGGGAGTGGCGGGTCCCGCTGCCTGCAACCGATCCGACACTTCCACTAACGGTTGCAAACGTGATGGGGATCTTGATCGGTGATCCGCACTGGCAGCCAACCGTTCGGGAGGTGTGGACAGGGTTCTACCGAAGCGGCGCTTCCGGCGAGATGGTGTACCCCGACGAACCACATGCCGAACCGGACGTGCGACCAGCGCTGCCGGCGCTGTGGAACGGCGGGCTGGCCCGGCTGCCCTGGGACCCAACCACGCACGAGTTCGGTCAGGTCGTGAAACCTTCCACGGGACCCGTAGGGTAGCCAGACCCACGTTTTAGGCCTCGCGTCGAAGGCAACCCGTGTTACTCCATTCCTCGGAAGGCGCAGGCTAGGGCATCCGCCGCCGTACCATCGCCTCTAGGCGACGGATACGGTCCGAGATCGGCGGGTGGTTTGAGAACAACCGCGCTTGCCGCTCGTCTGGCCGGAACGGGTTCGCGATCATCAGGTGCGACTGCGCCACCACCGCCGGCTCCGGTGCGAGTGGCGCCACCCGCGTGCCGTACTCCAGCTTGCGCAACGCCGATGCCAGCGCGAGCGGGTCACCGGTTAGCTCCGCGCCGGACTCGTCCGCCAGGTACTCCCGCGACGACCTCACCGCCATCCGTACGATCCCGGCGGCCACCGGGCCGAGAATCGCGAACAGCAACATCGCGAGCGGGTTCGGCCTGTCATCCCAACTGTCGGGCGACCTACCGAACATTGCCAGGCTGGCGAACGCAAGGAGCACTCTCGCCAGCGCACCAGCTACTCCCAGGAACAAGCTGTCGCGATTGTAGACGTGCGACAGTTCATGCCCGAGTACGGCCCGCAGTTCTCGTTCGTCAAGCAGATCGAGGATTCCGGTCGTGCAGCACACCGCTGCGTTTCGCGGGTTGCGCCCGGTGGCGAACGCGTTCGGTGCCTGTGTGGGGCTCACGTACAGGCGTGGCGTTGGTCGCTGCGCGGACGTTGCCAAGTCCCGCACGATCCGGTACATCACCGGCTGCTCGGCCTGCGACACCGGCCGAGCCCGCATCGCGCGCAACGCGAGTTTGTCGGAGTTGAAATAGGAGTACCCGTTCATCAGCAGCGCGATAGCAAACCCGATGAACAGCGCAGTCCGGCCGAACAACGAGCTGATCAGGATGATCAGCGCGCTCATACCCCCGAGCAACAGCGCGGTCTTCAGCCCGTTGTGGTGCCGATGCATTCCTAGGCGCCGTTGTGAACGCCGTTCGGAGGATCGTTCCTTGTTGTTGGGGATCTCGCGTTGAGAATCGACCGTGATGCCCGGTTGAGGAATCCTCTCGAAGGTACTGCGTTCTGTGCGAAAGGCGGACGTGGAGTCCGCGAGCGCGGACAGAAGCCGTAGGCCGCGGGTTTGGTCATCAGGGGCCGGCCTGGACACGAAGGCGGACGTGGAGTCCGCGAGCGCGGACAGAAGTCTGCACCCAACGCGGTCACGAGGCATCGCCTTCACCCCGATCCAGTTGTTGATCTTCGTTGCGGGCCGGGATCAGGGTCTCCGCGTATCCCGCTATCTTCTTGACAACAACAGGAGCGGCAGCTCCAATCCCGAAAGCAATGAAGCCGTTAGTGATGATCGCGGTTGTGGCCAGCGCCGCCGTCGTAGCTGCGGCAATACCGAGATGCACGATGATCGACATCGTGTACACCCCGCCGCCTGGGCCTTGTGGTCGGGCCCAGGGCCACCCCTTGACTCGTTGGGTGGCCTCCAATAGCAGGACGGCTCGATTCGCCGCGGCGCCGATGAGTCCCCAGAGGGCGTATTGCCACACGCCGCAAACCTACTAACTCAACTGCGGCTCGACACGACTACCCCGCGTTCCCGTGCAGTAAGTAGGGATGCGCGCGTGATCGGCTTGCTCTGTGAGGGCGGCGTTGCGAGTGGTCGGGTAGCGCTGCCAGGTGGTTCCGGCTTGTGCGGCGAGGCCATGTCGCCGCGCCGGTCACGCAGTGTCCGCGGCCAGGGAAAGATCCCCATAGGCGGCCACTCACCGCCCCGTAGATGGCCAGCAGTTTCCCCGCTGGTGGCCAGATATCTCCCCGTGAGTAGTTCAGGCCACCGGTCAACAAGAGTCGGCCGGTGAAGGCGAGCAGGGAGATCATGGAGATCCTTGAGGCATACGACCTCGGGCGATTACCGCGCAGCGGCCGAGCTGGCTGGGTGTGACCATCACACCGTGGCCCGTTATGTGCAGCTGCGTGAGGCCGGGCAGAGTCCGGTGGCCCGTGAGCATCGGGCTCGTCCGTTTGACGAGTATTTGGAGCAGATTGAGGAGTTGGTGGTTCGTTTCGGCGGCCGGGGGTCCGGGCGGATGTGGTGCGTCGCGGTAGGTCGTGGTCCATGCGTGGGCTTGTCATTGGTTCTGGTCGGGGTGTGGGGTGTCGATGATTTGCGTGTAGGTGATGCCGTCGCCGTATTTGGCCGTGACTTTGCAGATGACGCGGATGCGTCGTGGTCGCATGGGGTCGATGCCGTTGACGGCGTTGCGGACGGTTCCTTCGGCGAAGGTGTCTTCGCCGAGGGTGCTGCATTCTTCGGCGAGGCGGCGGACTGTCCAGTTGTGGTCTTCGAGCCATTCGCGGATCACGTTGCGGTTGAGCTTGGGCATTTGGTGGTCACCTGTCGGCGGGCGTGTCGCGACCGCTGCGGCGTGCGGCGATGTTGGCGAGCCAGGAGCGTGAGGACGGCTCGTCGAGGGCTTGCTGCTGCAGAGCGGTCACGACCTGTTCGTAGGTCTTGATCGTGTCCTTGCCTTCCAGGAACGCCGCGGAGGTCGGGAACTCGAGGTAGACCACGGGCGGTACCTCGGCGAACTCGAGCAGGGTGAACGCGGTGGTCTGTCCGATGCCGTGTCGTTCGGGCAGTACGCGGATGTCGATGTTGAATTTGGTGGACATCCGCAGTAGGCGGGTGGCCTGGTCGGCCATCACCGCGTCGCCGGCGCCGGTGCGGGTGAGGACGTACTCGTCGATGAACACCCGCACCTTCGGTGGGCTATGCCGGTCCAGCACGAGCTGACGTTGGGTGGACTGCGTGGTCCGCTGGTCGATCTCGCCGGCGGGAATGGTCGGCAGGGCCTGCAACAGGGCCCGTGTGTACGCGGGCGTTTGCAGCAGGTCCGGTACCAGCGTGTCGTGGTATGTGGTGACCGCGGTCGCGAGGGCCACGTTGTCGGTCAGGGTCGTGCGGTCGACCGGGAGGTGGGTGCCGTAGTCCTGCCACCAGGTCGGCTCGTACGCGTTCTGGGCGAGTTCGAGGATCTCGTCGCGGCGCCGTCCCACCACCCGGCACACCGCGAGCACCGCGGCGATGTCCACGAGGCTGGCGAGTCGTTTACCGGACAGCAGCCGGCTCATCTTGCTCGGTGACCAGCCCAGCAGGGCCGCCATCTCGCTGCCGTTGCGGCCGCTGCCCTCCATCGCGCGCTGCAGAGTTTGTCCGAGCTCGCGTGAGCGGACGGTGGTTACATGATCAAGCACGGTCAAACACCCGACCCATCGGCTCCCCACGGTGGTTTATGGCTGGACAGGTACGGGTGGTGTGCCTCGCAGGGGTCGTCATGGCGCCGTCACGCCTCGCGCGGGGTCCGGTGTGGACAAGTCGGTTCGACTTCCTGCCCACACCAACACAAGTGGGCACATATGGCTGTGCCGCGCGCACGCCGCCTCAGCGGAGTCATGGACTCCGAGCAGCCAGCCGGTGTCCTTGCCGCCGAAGACGACCGCGAACTGTTCGGACCCTCTGGTGATCTGCACGCCCCGCGCGAACACGACCGGATCAGCGGGCGTGGCCGAGGGCGGATCGTCGTCTTCCTCGATGACGAGGGTGAACAGCTGCCCGAATACGGTGGCAGTCGTCGCGCGCTCAGTCTTCGTTCCGGTCATCCCGCTGCCCGCCAGGCATCTCGTGTGGACCGTTGCGCATTGCGCGGTCTATCCGGCGCGAAGGCCGGTCGAACTGGTAGACCACCAGCCGCAACACCACGACGACCAGCACGGCGCCAGCCGTCAGCCACTGCATCCACATCAGACTCTTCTCCGGATCGCGCGATGACTACCGTTGTTGCTGGGAGGGCGGGCAGGCGGCGGTGCCAGGCGGGGAGTTCGGAACCCGCGCTGTGTCGCCGCAGGTTCTTGGCGATCCAGCGGTCGACACCGGGATAGATCACTGCGCCGCAGGCGCACCACAGCACCGCACGGATACGACGGCCGGACCGCGTTTTTGTCTGCCACACGAGCGTCGACTGCGGCGCACACGCATGGGCCCGCCACGGTTGGCGCACGGCGTTCCACGGGTTGCCACCGCGATGCCGCCAACGGACTCGGCCTGGCTCCGGCATCCATGCGCCACCGCGACGAGGCAACGGTCGAAGTTGGTTCACCTCGTGAGTCATGCGTTCGGTGTTCGCTGGAGCAGTGCGACCGCATCCGCAAGCGATCCGGAGAAGTTCACATCGTCCACGACAGGCTCGGGCGTTCGTCGGATCGGCCGGCGGTGGACTCCGGCGCGGTTGCGGTCGATGACCCACAGGCCCTCCGCATACCCGTCGTGGGCCCGGGTGCCGGTCAGCACGCCGCTGTCCAGCACCGTGAACCTCCATGGCGGGTTCTCGACGATCCTGAGCGGACGCAGCTCCGGGTACCGGGCGAGTGTCGCGTTGACGTCGATGTTCATCTCTCACCTGAATTGTGCCGGCGTCGGATCTGCGGCATCGCAATCGCGACAGCCAGGTCGGCCGCGGCGCGGCAATGCGGCGGTCCAGGTCGCGGAGGTGTGATCGGGCGCGCCGGACGATCAGGCAGCGCCCGCACCGGCCGGCGGGGCCGACGTCCATCGATGCGGGAAGGAAGGTTGTGCCGCACAGGGCCGCGTACAGCCCGCTGCCGGTGGTCATTCCGGCGATCTGCGCGTCGTCGTCGACCGCGTGCTCGCTGCGGTCGGACTGCGCGGTGATCCAGGAGACGCGTTCGGTGCCGAGGTTCATGCCGACACCTCTGCTCGCGTTCCCACCCGGTGGTAACCCGGTGGGCAGGCGGAGGCCGGGCCGGTTTCGCGGTTCCTCTCTCGGACTTGGCGGGCGGCTCGCTGGCGGGCTGCCGGTGCGCTGGTCACGGGTCACTCCATCGAGGTCAGGGATGCCGGGCGGCGGTGCGGGTTTGAGGCGGAAGCGCCCGCCGCCCGGCAAGTTGGTGGTCCTCTGTCGCGGTTGTGCGACACTTGAAAACAGCTTGTTGTCAGCCTGGCATCAGCGCAACGATCTATGCGTGACATAGGGACGACATACGACCCGTCAGGAGGCGAGATGGAGTCGTTTCGCACGGTGCTGGAGCAGAAGGTCCGTGAACGCCGTCTGACGCTGGAGGAGTTCGTCGCGTTCGCGGAAGGCTTCGCGCGAGAACACAACGAGCCCGGCACGCTCGGCCTGCGACACCTTCAACGACTGATCTCAGGCCGGGGTGTTGGTGGTCGTCCTCTCGGACCGGTTCGGCCGGCGACCGCGCGCCTGCTCGAGCAGATCTTCGGCCTGACCATCGACGAGCTGCTGGCATCCCCGGGCGAGGCGCCGGCGGCCGGCAAGGCACTGAGGCCCCCGCATCAGTTCCCGCCTGCCGTGTTCGATTGGCTCGATCGGTGGACGGGATCGATGCAGGGCACCAGCAGACGAGAGGTCGAGTCCAGAGCCGCCAAGCCGGGCGCGGGTGCCGAGTTGATCGACAAGCAGCTCAGGCGAGCGCGGGTGGGCAGGAGCCGACTGGTCGACGCCTTGTCCGACTACTACGGCA
Source organism: uncultured Actinomycetota bacterium (assembly GCA_963841395.1). GTDB lineage: Bacteria > Actinomycetota > Actinomycetes > Mycobacteriales > Pseudonocardiaceae > Actinophytocola. The sequence goes on from CAWJCX010000009.1 coordinate 48,675, forward strand.
CCGATTGCGCCACACACCAGCTCTACCGAGTCGCTCTCGACACCGAGCCGATAACGACCACAATCCTGACCAGACCCATCTGGGCCGATCTGGCGTGCCCGCTCTCTGCAGACCACGAGATGTTCACCTTGGGCGAGTACGACCAGAACCCCATGGTGGGTCCCGAGAGCACGTCAGCACGTCGGGCAATTGACCGTCTCGTTGAGGCGGCTGCGACGGACGTTCGCATGACCGACAAGCCGGTGTACCGGCTGCTGGATGTCGATGTCGCGCCCGACATGATCTCTGGCCAGGTCGGACTGGCACCGTTCTTCGAGTACGCCCTGACCATGGATCTTCTCGAGGACGAGCTGGCCGACGCACTCGTCGAGAACGACACCGTACGGCCCGGAGACTTGCCGCTACGCGATCTCTACCTGCCGGACCTGGCGTCCGTGCTCGACTACCGCGGGCGGCTGTGTGCGGGCGGTGTCCTCGGACTGTGTGCCATCGCGCGCCCGGCGGACACGTTTCGCGAGACGCCGGACTACGCGTTGCTCGTGCAGGAGCGCTCGGGCCATGTGCTCAACGCCGCCGGTCAGCTGGCGGTCATCCCGAAGGGGTTTCACGAGCCCTTGCGGGACGTACGAGCCGACGCGCGGCTCCGCGCGACCTTGTACCGGGAGATGGAAGAGGAGCTGTTCGGCCGGGATGAGGTGGACAGCACCACCTGCGGCCGAGTCGCCGCACCGATGCATCCGAGTCGCTTGTCCGAACCGATGCGCTGGCTCATGGATGAGCCGGCAAGACTGCGGACCGAGTGCACGGGGTTCGGACTGAACCTGATCTCTGGCAACTACGAGTTCGCCAGCTTGATCCTCGTCGAGGACGAGGAGTTCTGGGCTCGCTACGGTGGCAACATCGAGGCGAACTGGGAGACCTCCGGGCTGCGCGTCTACTCCAGTATGGACAGCCACCTGATCGAAAAGCTGGTCGCGGACGACAACTGGAGCAACGAGGGCCTTTTCGCCTTCCTCCAAGGACTGCGACGGCTACGGGAGATCGGCGGTGAACGGGTGAGTCTGCCAGCTATCGAACTGACGGCCACCGGACCGTGATCACAACCGAGTCGGCGAGCGCCTCCCACGAGTGATCGATGCCAGGCCCCCACAACACATAGTCGCCCTGGTTCGAAAGGACCCGGCTGCCTTCCGTGAGGTCGATTCGGAACTCGCCCTGTACGAGCAACAGCAAGGTCGTTCGCTGGTCGTCAGAGGTCCATCCGGCACGCTTTTCCCCGGCGGGGTGGGCTCCCCATTTCACCTCGACATCCTTGCTGTGGCGGACGTCGTCGGGTGGGTCGATGAAGTGGCCGAGCAGCCATCCGCGGTCGTCCTTTGTGTCCTCGGCGGCGTTGCCGTGGCGCCATTGTCCGGTCACTGGCGGATCTCCCATTCGATCGGCGGCAGGTCGACCCTGCTTCCTCCGATTTGACTCAACCGGCGGAGTCCTTGCAGCAGTGCGAACAGGCCCTCGTTGCTCCACGCTCGATCGTTGATCAGCTCGTCGAGCATGGCGCGGTCGCGGCTTGAGTACTGGCGCAGGGCGGTCGCTTCCCAGTTGGCCTCGATCTGGCCGCCGTAGCGGGTCCAGAAATCCTCGTCGTCGATGACGATCAGGGCGGGGAACTCGAAGTTGCCGCTCATCAGGTTCAGACCGAAGCCGGTGCATTCCACGCGCATGCGGCCGGGTTCGGCGGTGAGCCAGCGCATCGGTTCGGAGAGCCGGGTGGGGTGCATCGGGTCGGCGCTTCGCTGGTCGCCGGTCGTGCTGTCGACGTCGTCGCGGCCGAAGAGTTCCTCTTCCATCTCGCGGCGGAGTGTGGCGCCGAGGTGGGCGTCGGCGCGGTAGTCGTTCATCGGCTCGTGGAAGCCCTTGGGGATGACCGCCAGCCGCCGGGCGGCGTTGACGACGTGTCCGGAGCGCTCCTGCACCAGCAGAACATAGTCGGCCGGGCCGCGGAACGGGTCGGCCGGCCGCGCGATCGCGCACAGCGCCAGCGTGCCGCCGGCACAGAGCCGACCAGGCAATTCGACCACCGACGCGAGGTCGGGGAGGTAGCGGTCCCGCAGGGGGAGGGCACCGGGGGAGACGGGCGCTCCGGCGGCGATCGCGTCGATCAGTTCGCCTTCGAGCATGTCGACGGTTAGCACGAACGACACCGAGCGGATGATCTCCATGGAGCCGGTGATCGAGCCGCTGGCGGGTTCGACGTCGACCAGCCGGAAGAACCTGCCGTCGGTGAGCCGGACGTTGAGGGCGAGCGTCTCCGCGATCCGCTGTGCCGCGCGGTCGGCTACCTCGTCGTCGAAGCCGATGTTGAGGCCGGCTGCGGTGTTGGTGACCGTGAACCTGTCGGCCGGCGGCATCAACGGGCAGGCGAGGTCGAGCCAGTCGGCGCGGGTAATGACGCTGGTCGTGGCGCCTGCGGCGCTGTAGCGGCCGTGGCCGTCGATCCGGTCGCGGTAGTAGGCGCCGAGAACGTCGGCGATGACCCGTTGGTCGACACCGCCTCGGCGGTTGCCGCGTGCCTGTAGCTGGCGAACGTCGAGCCGGGACAGCCGGACGCCGACCTCCCGACGCGCGGTACCCGGCGTCCAGCCGGCGTGCTGGTCGAGCCAGTGCAGCGCGCCCGCGATGTCCGGGTCGTTTTCCAGGCGGCCGGTCGCTCGGTTGTCTCGGTTGTCTGTGACCGGTTCGCTGGCTGCGGTCAGCTGGGTGAATCGCGACTGCTCGGCGACCGTGGCCCGTTCGAGTGCGGTGTCGAGAATCTGTTGCATCGTCGATTGCGGGCGCAGGGTCGGCTTCTGGTGCCAGCCCGCGACGGTGCGGACGCCGATTCCGAGTCGCTCGGCGAACGCCTCATTGCTCAGCCGCAATGCCGCTTGGAGCGCACACGCGTCTTTGCCGGTCCAGCCACTCGCCGATGCCACACATTCCCCCGGGTCGTCGAACTTACGCACCGCTTCGGCACTGGTTCCGCACTGCTTGCGCATGGGTTCCCCGACGGATTCGCCGTGGAATTAGAGGCATGAAAAGCAACCGGAACCGCACAGCGCTAACGACGCGACTTGGTGTTGTCGATAACCGTCGCCATGCCGCCCTTGAGGTCGTCGAGTCGCTCGGTGATCTCTTCCAGGCGCTGTTCGAGCGCGTCCAGGCGGGACCACAGCGTGTCGCCGTCGTCGGTGACCGGATCGTTCGGCTCGGGAGGCCGGCGGCCGAGCCGCACGGCGTCGAGGTGCTGGGGATGCCAGCCGAGCGTGACGGACAACGACTCCAACGTTCTCGCGCTCCGCCTGCGCTCGACGGTGTTGTGCTGGAGCTCTCGCACGATCGCCTGCGAGACACGCGACCGCTCCGCGAGTTCGCGTTGCCGCCAGCCCAGTTCGTTCACACGTTCGTTGATCGCCTTCGCGACCGCAGACCAGTCCTCCGTCACCCATTCCTCCGCGCTCCGCCTCAGCGCTGAGATTAGCGGCTCCCACTGAATCGACGGATCAACAACCGCGCGTTTCGCGCCGCGGGCGACCAATCACGTCTTCTCGCACGCTGATTTCAACCATTGGTAGCTGATATCAGCTATCAATCCATTCAAAGGACTTTTTTCATGAGTACACGTATGCCCAATTCCGACTACTACAGCGTCGACGAAGCCGCGTGGCTTCTCGGCGTCCATCCCTCCACCGTCAGCAAGGCCATCCGGACCGGCGCGATCCCTGCCGTCTGGCGTCGCTCCCGGCTCGTGGTGCCCGCCTACCTGCTGCAACGACTGCTCGGCGAGCCGGTCGGAGGTGAGCGGCAGTGAACTACTTCGACGAGCTCGCGGCTCGCCTCGACCGGTTCGAGCGCGTACCCGACGACGTCCTGTGGACCATCGTGACCTCAGAGAACACCTGCGCCTGGTTCTACGCCAGCGACCTCGAACCCGACTGCGTCGGCGACGCGCTGACCGATCGGGAGGCGGCCGCGCTCCTGTGCGTCGGCTGCTCGGTTAGGTGGGCCTGTCTCGAGCTGGAGCTTCGCATCCAGGGCGAGCAGGTTCTCGGCGTGTGGGGCGGGCTGCCGTCCGACGAGATCCGGGCGCTGTACCCGGTGTGGCGGGCCCGGCGCCAGGGCGGGAGGCGGCCATGACTTTCGCCTTGACACCAACACAGCTGCTCGCCGGTCTCGGTGTGCTGCTCTCGTTGCTCATGGTCTGGCGCGCCGGATCCCGGCGGGCGCGTGCCGCGGCCGACGCGGCACGCGCGGGGGCACGCCTGTTCTCGCTCGGTGGGCGAGTGCTGTTCACGGCGGGGGTGATCGTCGGTGTGCAGTGGGTCGTGATCACCCACTCGGAGGCCAGCCGGTGGCTGCTCCTCGCTGTCCTGGGTCTGCCCGCGCTGCTGTCGTCGTATGCGTTGACACGTGCCCTGACGGTGACCACAACGGAACGGCGGGGTGGTCGCCGATGAACGTCAAACGACAGCGACGTGCCCCGGGCGGCCGGGTGCGGGTGCTCGCGCAGGAAGCGGCAGAGGCGGCGAAGGTCCGCTCGTACCAAACCCATCCGGACGTGATCGCGCTGCGGATCGAACGGATCCGCACGCACGTGGATCGGATGTGCTGGGCGGGGATCATTCTCGGGCTGGCGTTCACGATGACCAACGTTCAGGTGTTCGCATCGGCCGGCAGTGCGGTGTGGACGCTCTCGTGGCTCGCGGCGTGGGTGCTGGACCCGACGGTGTCGCTGGTCATGCTGGCGATCCTGCGAGCCGAGCAGGTGACCGCGCGCTATCAGGTGCGGCCGGGCCCGTGGGTGCGGCGCGCGAAGTGGTTCACGATGGCGGCGACCTACGTGATGAACACGTGGAAGTCCTACGCCGAAGGATCGCTCGCGGCGATCGTGCTGCACTCCGTGCCGCCACTCGTGGTGTTCGTGGCCGCGGAGGCGATCACCGATCTGCACGACAAGCTGACCGATGCGGTGGCGGTGGCTTACGTCGGAGCCGGTGGTGGACGTGAGGACAAGCCGCGTAGGTCGCGGCAGCCGTCGCGGCGCAAGTTGTTCGCTGATTTCCTGCTCGATGCGCGGGAGGCGTGGACGCCCGGTGTCGAGATCTCGCCGCGGTGGGTCCGTGACGTGTCCGGTTGTTCTCATGGGCTGGCTCCGCGGGTGGCGCGGGCGCTCGCGGATGAGGTTGAGCGTGGTGGTCGGTCATGAGCGTGTCGGAGGAGTCCATGGCCGGCCACGAGCCGGGAACCGCGCCTCCCGGGACCTGTGAGGTGGCGCCGGCGGAGCGGGTGCTGGAGGGGGAGTTGGTCGATGAGTTGTCCGCGCCGCTGCTCCGCCGGTCGGGTGGGGGTGGGTTCGGTTCCTGGTGGTCGCGGTCGCGGTGGGTTCCTGGGTGGTTGAAGGGGCCTCGGCAGGCGGTGGGGGCAGTGCAGGACCTGGTGGTGTGGCTGGTGCGGGCGCCGGGTCGGTTCGTGGTGGCGGTGGTGCGGGGTCTGCTCGCTGGTGTCCGGTGCTGGCGTCGGTGGGTCACGGTGCGGGAGTACCGGGAGGCGGTGGTGGCGGCGGAGAGGTTGGTGGGCAAGTTCATGGAGATCCGCGCGCTGACCTTGTTCCGGTGGAAGGTCACGGGTGTGGTGTTCGTGGTCGTGGTGATCGCGATGGCGCTGGTGGATCTGGTGTACGGGCGGTTGTGGTTGTGGGTCGCCGTCCTGGTGCTGTCGGCGTTGTTCGCGGTGTTCGGCCGCCGCCGGGAGGGCGCTGCGGGGCGGAAATCCGTTCTGGCGGGGCCCCGGGTCCTGACGTGGGCGACGGACCCGCAGGTGTTCGTCGACGCTTTCCGAGACGCCAAGCTGATCGGAAAGGACGAGGTGCTGCGGCTGGTCGAGCGGATGACCCGGGCCGGGGCAGGATGGGCGATCACGGTGGACCTGCCGCCGGCCCGGAAAGCCGCGGATGTGATCAAGAACCGGGAGGCGCTGGCATCCGCACTGGCGGTCGACGAGGTCCAGCTCATCGTGGAGCGGGTACGTGGCGCGGGCGGACACGCGGGCCGGGTGGCGATGTGGGTGGCCGACTCCGACCCCTACGCCGCACCTGCGCTGCGGACGCCGCTGGTGGAGGAGCGGCGGTGGGATGCGTGGCGGCCGGTGCCGTTCGGGCGGGACGCGCGGGATCGGCGGATCGATCTACCGTTGGTGTGGACGTCGCTGCTGATCGGCGCGATTCCCCGGCAGGGCAAGACATTCGCCGCGCGTCTGGCCACGACCGGTCTGATTTTGGATCCGTTCACCCGGCTGTATGTGGCGGACTTCAAGGCGGGTAAGGACTGGCAGGCGGCTGCGTTGGTGGCGCACCGGTATTTGTCCGGTGACGAGTCGGCCGATGTCGTGGCGCTGGTGGGGTGGCTCGCGGAGCTGGTCGCCGAGGTGCAGGCGCGGTTCCGGCGGATGCGGGACCTGGACGACTCGACCTGTCCGGAGTCGAAGGTGACACCGGCGATGTCACGCGACCGCGGGCTGGACATGCCGATCACCGCGATCGTCATCGACGAGGTGCAGGTGCCGCTGGAAGACCGGACACCGGTCGAGGTCGCGGGCCGGACGATACCCGCGGGGGAGTACGTCGGGGAGTTGCTGACCTGGCTGGCGAAGAAGGGACCAGCCGCGGGCATCGTGCTCGTGCTCGCCACCCAACGCCCGGACGCGCGGACGATCCCGTCGGGTCTGCGGGCTGTTCTCGGGTCGAGGTTCGCGTTGCGGGTGATGGACTGGCGCGACAGCAACATCGTGCTGGGTGAGCAGATGAACGCCCGCGGCTATGACAGCAGCCGCCTGCTCGCCGCGCACAAGGGCGTGGGGATCCTGCGGCCGGACGGCGACATCCACGCCGCCGCCGATGCCGTCGCGGTGACTGTGCGGACGTTCTACATGCCCAACGAGGACTGGCAGGCGATCTGCCGACGTGGCCGTTCCCTCCGGCTCGCGGAAAGCACACTCACCGGACACGCCGCCGGCGACGACCCGGCTCCCGTGTTCGATCATGTTTCGGCTGTCGAGGTGATCGGCACCACTCCCATGGCAGAGCGGGCAGCGGTGGAGCTGCCGGAGCCGCTCGCCAGCATCGTCGAGTACCTCGAGGAGCTCGGCGACGACGGGCCGGAGTTCGTGTCGAACGCCGACCTGGCCGCCGTCCTCGACTTCGACCCGACATGGCTAGGGCGCAGACTCGCAGAGCTGGGATGCCGATCCACCCGCGAGCGAGTGACCGACGACTCCGGTCAGAGCCGACAGGCCCGCGGCTACTTCACAGCCGAACTCCTCGACACCGCAGCAACCCGGAACGCCGATTCACCCGACGAAGACCTGTGACAGCATGACCCAGAATGCTGTCACACCACGCCGAAAATGCTGTCTTGCTGTCACACCCGTGTGACAGCAAGAATACCGTCCTGACCTGCGGAAACGAGAGTTGTGACAGCAAGACAGCATCGACAAATGCCGTCACAACGACGCCGTAAGCGGGGGATCTGGCCACCGGCCGAGACATGCGTCGATGCTGTCTCACATGGGACTGGTGCACGATCAGGTGGCAGAAGTCGCGATGCTTTACCAAGCTGCGGAGCAAGGCTGCCGCAACCGGGAGCAGCCTGGCCGGGGACCTGGCGCCGAAGTTCGCCGAGGAGCTGACGGAGCGCGTCATCAAGGACGTCGTCAGCGAGCCCGCTGCCATCGTGAGCGGAACCGGACGCGAATGGCGCCAGCGGCAAGGAGTCGGGTTCAGGCTCCGAGGACGCCGAGTAGGCGGGTGACCTCGTCCGCCACTGCGGTGCGGGCCGCGGCTAGGTACTTGCGGGTGTCCACCACGTCCGGGTGCTCGGCTAGGTAGGTGCGCACGGCGCCCGTGAACGTCTTGTTCAGCTGGGTCGCGATGTTGATCTTCGTCATGCCGGCGGCGACTGCGCGGGTGAGGTCTGCGTCCGGCACGCCCGAGGAACCGTGCAGCACCAGCGGGACCGGCACCGCCGCGTGCAAGCGGGCGATCAGCTTCAGGTCGATCGCCGCGTCGCGGGTGAGCATGGCGTGTGACGTGCCGACCGCTACCGCGAGCGCGTCTACCCCCGTCGCCTCGACGTACTTCTGCGCCTGGGCCGGGTCGGTGCGTGCGCCCGGGGCGTGCACGCCGTCCTTGCCGCCCACCTCGCCCAGCTCCGCCTCCACGTACACCCCGTGCGCGTGGCAGTGCGCCACCACCTCGGCCGTCGCCGCCACGTTGTCTACATAGGACATCGTGGATGCGTCGTACATCACCGAGCCGAGTCCGAGGCGCACCGCCTCGTGTACCAGCGCGACGTTCGTGGCGTGGTCCAGGTGTACGGCGACCGGCACGGCCGACGCCCGCGCGACCGCCAAGGTGGCCAGCGCCAACGGTTCCAGCGCGCCGTGGTACCGCACGGCGTTCTCGCTGATCTGCAGGACGACCGGCGCGCCGACGGCCTCCGCGCCGGCGACCAGCGCCTCGGCGTGCTCGAGCTGGATGACGTTGAACGCGCCGACCCCGCGTCCAGCGCGAGCTGCGGCGCCGACGATCTCAGCGGTCGGCGTGAGCATGCGGCCCCTCCACCGGGACTTGCGGCGCGAGCCGCCGGTAGGTGTCCAGGTCGACGTCGCCGGCGAGCGGGCAGGCCACCGCGGCGGCGGACAGCGCGACGGCGTCCGCGAGCAGCGCCGGCCACGGCTGCCCGCGGCCAGCCCGGCGGCGAGCGCGGCCACACACGCGTCGCCCGCCCCGGTCGGGTTGCCGCGCAAGGGTTCCGGCACCACGCCCGCCAGAACCGTCGCTGGTCACCGCGACTAGGCCGGCCTCGCCGAGCGAGGCGACGACCGCGCCCGCGCCGCGCGACTGGAGCCGCCGGGCCGCGGCGAGCGGATCGGTGACCCCGGTGGTCGCGACCAGCTCCTCGGCGTTCGGCTTGACCACGTGCGGGTGCGCGGCGACGCCCTCGAGCAGCGGCGGCGCCGGACGTGTCGAGGACGTCGGCGTGGCGCCGATCAGCTGCGCGTAGGCGTGGTCGGGGAGCCCGGGCGGCAGGCTGCCGGACAGCACGACGACGTCCGCGCGGGACGCAGCGCGTGGTAGCGGCCGACGAACCACGTCCAGTCCTAGATGGACAACTGCGGGCCCGGCTCGTTGAACGACGTCGCCATACCGTCCTGCGTGGACACGACGGTGACCGTCCGGCGGGCCGCCGCGGCCGGCTCGACCAACGCCTCGCGGATACCCGGCGCCGCCAGGTCGGCCCGGATCGCCCGCCGGTCTGCCGCCCGCGAACCCGGTGACCATGCGTGTCGTGCCCGAGCGCGTGCAGCACCCGCGCCACGTTGACGCCCTTGCCACCCGCCCGCGCGCCGGTCTGCTCGACCCGGTGCGAGGCCCCGGCACCAGCGCCTGCACGTGGTAGGTGACGTCGAGCGCCGCGTTCAGCGTGACGGTGAGGATCACGCGGCCGCCCGCCACGCGAGGATCGCCGCGCCGATGCAGCCCGCGTTGTCGCCGAGCGCCGCCCCGCACGAGCGTGGGCACCCGCTGGAACGTCATCCGCCCGACCAGCGCCTCGCGCAGCGGCGCCAGCAGCGTGTCGCCGGACTCGGCCAGCCCGCCGCCGATCGCCACGACCTCGGGCGCCAACAACGTGATCGCCGTGGTCAGCGCGGCGGCGAGCCCCTCCACGGCGCGGTCCCACACGGCCACCGCGTCCGGCTCGCCGGCGCGCACCGCCGCCGCCACCTCGGCCGCGCGGGCCACCGGCCGGCCGCTGCGCGCGGCGTAGTGGCGCGCGATGAACGCCGCGGAGGCGACGGTCTCCAGGCAGCCGCGGATGCCGCACCCGCAGACCGTCCCCTGTGGATCGACGACGATGTGGCCGATCTCGCCGGCGTAGCCGTCGGCGTCGAGCCGGTGCCCGTCGACCAGCACGGCCGCCGCGATACCCGTGCCGATCGGCATGAACATCGCGTTGCGCACCCCGGTGGCCGCGCCGACGGTGAACTCGGCGAGCCCGCCGGTCCGCACGTCGTGCCCGAGCGCGACCGGCATCCCGGCCGCGTCGGACAGCAGCGCGCGCAGCGGCAGCTCCCGCCAGCCGAGGTTCACCGCGGCGCGCGCGATGCCGTGCTCCTCGTCGATGATCCCGGGCGCCGCGACGCCGACCCCGACACCGTCGCCGCGCCCGCGGCCCGCAGCTCCTCGATCAGCTCGCGGATCTGTCCGACGTCGACGCTGCCGTCGACCCGCCGGGTGGGCGTGCGGTGCGGTGCACCACGCGGAGGTCCTCGGCGACGAGCGCGGCCTTGATCGAGGTGCCGCCGACGTCGATGGCCGCCACGAGCCGGTCCATGTCACGTCCTCCGCGGGTAAGGGGTTTACATTGCACCATGTGGATCGCTACGAACGGCTGAGCACCCTGCTCGACCTGCTCGGGACAGCGTGGCAGGGTCGACGTCGACGACCTGCCGCCGAGCTGGACGTGTCCGCCGCCACCATTCGCCGCGACCTCGACCACCTGGCCGAGCAGCAGCTGCTGACCAGGACCCGGGGCGGCGCGGTGGCAACAACGTCGCCTACGACCTGCCGCTGCGCTACAAGACCGCCCGGCACGCGTCGGAGAAGGAACGCATCGGCCGGGCCGCGGCGGCCTGGTGACGCGGGGCAGCGTGGTCGGCCTGAACGGCGGCACCACCACCACGGAGATCGCCCGGGCGCTGGCGTGCGCCCGGACTCGAACGGCGGCCGAGAGCCGGCGCTGACGGTGGTGACCAACGCGTTGAACATCGCCGGCGAGCTGGCCGTGCGGCCGCAGGTGAAGATCGTGGTGACCGGGGGAGTGGCCCGGCCGCAGTCGTTCGAGCTGACCGGCCCGCTGGCCACCCGGATCCTGACGAGATCACGATGGACGTGGTGTTCCTCGGCGTGGACGCGGTCGACCCCGTGCACGGCGCCTACGCCCACCACGAGGGCGAGGCGAGCATCAACCGGCTGATGACCGAACGCGCCCGCCGGATCGTGGTCGCGGCCGACAGCTCCAAGCTGGCCGGCACGCGTTCGCCCGGATCTGCCCGGCGTCGGCCATCGACCTGCTGATCACCGACTCCGCCGCGCCCCGGCCGTCGTGCGGGCGTTCACGGCGGAGGGCGTGGCGGTGGAGACGGGCTGAGCCGCCCGGGGGATAAAGGTCTCGACCGTCGATGCCGACACTGCCCCAGTGACTGACACGAACATCGGTTCCGCGACGGTCGACGTCGCCGGGCTGCTGACCACCCTGGCCCGCGAGGAAGACCACGCACGCAACGAGCCTCTCGACGGTGCTCGCGAGAGCTACCGGGCGGAAGCGGCCGACGCGTACGCGCACGTACAGACCCTGGTCCGCGAGTCGGCCGGCCTGCCGCTGACGAAGGACACGATCGTGGGGGCGTCCGGACGCGGCTAGGCGTTCGGGTCGAACGGGATGCCGGCCGGCTTGGCCTCGGGTGAGGTTGTTCGCGAACGCGCTGTCCTTGATGCCCAGCCGGGGGCTCCCGAAGTCGGCATTCGTGAGCGTGTCGCGGATGCCCG
>CAWJCX010000010.1:0-70367 GCA_963841395.1 uncultured Actinomycetota bacterium
GCACCCCTATTACGCGGAACGCATGCTCGCTCGCCCGGAGGCCCTCGCCCGCCTGGGGGCGATCGCGGCCTGCCACCACGAGCGCCTTGACGGCTCGGGCTATCACCGCTCGATGCCGGGATCCGCGCTCTCGCCCTCCGCCCGGATCCTGGCCGCGGCCGACGCCTACCACGCGATGACCGAGGCTCGTCCGCACCGGGACGCCCTGGAACCCGAGCGGGCGGCCGCGACGCTCGCGCGACGAGGTTCGCGCCGGCCGGCTGGACGCCGATGCGGCCGAGGACGTCCTCACGGCCGCCGGCCACCGCCGCGCCGGCGCTCGCGAGCGGGCACGCCCCGCCGGCCTCACCGCCCGCGAGCTCGAGGTCCTGCTGCTCGTGGCGCGCGGGGCCTCGAGCCGCGATGTCGCGCAGGCGCTGACGATCAGCGAGAAGACCGCGCGCAACCACGTCGAGCACATCTACACCAAGCTCGACGTCTCCACCCGTGCCGAGGCATCGCTGTATGCGATGTGTCACGGACTCGTCAACTGACCTCCTGAAGTTGGGGCGAACGCCTCATGACAGGCCCCCGACCGGGGCCCGGTCGCTGTGACAACCACCAAAGTCCAAGGAGGGCAACCCAATGCGATCGATTCTCAAGCGGCTCCCGCGCCGACACGGCACTGTCGTCGCCTACGTGGCGCTGTTCGCCCGCTCGGCGGCAGCGCCTACGCCGTGGTCACGGTTACGGGCAAGACCATCAGGAACGGGACGATCACCGGCAAGGACGTCAGGGACGGCTCGCTCGACACACAGGAACTGAGCGCGAACGCCGTCACCTCGCTCACCGGCCAGCGCGGCCCCGCCGGCCCGCGCGGCGAGCAGGGTGAACCGGGCTCGATCGGTCCGGCCGGTCAGCCCGGTTCGGAGGGCCCTCAGGGTCCGGCCGGACCCAAGGCCCGAGCGGGGTCAGCGGCTGGGAGTACCAGGTCTCGGCCGGGGTGGACGTACCCGGCGATCAGGGTGCCTCGGCGCAGGCCGACTGCCCCGCCGGCAAGCGGGCGCTCGGCGGGGGCGGGAGCGCCACCTCCTACGGCATGCAGCTCGTCAGCAGCGCGCCAACGGACTCGGGAGACAGCTGGGTGGTGCTGTACCAGAATGGCTACACCTCGGCGAGGACCGTCTACGCCTGGGTCATCTGCGCCCAGGTCGGGTGAAGCGATGAGCGCCCTCGGTCCGATCGGCCGGATGGGCCGCCTGGCGGCGAAGCACCCCGGACGGGTCTTCGCCGCCTGGGCGTGATCGCGGTCGGCCTCGGGGTCTTCGCGCCGCGGGTCGAGACGCGCTCTCCGGCGCCGGCTGGGAGGCGAACGGCTCGGAGTCGGTCGCGGCGCGCGAGCAGATCGACGCAACTTCGCCGGCGCGGGGCAGCTACGCGCTGCTGGTCGTCGTGCACTCGCCGGACCTCGGGCGACCGCGCCCGAGTTCCGCGCAGACGGTGGCCCGGTCGCAGCGCTCCTCGCGGACCGATCCCGCCGTCGGCCGGTCTCGCCGCCGCGCCGGGCCTGTCGATCTCGCGCCGACGGCCACACGGCCGTGATCCGGGCCGGCGCGGCCGCGGAACGCGAACGAGATGGTCGACGCCGCCGACCGACCTCAAGGCCGAGCTCGCCGCGGCCGCCGTCCCGGGCGTCGGCGTCAACCTGACCGGCGCCTCGGCGATGTGGTCGGACTTCAACGAGGCGAACCGCGAGGCGATGCTGCAAGTCGGAGCTGATCTCCTGGCCGGTGACGCTGGCGATCCTGGTGCTGGCGTTCGGCTCGCTGGTCGCCGCCGGGCTGCCGCTGATGCTGACGATCCTCGGGCTGGTCGCCTCCGCCGGCGTGCTCTTCCTCGGCACGCTGGTTCGACGATCTCGATCTGGGCGATGAACTTCGCGCTCATGTTCGCGCTCGCGCTGGGCATCGACTACGCGCTGTTCATCGTCGTGCGCTTCCGCGGCGCGCTACTTCGGCGACGGCTCGGCGCCCGTCGACGCGGTCGGCGATGACGATGGACACCGCCGGCAAGGCCGTGCTCTTCTCCGGCTGACCGTGCTGATCTCGCTCTCGGCGGTGATGCTCGTGCCGAGCCCCGCCTTCCGCTCGATGGCGCTCGGGATCATGCTCTCGGTCGCTCTTCGTGCTGGCCGCGACGCTGACGCTGCTGCCGGCGGTGCTCGCCAGGCTCGGGCCGCGGGTCGACCGCCTCGCGCTGCCCTGGGTGCACAGCGGCGAGCACCGCTCGCCGCGCTTCGCCGCGCTGGGGCGAGCGGCTCTGGCGCCGGCCGCTGCGCGTTCGGCGGCCTCGCGCTCGTCGCTGCTCGTGCTCTGGCGCTGCCGGTGCTCGCGCTCGACACCGGGATGCCGTCGATCAAGGTCGTGCCCGCGAGAGCGACGGCTCCGCGCGGGCTACGAGCAGGTGCAGGCGGCCTTCGGCGCCCGGCGCCCCGGCGCGCTGCAGATCGTCGCCCCGGCCGCCGGCGCGCCGGCGCGCGCGCGGTGCTGCGCGGCCGACCCGGGCATCGCCGCGGTCGCTGCCCGCCGCAGACCGGCGCGGCGGCGCTGGCGCTGCTCCAGGCGGTCCCGAGCGGCGACCCGTCCGACCCGACGCGTCGGCGCGACGATCGACCGGCTGCGGGAGGCGCTGCCCGCCGGCAGCGCTGGTCGGCGGCGCCGGCGCCGAGAACCACGACCTCGAGGCCGGCGCTCGCCGCGAAGACGCCGCTCGTGATCGGCGTCGTGCTCGCGCTCGGCTTCCTGCTGCTGCTCGTCGCGCTGCAGGCGCCCGCTGATCGCGCGCGGTCGGCGTGCTCGACGAACCTGCTCGCGACCGGCGCCGCGTTCGGCGTCGCCAAGCTGATCTTCCAGGACGGCAACCTCGCCGGCCTGCTCGGCTTCGAGTCGCAGGGCTTCCTCGACGCCTGGGGGCCGGTCTTCTTCTTCGCGATGATCTTCGCGATCTCGATGGACTACACGGTGTTCCTGCTCTCCTCGGCCAAGGAGCACTGGGACCGCACCGCGACCCGCGCGAGGCGATGGTCGGCGGGCTCGCCCACTCCGGCCGCGTGATCTTCGCCGCCGGCGCCGTGATGGTCGCCGTCTTCTTCACCTTCGCGCTCTCGGGGCCGCTGCCGCCCAAGGAGATGGGCGTCATCCTCGGCGTCGCCGTGCTGCTCGACGCCTTGCTCGTCCGGCTGCTGCTGCGTGCCGGTGCTGCTGCGGCTCGCCGGCCGCGCCGCCTGGTAGCTGCCGCGCTGGCTCGATCGCGTGCTGCCCGACGTCCGCTTCGGCCACGGCGACGCGACCCCGGCTCGGAGCCCGGCCTGATCCCTGGTCTACGGGGTCAACCGGAACGGCGGGTAGCGGTCGGTGACCAGCGTGAACGCGTAGCCGACGACGCGGTTGTGCCAGCGCAGCACGCCCTCGACGAAGTCGAAGAGCCCGCGCGGGTAGCGGCCGGTGAACAGGATCGCGAACCAGGCGACGACCACCGCGAAGAACGCCCCGATCGTCAGGAAGAAGAGCACGACGTAGTGCGGGATCGCGAGGAACCACTTCACCAGCGGCATCCCGCGGCTGAGCTCGGTCTTGGACGTCGGGATACGGATAGTCCAGGTGGACGGACTGCTCCTCGTCGGTCGAGGGATAGTGGTCGTCCATCAGCGGCCAGGTAGACGCCGACCCGGTTCGAGAACCGCTGGAAGCTCGAGGTTCCAGTCGAACCACCAGCGCGGGTACTTCTCGCGGAACAGGATCATCAGCAGCGCCGGCAGGAAGAGCAGGCCGATGCCGCGCGGTGGTGACCGCGATCGTCGTGTCGCCGTCGTCGTGGTAGCTCGTCGAGAAGCCGGTGATCGTCGCGAACACGATCGCGATCGGGATCACCGTGAAGATGCGGAAGAAGGTGGTCAGCCGATCGAGCGGGCGGTCGGGGTAGTCGACCGCGAACGTGACTGGATAGGTGTCCATGCTTCCAGCGTAGACACAGGTCAGGACACCTACTCGTCGATGGGGGACTCCAGCTGCCAGCGGGCGCGCAATTCCTCGCCGGTCGGTCCCGGTGCCGGCAGCGGCGTGGTCGATCCCGGGCGCAAGCCGTCGAGGATCAGCGTCAGGTAGCGGTGCCCAGGGCTCTCGTGCGCTGCTCGCCCGCGAGCCGGACCGCGGCTATCTCTCCAGCAGCATCGGGATGTCGTCGACCGCCAGGTCCCGCCGGATCGCGCCCGCCGCGCGCGTGCGCTCGAATAGCTCGACGTGGAGCTCGTCGGGCCGCTCGGGCTGCCTTCATGTAGAGCTCCTCGGTGGACGGGAACGTGCCGGCCAGTCGCAGCGTCAGTGAGTGCATGTCGGCGTCGACGAGTCGCCGCAGGAACGCCGCGAACACGGTCCAGGCGTCGCGATCGTCGTCGAGGCCGGCCTCGACCTCCTCGATGAACGCGTCGAGGCCGTCGGAGCAGAGCCGCCGCAGCAGATCCTCCTTGCTGTCGAAGCGCCGATAGACGGCGCTGATGCCGACGCCGGCGCGCCGAGCCACCTGCGGAGATCGGCGAATGCCGGGTTCTTCAACGAACACCGCCCGTGCCGCCGCGATGATCCGGCTCGTCGTTTCGCGCCGCCTCGGCCCGGCGGCCGCTGGAGCGGGGGAGCCCTTCCACGCCCGCCAGGGGGGAGGCGGAGTCGATAGGAGTCCGGAACGGAATACATAACGTTCTGGAAACGAGAGGCACGCCACAACCATCCCTGGGAGAGGATACTACGTCATGGAATGAAAGCTCGAGGTCGTGCCGATGCCGGTGACCGACGTCGACACCGCCAAGGCGTTCTACACGGAGCAGGTCGGCTTCCACCTCGACCACGACGTCGAGCCGGGCAACGGCATGCGCGTGGTCCAGATGACCCCGCCCGGCTCGGCCTGCTCGGTCGTCATCGGCGTCGGCCTGCCGCTCGGCGAGCCCGGCTCCGTCCACGGCGTCCAGCTCGTCGTGGACGACCTCGACGAGGTGCGCGACGCGCTCGCGGCGCGCGGCGTCGAGATCGGCGACGTGCAGCAGCTCGGTCCCGAGGGCGCCCCGGCTCGAGGTTCGCGTTCTTCCGCGACCCCGACGGGAACGGCTGGGCAGTGCAGGAGATCAAGCGCGGGAGCTAGTGAGTGAGGGGCCCCGAATTGGGCCCCTCGGTTCTCGCCTAGGCCTGTGAGTGCCTCACTGTCGCCGCACGATGCGGCTGGGCCTCAGCCGACGGCGTGGCCGCCGCGTAGGCGACGAAGCCCTGCCGCCAGCTCGGGTAGCGCAGCTCCCAGCCCAGCTCGCGCTTGGCCTTTGCATTCGAGGCGCCCCGGGAGTTGGTGCCCATCATCACCACCGCCTCGCCGGCGACGAGGCGGGCCAGCCAGCGGGGAAAGCGTCGGGGCGGGCTTGGCCCCCAGCGCATCGGCGAGCACAGGCAGCCACTCGCGCACGGGCGGACTCTCGTCCGGCCTCGATCACGTTCGACCACCCGGCGACGGCCGGTGAGCTCGCCGAGCGGACCGGCATCCACCCCCGCTACGCCAGGGAGTGGCTCGAGCAGCAGGCCGTCGCCGGCTTTCTCACCGTGCACGCGGCGGCCGAGGACCCGGACGCGCGCGGCTACGCGCTGCCCGCCGGGCATGCCGTGGGGCTGACCGACGAGGAGAGCCCGCTGCACGTCGCACCGATCGCGCTGCTCGCCGGCGGGGCCGGCGCCGTGCTGCCCGCCGTGCTCGAGGCGTTCCGACACGGCACGGGGATCAGCTTCGGCGGCTACGGCGACGACGTGCGCCACGGCCAGGGCGGCTTCAACCGGGCGGCGTTCACCCACCAGCTCGCGCAGTCCTGGTTGCCCGCGATCCCGGACCTGCACGCGGTGCTGGCTGGCGGCCCCGGCCCGGGTGCTCGACGTCGGCTGCGGCGTCGGCTGGTCGAGCATCGCGCTGGCCCGGGCGTTCCCGTTGCTGCGGGTGGACGGCATCGACTCCGACGAGGCGTCGGTGGCCGACGCCAGGCGCAACGCCGAGGCCGCCGGGGTCGGCGACCGGGTCACCTTCGAGGTCCGCGACGCCGCCGACCCGCGGCTGAGCGCCCGCTACGACGCGGCGTTCCTGTTCGAGGCGCTGCACGACATGTCCAGGCCGGTCGAGGCGCTGGCCGCGGTCCGGGCGCTGCTCGCCGACGGCGCACCGGTGATCGTCATGGACGAGAACGCCGCCGAGACGTTCACCGCGCCGGGCGGGGACATCGAGCGGCTGTACTACGCCGGCAGCGTGCTGCACTGCCTGCCGGTCGGGATGGCGGAGCAGCCCTCCGCCGGGACGGGTGCGCGTCATGCGCCCCGCCACGGTGCGCCGCTACGCGGCCGAGGCCGGCTACCCGCAGGTGCGGATCCTGCCGATCGAGGACGACTTCTTCCGCTTCTACCGGCTCGATCGCTGACGCCGCCGCCGCGCGCCGGGCAGGGTGCTCCCTGCCCGGCGCGCGCGTGCATGCCCGCTGAGTGTCGTTGCTCCAGGCCGATCGCCTCGTGCAGCTCGCGGCTGGCCGTCCGCAGGACGGGATCGTCGCGTGCGCCGGACTCCATCAGTGCCGCAGCCCTGCGCGATGACGTCGAGCTTCTCCTGGGCGGCTTCCTCCGCACGGCGGCCCGCGTTCTCCAGCAGCACCACCAGCAGCAGCGTGAAGATGCTCGCCACCGTGTGCAGCGCCGCCTGCCACGCTTTCAGGTCTGTCCACAATGGCACGCTGACGAGCCAGGCGAATTCGAGCGAACAATAGGCACGATATTGTTTATCCGCAGAAATAGATTTTCCTTGACATATTCCCCATGAAATAGTTTCATGTGACCCTGCAACGCGTGGCCACGCGAATCTCTCTCCGATTTCCGATTGGGGTATGCCGTGGCGACCGAAGATGCCGAGTGCCAGCTCTACTATCGTTTGTTGCTCCGGCACACCCGATGGGTCGAGGCCCAATGGGACCCCGTGGCCGGACGCTACCCGCTCGCCGACTTCACGTTCACCGCCGTGCTGGGTAATGCGGTACTGCTCACCCAGGGCACCTACGACCCGGCGCTCGCCGGGGTCGACATCGAAGTGCTGCGGAGCCACACGATTCCCACGATCGCGCATTTCGCCGCGACCAACTTCTGGGCCTCCGGGTCGACCTGGGGCGGCGGCGGTTACGAGTGGGGCGGCCGCATCTTCTGGGACGGCACCTTCGAGTCCTACTTCGTCGCCGCCGCGCGGTTGCTCTGGTCCGAGCTCGACCAGTCCACGAAGGACGACGTGGACCTGATCGCGGTCCGCGGCGCGGACTACGTCACCGGGCTCGGCGCGGGCGAGGACCCGCGGAGCGCCCCGTGGACGTCCAACGGACTGACCGGCGGCTGGCAGGACAACTCGAAGATCGAGGAAATGGGCGCGAAGTCGATGCCGATCGCCACCGGCCTCGCGTATTTCCCGAGCCACCCCCATGCCGGCTCGTGGCGCCAATGGCTCACCCGGTGGATGTCCAACATGTCCGGGCTGCCGTCGGCCGACCAGAACAACCAGACACTCATCGACGGCGTGCCGGTTTCGCAGTGGAATTCCGCGCACAACCTGTACGACGGCTACCTGGTCGAGAATCACGGCAGCTACTCCCCGATCTACCAGGAGTCCGTCGGCGCCTACCCGGGCCGCAACGCCGTTCATTTCCTTCTCGCGAACACGCCGTTACCGGAGGTTTTCACCAAGCAGCCCAACGCCGGCGGGGCATGGCAGACCCTGACCCGGCTCGGGACCGCCGCCGGCCTTTCCGCGCATCCGATGATCGCCGACCGCTATCACCTGTACGGGCGCGACGTTCTGCCGATCGCGTGGCGACGGCTCGGTCAGGCGGACCACTCGGCCGCGCGCTCGGAGGTGCTGCTCGGCGGCCATCTCGAGCCCTACCAGGCCTTCCCGCCCGCCAACCGGCTGACGAAGTTCAGCGGCGAGCCGAAGTACGAGCCGGAGGCACGCGCCGAGGTGGCCATGGCCTACCTGCTGCACCTGTGGCGTGACCGGCTGCAGGGCGACGTCGCGCCGGTCGACGAGCAGCAGTACTGGGACGACGCCGCCGGGGTGGTCGACTTCGGCACGGAGATCGCGCTGGTGGGCCACCAGTCGGCGAACGCGCTCGCGATGGTCGTGACCAAGCCGGGCTACGTGAAGTTCGCCTACCTGCCCGAGCACGACGACTGGATGTTCGACGTCTCCGGGACCGCGCCGGCGTTCCTGCCCTCCACCGGGCTCGCCGTCACCGGCCGCCAGGTCACCCGCTACACCGAAGCGAGCAACGGGTTCGCCGCCTCGGCAACGGTACTGCGGGTCGGCGGCGGGTTCGCCGGCTTCGCCACGCTGCCGACCGGCGCGGCCGTCTACGCCACATCCGGCCTCGCGGCGAACGAGGGCGCGCTGCGGCTGCACTCGATGTCGATGCCCGGCGTGCCCGGACTCGACGACGAGCGCACGTTCCACGGGCAGGGCGGGTCGGTCACGCTCAAGGTGCAGTGGCCCGGCGGCATCGACGACGTGCCGTTCCCCACGGTCAGCGCCAGGTACGTCCGCGTGCTCGGCGTGCGGCCGGCGACGGCCTTCGGCTACTCGTTGTGGTCGGTGGAGGTGTTCGCCGGCGGTTCCGCGGACCTCGCGCAGGGCAAGGCCGCCACCGCCTCGTCGAACGCGCCGGGCTTCGCGCCGTCTCTGGTGACCGACGGCGACCCGGCGACCCGCTGGGCGGTGTCGACGGCGGACCGGCCGCGGCTGGACAGCTGGGTGCGCGTGGACCTCGGTTCGGTGCAGTCCGTGGACCGGGTGCGGCTGTCGTGGGAGGCCGCGTACGGCGCGGAGTACCGCATCCAGGTGTCCACCAACGGCACCACCTGGCAGGACACGACCCGCGTGCCGGCGTCCTACACGTTCCCCGCACCGCCGGTCGTGCCCGGCGGCAACGGCGGGGTCGACGACCTGACGTTCCCGGCCGTCTCCGGGCGGTACGTGCGCATGCTGGGCAGCCGGCCGGCGACGGCGTTCGGGTACTCGTTGTGGTCCGTGGAAGCCTTTGCCGGTGGGACAACGGATCTCGCGCTCGGCAGGCCCGCGATCGCGTCCTCGAACACGTCCGGGTACGCGCCGTCCGCCGTGACCGACGGGAACGCGACGACGCGGTGGGCGGTGTCGACCGCCGAGCGGCCGCGCACGAACAGCTGGGTGCGCGTCGACCTCGGCACGGTGCAGTCCGTCAACCGGGTGCGGCTGTCCTGGGAGGCCGCGTACGGCGCGGAGTACCGAATCCAGGTGTCCACCAACGGCACCACCTGGCAGGACGCGGTCCGGGTGCCGTCCCCGCCCCAGCTCACCCGCTGGGTCAACGTGGACGACCGCGCCGGTTTCGTCGTGCGGAACACCACGAACCCGATCCAGGTGGGCTCGACCGGCATGACGCTGTCCGCCGGGCCGGCGGGCGGCAGCGCGGGCATGGTCGTGCAGGCCTACCCCGCGCAGCCGGCGGCCGGCACGGCGGCGCTGGCCGGCGACACCGCGCCGAAGGCGGACCTGCCGGGCGTCGCGACCGCCCTCGCCGACGGGTACCTGTGCGTGTTCAACCTCACCGGGGCCGCCGTCGAGACGAACGTGTGGGCCGGCGACCAGTCCGTCCACTTCGGAATTCCCGCGGCCGCCGCCCGAATCCAGCAGTTCTCCTAGCAGACGCGGTAAGGAATCAGTAAGGCGCAACTGCCGTTGTTCGGTGCGACGATTGTGGTGGATCGTTTTCCGTCCACAAGGGAGCGTCGCGATGATGGCCAGGACAGGGCAACCAGTACACCTCGTCACGTGGCGGCGAGCGGCGATCGCCGTCGGCATGGCCGGCGTGGTGGTGGCGGGCGCGCGGGCGGCGTTCCTGTTGAGCCAGCACATGATGAACGCCGTCGCGCTCGTCGGCGCGTGGGTCATGCTCACGCTCGTGGTGGGCTACGTCGTCGTGCGCTTCCGGCCCGCGGTCGGGGCCGCGCTGCTGGTCGGCGTCGGGATCGGCGCGGTCGTCGTCGCGCTGTTCGCCGGCATGGACATGATGGGCTGACCGCCGGCCGACTGAGACTACCCGCGTTGGTGATGGCCCCGACGAGCGGTGTGGGCAAGCCTGATCAGGACTGATGCGTGCAGGAGGAGGACTCTTTTGAAGGCCATCATTCTCGCCGGGGTCGCCCCGTCGACGATTTTCACCCACGCTCCCCTGGCGACGGCCCTGCGCAACGCGGGGCACCAGATCATGATGGCCGGCTCCGTCGAGGACGTGATCCCGACCATCGCCGGAGTGGGGCTGCCCGCCCTGCCGATCACGGACCCGAACCTGACCCCGCAGCAGATCCTCGCGTCCGAGGCGCACCTGATGCAGGTCCCGGAGGACCCGGTCGAGCGCGAGCGCCAGTCGGGCCGGTGGTACGCCAAGCTGGAGTCGGTGACCCTCGACGCGCTGCAGGCGTTCGCCGCGGACTGGCACCCGGACGTGGTCATCGGTGGTGACAACTCCTACGCCGCTCCCCTGCTGGCGCGCCGGCTCGGCATCCCCTGGGTGCGCCACTCGTGGGACATCCACGACCCGCGCCTGATGGACGAGGGTGCGAACGAGCAACTGGCCAAGCACCTGGCGGAGCTGGGCCTGGACCGCCTCCCCGAGCCGGACATGCTGATCGACATCACGCCGCCGAGCCTGCGGGCGCGCGACGCGTCGCCCATCCAGCCGATGCGCTGGATCCCGGGCAACTCGCAGTGCCGCATGGAGCCCTGGATGTACACGAAGGGCGCGGACACCCGGATCGGGGTGACCATCGGGACCGGCGTGGCGAACTACAAGCAGCACGACTTCCTCCACGACATCGTCGACAACGTCGGCACCGTGGGCGGCGAGGTGGTCGTGCCGGTGACCGAGGACGCCGCCCCCGCGCTGCGGGAACGGCTGGCGAACGTCCGGGCGGGCTGGATCCCCCTGGACATCCTCGCCCCCACCTGCGACGTCCTGGTGCACCAGACCGGCGGCAGCACCATGATGACGGCGCTGAGCTTCGGGGTCCCCCAGATCCTGATCCCGGACCCGAACCAGTACCGCGTGAACGAGATGGCCCGCCGCCTCGTCGACGCCGGCGCCGCGATCACGCTCACCCCGGACGAGGCCAGGACCGAGGTCATCGCCAAGCACTGCCAGGAGATGCTCTCCGACCCGGCGTACACCGCGGCCGCAGCCGGGCTCGCCCGGGAGATCGCCGCCATGCCGCTGCCCGCCGAGGTCGCGCGCCGCGTCGAGTCGCTGGTCCACGAAAGCGCCCGGACGGCGTCGTGACCGGGCTGTCCGTCCGCCCGCAACCCGCCGGTGGCCAAGACGAGGCCGCGGGCCCGTCGCAGCTGCTCGCCGCGCGGCTGCAGATTCCACCGATGTCCTACAGCCACGCCAGCGGGTCCTGGATCTACTCCTCCGACGGGCAGCGCTATCTCGACGCGTGCAGCGGGATCGTCAACGTGAACGTCGGCCACGCCCATCCCACGGTGGTCGAGGCGCTGCGGGACCAGGCGGGAATCTGCACCTACGCCAGCTCGGGGTCGTTCGCGCCCACCCACATGGAGCAGCTGGCCGCCGCCACGGCGCGGGCGGTGCACCGGCCGGACGACCGGGTCATGTTCACCCCCACCGGCACGTCGGCCACCGAAGCCGCCATCGCACTGGCCAGGCTGGTGCAGCGGTCGCGGGGTGAGGCGGGCCGCCACAAGGTGCTGACCGCGTCGCTCGGGTATCACGGCAACAGCGCGCTCGCGCTCGCGCTGTCCGGGCACCGATCCCGGCGGCCGCACGAGGACGACAGCTTCGGCATCGGCCCCGCCTTCGATCCGCCCTACCCCGGCCAGCACGTCGGCTGCCCCTTCCCAGCCTGCCGGGTCGAATGCGCGGAGGCCGTCCGCGAGGCCATCGTCATCGCCGGTCCGGAGAGCGTCGCGGCCGTGCTGATGGAGCCGATCAACGGCACGACCGGCGGCGGGTACGTGCCACCGGCCGGCTACCTGCGGGCGGTCCGCGAGATCTGCGACGAGTACGGCGTCCTCGTCATCCACGACGAGGTGCTCACCGGGCTCGGCCGCACGGGGCTCCCGCTGGGCGTGCACCACACGCCGAACGCGGAAGCGGACATCATCACGCTGTCGAAGGGTCTCGGCGCGGGGTACATCCCGATCTCCGCCACGCTGATCGCGCCCGACCTGGCCGAGTCCATCCTGTCGGGCGGCACGTGGCTGCCCCTCATGGGCACGATGTCGGCGACCCCGCTCCAGGGACGGGTCGGCCTCGCGGTGCTGTCGGTGCTGGACGAGATCGGCGCGCTCGACCGCGACCAGGTACGCGGCGCGGCCGTGGCCCGGCTCGTGGCCGAGGCGACGCGGAACATGCCGACGGTCCGGGACGTGCGTGGCCTCGGCTACTTCCACGGCATCGAGTTCGCGCCGGGCACCGTCAGCGAGGCCCTGCGGATCACCAGGAGCAACGGGCTGCTGCTGTACCCGTTCGCCCGGTACCAGCGCGACGGCAGCGGTGAGGGCCTGCTGGTGGCGCCGCCGCTGAACGCCACGGACGCCGACCTGGACTTCCTCGGCGAGGCGCTGCGCAGGTCGCTCGTCGAGCACGGCGAGCGCGCGAACTGACCCGAACGAGAGCGACGGCCCGGGAGCACCACGCCGGCGCCGGACAGAGAGGTGTGTCCCGTGAGTGTCGTACTTCTGCTGAACGGTCCCAACCTGGGTGCTCTCGGCCACCGCGAGCCGGAGATCTACGGCACCGACACCCTCGCCGACATCGAGAAGGCCGTGGCCTACGAGGTGAGCGTCCGCGGGTGGGAGGTCGTCTCGATCCAGCGTGACGGCGAGGGCGAGCTGGTGGGCGCGATCCACGAGCACCGCGAGAACACGGTCGGGGCCATCGTCAACCCCGGCGCGCTGATGATCGCCGGCTGGAGCCTGCGGGACGCCTTGGCCAGCTACGCGCCGCCGTGGGTCGAGGTGCATCTCAGCAACGTCTGGGCCCGTGAGCAGTTCCGGCACGACTCGGTGATCGCCCCGCTGGCGAGCGGTGTGGTTGTCGGCCTGGGCGCCTTCGGCTACCGCCTCGCGGCCCAGGCTCTGCTGCACCTGTGCGCGGACGCGTGACGGGCATCCGGACTCCGGCCGGTACCAACGGGAATCGACGTTCGGGTGACTATGTGGGGACCTGTGGGGATGTTTGTGTCTTCTTTGTCGAGGAGGGCGGCGGGCGGCGTGCCGCTTCCTCGCGAGGGAAATCGGCACGCACCGCGGTTGCGGCTTCCGCAGCATCCCTTCGCCGGATGCCTGAATGATCCGTCACTCGTCTCGTGCGAGACCGCCGACTTCTTCCGACGTTCCGCTCTGTCGTGGTTCGACGGCCACCTGGACGCCGGACTGCGTTATTCCACCGCCGCGGTCGGGGTGCCCTGCGACGAGGGACACGAGTACTGCGAACTGGCTCCGTTCTGGCACGTCGCGCTGCTGACCAAGGCCAGGGAGCTGGAGCCGGCCTGGCGCGCGCTCTGCGCCATCGAGGTCAGCGGGAACACGCCGGTGCGGCCACGGGTGGCCGCCACCTCGCAGGTCACTCGCGGCGAGCTGCTGTTCGCGATGGGCCGGGTCGACGAGGGCCTCGCCGAGGTGAACTCGGGACTGCGCCTCGCGGAACGGTGCGGCGCCCGCGCCTTGCTCCCGACCGGGTACGTCGTGTTGGTGCTCGGTGCGTTGCGCCGCGCGGACATGCGGGCCTGCCAGCACCTCGTCGACAAGCTCACCGCCGAGGCGCTGCTCGGCTACTTCGGCCAGGCCGCCGGAGCTTGGGTCACGGCACAGGCTGCCGAGGCCCGCGGCGGGGTGGCGAGCGCGGCGGATCGGCTCGCCGGGATCATCACCAATCCCCCGGTCCTTCGCCAGCTGCTGGTCTCCGAGCCCGCGGCGGCGTCCTGGCTGGTGCGCACCGCCGTCAAGCTCGGCGCCCACGACCTCGCCCGGGACGCGGTCACCGCGGCCGGCGCCGCGGCCGCCGAACACCCCCGGATCGCCGTCATCCGCGCCGCGGCCGCGCACGCCGCCGGGCTGCTGGCCGGCGACGTGCCCACGTTGCGCGAGGCCGCGAACCTCTACCCGGACCGGTGGTGCGCGGCGTCCGCGCGCGAGGACCTGGCCGGTCTCCTTGCCACGCAGCAGTCCGAACGCGACAACACGATCCGCGGCTACGAGGCGGCATTGGGCAGCTACTCCGCGGTCGGCGCCACCCGCGACGCCTCCCGGGTCGTGAACAAGCTCCGCGACTTCGGCGTGCGCCGGGGCGCCATCCGCGCGGTGGAACGCGACGGCGGACTACCGCACGGCCTCACCAACACCGAGTTCGCCGTCGCCGAGCTCGTCAGCCAGGGACACACCAACAACGAGGTCGGCCGGCAGCTGTTCATCTCCCGGCACACCGTCGCATTTCACCTCAAGAAGATCTACCAGAAAATGAGCGTCGCATCCCGCGTCGAGCTCGCCGCCAGCTGGAAAGCAACGGTATTGGACCGAAATGATGAGTAGCGCGCCGATGTCCGCCGTCGGGCTGCTGACGACGACCGACGACGACCTGCTGCGCCGGTTCACGGAGTCGGCCAACACCCATGACCGGGTGCTGGTCCCGACGCCCGCGTTCCACGACTGGTTCGCCGAGCGCCGGAAGGCCAACAGCTACCAGGTCACCCGGGTTCCGTTCGGCGGGCTGTCCGGCTGGCGGTTCCAGCCGGACACCGGGAACCTCGTGCACGACAGCGGCCGGTTCTTCGCGATCGAGGGGCTGGCGGTGAGCACCGACCACCACGAGGTCGCGCACTGGACGCAGCCGATCATCCGGCAGCCGGAGACCGGCATCCTCGGCATCCTCGTCAAGGAGTTCAACGGCGTCCTGCACTGCCTGATGCAGGCGAAGATGGAGCCGGGCAACGTCAACCTGACCCAGCTCTCCCCCACCCTGCAGGCCACCCGCAGCAACTACACCCGGGTGCACAAGGGCAAGCCGATCCCGTACCTGGAGTACTTCACGGCGCCGTGGCGCGGCCGGGTCCTCGTCGACGCGCTGCAGTCCGAGCAGGGCGCGTGGTTCCTGCACAAGCGCAACCGCAACATGGTCATCGAGGTCACCGACGACATCCCGGTGCTCGACGACTTCTGCTGGCTGACGCTGGCGCAGCTGCACGAGCTGCTGCACGTCGACAACCTGGTCAACATGGACGCGCGGACGGTGCTGTCCGGGATCCCGTTCGCCGCGCCGGTCGACCGGCCGTCGATGCTCGACGAGGACTCCTTCCGCGGCGCGCTCCTGCGCTCCCTCGCCGAGAGCAAGGGCGCGCTGCACGAGCCGCCCGCGGTGCTCAGCTGGTTCACCGAGGCCAAGACGCAGCACAGCCTGGTCCAGCAACGGATCCCGCTCAACGAGGTGTCGCGGGTGGCAGCGCCACGGACGAGCACATCAGCAACGACGACGGGCAAGTACTTCACCGTGATCGGCGTCGACGTCCAGGCGAGCAACCGGGAGGTGGCGCACTGGACGCAGCCGATGCTGGCGCCGGTCGGCCAGGGCCTGCTCGCGTTCCTGGCCAAGCGGATCGGCGGCGTCCTGCACGTGCTCGTGCAGGCCAAGACCCAGGCGGGCACCTTCGACGTGATCGAGATGGCCCCGACCGTGCACTGCACGCCGGACAACTACGCCGGCGCCGCGCCGCCGCCGTTCCTGCGGCACGTGCTGGACGCCCCGCCGGAGGCGGTCAAGCACGACGTGGTGCAGTCGGAGGAGGGCGGGCGCTTCCACCACGCCGAGAACCGCTACATGGTCGTCGAGGTCGACGACGACTTCCCGCTGGAGGTGCCGCCGGACTTCATCTGGATGACGGCGCGGCAGGCCACGAACCTGGTGCGGTACGGCAACTACTTCAACGTCGAGGCACGCAGCCTGCTGACGTGCCTGCACACGCTGTGGTGACCGGCATCGGCGTCCTCGGCTGCGCGGACATCGCGTGGCGCCGGATGCTGCCCGCGTTCCTGGCCGACCCGCACCTCGAGGTCGTCGCCGTGGCCAGCCGGACCGGAGAGCGCGCGGCGAAGTTCGCCGCCGAGTTCGGCTGCGCCGCCGTCGAGGGTTACCAGGGCCTGCTGGACCGCGACGACGTCGGCGCCGTCTACCTGCCGCTCCCGCCGGGCCTGCACGCGGAGTGGATCCGGCGTGCTCTCGATGCCGGCAAGCACGTGCTGACCGAGAAGCCGGCCACGACGTCCGCCGGCGACACCGCGGAGCTGGTCGCGCTGGCCGGGCGCAGCCGGCTGGTGCTGATGGAGAACTTCATGTTCCTCCACCACTCCCGCCACGAC
This sequence comes from uncultured Actinomycetota bacterium, assembly GCA_963841395.1. Lineage (GTDB taxonomy): Bacteria > Actinomycetota > Actinomycetes > Mycobacteriales > Pseudonocardiaceae > Actinophytocola. Next base: position 16,489 of record CAWJCX010000010.1, read on the forward strand.
CGGGTCCGGCGGCTGCTTGCCGACGGGGCGGCGGGTGCGGTCCGGGGCTTTCACAGCACGTTCACCATCCCCGCCCGGCCGGCCGGGGACATCCGCCTGAACGCGAGCCTGGGCGGCGGGGCGCTGCTGGACAACGGCGCCTACCCGCTCCGGATGGCCCAGCTGCTGCTGGGGCCGGATCTCACCGTGGCCGGCGCGCACCTGCTGACGGACCCGCGGTACGGCGTCGACGTCGCCGGTTCCGCGCTGCTGTACCGGTCCGACGGCGTCGTCGCGCAGCTCACGTTCGGCATGGACCACCACTACGTCAACGACTACCACGTGCACGGCAGCAGCGGGCGGCTCAGCGTCGACCGAGCCTTCACCCCGCCGGCCGGCCTGGCGCCGGAGATCACCGTGGCGCGGCAGGGCCGGGTCGACCGGGTCACGATGCCCGCCGAGGACCAGTGCGCGAAGACCGTTGCCGCGTTCGGCGCCGCGATCCGGACGGGCGAGAGCCCGGACGCCGCGGCGATGCTGCGCCAGGCGACGTTGATCGACGAGATCCGGGAACACGCTAGGAGGCCGCGGACATGAGGGAGAGCAAGGCGTTGCTCCTGGAGCAGGTGCGCAAGTACCACCAGGAGATCGCGTCCGATGAGTTCGTGCCGGGCAGGACGCCGGTGCTGTCCTCCGGCGCCACCCTGGACGAGGAGGATCGCGTCGCCCTCGTCGAGGCGGCGCTGGAGATGCGGATCTGTGCCGGGGTCAGCGCCCGCCGGTTCGAGCGGGAGTTCGCCCGCCTGCTGGGGCTGCGCAAGGCGCACATGACCAACTCCGGCTCGTCGGCGAACCTGCTCGCGCTGTCCGCGCTGGCCTCGCCGGCGCTGGAGGACCGCCGGCTCATGCCCGGCGACGAGGTGATCACCGTGGCGGCGGGCTTCCCCACCACCGTGAACCCGATCATCCAGAACGGGCTCGTGCCGGTGTTCGTCGACGTCGAGCTCGGGACGTACAACACCACCCCGGAGCGCATCGAGGCCGCCATCGGCCCGCGCACGAGGGCGATCATGGTGGCGCACGCGCTGGGCAACCCGTTCGCCGCGGCCGAGGTCGCCGAGATCGCCGAGCGGCACGAGCTGTTCCTGGTCGAGGACAACTGCGACGCGGTCGGCTCCACCTACCGGGGGCAGCTGACGGGGACGTTCGGCGACCTGTCCACGGTCAGCTTCTACCCGGCGCACCACATCACCACCGGTGAGGGCGGCTGCGTGCTGACGTCCAACCTGGCGCTGGCCCGGATCGTGGAGCAGCTGCGCGACTGGGGCCGGGACTGCTGGTGCGAGCCGGGCGAGGACGACACCTGCCACAAGCGGTTCGACTACCAGCTGGGCACGCTGCCGCACGGCTACGACCACCGGTACATCTTCTCCCACGTCGGGTACAACCTGAAGGCGACCGACCTGCAGGCCGCGCTCGGGCTCACGCAGCTGGCCAAGCTCGACGACTTCGGCGTCGCCCGGCGGCGCAACTGGCAGCGGCTGCGCGAGGGCCTCGACGACCTGCCCGGCCTGCTGCTGCCCAGCCCCACGCGCGGGCGCGGACCCGAGCTGGTTCGGGTTCGTCATGACGGTGCTGCCGGACGCCTCCGTACACCCGGGCCGGGCTGGTCAACTTCCTGGAGTCCCGCCGGATCGGCACCCGGCGGTTCTTCGGCGGCAACCTGACCCGCCACCCCGCGTTCCTGGACCAGCCCATGCGGGTGTCCGGCGAGCTGACCAACTCCGACCTGATCACCGAGCACACCTTCTGGATCGGTGTGTACCCGGGACTGACCACCCCGATGATCGACTACATGATCGAGTCCATCCGGGAGTACGTGTGCGCAGCCGGGAGCTGACGGTCCCGGACAGCTTCCTCTTCACCCCGGCCAAGCTCACCGACGACCGCGGCTGCTTCTACGAGTCCTTCCGGGAGGACGTGGTCGCCGACGCGGTGGGCCACCGGTTCACCGTGGCGCAGATGAACTACTCCGTCTCCGCGCGCGGCGTGCTGCGCGGCCTGCACGGGGTGCTGCTGCCGCCGGGTCAGGCGAAGGTCGTGACCTGCCATCGCGGCGCGGTCCTGGACGTGGTGGTGGACACCAGGATCGGCTCGCCCACGTTCGGCGCGCACGCCGCGAACGTCCTGACCGCCGAGGCGGGCGAGTTCGTGTACGTGGCCGAAGGGCTCGGCCACGCCTTCCTGGCGCTCACCGACGACGCGTGTGTGGGCTACCTGTGCTCGACCCGGCACGTGCCGGGCACGCAGGTGGACGTCAACCCGCTCGACCCGGACCTCGGCCTGGACTGGAGCATGGCGGGCGAGCCCCAACTGTCCGAAAAGGACGCCACGGCGCCGACCCTGGCGGTGGCCGCGAAGGCCGGCCTGCTGGCCACCTACCAGGAGTGCGTCGCGCTGTACGACAGCCTGCGGTGACGGGTCACGCCAGGGTGCGGCTCAACCCTTCACGCAGGCAGTCGAGGCGCCGCGGCAGCTCCGGGTCCCCGTCGGGCCACGCCAGGTCGATGCCGATCCGCCCGTCGAAGGTGTTCACCACATAGCCGCCGAGGGTCAGGACCTCCCGCATGCTCGAGGTGGAGTGGAAGTTGGTCAGCCGCAGGCCGTCCGGGGTGCGCAGCTCGCGGCACCACGCCCCAGTTGATCATGCTGACCACGGCGGGGGCGGTGCTCGGATCCCACGGTTTCGCGCCGGGCGCCGGCCCGGCGAGCAGGTCCAGGATGCTGCGCTGGATGGAGCCGTCGGCAAGTCCCGCCCGCAGCTGCTCGCTGATCGCCCGGCCGATGGCGACGGGGTCGGGCTCGGTCTCGCCGGTGGCCTTGTAGCCCGCGCCGCCGAGCACGTTCGTGCCCTCGGTCGCCCCGACCGGCGGGGTGAGGTGGTTGCGCAGGTTCACCGTGTACCGGTGGACGAGCTCGGTCAGCGGCACGTCGCGAAGCTCGGCCTCGACGAGGAGCAGCGTGCCCGCGAGCACGCCGTTGATCGTCACCTTTTCGCGGTGGCAGAGCTCGGCCAGCGCCGTGGTCTGCGCGGCCGTGAGGCGGTGCTGGACCACGTGCCGCGCGGGTGCGTCCTGGTCCGGCAGGGCCAGCGGCCTCGAGGTACGCGCCTCGTCGAGGGCGGGCCCGTGGATGCCGCGTTCGGCCAGCAGGTCCTCCAGCGACCTGGGGAACGCCTGTCGTGGCAGGTCGACGGGCACGCCGTCGACCACGTCGGTGTAGCAGGACCACAGCGCCGCGAACAGCTCGATGGAGTGGTGGGCGTCGCCGATGCCGTGGTGGGTCAGCAGGCACACGCTCGCCTCGTCGCCGTCGCGCACGACGTTGAGCGCGCTGAGCGACCGGTGCTGGTCCAGTTTGAGGCCGGTCAGCGGGCGGTCGAGGTCGCCGTCGCTGACCTGGACCTCCGGCCGGGCGTCGGACTCCGCGAAGACGGGTCCGCCGTCGCCGGTGCCCAGCCGGGCAGCCAGCTGGGGGTAGGCGCCGCACACCGCCGCATAGGCGGTCGACAGGGCATCGGGATCCAGGTGGCCGGCGGCGCGGACCACGTACCCGATGTAGGCCTCTTTGTCGGCGTGGACTCGTTCGCTCGGCGCCATCGCCCGCCACAGACCCGTCATGACGCGTCCCAGGTGACCGGCAGCGCGTGCACGCCGTAGTGCAGCATGTCGTTGCGCAGGGGGACCTCCTCGGGCGGCACGGCGAGGCGGAGGTTGGGCAGGCGGCGCAGCAGCTCGGTGTACCCGACCTGTCATCTCCATCCGGGCGAGCTGCTGGCCGAGGCACTGGTGCACGCCGTGGCCGAACGCCAGGTGCGAGCTCCGGACCCGGCGTGACGTCCAGCGTGTCCGGGTCCGTCCAGTGCTGCCCGTCCCGGTTGGCGGCCATCAGGGAGACCACCACGGTCGAGCCGGCCGGGAGCTGCTCGCCGCCGAGCTCCAGGTCCTCCTTGGCGAACCGGAAGAATCCGATGTGGACGATGGACAGGTAGCGCAGCAGCTCCTCGACGGCGTCGCCCGACGCGGGACGGGTCGTCGCGCAGCGCGGCGAGCTGGTCGGGTCGCTGCAGCAGCACGAAGATGCCCAGCCCCAGCATGCTCGCGGTGGTCTCGAAGCCGGCCATGAGCAGCAGGTTGGCGATGTTGATCAGCTCGTCGTCGGTCAGCGCGGGATCGGCGCCGGCGTGGTGGATCAGGCCGGAGATCATGTCGTCGGCCGGGTTCTCCCGCTTGTCGGTGACCAGCCGCTGCATGAACGCGCGCATGGCCTCGGCGTTCTCCAGCGCCTCCTCGACCGGCATGTTCATCCGCAGCAGGCCTCGCGTGCGTTCCTGGAACTCCGCCCGGTCCTCGTAGCGCACGCCGAGCAGCTCGCAGATCACCAGCGACGGCACCGGGAGCGCGAAGTCGGCCATCAGGTCGGCGGTGTTTCCCTTGGCCAGCATGGCATCCAGCCGCTCGGTGACGATCTCCTCGATCCGCGCGCCGAGCATGCGCATCCGGCGGACGGTGAACTGCCCGGTGAGCAGCTTGCGGTACCGGGTGTGCTCCGGCGGGTCCATGTTGATGAACGACCCGGCCCGCGCCTTGTCGTCGCGCAGCCGCTCCTGGACTTCCTCGGGCAGCTGCTTGAACCTGGGGTGGTAGGTGAACCGGTCGGCGGAGAACCGCGGGTCCGACAGCACCGCGCGGGCCTCGTCGTAACCCGGACACCAGCCAGAACGGGTCACCGGTGGGCAGGACCGCCTCGGTGACCGGGGACCGCTCGGCCAGGGCCACCAGCGCGGGCGGCAGCGTGAACGGGTCGTCGCGGTGGATGAGCTCCTGGGGCATCGGTGAGCCGAACGACTGCGTTGGCGGGTGGAGCTTTGGTCGTCTCGGTCGTCACCGCGGGAGGCCTCCATCTGGGCATGCGACGGTCCACGTCCTGCCCAGGCTTTCCCACGCCGGGCCCCGGGACCATCACCAACATGGGTAGTCCTCGGTGCGCCGGGGCGGGCGGTGTACGACACCGCCACGCCCCGGCGCACCGTCTACTCAGGACTCGTGAGGAGCTACTTCTGGGTCGCCCACAGGAGGTCGCCGTCGATGCGCGAGATGCGCCACCCCTGCGAGGTGCGGACCGACTCGAAGTGCATGGTCGAGCTGAGCGTCATGGTGGGCTCCGGGGCGATCTTCCCCTTCGGCGTCGTGCTGCTGCCGAAGAGCTGCTCCACGGCCGCCTGCACCTTGGCCTTGTCGCCGGTCACGTCCACGATGACGTTGGTGATGACGTGCTGGGTCCGGTCCTCCTGCTCGGCGGCGCTCGTCACGTTGGCGACGACGTTGTCCCGGCCCTCGATGGGGCCACCACCGGGATCCTTGGCGACCACCTTGGCGTCGAGCACCTGGTCCAGGTCGTCGAACTGGTGCTTCTCCATGTAGTCGTAGAACCGGTAGACCAGCTCGGTGAGGTCACCACGGTCATCACCCTTGGCGGCGGCCTCGTCGGCGCCCGCGTCGGAGCCACAGCCCGCCGTGAGGACGGCGAAGAGGAGGGCCGCTAACAGTGCGACCACACGGACGGACCCGCGCCTGGTCCGACCGACTGTGCCTGGACGATTCATTCTCGTGTACTCCTGTGCAGTAAGTAAAAGTTCGCCTTGATGGAATCGGACGCGGAGGCTAGCAGAGGAAGCCGGTGATCGACTCGGCCAGGCTCTCGGCGTCCAGCCCGTGCAGCCGGTCGTGGTCCGCGGCCTTGCCGTAGGCGCGCACCTCCTGGTCCCGCCGCACCCCGTGGGACAGCAGCCGGTGCGGCACGTCGCCGAGCGCCTCGGCCACCTCGGGCGCCGAGGTCCCCCGCAGGTACGGCTCGACCATCACCACGTTCGGCCGCGCGGCCGCGACCGCCGCGCGCAGGCCGGCGTGGTCGAACGGCCGGATCGTGGACGCGTACAGCACCGTCACGTCCATAGTGGACGTCGCGGCGAGCACGTCGTCGAGCACCGGGCCGACCGCGACCACCACGCCGGCACTACCCTGGCGCAGCACGGTGAACTCGTCCGAGAGCGGGATCGCCTCGCAGTGGACCTTGTCGGACAGTCGCAAGTAGACCCGGTCGTCGCCGGCCAGTCGCCTTGCGCAGCAGCGGCTCGACCTCGTCCTCGTGGCCCGGCACGTGCACGGTCCAGCCGGGCAGGGTGTCGAGCAGGGCCACGTCGCCGGGCGACTGGTGGGTCCGGCCGCGCGGCAGGTCGTCGTAGGAGCCGCCGATGCTGACCAGGACGGCGCCGACGTCCTGGTGGTCGAGGCAGATCTTGATCTGCTCGAACGGCCGCTCGATCAGGAACGGCGCGTAGGTGTGCACCACCGGCCGGTACCCGGCCAGCGCCAGGCCGCCCGCGATCCCGATCATCGCCTGCTCGCGGATCCCGACGTTGATCACCCGCTCCGGGTACTCGGCCCGCAGCTCGTCGAAGGACGACGACGAGATGTCCGCGGTCACCAGGGCGAGCTCGGTGTCGGTGGCCACCGAGTCGATCATGGTGTCGATGAAGACGATGCGCATCAACGTCCTGGTCACCTGGGCGGTCATGCCGCACTCCCTTCCTTCGGGCGAACCTTCGCCACCACGGCCTGTGGTCGTCCGTCGGGTTCCCGGGTCAGCGCCTCGTACAGCTCCTCGTGGTCGTTGCCGTTCACCGTGGACGCCTGCCAGCCCTCCATCTCGAAGCGGCGCGGCCATGCCGCCCGGCCAGCCGAGGCTCGCCGAGCTGTTGTCGATCACGATCGCGGTGAGCCGGTCGAGCCCGAGGCGCCCGGCGATCGAGATCGCCTCGTGGTTGCTGCCCTCGTCGAACTCGCCGTCGCCGATCAGCACCACCACGCGGGGCTTGCGCCGCCCTCGGCGCGCAGCCCGATCGCGGTCCCCACGCCGAGCGGGAGCCCGTGGCCGAGGGAGCCGCTGCTGATCTCGACGCCGGGCATCAGCATGTGGTCCGGGTGCAGACCGAGCGGCGAGCCGAGCTGGAGCCAGGTGTCCAGCATCGTCCGGGTCGAAGAAGCCCTTCTCGGCGAGCATCGCGTAGTAGGCCATCGGCCCGTGCCCCTTGGAGAGGTAGAACCGGTCCCGGTCGGGATCGTCGATGTTCGCCGGCGACACGTTGAGCACGCGGTCGTAGAGCACCCAGATCGCGTCCATGTGTGGACGCGGCGGCCCACAGGTGCTTGTTGTCCCCGAGCATCCTGCCGAAGAGGCCCTGCAACGTCTCTTCTGTCGTCTGCATGGTCGCTCCCCCGTCAGACGGGCTTGTAGGCGGTCAGGAGCACGTACCCCACGGTCCGTGCCTCGCTGAGCTGGTGGAACCTCGAGATCGTGAGGTTCAGCTGCTCGGCGCCGATCTGCTGCTCGGCCAGCTCCCGGGCCGCCTCGAACAGCTCCGCCGCCTTGCCCCACGACGGCCGGGTGTGCTCGCTCACATCCTCCGCGGCGTCCGGCACGAGCCCGGCCGCGCGGAGGTTGGCCTGGTACTCGTCGAGCTCGACGAGCTTCAGCACGCCGTTGCGGACCAGGTCGACGCTGGCGGCGTCGGCCTCGTTACCCTCGCCGCCGCGAAGCAGGAAGTCGCCGATCGCCATCCGTCCACCGGGCCGCAGGATCCTGGCCGCCTGGCGGATCACGTCCCAGCGATCGGGCATGTGATGGAGGGACTCCAGTGCCCAGACGATGTCGAACGACTCGTCCGGGAACGGCAGGTCCATCGCGTCGCCGTGCTGGAAGGAAAGCCGGTCGGCCAGCCCCGCGGCGGCGGCGCGGTCATTCGCCCGCTGCACCTGCCGCTCACTGATCGAGATTCCGACGACCTCGAGATCGTGCGCCGTGGCCAGCCGGATGGCCGGCTCGCCGACACCACAACCGATATCGAGCAGCCGATCGCCCGGCTTGATAGCCAGCATTCCGGTCAGCCTGTCGGTCAGCCGGTTGCCGGCCTCGGTGAGCGACGCGTCGTCGGACCCGTCGACCCAGTAGCCGTGGTGCAGGTTCTCGCCCCAGACCCGGTCGAGCAGGTCAGCGGAGGTGTCGTAGGCATGGCCGATGTCGGTCGGCGTCGGCTTTGTCACCGGTTCCCCTCAAGCATCATTTCTTCCCAATCGTCAGGTCCATGTCGCGCTATTGCATTGCTTTCCAGATGGCGGCCAGCTGGACACGGGATGCGACACTCATTTTCTGGTACACCTTTTTGAGGTGGAATGCCACGGTGTGCCGGGAGATGAACAACTGGCGGCCGACCTCGTTGTTGGTATGCCCCTGGCTGACGAGTTCCGCGACGGCGAACTCGGTATTGGTGAGCCCGTGCGGAATACCGCCGTCGCGTTCCACCGCGCGGATCGCACCCCGGCGCACACCGAAATCGCGAAGTTTGTTCACAACCCGGGAGGCGTCCCGGGTGGCACCGACCGCGGAGTAGATACCCAGCGCCGACTCGTAAATGCAGATCGTATTGTCGCGTTCGGACCGTTGCGTGGCCAGCAGGCCGGCCATGTCCTCGCGCGCGGACGCCGCACACCACCGGTCGGAATAGAGGTTCGCCGCGTCGAGCAACGTGGCGTGGTCGCCCGCCAGCAGGCCGGCGGCGTGCAACGACGCTCCCCGGATGACGCTGAACCGCGGATGTTCGGCGGCCACCGCGGCGGCCGCGGTGACCGCGTCCCGGGCGAGGTCGTGGGCGCCGAGCTTGACGGCGGTACGCACCAGCCAGGACGCCGCCGCCGGCTCGGAGACCAGCAGCTGACGAAGAACGGAAGGGTTGGTGACGATCCCGGCCAGCAGGCCCGCCGCGCTGCCGACCCCGCTGCGCGCCTCCGCGGCCTGCGCGGTCACCCACGCCCCCGCGGCCTGCCCGAAATAGCCGAGCAGGGCCTCACCGGTGAGCTTGTCGACGAAATGCAGGCAGGCCCGCATGTCCGCCCGGCGCAACGCACCGAGCACCATCACCACGTACCCGGTCGGGAGCAACGCGCGGGCGCCGCACCGCTCCGCGAGGCGCAACCCCGCGTTCACCTCGGCCAGACCCTCGTCGACCCGGCCCATCGCGAACAACAGCTCGCCCCGGGTGACCTGCGAGGTGGCGGCCACCCGTGGCGACACCGGCGAGACCGGCCCGCCCTGCGTGCCCGGTGCGTGCCCCCGCGCCTCGAGAGCGCAGAGCGCGCGCCAGGCGGCCTCGAGCTCCCTGGCCTTCGTCAGCAACGCGACGTGCCAGAACGGAGCCAATTCGCAATATTCGTGACCCTGGTCACATGCGAGATCGGCTGCGGCTATCGCGTATTGCAATCCCGAATCGAGGCGCCCGTCATACCACGACAAAGCGGAACGTCGAAAAAGATCAGCGGTCTCGCACGAAGCCGATAGAGGATCATCCAAGCATCCGGCGAAAGGATGTTGTGGAAGCCGCAAGCGCGGGGTGTAACGATTTCCGTCACGAGGAAGCGGCACGCCGGCAGATGCCGGCCTCAATAAGGAAGACACGAACGATCCCCACTGATCCCCATTGTAGTTGCCCGACGAGCCGATAACTGTCGGTATCCGACCGTTTACCGAGGTTACCAACGGTGTGCCGCCACGTCCAGGGTCGTTGCATAGTCATCTACATTGACCGTTTCCGCAGGTCGTGGCGTTAATCACATGCCGTTCCTAAGAATCTTTTAAGAAAGATCCACGGACAGGTTGACATCGCGTGGTATGCACCAATTCCACGCAAATCGGGCATGCCTGACCACATGACGTCACGCTCGCGGCCGAACAGCACCCTCCTGCCCCTCCGGCAGGGTAGGCGAGGCGCGCCCGGACGGGCATCCCTCGGTCTGACAGCATCGCGACCCGGCGATCCACTGTCCACATCGGACACCACGGCCGAGCCCTATCAGGTTGAGGGATGCTCAGCCGGCCGCCCCTTACCTATCGTTCCGAACCGGGGCCGCAGCGCGCCCGCCCCACGACAGCGGATCGCACGCTTTCCACATAAAGGGAGAGGCCCATGACCGCCACTGCCGAGAACGGCCGACGTCGTCGACCTGTTCTCACCGGAAGTGGTCGCTGACCCGTTCGGCTGGTACGCACGGTTGCGCGAGGAGACAGGGCCGGACACCGGGACGCTGAACCTCGGCGCGATGATGGGCGGACCGGCAGATGTGGCTGGTCACCCGCTACGAGGACGTGCGCCAGGTCCTCACCGACCCGCGGTTCCTCACCAACCCGCCGGCGGACTCGACCGGCCCCGGACATCCGGGACGGCGTGTTCAAGAAGCTGGACTTCCCGCCCGAGCTGATCCCCTGGATGGCCAACCTCATCAACGTGTCCGACGGCGAGGACCACACCCGGCTGCGCAAGCTGGTCTCCTACGCGCTCACCGCCCACCGCATCGACAAGCTGCGGCCGCGGGTCGAGAAGATCACCTCGGACCTGCTCGACAAGCTGGCCGAGGACGGCGGGGACGGCACGCCGGTCGACCTCGTCGAGGAGTACTGCTACCCGCTGCCGGTCACCGTGATCTGCGAGCTGGTCGGGATCGACGAGCAGGACCGCCCGCACTGGCGTGCCTGGGGCGACTCGATGGCCACGATGAACGCCGAGCGCATCCCCGCCACGCTGCTCAAGTGCATCGACCTCGCGCGGGAGCTGATCGGCGCGCAGGCGCGTCGAGCCGAAGGACGACCTCGTCACCGCGCTCGTGCAGGCACAGGCGGCGGACCAGAACCGGGTCTCCGACGACGAGATCATCGGCATCCTCTTCAGCCTGGTGACGGCCGGGCACCAGACGACGACGTACCTGATCGGCAACTCGGTGCTCGTCCTGCTCGAGCACGCGGACCAGCTCAGGCGGCTGAAGGCGGACCCGTCGCTGTGGCCGCAGGCGGTGCGCGAGCTGCAGCGCCTGGGCCCGATCCAGTTCGCGCAGCCGCGGTTCCCGTCCGAGGACATCGAGCTGGGCGGCGTGACGATCCCGCGGGGGCGCCGGTCGTCGCCGCTGCTCGCTGGCCGCGAACACCGACCCGCGCAGGTTCGCCGACCCCGACACGCTGCGGATCGACCGGCTGGCCGTCGGCAGCGAGAGCCACCTCGGGTTCGGCAAGGGCATCCACCGCTGCCTCGGTCAGCACCTCGCCTACCAGGAGGCGGAGGTGGCGCTGCAGCGGGCTGTTCACCCGGTTCCCGAACCTGTCCCTCGCGGTGCCGCGCGAGGAGGTCCCGTGGATCCTGCGGCCCGGGTTCACCCGGACCAGGACCTCCCGCTGCGCTCGTCGACCGCGGTCCGTGCGACGCCGCGGATGACTCCGGAAAGGGAACCTGGCCGTGCCTGACCAATCGGAGCACGTCGAGAAGTGGGTGCGCCGGTTCGACCCGGCACCGGCCGCGCGAGCCCGCCTGGTGTGCCTGCCGCACGCCGGCGGGTCGGCAAGCTTCTTCTTTCCGGTGGCCAAGGCACTCGCCCCCGCGGTGGAAGTCCTGGCGGTCCAGTACCCGGGCCGCCAGGAACGGCGCCACGAGCCGGCTGTCGACAACATCCCGGACCTGGCGGACCAGATCCTCGACGCGCTGCGCCACCTGGACGACCGTCCGCTGGCGCTGTTCGGGCACAGCATGGGCGCGACCCTCGCCTACGAGGTGGCGCTCCGGATGCGCGGACGCCGGGCTGCCGGCACCCGTGCACCTGTTCGCCTCCGGCCGGCGGGCCCCGTCCCGCTACCGCGACGAGCGGGTGCACGAGCTGTCGGACGACCGGATCGTGTCCGAGCTCCGGACCCTCAGCGGCACCAACGCGGCCATGCTGGCCGACCCGGAGGTGCTGGCGATGATCCTGCCGGCCGTGCGCAGCGACTACCGGGCCGTCGAGACCTACCGGCACGACCCCGGCCGGAAGCTGGACTGCCCCCTCACGGTGCTCACCGGCGACAGCGACCCGCGCGTGTCGCTGGACGAGGCCCGCGCCTGGAACGAGCACACCACGGGGCCGGCGGACCTGCACGTCCTCCCGGGCGGCCACTTCTTCCTCGTCGACCAGAGTGACCGGGTGCTCGCGATCCTGCTGCGGAAACTGGCCCCGATGACGGACCTGAGCCGGTCGCGGTGACCTGGCTCGTTGCTCGAGGAGATTCCCACATGACTGACGCTTCCCCCAGCGGAGGGGCCATGATCAGGGCGTGCGCACTGTCCGAATTGGACGCCACGACGCCGCGTGCCGTCACGGTCGGCGACGTTCCCGTCGTGCTGGTGCGCGACGGGGACGAGGTGCACGCCCTGCGGGACGAGTGCCCGCACGCGTCGATGACGTTGTCGGAGGGCGAGGTCACCGGAAAGGGGATCGAGTGCTGGATGCACGGGTCGTGCTTCGACCTGCGCACCGGCAAGCCGTCCTCGCCGCCCGCCACCGATCCCGTGGACGTCTTCGCGGTCCGCGTCGACGGCGACGACGTGTTCGTCGACCCCGGTACCACGCTGAACTGATCGCGAAGTCCCCCAACGAAACCAAGCGGCCGGGCCGGGTGTGTTCACCCGGCCCGGCCGCTTGGTGTCTCGAGATCTACGAGGACTTCGGCGCCGCACCGTTGAGACGGATGGGCAGGCGGCCCAGCCGCCAGGAGCCGGGCATGTTCTGGCGCTCCAGCTTGTCCGCGGGAACGGCCAGCTCCAGGTCGGGGTAGCGGCTCAGCAGCCCGCCGAACGCGATCTCGAACTCCTGCTTTGCCAGGTGTGCGCCCAGGCAGTAGTGCAGGCCGGCACCGAAGGCCACGTGCACCTCGCGCTGGCCGTCGGACTGGCGGTGGATGTCGAGGCGGTCGGGGTCGGCGAAGTAGCGCGGGTCGTAGTTGGCCGCGACGAGCATGCCCATCACCCGCTCGCCCTGCTTGATCGTCTTGCCGCCGATCTCCACGTCCTCGACCGCGTGCCGGAACTGGGTGCTGTGCAGCGGGCCGCACCAGCGCATCAGCTCGTGGATCGCCGCCGGCAGCAGCTCGGTGTCGGCGCGCAGCGCGGCCAGTTGCTCGGGGTGGGTGAGCAGCGCCACGGTGCCGTTGCCGATCGTCTGCGCCGTGTTCTCGGTGCCGGCCAGCACGAGCGTCAGCACCATCGTGATCAGCTCGGTCTCGGTGAGCCGGTCGCCTTCCTCGTCGTGCGCGTGGATCAGCCCGGACAGCAGGTCACCGGTGGGCTCCGCGCGCCGCTGCGCGACCAGGTCGGTGATGTGGTCCACCATGCCGCGCATCGGCTCGTTCTGCGCACCGGGCACCAGCGAGAACGCGTCCTTGCCCCACTGCCGCCACTGGGGCCGGTCGGCCTCGGGGATGCCGATCAGCTCGCAGATGACGTTGATCGGCAGCTTGTAGGCGAAGTGCTCGATGAGGTCGACGACACCCACGCCGTCGGCGTCGTCCTCGGCCGCCCATCGTTCGAGGTCGTCCAGCAGCCCCGCGGCGATCTCCTCCACCCGGGGGCGCAGGTCGGCCACGCGCCGCGCGGTGAAGGTGCGCGACACCAGCCGGCGCAGCCGGATGTGGTCGTCGCCGTCGGCGTCCAGCAGGCTGCTGGTGAAGATCTTGATGTACTTCTCTTCGAGCCCGAGCGCCTTGACCAGCTCTTCGTGGACGTTGTCGACGTCCGCGCCGGGCACGCTGCCCGGGTTGTTGGCGAAGCGCTTGTCGGCCAGCATCGACTTGATGTCGTCGTAGCGGGTGATCAGCCACACCGGCGTGGGCGAGCTGGGGTACACCGCACGGATGATGCGGTCCTCCTCGCGCAGTCGCGAGTACCCGCGGAACGGGTCGCGCAGCAGCTCCGGATCCGTCATGTCCAGCGGGCAGGTCTCGCTGGCCGTGGTGACGGGGCAGGTCTCGCTGGTGGTGGTATCCATCGTGGTCCCCTCCTAAGGGGCGGTCAGGCCGGCTTGCGGGCGGTGAGGAGGGCGTACCCCACCGTCGGTTCGTCGCTGAACTGGCGGAACCTCGAGAGCGTGGTCGCGTACTGCTCCGCGCCGATGTGGTGCACCGCGGCCTCTCGCGCCGCCTCGAACCGCTCGGCCGCCTTGTCCCACGAGGGCCGGGTGTGGTCGCTGACGTCCTCGGTCGACTCGGGCACCAGTCCGGCCGCCTGGAGCTCGGCGCGGTACTCGTCGAGCTCGACGAGCTTCAGCGCGCCCATGCGGACCAGGTCGACGCTGGAGGCGTCGGGCGGCGTGCCGTCGACGCTGCGGAGCACGAAGTCGGTGATCGCGATGCGTCCGCCGGGCCGCAGGACGCGGGCCGCCTCGCGGACGACGTGCCACCGGTCGGGCATGTGGTGCAGGGACTCCATCGCCCAGACGATGTCGAACGACCCGTCCGGGAACGGCAGTTCCATCGCGTCGGCGTGCTGGAAGGACAGCCTGCCCGCCAGCCCGGCGGCGGCGGCGCGCGCGTTGGCCCGGTCCACCTGCCCCTGGGCGATCGAGATTCCCACGGCCTCGATGTCGTGGGCGGAGGCCAGCCTGATGACCGGTTCGCCGATGCCACAACCGATGTCGAGCAGCCGATCGCCCGGCTTGATCGCCAGCATCGCGGTCAGCCGGTCGGTCAGCCGGTTGCCGGCCTCGGTGAGCGACGCGCCGTCGGACGCGTCGTCCCAGTAGCCGTGGTGCAGGTTCTCGCCCCAGAGCTGGTCGAGCAGGTCCGCGAACGTGTCGTAGGCCTCGCCAACCTTGAACGGTGTCGGCTTTGTCACCAGTACCTCTCCAGATATCTCGGGTCGTTCAGTCGCCGGAGCCGGTCAGCAGTGGGAGCCGGTCGATCCCGGTCATGATGGGGATGGTCTTGAACGTCGGACCGTCCTGCGGATCGGTGCGCAGGTGCGGGAACCGGTCCAGCAGGATGTTCAGCGCGATGCGGCCCTCGAGCCGGGCCAGGTGGGCACCCATGCAGAAGTGGACCCCGCGGCCGAAGGAGAGGTGGTTGTTGGGATCGCGGGCCGGGTCGAATTTGTCGGCGTCGGGGAACGCGTCCCCGTCCCTGTTGGCCGCCGCGAGCCACACCATCACCAGCTCGTTCGCGGGGATCCGCACCCCGCTCAGCTCCACGTCGGAGTTGGTGAGCCGCGAGACGGCGGCGAACGGCGGGAGCAACCGCAGGGACTCCTCGATCACGTCCGGCACGATCGTGCGGTCGGCGCGCGTCCGGTCCTGCCACTCCGGGTAGGCGTCCAGGCAGAGCATCGCGTTGCCCAGCAACATGGTCGTGGTGATGTGCCCGGTCAGCAGCAGCACGAAGCCGAAGTTCACCACCTCGGCGTCGGTGAGGCGCTCACCGTCCACTTCGGCCTGGACGAGCTTGGAGAGCAGGTCGTCACCCGGGTTCGCCCGGCGCTTCGCGACGTGTTCGGCGATGTAGCGGAGGACCTCCTCCGCGCCGTCCATGACGACCTTCTCGCCCTTGTCCGTCTCGTCGGCCTCGATGAAGATCTCGTCGCGGCCGCGGAACATCATGTCCACCCACTGCTTGAACAACGGGTGGTCCTCGCCCGGCACGCCCAGCAGCTCGGCGATGACGATGACCGGCAGCGGGTAGGCCAGCTGCTCGATCAGGTCGAACCGGTCGCGCCCGGCGACCTCGTCGAGGAGCTCGTTCGTCACCGCGGCGATCCTCGGTTCGAGGCCCGCCACCACCTTCGGTGTGAAGACCCGGCTGACGATCTTGCGGAGCTTGGTGTGCGGCACCCCGTCCATGCGCAGGAGGTTGCCCTCGTTGAGCCGGTCGTCGATGGGGATCTTGCGCTGGACCGCCGAGGAGAAGGTCGCCGGATCGTTGAGGATCCGTAGCGAGTCGGCATAGCCATAGACGTTCCACACCTTGGTGGCGGGGTCCATGGTGACCGGCTCGGCCGGTCGCTCCCCCCGCAGCCAGAACAATGACTGAGGAGCACCCCAGGTGTCGGCAACTGCGACCATGACGGTCCCTTCTGATGATGGGCTCCGCTCAGGCTTGCTCACCCGACTCACCGCGTGCATCACCAACGTGGGTAGTCTCGGCCGGCCGCTGATCATGGCCCTACCAGGTTGAAGGATGCCGCCTCGGCAGGACGCTTGTAGATGATCAGCGCCATGAGCGAGACAACCCTTGACACCCAGAAGCCGCTGCCGTTTCCGCTGGAGCGCCTATCACCGCCGGAACCTGCCGGCGACTACCGACGGCTGCGCGCGGAGCAGCCGGTCGTCAAGATCTCGCTGCCGACCGAGCAGGAGGCGTGGCTGGTCACCAGGCACGCGGACGTCCGCGCGCTGCTGATCGACCCGCGGATGAGCGCCGATCGCAGCCACCCCAACTTCCCGCTGCGCAGACCGGTCCAACAGGTGCTGCGCAAGGGTTTCAGCACCCAGGCCAAGTCGCTGCTCGCCCTGGACCTTCCCGAACACACCGCGCCGCGGCAGATGCTGGCCAACGAGTTCACCCTGCGCCGGATCAACAAGCTGCGGCCGATCATCCAGAAGATCGTGGACGAGCGGATCGACGCGATGCTCGCCGCGGGCCCCGAGGCCGACCTGGTCTCCGACCTGGCGATGCAGGTGCCCTCCAGGATGATCTGCGAGCTGCTCGGCGTGCCGCTGGAGAGCCGGGAGTTCTTCCAGGACCGCACGCTGACCCTGCAGCTGCCGACCAGCACCCCGCAACAGCAGCTGGCGGCCGCCGACGACCTGAACACCTTCCTGGACGAGCTGGTCACCGCGAAGGAGCGCGAGCCGAGCGACGACGTGCTCGGCCGGTTGATCGTCCGCAACCGGGAGACCGGGGTGTTCACCCACGACCTGCTGGTCGGCATGGCGCAGAACCTGTTGATCGGCGGGCACGAGACCACCATCAACGCGATCGCCCTGGGCACCATCGGCCTGCTGCAGCGCCCGGAGGTCATCGCCGAGCTGCTGGCCGAGCCGGGCCTGATCGTGTCGACCGTCGAGGAGATCCTGCGCTACTACCCGATCTTCGACGTGATGGTCCGGGTGGCCAAGGAGGACATCGAGATCGGTGGCGTGACGATCAAGGCCGACGACGGGGTGGTGCTCGCGCTCGGTTCCTGCAACCGCGACGAGGCCCGCTTCGCCGACGGCGACACCTTCGACGCGCGCCGGGGCGACCGCCAGCACGTGACGTTCGGCCACGGCATCCACCAGTGCCTCGGCCAGAACCTGGCCAGGGTCGAGCTGGAGATCGTGTTCAGCACCCTGCTGCGCCGGATTCCCACGCTGCGGCTGGCTGTCGACGTCGACGCCGTGCCGTTCAAGGTCACCTCGACGATCACCGGCGTCTTCAGCCTGCCGGTCGCCTGGTAGCGCTCAGGCCTGGACGGGAAGCTCGGCGGTCTTGTCGGGGTCGGGCGCGGGCTTCTTGGGACGGCCGGGGAGCAGGAGGCAGAGGGGCACGGCCACTGCGGTGAAGCCGATCGACCACCAGAACGTGGTGCCGAAGGCATGGGTGAGGTCCACCGGGGTCGTCGCGCCGGCGGCGGCGCCCTGCAGGATCATGGCCAGCACGGCGATGCCGAGCGAGCCGCCGATCTGCTGGATGACGATGACGATGATGGTGGCGTTGGGGATGGCGGCGTGGTCCAGGCCGACGTAGGCGGCACTGGCCAGGGGGATGGTGGCGACACCCATGCCGAGGCCACGCACCAGCAGGACGGCCATCAGCACCAGGTTGGGGGTGTCGGCGGTGACGAACGTGAACGGGATGGTGGTCACGACCGCGGCGACGAAACCGGTGACCGCGACCCAGCGGGGGCCGAACCTGTCGGTGTAGCGACCGGCGACGAACCGGGACAGCAGGGTGCCGACGCCCTGCGGGATGAGCAACAGCCCCGCGCCGAGCGCGTCCTCGCCCCGGACCTGCTGCCAGTACAACGGAAGCAACAGCATCGCGCCGTACAGGGACGCGCCACTCAGGAAGTAGAGGGCCGACGACGAGGCGACCGAACGGTGGCCGAAGAGCCGGATGTTCACCAGCGCCTTGGCGCCGCGTGGCAGCGCCCAGGCGACGAAGCCGCCGACCAGGGCGAGCCCGGCCAGGAGCGGGACCAGGACCTTGCCGCTGGCGAAGCCGGAGTCGCCCTCGATCTGGGACAGGCCGTAGACGACGGCGGCGGCACCCGGCGACAGCAGGAGCAGGCCGACGATGTCGAGCCGGGCCCGCTCGCCGCTGGGCTTGTCGTCGGCCAGGTTCCTCGACGCCAACCAGAGGCCGACGACGCCGAACGGGATGTTGACCAGGAACAGCAGCCGCCAGTTGTCGGTGGCCAGCAGGAGACCGCCCAGGACGGGGCCGATGACGGGGCCGAGCGCGATGGGCAGGGAGATGGTCGCCATGACCTTGCCGGTGTTGCGTCCCTTGGCGGCCTGCATGATCAAGGTCATCATCAGCGGCATCATGGCGCCGCCGCTGACGCCCTGGATGACCCGGAACACGATGAGGCTGGTGGCGTCCCAGGCCAGCGCGCACAGCACCGAGCCGAGCAGGAACATCCCGAGCGAGCCGAGCCACAGCCGCTTGCCGCCGAGCGCGGACTGGGCCCAGCCGACGATCGGGATCGTCACGAACATCGCCAGCAGGTAGGCGGTGCTCACCCACTGGATCGTGGCGAGCGGTGCGTGCAGCGCGCCGGCCAGGTCGTTGAGGGCGACGCTGACGATCGTGGTGTCGAACATCGGCGCCAGTGCGCCGACGATGATCGTGAACGCCAGCCGCCACACCGCCGGGTCGACGCGGTCGGAATCGGTCGGCGCGGATGCGGGCTTGCTGGGCGAGGACATGCACATCCTAAGATACGTTGTTGTTTCTTATTGATCGCCACTGTAGGTCGGGCGCGTAAGATACGCAAGTGTCTCTTAAAGGGGGCTGGATGAGCGAGCGGAGACGGGGCGCGACCCTGGAACAGGCGCTGCTGGACGCGTCCTGGCAGGAGCTGGAGGAGGGCGGCTACGCGCGTTTCACCATGGACGCCGTCGCGGCGCGCGCCGGGACCAGCCGTCCCGTGCTGTACCGGCGCTGGAAAGACCGGCTCGACCTGCTGCGCGCGACGATCGTCCACGTCCTGGAGCGCAACCGCGTCGAGGCACCCGAGGACACCGGCTCGCTACGCGGCGACCTGCTGGCCCTCATGCGGTCGATCAACCGGACCCGGGCCGAGTTCGTCACCATGATGGGCGTCCACCTGGCCGGCTACTTCGAGGAGACCGGCACCCGCCCGGCCGACCTGCGCGACGTCATCCAGTACGGCCGCCGCCCCCACGCCCTGGACGTCGTGTACGAACGCGCCGCGGCGCGGGGCGAGATCGACCTCTCCCGGCTCTCCCCGCGGGTGCGCGGGCTGCCGTTCGCCCTGCTGCAGCTGGAACTTCTCACGACCCTGAAGCCCGCTCCCGACGCGGCCCTCGAGGAGATCGTCGACACGATCGTGCTCCCCCTGCTGCACCCCGGGACGGGTTGACCGCGCACAACTGCCAGTCCTATCAGGTTGAGGGATGTTCGACCGGCGCCGCGTTCCTATCGTTCCCGAACGGGGCCGCAGGGACCTCCGGCTCGCTGCTCGAGGAGAACTCCCAGATGACTGAGACCGTTGCCTTCCCGCAGGACCGGGCCTGCCCCTACGAGCCGGCGCCGGGATACCAGCCGCTGGCCGAGCAGCGCCCGATCGCCCGGATCACCCTGTTCGACGGCCGCGAGGCCTGGGCCGTCACCGGCCATGCGCTGACCCGCCGGCTCCTGGCCGACCCGCGGATCTCCAACGACCGCACCGATCCCGCGTGGCCCGTCGCCAGCGCGATGGCCGCCGCGGCCGCCGACTTCAGCGATGCTCAGAAGAAGATCATCAAGTTCCTCACCGCGCTGGTCGGTGTCGACGGCGAGGAGCACCGCGGCCGGCGCGAACTGATGGACGCGGGCTTCACGACCGGGTTGATCGACTCCCTGCGGCCGAGGATCCAGGAGATCGTCGACCGGCACCTGGACGACCTGGTCGAGCAGGGCGCGCCCGCGGATCTGGTGGCGGCGTTCACGATGCCCATGCCGCTGGCTGCGTTGTACGAGTCGCTGGGTGTCCCCCACGAGGATCGGGAGTTCTTCAAGCAGAAGGCGCAGGAGCTCATGGTCGGCCCGGACATCGGCGCGGCCTACGACGAGCTCGTCGCCTACCTGGCCACCCTGATCGCGAAGTCGCAGCAGACCCCCGGCGAGAGCGTTCTCGACGCACTCATCGCGGCCCGCGCCACCACGGATGACGTGGCTGCCGAAGAGATGCTCCAGATGATGCTGATCGCGGTGGTGAGTGGTCACCACCTCACCTCGGGCTCGATCGCGCTCGGCGTCTACACCCTGCTCCAGCACCCCGACCGGCTCGCCGAGCTGCGCGCCGACCCGTCGCTGATGCCCGCCGCCGTGGACGAGCTGACGCGGCTCGTGGCCGTCCCGGACGGTCTGGCGCGGGTGGCCGCGGACGAGATCGAGCTCGACGGGGCCACCATCGGCAAGGGCGACGGCGTGTTCTTCCTGTTCTCCCTCATCAACCGCGACGCGGACGCCTACGAGCGGCCGGAATCCCTTGACTGGCAACGGCCTTCGTCTCGCGACCACCTGACCTACGGGTTCGGCCCGCACCGGTGCGCGGGGATGGACCTGGCGCGCGTCATCATGGACGTCGCCTTCAGCAGGCTCTTCGAGCGGCTGCCCGGCCTGCGTCTCGCGGTTCCCGCCGAGGAGATCCCGGTCAATCCCGGAGAAGCACTCCAGGGGCTGAGCAAGCTTCCCGTCGCGTGGTGAGGTCTCCCGGGACGGACACGGACGTCGTCGATCGTGGGCAACGGGCCGATCGGTGCCACGCTGTCGGTGCTGCTCGCCCAGCGCGGCTGGCGGGTGACCGTGCTCGAACGCCGGGCCCGGCCGTACCGGCTCCCCCGCGCGACCAGTTTCGACGGGGAGACCGCGCGGCTGCTGGCCGCCACCGGGATCGGCGCGGAGCTCGGCTGGCATCACGGTGCCGGCCAACGGTTACCAGTGGCAGACCGCCGCCGGCGAGGCGTTGCTGGACATCGCGTTCACCACGGCCGGCCCCTACGGCTGGCCGGACGCGAACACGATGCACCAGCCCGCGCTGGAGGAGCTGCGTCGCGGCCCGGGCGGCGTCGCTGCCCGGCGTCACGGTGCTGCGCGGGCACGAGGTCACCTGCATCGCCGACGAGATCGTCGACGGCGAGGAGCGGGTGACGGTCACCGCGACCACCGACGACGACGCGACCCGCGCGCTGTCCGCGCGGTGGGTCGTGGGCTGCGACGGTGCCAACAGCTTCGTGCGCGACCACCTCGACGTCTCCGTCACCGACCTCGGCTTCTCCTACGAGTGGCTGCTCTGCGACGTCGAGCTCCACGAACCGCGGGAGTTCGTCCCCACCAACGTGCAGGTCTGCGATCCGGCCCGGCCGACGACGCTGGTGGGCAGCGGACCGGGCCGCCGGCGCTGGGAGTTCATGCGGCTGCCAGGCGAGAGCACCGCCGAGCTGAACAAGGACGAGACCGCGTGGCGGCTGCTGGCGCCGTTCGGGGTCACCCCCGACAACGCCACCCTGCTGCGCAGCACCACGTACATCTTCCAGGCCAGGTGGGCCGACCAGTGGCGAGTGGGCCACGTCCTGCTGGCCGGCGACGCGGCCCACCTCATGCCGCCCTTCGCCGGGCAGGGCATGTGCTCCGGCATCCGCGACGTCGTCAACCTGGCGTGGAAGCTCGACCTGACGCTGCGCGGCGTCGCCGACGAGTCCCTTGTGGACACCTACCCCGAGGAGCGCCGGACGCAGGCCACGGAGGCGATCCTCGCCTCGGTCCAGCTGGGCCGCGTGATCTGCGTGACGGACCCGGCGGCCGCAGCCGAGCGGGACGCGACCGTACTGGCGAACCGCCGCGGCCGCCCGCCGACGCGGCCGGAACCGGCGAAGCCGCTCTCGGGCGGCCTGCTGCACCGGCGACCCGCCCGCGGGTGCGGTCGTGCCCCAGGGCAAGGTACGCCGCGATGGCCACAGTGGACTGTTCGACGACGTGGTGGGCCGCGGTTTCGTCCTGCTGACCACCGGCGACACCACGCTCGACGAGGACCGCTCGGCGTTCCTGGCCGGCCTGGACACCCACGTGGTGCGGCTGCTGCCGCCCGACCGGACGCCGGACGACCACGAAGTGGTGGACGTGGACGGGGTGTACCTGCCCTACCTGGCCCGGTTCGGCGCGACAGCGCTCCTCGTGCGGCCGGACTACCACGTCTTCGGCGCGGCGAGCGACCCCGGACGGGCTCGAGCAGCTGGTCGACGACCTACGCGACCAGCTACGCGCCCCGGTGCCGGCCGCCTAGCGTGGCGTGCCGGATCCGTTCAGGCGAGCCAGCAACACCGCACCACGCAACGAGGACAGGCCGCCGAGCCTGGCCGGTTCCACCGGCAGCGGGAGCTGGCCGGGGCGGGCCAGCTCGGCGACCTGGTCGGACACCAGCGCGACGATCTCGGGAATGCCCGCCGCGAAGCCGCCGCCGATCAGGACGCGTTGCGGGTGAACCAGTTCCCGCACACCGGTCACCGCGGCGGCCAGGGCCCGGCAGGTCTGCTCGACCGCGCTGACGGCCCACGCCTGTCCGTCGTGCAGGGCCGGCCGCAGCTCGTCGAACGTGACGGCCGCGCCCCGCAGCAGTGCCGCGCGGCGCAGGGTGGCCGGTCCGGAGGCGATCGCCTGGAGGCAGCCCGCGCGGCCGCAGACACACCGCGCACCACCCAGTTCGACGATCACGTGCCCGAGCTCGAAGGAGCCGCGGCCCAGCCCGGGGCACGGCTCGCCGCGCAGGACGAGGCCGCCGCCGATGCCCGTGCCCACGCCGATGTAGAGCAGGTTCGCGCAGCCCGCCTCGCGAGACTCGGCCAGTGCGCCCAGGTCGCCGTCGTCCGCCCAGGCGACGGCCGCGTCGTCGAACAGCTCGCGCAGTGACGCGCCGAGGTCGAGACCGGTCCACTCCGGACGGCTCGGCCAGGCGGTGATCCGGCCGTCCGGGCCGACCGTGCCGGGCATCGCGACGCCCACCGAACCCGGCCGGGTGCCCAGCCGCGCCACGTGGTCGGTCAGCTGGGCGAGGTCCGCGGCGGCGGAGCGCCGCGGCAGCCAGGAGAACGCGGTCTCCTCGACGCACCCGGCGTCGGTCTCGACCCGGAAGGCGACCTTGGTGCCGCCGACGTCGATGCCGAGGTAGTGCGGCACCCCGGTCAGCGGCCGGCCGGTGCCGGGCAGAGCGCGAGGAGGTCGGCCGGACGCCGCAGCACCACGTCGGGGCCGGCGGCGAGCAGCTCGTCCACGTCGTCGGGCGGTGCCCACAACGCGGCGGCCGAGGCGACCCCGGCGCCCCGGGCGCTGGCCAGGTCGGTCGGCGCGTCGCCGACCATGATGGCCCGCTCGGCGGGCACGTCCAGCAGCTCCAGCGCGAGGCGCACCATGTCCGGGGCCGGCTTGGGGCGGGCGACCTCGTCGGAGCCGATCACGTGCGCGAAGAAGGGCAGCAGGCCCAGCCGGTCGAGCAGCGAGCGTGCCCGCGGCCCGCTCTTGCCGGTGGCGATCGCGAGGCGCAGGCCGCGTACCCGCAGTGTCAGCAGCAGCTCGACGACGCCGTCGAACACCGTCACCTGGTCCGCGAGGCGGTAGCTCTCGCGGACGAACGGCTCCTCCATCTCCAGCGGCAGGTCCATGATCCGCATGATGTCCGGGAAGTAGCGGCCGAGGTGGCGCCGGTACTCCGCGAAGGGCGCGGGACCGTCGCCGACGACCTCGGCGTAGGCGATGGCGAACGCCTCGCTCATCACCGCGAAGCTGTCGACGATGACCCCGTCGAGATCGAAGACGACGGCGTGCCTGGCCGGTGCGAGCGTGCCGGTCGTGGCATCCGGTCGGTCGACCATCGGGACTGCCATGGAGCAACCTCTCTCGTGTTACGCGGGCACCGCGCGGCGGGCGCGCGCCGAGCGGGCCGACGCGTAGAAGCTCTCGATCATGCGGACGATCGGGCGGGCCTCGGCGATGGCCTTGCCGCGGTTGCCCGGGTCGGCCAGCATCGCGGCGAGGCCGTCCAGCTGCCGGATGTACTCGACGCCGATCGGGTCGGGCGGTACCGCGAGCCGGGTCGTTTCGCCCTCCCGGGTGAGCGTCAGCACGGGTTCGGGCTCCCGGTTGGGGCTGAAGCCGAAGGTGCACCGCAGCTCCGCGGTGCCGGCGCTGCCCTCGACCTGGATCGAGGACACGTCCCGCGCCTCGTGGGACGCCCAGCTGGCACGCAGGGAGACCGAGACGCCGTCGTCGCGGACCAGGAAGCCGCGTGCGGTGTCCTCCACGTCGGCGGTGTCGGCGCCGGGCTGGTCCTGCCGCCACGCCGCGCGCCAGGAGTCGACGTTGACGAAGTCGTCCGACGTCACGCCGATCACCTGGGTGAACCGCTCCGGGCCGAGCAGGAACGCGAGCGTGTCGAGCAGGTGCCAGCCGAGGTCGAACAGCGCTCCCCCGCCGGCCTTGTCGCGCTGGGTGAACCAGCCGCCCGCCCGCGGGATGCCGCGTGCGCGGACCCAGCCCAGGTCGACGTGCCGGATGTCGCCCAGGTCCGGGACGACCGCACGCAACGCGCTGACGTCACCGCGGTACCGGGCGGCGCTGCCGGCCAGCAGCATCCCGCCGCTGCGTTCGGCGGCCGCGAGGGTGTCGACCTCGGCCGAGGTCAGGCAGACCGGCTTCTCGAGGAAGACGGAGATCCCGGTGGCGAGCAGCGCACCGGCCACCTCGGCGTGCAGGTAGTTGGGCACCGCGACGACGGCCAGGTCGACCATGCCCGACGTGAGCGCGTCCACCGCGGGGTACACGGTGATGCCGGTGGCCTTCTTGAACGCCGTGCGCGAGGCGGGGTCGGCGTCGACGGCGGCGACCACCTCGAAGTCGGCGTGCTCGCTCAACAGCGGCAGCCACAGGTCCCGCCCGGCCCAGCCGAGCCCGACCAGGGCGACTCGTACCTTCACAGCGCGGCCACGAGGTCGGCGATGATCTCGGCGGTGGCGTGCATCTCCTGCTCCCCCGCCAGCAGGAGGCGGTGGTGCAGCCAGACGCAGTCGCGGCTGATGGCGTCGGTGTTGGGGCAGCGCTCCGCGATCGCGTCCGGCGGTCTCGTCGGGTGCGCCGATCTCCCAGAAGGCCTTGGTGCGGTAGATCGCGCGGAACGCCGCGAACGCGGGCAGGCCGGCGTCGACGAGCCGGTCGACCAGGGCGTTGCGCTGCTCCTCGGTGATCCCGGGGACGCGGAACATCGCCATGTAGTGCGACTTGCGGTCGGCGCGCGGGTCGTCGCCCTGGGGGACGACGCCGTCGATGGCGCCGAGCAGCCGGGACAGCAGGGTCCAGCGCTCGTCGCGGAGCGCGATCTGCTCGTCGAGGCGGCGCAGCTGTGCCCGCAGCACCGACGCGGAGAACTCGTTCATCCGCAGGTTGGAGCCGGCGATCTGGTGGAAGTACCGGCGGTCGTCGCGCGGGCGGCCGCAGCTGTGCCGCAGGAACGCCGTCTCGTACATCTCCGTGTCCGGGAACAGCACGGCGCCGCCCTCGCCCGCGGTCATCAGCTTGCCGTTCTGGAAGCTGAACGCCGCGACGCCGCCCAGCTCGCCGACGCGCTTTCCCTGCCAGCGCGCGCCGTGTGCGTGCGCGGCGTCCTGGAGGATCGGCACGCCGGCGTCGGCGGAGAGCTTCTCGAGCGCGTCCATGTCGGCCATGAGCCCGGCCATGTGCACCGGCATGATCACGCGGGTTCGCGGCGTGATCGCGGCGGCGACGGCCGCGGCGTCGATGTTGTAGGTGTCCGGGTCGACGTCGACCGGGACCGCGACCGCGCCCAGCCGCTGGGCCGCCTGCGAGGAGGCGATGAAGGTGAAGGCCGGCACGATGACCTCGGTGCCCGGTCCGACGCCCATGCACTGCAGGGCGAGCTCCAGCGCGTGCGTTCCGTTCGTGACCGCCAGCGCGTGCTCGGCACCGTGGTGGGCGGCGAACTCACGCTCGAAGGAGTTCACCTCGTCCCCGCCCATGCGCCACCACTGGCCCTGCTCCAGCGCGCGGATCAGGCCGTCCCGCTCGGTGTCGTCGTACTGAGGCCACCGGGGAAACTCAGGTGCCTGTCGCGCGTTCATGTCTCTCCGAATCTCCGCTGGGGTCCAATGAGGAACGAGTGAACGACGGCCGTTTCAGCCTCTCCGGCCACGATATGGCGGGGCGTCGATGGTCCACATCCCTCGGTCTGGTAGTCGGTGAATCCCTTACCCCAGCGCGAAAAACGCCCGGTACGAGTCGAGCTGCCCGTCGAGCATGTGGATGCCGTGGTGGACGCGGTGGCCGCGGGCCGCCGCCTCGCGCAGCAGGCGGGTCTCCCGCGGCGACATGATGATGTCGGCCACCACACTGCCCGCGGGCAGCAGCTCCGGCCGCAACGGCAGCGGGTCGTCGGGCCGCAACCCGAGCGGCGTGGCGTTCACGACGAGGTCGGCGCTGTCCAGTCGCGGCGCGGTCGAGGTGACGGTCCGGCCCGGCCAGTGCGCGTCCAGGCGCGCCCGCAGGCCGCCCAGCTTCGCGGTGTCCGGGTCGCACACCGACAGCCGCTCGGCGCCGGCCGCCAGCAGTGCGGCCGCGATGGCGCTGCCCGCGCCGCCCGCGCCGACGAGCGCGACCCGGCTGCCTTCCGGGTCGTGGCCCGAGCCCACGAGGCCGGCGACGAAGCCGGAGCCGTCGAAGTTCTCCGCGTACCAGCGGCCGTCGGCCTCCCGGCGCAGCGCGTTGGCGCTGCCGGTGACCTCCACCATGGGGCTGCACCGGTCGGCGAGCCCGACGACCGCCACCTTGTGCGGCACGGTGACGAAGATGCCGTCCACGTTGCCCGCGCACCGCAGACCGCCGACGACCCGTTCGAGGTGTTCGGGCTTCGCGTGCACCGGGACCAGAACCGCGTCGATGCCCAGCCGGGCGAAGAGCGGGTTCATCAGCTCGGGCGAGCGCACCTGGGTGACGGGATCGCCGAGCACGGCGTACAGGCGGGTGGTGCCGCTGATGCGCGGGTTCCCGGTCACCGCGGCTTCTCCGGTCATCGCAGCATTTCGGTCATCGCAGCATCTCCGCGACGGAGTAGGCGAGCTCGACCGACTGGTCGGCGTTGAGCCGCGGGTCGCAGGCGGTCCGGTAGCGGGCGGGCAGGTCGGCCTCGGCGACCCCGCAGAAGCCGCCGACGCATTCCGTCACGTCCTCGCCGGTCACCTCGACGTGGATGCCGCCGGGATGGGTGCCGAGCCGGCGGTGCACGTCGAAGAAGCCGGCGAGCTCGTCGACCACGTGCTCGAAGTGCCGGGTCTTGTAGCCGTTGCGCGACCGGCGGGTGTTGCCGTGCATCGGGTCGCACTGCCAGACCACCTCGTGCCCCGAGGCGTTGACCTTCTCCACGATCGGCGGTAGGAGCTCCCGGACGAGGGTGTGCCCCATGCGGCTCACCAGCGTCAGCTTCCCCGGGATGCAGTGCGGGTCGAGGCGCCGCACGTACTCGACCGCCTGCTCCGGGGTCACGCCCGGGCCGATCTTGAGACCGATCGGGTTGGACAGGAGCTCCGCGAACGCGACGTGGGCCCCGTCGAGCTGGCGGGTGCGGTCGCCGATCCACAGGAAGTGCGCCAGGCCGCTCGCCAGCCGGGGCTCCGGCCCGTCGACGTCGGCCCGCAGCACGGCCCGCTCGTAGTCGAGCAGGAGCATCTCGTGGCTGACGTAGATCTCGTTCGCGCACAGCCTGCGGACCACCTCCATGGCGTCGGCGGCGTGCGCGTGGGCGTGCAGCATGCGGTGGGGATCCGGGGTCCTGGCGGCCGGGGTCGGCTCGGCGGAGTTGACGATGTCGCCGCGGTAGACCGGCAGCCCGAGCGCGTCGACGGCCTGGGACCGGGGTTTGGCGTACTGACCGGCCATCCGGGCGATCGTGACGACCGGCACGCCCGCCGCGTGGGTGAGCACGGCCGCCATCTGCTCGAGCACCCACAGGTTGGCGCGCAGGTGCGGTTCGGTGTTGTCGGCGAACGTCTCGGCGCAGTCGCCGCCCTGCAGCAGGAATCCCTCGCCGCGGGCGACCGAGGCGAGCCGGTCGTGCAGCCGTGCCGTCTCGTCGGGCGTCACGAGCGGCTCGACCTGGTGCAGGAGATCGGCCACGGCGTGCACCTGCTCGGGATCCGGCCAGCGGGGCTGCTGCGCGGCGGGCAGGGCGAGCGCCGCGTGCAGCCGCTCGGCCAGCAGCCGGTCCACCGGATGCGACGCCTGCAGGGACGGCCTCATATCGGTACCGCATCGGTCGGGGCGGCGCCGACGAGCTCGTCCAGCCGGGCCCGCGGCATCTCGTCGAGGACGCGGGTGACCACGTCCTCGGGCACGTCGCTCACCAGCTCCGCGCCCACCGGCCCGTCCAGCACGAAGCCGAGCCCGGTGATCGCCTTCTTGTCCCGGTGCATCTGGCGGACGAGCACCGCGGGGTCGGCACCGGCGGGCAGGGCGGTGGGCAGGCCGTAGTGGCGCACTACCGCGAGGTGTTCGTCCACTCTGGACTGGTCGATGCGGCCGAGGGCCCCGGCCAGCCGGCCCGCGAAGACCGTGCCGATGGCGACGCCCTCACCGTGGCGCAGCGCGAACCCGGTCGCCACCTCGAGGGCGTGGCCCAGCGTGTGGCCGTAGTTGAGCAGGTGCCGCCTGCCGGAGTCGCGTTCGTCGACCTCCACGATGCTCGCCTTGAGGGTGACGCTCGCGGCGATCTGCTCGTCGAGCGGGAGCCCGCGCAGGTCCGCCGCGCCGATGAAGTGACAGCGGGCGATCTCGCCGAGGCCGTTCAGCAGCTCCCGCCGCGGCAGGGTCGACAGGTAGTCCGTGTCGCACAGCACCGCGCTGGGTTGCCAGAACGCGCCGATCAGGTTCTTGCCCGCCGGCAGGTTCACCGCCGTCTTCCCGCCGACGCTGGCGTCCACCTGGGCGAGCAGCGACGTGGGCAGGTGGATCACGGCCACGCCCCGGTGGTACAGCGCGGCCGCCAGCCCGACGACGTCGGTGGTCGTCCCGCCGCCGCAGGAGACCACGACGTCGGACCTGGTGAGCCCGAACCGCACGAACTCAGCACACAGGGACTCCACTGTGGACAGTGTCTTGTCCTGCTCGCCGTCCCGCGCGGGCAGCAGCAGGGTCTCCACACCGGTGTCGGGCACCCACTCCTCGGGGCGGGCCGACACGACCACGGCCCGCTTGGCGCCCAGCCGGTGGACGACCTCGGCGAGCGAGGTGCGCACTCCCGGGCCGACGAGGACATCGTAGGAACGATCTCCCAGCCGGACGGGAACCGTCCTTCTCATGGCTTGCGCTCCGCGGTGTCCGGCGAGTTCTGGTACAGGTGCTCCAGGTCCGCGATCTCCGCGGCCTTCCGCGCCGGCTCGCCGCCGTGGAAGTCGCACCAGAACCGGACGTACCCCTCGTACCCGGTCCGGTAGAGGTCGGCGAACCATGCGAACAGACGGTTCTCGTTCTCCATCGTTTCCCCTTCTGGTTGCGAACGAGCGCCGGCTCAGTCGAGGTCGCCGGAGAGGATGCGTGACAGCAGCATCCGGTGCTCGTCGTCGTCGGTGATCGTGCGCACCTGGTCACGTCCGTTGTGGACGGTGAGGTACCGGCGCTGCCTCATGAAGACCTGGCCGTTCTCGACGGCGCGGCCGCACAGGATCTCCTGGGTGTCGGTCCGCGCCGGATCCGCCAGGATCTCCCGGAAGTTGTCCTCCAGTTCCTTCCAGTCGCTCCACTGACGGGGCGCCATCGTGAACGTGTAGACGACGCCCCAGCGGGTGACCGCTCCCCTGCGCTGCAGCGCGATCCCGTCGTCGCGGTCGACCAGCCGGAACTGGCTGCCGTACTGGGACTGCACCGCGCCGGTGACCCGCAGCGGCTCGACATAGGTCGGGCCGGGGTAGCCGACGTCCACGAGCCAGTCCTCGCCGTCGAGGTGGACCCGGTTGAACATGTGCTCGATGTCGGTGCCGAAGGCCTGTCCCTCGGCGGTGCTGCCCGCGAGCAGCGTGACGTCGTAGCCCAGCTCGCGCAGGAGCCGGTGGAACAGGCGGTTCAGGTGGTAACAGGCGCCGCCGTGCCCGCCGGCGACGCTCGTCTCGAACACGGCGTCCTCGTCGAGGTCGACGATGTGCACCCCGTCCGCGAGGTCGAAGGCGGTGCTGCTGTACGGAAGCGCCATGAGGTGGTGCCTCTGCAGCTTCCGCAAAGTCTCGATGTCCACACCGGACTCTCCGGCGCAGCCGATCCGCTGGAGGTAGCGGTCCACGTCGAACACGTCGTCACCTTCTTTCAGACGGAGATCGCCACCGGGGCCGCGGCCTGCTCGCCGCACATCAGCTCGTGCAGGTGCGCGGTGAGCAGCTGCGGTGTCGGGTGGGCGAAGACGAGGTTGGGCGCGATCTTCTTCCCGGTGATGGCGCGCAGCCGGTTGCGGAGCTCGATGGCGGTGAGCGAGTCGAAGCCGATCTCGAAGAGCCCCTGGTCCGCGTCGATGTGGTGGTTCGCGCTGTGGCCCAGCACCGCGGCCACCTGGGACCGCACCAGGTCGAGCAGCACCGTCGCCTGTTCGGTGGCGGGCAGTCCGGCCAGCCGCTCGGCGAGCTGCCCGTGCTCGTCGCGGGCGCCCGCGGTGTGTGCGAGCTGGCGGCCGGCCCGGACGAGGCCACGCAACAGGTGCGGCACGTCGGCGCCGGTCGCCGCGTCCGCGCGCAGCCCGCGCAGGTCGAGCTTGGCGGGCACCAGCATCGCGTGCCCGGACGCGGCGGCGGCGTCGAAGAGCTCCATGCCCTCCGCGGGCGTCATCGCCAGCAGCCCCCCGCGCCGGTTCATCCGGGACCGGGCGAGGTCGTCGGTGCCCGCCGCCATGCCGGTGCTCTGCTCCCACAGGCCCCACGCGAGCGACAGCCCCGGCAGCCCGGCCGCCCGGCGGCTCGCCATCAGGCCGTCCAGGAACGCGTTCGCGGCCGCATAGCTGCCGCTGCCCGCGCCCATGAACACGCCGGAGACCGAGGAGTAGACGACGAACGCGTCCAGGTCCATGCCGCGGGTCAGCTCGTCGAGATGCCGGACCGCGTCGACCTTCGGCGCGAACACCTCCGCCAGCCGGTCGGGCGTCACGGTCCCGATCACCCCGGCGTCCGACACCCCCGCCGTGTGCACGATGCCGGTCGGCCGGTGCTCGGCCAGCAGGGCGGCCACCTGGTCGCGGTCGGACATGTCGCAGGCGACCACCGACACCTCGCGCCTCGGCCAGCTCGGCGACCAGCTCGGCCACGCCCGCGGCGTCCGGGCCCCGCCTGCTGGCCAGCACCAGCCGCCGCACCCCGTGCCGGGTGACCAGGTGCCGGGCCACGAGACCGCCCAGCGAGCCGGTGCCACCCGTGACCAGGACCGTCCCTTCCGGGCCGAACACCGCCGGAACGTCCGGCGCGTCACCGATGGCGCGGGTGAGCCGGGGCACCGACAACGTCGTGCCGCGGACGGCGACCTGCGGTTCCCCGCCGGCCAGCACCGGACCCAGCACCGCCGCCACGCCGTCGCCGGAGGCCGGGATCGAGATCGATCAGCACGATCCGGCCGGGGTTCTCGGCCTGGGCGGCCCGGACCAGGCCCCACACCGCCGCTCCCGCGGGATCGGTCACCGCGCCGTCGCCGGCGGGCACCGCGCCCCGGGTCGCGACCACCAGCCGCGAGTCCTCCAGCCCGCCACCGGCGAGCCAGCACTGCACCACGTCGAGCACCCGGACGGTCAGGTCCAGCACGGAGTCCGCGCCGCCGCTGACGGCCGTCACGACCGCCGCCGCCGGGGCAGCGGCACCCGACAGCACGTCGTCGGCCAGGGTCGCCACCTGTTCCGCGTCGGCGACGGGCACCCACGACGGCGTCGGTTCGGCCGGTGCGGTGGGCAGCCCGGTCCAGTCGACCCGGAACAGCGAGCTGGCGCGTGCCGTGCCCGTCGCCGTCGCCAGCTGTTCGTTGGTGACCGGCCGGCCGACCAGCGAGTCGAGGGTCACGACGAGACCGCCTGCCTCGTCGACGGCCTCGAGGGACATCGTGTCGGGCGCGGGTTTCGCGACCGCACTCGCAACACCGCGGCGCCTGCCGCGTGCAGTCGCAGTCCGTTCCAGGCGAACGGCAGCGACAGGTCCTGCCCGTCCTGCTCGCCGTCCGCCGCGGCAGCGCTCAGGAGGGTCGAGTGCAGCGCCGCGTCGAGCAACGCCGGGTGGATGCCGAACCTGGCCGCTTCCGCGCGCCGGTCCTCGGGCAGGGCGACCTCGGCGAAGATCTCGTCGTCACCGCGCCGCCACACCGCCCGCACGGCCTGGAAGGTGGGTCCGTAGCCGTAGCCGACCTCCGCGAGCCGGCCGTAGCCACCGCTGATGTCCACCGGCCGTGCGCCGGGCGGTGGCCACGCGGCGAAGTCGAACCCGGTGCGCCGCCGCGCGGAGCCGGTGGCGTGAGCACGCCGGTGGCGTGCCGGGTCCAGGCGTCCGCACCCCCGTCCGCGGCGGCGTCGTCGCGCAGGGAGTACAGCTCGACGGTGCGGGCACCGTGCTCGCCCGGTCCGCTGAGCGCGACGTGCACCCGGACCCCGCCGTGCCGGGGCACCACCAGCGGCGCCTCGATCACGAGCTCGTCGAGGACCGGGCAGCCGGCCTCGTCCCCGGCCCGCACGGCCAGCTCGACCAGGCCGGTGCCGGGGACGATGACGACGTCGCGGACCGCGTGGTCGGCCAGCCAGGGATGGGTCCGCAGCGACAGGCGTGAGGTGAACACGAGCCCGTCGGACTGCGGCAGCTGCACGACCGCGCCCAGCATCGGGTGGTCGGCGCCGGCCAGTCCCAGCGAGGCCGCGTCGGTGGCGGGCCCGGTCGCCCGCAGCCAGTAGTGCCGGTGGTCGAAGGCGTAGGTCGGCAGGTCCACGCGCCCGGCCGGCGCGGGCAGGACACTGCTCCAGTCCACGGCGACACCGCGGACGAACAGCTCGGCCATGGAGGTGAGCAGCCGTTGCGGCCCGCCGTCGTCACGCCGCAACGACCCGACGACCACCGCGTCGGTGTCGTCGGTGATCTCGGTGATCGGCTGGACCAGCACCGGGTGCGCGCTGACCTCGACGAACACCCCGTGCCCCTGGCGCGATCAGGTCCGTCACGGCCGGGCCGAACCGCACCTGGTTGCGCAGGTTCCGGTACCAGTACCCGCCGTCGACGACCCCGGCATCGGTGATCCACTCGCCGGTGACGGTGGAGTAGAACGGCACCAGCCGGCGCCTGCGCGCCGATCCCCGCCAGTGCTTCGGCGAGCGTGTCGCGGATGTCCTCGACGTGCCGGGTGTGCGAGGCGTAGTCCACCGCGACCCGCCGCACCCGAACCCCGTTGCCGGACAACGACTCCAGCGCCTCGTCCAGCGCCTCGGCATCACCGGCGATCACCACGGAGGTCGGGCTGTTGACGGCCGCCACCTCGACCCGGCCCGCCCACGGAGCCAACCGCGCGACCACGTCGTCCTCGCCAAGGGCGACCGACGCCATGCCGCCGCGCCCGGACAGCTTCGTGGCGATGGCCTGGCTGCGCAACGCCACCACCTTCGCGGCGTCCTCAAGAGACAGCGCACCCGCCACACAGGCCGCGGCGATCTCACCCTGCGAGTGCCCCACCACCGCGTCCGGCACCACACCGACCGACGACCACACCGCCGCCAGGCCCACCATCACCGCGAAACTCGCGGGCTGCAGCACGTCGACCCGATCCAGCAACGCCGGATCGGTATCGCCACGCAACACGTCCACCAGCGACCAGTCGACCCACGGCTCCAACGCGGCCGCACACTCGGCGATCCGCTCGGCGAACACCGGCGAGGCGTCCAGCAGCTCCCGGCCCATCCCGGCCCACTGCGTCCCCTGACCCGGGAACACCCACACCAGCTTGCCCGGCAGACCGGCGGCGGCCACCCGGCCGACCACCACGCCGGGCGCCGTCCTCGCCGCGCGCCAGCGCCGCCGAGCCCGGCCACGGCGTCCGCGCCGGAGCCCGCCACGACGACCGCGCGCTCCCCGAACACGGTCCGGCCCGACACCAGCGCCCCGGCCACGCCTGCCAGCGGCAGGCGGCTCGACCCGTCGACGAACGTCGCCAGCCGGGCGGCCTGCCCCGCCAGCGAACCCGCGCTTCGCGCCGACACCATCAACGGCACCACGCCGTCGGCCGGCGGCTCGGCGGAGACCGGCCGTGCCTCCTCGAGAGGTGCTTCCTCGATGATCAGGTGCGCGTTCGTCCCGCTGATCCCGAACGAGGACACCCCCGCCCGGCGCGGATGCCCGTTGCGCGGCCACTCCCGGGCCTCGGTCAGCAGCTCCACCGCACCGGCCGACCAGTCCACCTGGGTCGTCGGCTCGTCGACGTGCAGGGTCGGGGGCATGACGCCGTGGCGCATCGCCTGCACCATCTTGATCACGCTCGCCACCCCGGCGGCCGACTGCGCGTGGCCGATGTTGGACTTCAACGACCCCAGCCACAACGGCTTGCCCGGATCGCGGCCCTGCCCGTAGGTGGCCAGCAACGCCTGCGCCTCGATCGGGTCACCCAGCGCGGTCCCGGTGCCGTGGCCCTCCACGACGTCCACATCGGACGGATGAGAGGCCCGCGCTGGCCAGTGCCCGGCGGATCACTCGCTGCTGCGACGGACCGTTCGGCGCCGTCAGCCCGTTCGACGCGCCGTCCTGGTTCACCGCACTGCCCCGCAGCACCGCGAGGATCCGGTGCCCGCGCTCGCGTGCCACCGACAGGCGCTCCAGCACGACGATGCCGACGCCCTCGGCCCAGCCGGTGCCGTCCGCGCCGTCCGCGTACGCCTTGCACCGGCCGTCCCCGGCCAGGCCACGCTGCCGCGAGAACTCCACGAAGGTGCCGGGCGTCCCCATCACCGTCACGCCACCGGCCAGCGCCATCGAGCACTCGCCCTGCCGCAACGCCTGCGCGGCAAGGTGCATGGCCACCAGCGAGGACGAGCAGGCCGTGTCGATCGTGACCGCCGGTCCCTCGAAACCGAACACATAGGACACCCGGCCCGACGCCACGCTCGACGCCGCCGCCGTGCTCGCGTAGCCCTCCATCTCCGGCGCGGCCACGCCCATCCCGTAGCCCTGGCTGGACACCCCGGTGAACACGCCGACATCGGTGCCCTTCAACGACACCGGGTCGATACCCGCGCCCTCCAGCGCCTCCCAGGAGGTCTCCAGCAGCAGCCGCTGCTGCGGGTCCATGGCCAGCGCCTCGCGCGGCGAGATCCCGAAGAACCCCGCGTCGAAGAGCCCGGCCCCCTGCAGGAAACCGCCCTGGCTGGTGTACGAGGTGCCCGTGCGGTCGGGGTCGGGGTCGAACAGGCCGTCGAGGTCCCAGCCGCGGTCGTCGGGGAAGTCGGACATCCCTTCGCGGCCCTCGAACACCATGCGCCACAGGTCCGTCGGGATCCGCGACACCGCCGGGCAGGCGGCACGCCATGCCGACGATCGCGATCGGCTCGTCCGGATCCGCGACCACCACCGGTGCGGTGGGCGTGCCGGCCACCGTGTCGCCGAGCTCGTCGCGCAGGTAGCGGGCGAGCGCCGCGGGGTCGGGTAGTCGAAGACCAGCGTCGCGGGCAGCTTCAGGCGCGGTCGCCTCACGCAGCCGGTTGCGCAGCTCCACCGACGTCAGCGAGTCGAACCCGGCGTCCTTGAACGCCGTGTCCGCGCGGACGCCGTCCGGCCCGGCGATGCCCGAGCACGATCGCGACCTGACCGCGAACCAGGTCGAGCAGCAGCGCCTCCTGCTCCGCCGCGGCGAGCCCGGCCAGCCGGCGGACCAGCCCGCCGTCCCCGCCGGCCGCCGCCCGCGCCTGCTGCCGGCCCGGCCGAACCAGGCCGCGCAGCAGGTGCGGCACGTCCCCGCGGGTCCCGGCACCGCGCAGGTCCAGCTTCACCGGCACCAGCAGCGCCTGGTCCGGCAGCCACGGCCGGCGTCGAACAGGTCCATGCCCTCCGCGGGCGCGATCGCCAGGACACCGCCGCGGCTCGCCCGCGCCTGGTCGGCCTCGCCGAGGTGAGCGGTCATGCCGTCGGTCTGCTGCCCACAGGCCCCAGGCGAGCGAGGTCCCCGGCAGGCCCGCGGCCCGGCGGGTCGCCATCGCCGCGTCCAGGTAGGCGTTGGCGGCGGCGTAGTTGCCCTGGCCGGCGGACCCGAACACGCCCGAGGCGGAGGAGAACACGACGAACGCGTCGAGGTCCGTGTCGCGGGTCAGCTCGTCGAGGTGCCGCACCGCGTCGACCTTCGGCGCGAACACGGCCGCCAGCCGCTCGCGGGGTCAGCGCCTCGATCACGCCGTCGTCCAGCACGCCCGCCGTGTGCACCACGCCGGTCAGGCCGGTGCGCGTCGAGCAGCGCCGCCACCTGGTCGCGGTCGGACATGTCGCACGCCACCACCGACACCTCCGCGCCTGCCCGGCCAGCTCGGCGACCAGGTCCGCCACGCCCTCGGCGTCCGCACCCCGCCTGCTGGCCAGCACCAGGCGCCGCACACCGTGCCGGGCCACCAGATGCCGGGCCACCAGGGCACCCAGCGAACCGGCACCCGAGACCAGCACCGTCCCTTCCGGACCGAACACGGCGGGCGAGTCCGGACGTCGCGGCGCGGGCGAGCCGGGGCGCCGACAGCGTGGTGCCCCGGACGGCGACCTGCGGCTCGCCGCAGGCCAGCACCGAACCCAGCACCGGCGCCACGTCGCCGTCGCCGGCGGGATCGAGGTCCAGCAGCACGATCCGGTCCGGGTTCTCCGCCTGCGCGGACCGCACCAGGCCCCACACCGCCGCCGCGGCCGGATCGCGTCACCGCGCCGTCACCGGCGGGCACCGCGCCCCGGGTCACGACCACGAGCCGCGACTCCGCCGGCGCAGCTGCCGGCGAGCCACGCCTGCACCACGCCCAGCGCCCGCGAGGTCACGTCCAGCGCGTCCGCGCCGCCGGTCGACCTCGTACACCGCCACCGCGGGCACGTCGGCCAGCGCGCCACGTCGGCGGCGGTGGCCACCGGCGCCCACGACGGCGACGGCTCCCCGTGCGCCGGCGGACAGCTCGGTCCAGTCCACCCGGAACAGCGCGTCGCGGGTGGCCGCCGCTGCGGCGTCCAGCTGCTCGGCGGACACCGGGCGGGACACCAGCGAGTCCACCGTCACCACGAGGCCGCCGGTCTCGTCCGCCGCCTCCAGCGACACGGTCGTGGGCCCGCCGGACACCAGGCGCACCCGCAGTGCCGAGGCGCCGGCGGCGTGCAGCACCAGCCCGTTCCACGCGAACGGCAGCACCGGCTGCCCGGGCGCCGTCGTCCGGCGCGGCCGCGGCGCCGAGCATGCCCGCGTGC
Source organism: uncultured Actinomycetota bacterium (assembly GCA_963841395.1). Classification (GTDB taxonomy): domain Bacteria; phylum Actinomycetota; class Actinomycetes; order Mycobacteriales; family Pseudonocardiaceae; genus Actinophytocola. Next base: position 54,087 of record CAWJCX010000010.1, read on the forward strand.
AGGCCGGCGTCCAGCAGCGCGGGGTGGAGGCCGAACCGGGCGGCGTCCGCGCGCGTCGTCCTCGGGCAGGGCGACCTCGGCGAACACCTCCGTCACCGCGCCGCCACACCGCCCGCAGGCCCTGGAACACCGGTCCGTACGCGTAGCCGCGCTCGACCAGGTCGGCGTAGAAGTCCCCGACCTCGACCCGCTGGCCACCGGGCGGCGGCCAGGCGGTGAAGTCGTACCCGCGCGCCGCGCGCGGGCGGCGTGGCCGACAGGAACCCGGTGGCGTGCCGCGTCCACACCTCGTCACCGGCGCCGGCCTGGTCCTCGCGCAGCGAGTACACGTCCACCGTGCGGGCGCCGGTCTCCTCCGGCGCGCCCACCGCGACCTGCACCCGCACGCCGCCGTGCTCGGGCACCACCAGCGGCGCCTCGATCACGAGCTCCTCGAGCACCGGGCACCCGGCCTCGTCACCGGCCCGCACGGCCAGCTCCACCAGCCCGGTGCCCGCGACGAGCACGACCCCGCCGATGGCGTGGTCGGCGAGCCAGGGGTGCGTCCGCAACGACAGGCGCGAGGTGAACACCAGCCCGTCGGAGCTGCGGCAGCCGCACCACCGCACCCAGCAGCGGGTGGTCGGCCGCCGCCTGCCCGAGCGACGTCGCGTCGGTCGCCGCGCCGGTGGCGTGGCAGCCAGTAGTGCTGGTGGTCGAAGGCGTACGTCGGCAGGTCCACCCGGCCCGCCGTGGCCGGCAGCAGGACGCCCCAGTCCACGGCCACGCCGCGCACGAACAGCTCGGCGACCGAGGCCAGCAGGGTCTGCTCCTCCGGGCGGCCGTCGCGCAGGGCCGCGACACAGGTGACCTCGGCGCCGCGGGCGGTGGCGGTCTCCTCGACCAGGGCGGTCAGGGCCGCGCCGGGGCCCAGCTCCACGAACAGCGCGCCGCCGTGCGCCACCGCGGCCGCGATCCCGTCGGCGAACCGGACCGGCCGCCGCACGTGCTCGGCCCAGTACCGCGGGTCGGCCAGCTCGCCGGGTTCGGCCAGCCGCCCGGTCACGTTGGAGACCACGGGGATCTCCGGCTGCCGCCACGCCACGCCGGCCAGCTCGGCGGCGAAGTCGGCCAGCATCGGCTCCATCCGCGCGAGTGGAACGCGTGCGAGACCGACCAGCCGCTTCGTCTTGTGTCCCCGCTCCCGCATCCGGTCGGCCGCCGCGAGGACCGCGTCGCTGCTCGCCCGAGAGCACCACGGCGGCCGGGCCGTTGACCGCCGCGAGCTCCACGCCGTCGCCCAGCAGCCCGGCGACCTCGTCCTCGCCGGCGGCCACCGCGACCATCGCCCCGCCCGGCGGCAGCGCCTGCATCAGCCGGCCCCGGGCCGCGACCACGCGCGCCGCGTCCGGCAGCGACAGCGCGCCCGCCGCGTACGCGGCGGTGATCTCGCCGACCGAGTGCCCGATCACCACGTCCGGCCGCACGCCCCAGGACTCCACCAGCCGGAACAGGGCGCTCTCCACCGCGAACAGCGCCCGCCTGCGTGAACACCGTCTGGTCCAGGAGCTCGGCGCTGCCGGCCACCCTGCCCAGCACCACGTCCCGTACCGGGTGGTCGACCCAGCCGGCCAGGCACGCGTCCAGCTCGCGCGCAGGCCTCGTCCAACGCCGCCGCGAACACCGGGTACCGGTCGTACAGCTCCCGGCCCATCCCGACCCGCTGCGAACCCTGGCCCGGGAACACCCAGCACGACCTTGCCCGGCGCGCCCGCGCTGCCGGTCACCACACCGGGCGCGCGCCTCGCCCCGGGCCAGCGCGCCCAACCCGGCGCAGCGCCTCCTCGTCCGAGCCGGCCACCACGACCGCGCGCTCGCCCAGCAGCCGCGCGGCGCGACACCAGCGCCGCGGCCACGCGCGCCAGCGACACGTCGCCGGACTCGACGAACGACGCCAGCCGTTCCGCCTGGCGCCGCCAGGGAAGCGGCGCTGCCGCGCCGACACGACCAGCGGCACGCGCGCCGGCCGGCGCCGGCTCGCCGGGGTCCTGCTCCGCCTCCGTCGGCGGCGCCTCCTCGAGGATCAGGTGGGCGTTCGTCCCGCTGATCCCGAACGCGGACACCGCCGGCCCGGCGCGGCCGGCCGTTGCCGCGGCCAGTCCCGGGCCTCGGTCAGCAGCTCGACCGCGCCCGCCGACCAGTCCACCTCCGGCGTGGGCTCCTGCGACGTGCAGCGTGGGCGGCATGACGCCGTGTTCCAGGGACTTGACCATCTTGATCACGCCGGCCACGCCGGCGGCCGCCTGCGTGTGCCCGATGTTCGACTTCACCGACCCCAGCCACAGCGGCCGTCCCGGCGTCCCGGCCCTGCCCGTAGGTGGCCAGCAGCGCCTGCGCCTCGATCGGGTCGCCCAGCGGCGTGCCCGTCCCGTGCGCCTCCACGATGTCCACATCGGACGGAACCAGCCCGGCGCCGGCCAGCGCCTTGCGGATCACCCGCTGCTGCGACGGACCGTTCGGCGCGGTCAGCCCGTTCGACGCGCCGTCCTGGTTCACCGCGCTGCCCCGCAGCACCGCCAGGATCCGGTGCCCGCGCTCCCGCGCCACCGACAGCCGCTCCAGCACCACCACGCCGACGCCCTCGGCCCAGCCGGTGCCGTCGGCCGTCGAGGAGAACGCCTTGCACCGCCCGTCGGCGGCCAGGACGCGCTGCCGGGAGAACGCCACGAAGGTGCCGGGCGTCGGCATCACCGTCGCCCCGCCGGCCAGCGCCATCGAGCACTCACCCAGCCGCAACGCCTGCGCGGCAAGGTGAATCGCCACCAGCGACGACGAACACGCCGTGTCCACCGTGACCGCCGGCCCCTCGAAACCGAACACGTAGGACACCCGGCCCGACGCCACGCTCGACGCGCCGCCCGTGCCCGCGAAGCCCTCCAGCTCCGGCGTGATCGCCCCGCCCGGCCCCGTAGCCCTGGGTGAACACCCCGGAGAACACCCCGACATCGCTGCCCTTCAACGAGAACGGGTCGACGCCGGCGTCCTCCAGCGCCTCCCACGACGTCTCCAGCAGCAACCGCTGCTGCGGGTCCATCGCCAGCGCCTCACGCGGCGAGATCCCGAAGAAGCCCCGCGTCGAACAGCCCGGCGCCGCGCAGGAAGCCACCCTGGCTGGTGTACGAGGTGCCCGGATGGTCGGGGTCCGGGTCGAACAGGCCCTCCAGGTCCCAGCCCCGGTCCTCGGGGAAGTCGGAGAGCGGCGTCGACCCCGCCGGCCACGAGCCGCCACAGGTCCTCCGGCGAGGACACCCCACCCGGGAACCGGCACGCCATGCCCACGATGGCGAGCGGCTCGTCAGCGTGCCGGGCGCCCTGCTTGCGCAGGTTGTGCAGCTCGGCCGTGACGCGCTTGAGGTACTGGAGGAGCTTCTCGTCCGTGGCCATTCTTTCACTGTCCTCACGAAGGTTTGCGGACGGCGTCGTCTCGAGCCGGTGTCAGACGAGCCCGAGCTCCTCGTCGATGAAGTCGAGGACCTCGTCGGCGGACGCGGACTCCAGCTGGTCGGCCACCGTGGCGCCGTCCGCCTGTTCGAGGACTCCGTTGCACCTGGCCACCAGGCCCTGCAGGCGAAGCGTGATGGCCGGACCTCATGGACTCGTCGAGGCGCAGCCCGCTGATCAGCGCCTCGACGTCCTCGATCTTCGCGTGCACCCGGGACAGCGCGTCGTCGCTGACGCCGAGCTCGTCGCGCAGGTGGCGGGCGAGGACCAGCGGGGTGGGGTAGTCGAAGACCAGCGTGGCGGGCAGCTTCAGGCCGGTCGCCTCGCGCAGCCGGTTGCGCAGCTCCACCGACGTCAGCGAGTCGAACCCGGCGTCCTTGAACGCCATCTCGCGCCGCGCACGCCGCCGGACCCGGTGTGCCCGAGCACGACCGCGGCCTGGCCACGAACCAGGTCGAGCAGCAGCGCCTCCTGCTCCGCCGCGGCCGAGCCCGGCCAGCCGGCGGGCCAGCCCGCCGTCGCCGGCCGGACGCCGCCCGCGCCTGCCTGCCGGCCGACCCGGACCAGACCGCGCAGCAGGTGCGGCACGTCCTCGCCGGCCGCCGCGGCGGCCCGCAGCTCCCGCAGGTCCAGCTTGACCGGCACCAGCAGCGCCTGCCCGGACGCCACCGCGGCGTCGAACAGGTCCATGCCCTCCGCCGCCGTGATCGGCCAGCACACCGCCGCGGCTCATGCGGGCCTGGTCGACGCCGCCGAGGTGCGCGGTCATGCCCGTGGCCTGCTCCCACAGGCCCCACGCCAGCGACAGTCCCGGCAGGCCCGGCCGCCCGGCGGTCGGCCATCAGTCGCGTCCAGGAACGCGTTCGCCGCGGCGTAGTTGCCCTGGCCGGCGGAGCCCGAGCACGCCCGACGCGGACGAGAACACGACGAACGCGTCGAGGTCCAGGTCGCGGGTCAGCTCGTCGAGGTGGCGCACCGCGTCGACCTTCGGGCGCGAACACCGTGGCGAGCCGCTCCGGGGTCAGCGCCCCGATCACGCCGTCGTCCAGCACGCCCGCCGTGTGCACGACACCGGCCGGACGGTGCTCGTCCAGCAGCGCCGCCACCTGGTCCCGGTCGGCACAGGTCGCAGGCGACCGCGGTCACCGCCGCGCCCTGCTCGGTCAGCTCGGCGACCAGGTCGGCCATGCCCTCGGCGTCCGGGCCGCGCCGGCTGGCGAGCACCAGGTGCCGCACGCCGTGGCGGGCGACCAGATGCCGGGCGACCAGGCCGCCCAGCACGCCCGCGCCCGAGACCAGGACCGTCCCGTCCGGACCGAACACCGGCGGGCAGGTCCGGCGGCTGTCGCGGCGCGGGCGAGGCGCGGGACGAGAGAGCCTGGTACCGCGCACCGCGACCTGCGGCTCACCGCACGCCAGCACCGAGCCCAGCACGGACTCCACTCCGTCGCCGGACGCCGGGTCGAGATCCAGCAGGACGATCCGGTCCGGGTTCTCGGACTGGGCGGACACGCACCAGGCCCCACACCGCCGCCGCGGCCGGGTCGGTCACCGCCGCCGTCACCGGCGGGCACCGCGCCGCGGGTCACGACCACCAGCCGCGACTCCTCCGGCCCGCCGGCCAGCCACGCCTGCAGCACGCCCAGCACGCGAGAGGTCAACGCGAGCGCGCTGTCGCCGCCGACGGCCTCCAGGACCGCCACCGCCGGCGGCACCTCGGTCAGCGCCGCCAGGTCGTCGGCGGTCGGCGACCGCCACCCACGACGGCGACGGCTCGGCCCGCACCGTGGGCAGCTCGGTCCAGTCCACTTGGAACAGCGCGTCGCGGTGGTCGGCCGCGGTACGCAGCTGGTCGGTGGAGACCGGCCGCAGCACCAGCGAGGCCGACCGACAGCACCGGGCCACCGGTCCCGTCGGCCGCCTCGAGCGACACGGCGTCCGGTACCGGCAGGCGCCAGTCGCACCCGGAGCGCCGGCGGCACCGGCGGCATGCAGCGCGACGCCCGTGCCAGTCCAGCGGCTGCCGCCGGCTCGTCCGGGTCACCCGCGGCGTCGAGCAGCGCCGGGTGCAGCGGCCGCGTCCAGCAGCGCCGGGTGGACGCCGAAACCGCCCGCCTCCGTGCGCTGCTCGTCGGGCAGGGCGACCTCGGCGAACACCTCGTCGCCGCGCCGCCACACCGCCCGCACGCCCTGGAACGCCGGCCCGTAGCCGTAGCCGCGCTCGGCCAGGCCGGCGTAGACGTCCGCGACGTCGACCTGCTCGGCACCCGGCGGCGGCCAGGCGGTGAAGTCGAATCCCGTGCCCGGCGCGGCCGGTGCCGCCGACAGCACGCCGGTGGCGTGCCGGGTCCACACCTCCACGTCGCCGTCGCGCAGGGAGTACACGTCGACGGTGCGCGTGCCGTTCTCGCCCGGACCGCCCAGGGCGACCTGCACCCGGACCCCGCCGTGCTCGGGCACCACCAACGGCGTCTCGATCACCAGCTCGTCCAGCGCCGAGCACCCGGCCTCGTCGCCGGCGCGCACGGCCAGCTCGACCAGCCCGCCGGCGGGGACGAGCACCACGCCGCCGACCGCGTGGTCGGCCAGCCAGGGGTGCGTCCGCAACGACAGCCGCGAGGTGAACACCAGCCCGTCGGACCGCGGCAGCGCCACCACCGCGCCCAGCAGCGGGTGATCGGCCGCCGCCTGCCCCAGCGACACCGCGTCGCTCGCCGCCTCGGCCGCCTGGAGCCAGTAGTTCTGGTGGTCGAAGGCGTACGTCGGCAGCTCGACCGGCTCGGCCGCGGCAGGGACGACGGCGCTCCAGTCGACCGGGACGCCGCGCACGAACAGCTCGGCCACCGAGGTGAGCAGCCGCCGCGGACCACCCTCGTCGCGGCGCAGCGACCCGGTCACCACGACGTCGGCGTCACCGTCGTCGACGATCTCGGTGATCGGCTGCACCAGCACCGGGTGCGCACTGACCTCGACGAACACGCCGTGCCCCTGCCCGAGCAGGTCCGCCACCGCCGGCCCGAAGCCGACCTGGCCGCGCAGGTTCCGGTACCAGTAGTCGCCGTCCACGACGCCCGCGTCCCGGATCCAGCCGCCGGTGACGGTCGAGTAGAACGGCACCACCGGGGCGCGCGCGGTGACCGCCAGCGCCTCGAGCGAGCGTCTCGCGGATGTCCTCGACGTGGCGGGTGTGCGAGGCGTAGTCCACCGCGACCCGCCGCACCCGGATTCCCTGACCCGACAAGGACTCCAGCGCCTCGTCGAGTGCCTGGGCGTCGCCCGCGACCACCACCGACGACGGGCCGTTGACCGCCGCCACCTCGACGCGGTCGGCCCACGGCGCAAGCCGCGCGGCCGCGTCGTCCGCGCCCAGCGCGACCGACGCCATGCCACCGCGCCCGGACAGCTTCGTGGCGATGGCCTGGCTGCGCAACGCCACCACCCGCGCCGCGTCCTCGAGCGACAGCGCACCGGCCACGCACGCGGCCGCGATCTCGCCCTGCGAGTGCCCCACGCACCGCGTCGGGCGTGACACCCACCGACGCCCACACCGCGGCGAGGCCCACCATCACGGCGAAGCTCGCCGGCTGCACCACGTCGACCTGCTCCAGCAACACCGGAGGCGCCGTCGCCGCGCAGCACGTCCACCAGCGACCAGTCCACCCACCGCTCCAGCGCGGCGGCACACTCGGCGACCCGCGCCGCGAACACCGGCGAGGAGTCCAGCAGCTCCCGGCCCATGCCCGACCCACTGCGAGCCCTGGCCCGGGAACACCCACACCAGCTTGCCCGGCGTCGCGGCACTACCGGCGACCACACCGGCCGCAGTCTCACCGCGCGCCAGCGCCGCCAGCCCGGCCATGCGCCTCCTCGCGGGACTCCGCCACCACCACGGCACGCTCGCCCAGCACGGCCCGGCCGGACACCAGCGCCCCGGCCACGCCCGCCAGCGACGCCTCGGCACCGGCTCCGACGAACGCCGCCAGCCGCTCGGCCTGACCCGACCAGCGAACCGGCGCTCCGCGCCGACACCACCAACGGCACCACACCCGCGGCTCGGCACCGGCTCGTCGGACACCGGCTCCGTCGGCGGCGCCTCCTCCAGGATCAGGTGCGCGTTCGTCCCGCTGATCCCGAACGAGGACACCCCGGCCCGGCGCGGCCGGTCGGTCCGCGGCCAGTCCCGGGCCTGCGTCAGCAGCTCGACCGCACCGGCCGACCAGTCCACTTCGGTCGTGGGCTGCGTCGCACGTGCAGCGTCGCGGGCAGCACGCCGTGCCGCAGCGCCTGCACCATCTTGATCACGCTGCCCACGCCGGCGGCGGCCTGCGTGTGCCCGATGTTCGACTTCAACGACCCCAGCCACAACGGGCGGTCGGGGTCCCGGCCCTGCCCGTAGGTGGCCAGCAACGCCTGCGCCTCGATCGGGTCGCCCAGCGCCGTCCCGGTGCCGTGGCCCTCCACGACGTCCACATCGGACGGAGCGAGCCCGGCACTGGCCAGCGCGGCACGGATCACCCGCTGCTGCGACGGACCGTTCGGCGCCGTCAGGCCGTTGGACGCGCCGTCCTGGTTCACCGCGCTGACCACGCAGCACCGCCAGCACCCGGTGCCCACGCTCGCGCGCCACCGACAGCCGCTCCAGCACCACCACGCCGACGCCCTCGGACAGGCCCATCCCGTCCGCGCCGTCCGCGTACGCCTTGCAGCGCCCGTCCTCGGCCAGCGCCGCGCTGCCGGGAGAACGACCGGAAGGAGCCGGGCGTCGCCATCACCATCGCGCCGCCGGCCAGCGCCATCGAGCACTCGCCCTGCCGCAGTGCCTGCGCGGCAAGGTGAATCGCCACCAGCGACGACGAGCACGCCGTGTCGATCGTGACCGCCGGACCCTCGAAACCGAACACATAGGACACCCGGCCGGACGCGACGCACGGCGCCGCCCCGGTGCCGGCGAAGCCCTCCAGCTCCGGCGGGACCACGCCGGCGCCGGCTCCGTAGCCCTGGCTGGACAGCCCGGAGAACACGCCGACGTCGGCGCCCTTCAACGACAACGGGTCGATGCCCGCCCGCTCCACCGCCTCCCAGGACGTCTCCAGCAGCAGCCGCTGCTGCGGGTCCATGGCCAGCGCCTCGCGCGGCGAGATCCCGAAGAACCCCGCGTCGAACAGCCCCGCGCCGCGCGAGGAAGCCGCCCTGGCTCGTGTAGGAGGTGCCCGCGCGGTCGGGGTCCGGGTCGAACAGGCCGTCCAGGTCCCAGCCCCGGTCGTCGGGGAACCCGCCGACGGCGTCGACCCCGTCGGCCACCAGCCGCCACAGCTCGTCCGGCGAGGACACGCCGCCCGGGTACCGGCACGCCATGGAGACGATGGCGATCGGCTCCCGCGCCTGGTCCTCGACCTCGCGCAGCCGCTTGCGGGCGTCGCGGGCGTCGGCGATGGCCCTCTTGAGGTAGTCGCGGAGTTGTGCCTCGTCAGCCACTGAACTCAGCTCCCAGGGATGTCCGAATGCCGTTGCTGTGGTGGTGTCAGTTGAACCGGTCGACGAGCGCGAACAGCTCCTCGTCGCTGGCGGTGTCGAGGTCGTCGTCGGACGTGTCCGCGGCCGCCGGCCGGCCGTCTCGGCGGCCGTCAGCAGTTCCCGCAGGCGCACGGTGATCCGGTCCCGTGCCTGCGCGTCGGTCGCGCGGCCGTCGATGGCCGCGTCCAGGCCGGCGAGGCCGGCCAGCACCGAGTCGGTGGCGGACACCTCGTCGACGGCGAGCTCGTCGCGCAGGTGGCGGGCGAGGGCCTGCGGGTTCGGGTGGTCGAAGACCAGCGTCGCGGGCAGCTTCAGACCGGTCGCCTCACGCAGCCGGTTGCGCAGCTCCACCGACGTCAGCGAGTCGAACCCGGCGTCCTTGAACGCCGCGTCCGCGCGGACGCCGTCGGCACCCGCGTGCCCGAGCACGACCGCGACCTGACCGCGGACCACGTCGAGGAGCAGCGCCTCCTGCTCCGCCGCGGCGAGCCCGGCCAGCCGGCGGACCAGCCCGCCGTCGCCGCCGGACGCCGCCCGCGCCGACTGCCGGCCCACCCGGACCAGGCCGCGCAGCAGGGGCGGCACCGCCGCCACCGGTCGCCGCGTCGGCACGTACCTCGCGCAGGTCCAGCCCGACCGGCACCAGCAGCGCCTGCCCGGACGCGACGGCGGCGTCGAACAGGTCCATGCCCTCGCGCGGAGCCGAGCCCCAGGACTCCCCCGCGTCCCTCGCGCCGGCTCATCCGGGTCAGGGTGAGGTCGTCGATGGTGTCCGCCATGCCGGTGAGCTGCTGCCACGGTCCCCAGGCGAGCGACAGGCCCGGCAGGCCCGCCGCCCGGCGGTGGGCCATCAGCCCGTCCAGGTACGCGTTGGCCGCCGCGTAGCCGCCGCTGCCCGCGCCCATGAAGATCGACGAGGCGGACGAGTAGACGACGAACGCGTCGAGGTCCGAGCTCACGGGTCAGCTCGTCGAGGTGGCGCACCGCGTCGACCTTGGGCGCGAACACCTTCGCCAGCCCGTCCGGGGTCAGCGTCCCGATCACGCCGGCGTCGAACACGCCCGCCGTGTGCACCACGCCCGGTCGGCCGGTGCTCGGCCAGCAGCGCGGCCACCTGGTCGCGGTCGGACACGTCGCAGGCGACCACGGACACCTCCGCGCCCTGCCCGGTGAGGTCGGCGACCAGCTCGGCCACGCCGTCGGCGTCGCGGCCGCGCCGGCTCGCCAGCACCAGTCGCCGCACACCGTGCCGGGTGACCAGGCGGCGGGCCGCGAGCGCGCCGAGGGATCCGGCGCCGGAGACCAGGACCGTCCCTTCCGGACTGAACACCGCCGGCTCGGCCGGGGTCTGCGACGCGGGCGAGCCGCGGGACGTGACAAGGTCGTGCCGCGCACGGCGAGCTGCGGCTCGCCGCAGGCCAGCACCGTGCCCAGGAGCGGGTCCACGCTCGGCGGCCGGCATCGAGGTCCAGCAGCACGATCCGGTCCGGGTTCTCGGCCTGCGCGGCCCGCACCAGACCCCACACCGCCGCACGCGGCCGGGTCGGTCACCGCGCCGTCGCCGGCGGGCACCGCACCGCGGGTCACGACCACCAGCCGCGACTCCTCCAGCCCGGGCCCGGCCAGCCACGCCTGCACGACGGCCAGCACCCGCGACGTCAACGCCAGCGCGTCGCCACCGGCCGCTTCGAGCACCGCCACCGCGGGGGCGCCGTCGGCCAGGGCCGCCACGTCGTCGGCGGCGGCCACCGGCACCCACGGCGGCGTGGCCTCCGCCCGGCGCGGGGGCAGCTCGGTCCAGTCCACCTGGAACAGCGAGTTCGTGCCGCGGCCGTGTCCAGCTGCTCGGCGGACACCGCCCGCAGCACCAGCGAGTCCATCGTCAGGACCGGGCCGCCGGTCTGGTCGGCGGCCTGGATCGACAGCGCGTCCGGTCCGGCGGGCGCGACCCGCACCCGCAGCGCCGGTGCGCCGACGGCGTGCAGCGTCAGCCCGTTCCACGAGAACGGCATCACCGACTGCCCGGGTTCCGCACCCGTCGCGGCGCGCGGCGACCGTCCACGTCTGCACGGCCGCGTCCAGCAACGCCGGGTGGAGGCCGAAGCCGGCGGCGCTCGTCCCGCAGCTCGTCGGGCAGGGCGACCTCGGCGAACACCTCGGTGTCCCCGTCGCCGTCGCGCCGCCACACCGCCCGCACGCCCTGGAAGGCCGGCCCGTACGCGTAGCCGCGCTCGGCCAGGTCGGCGTAGAGGTTCGTCGACGTCGACCTGCTGCGCGCCGGGCGGCGGCCAGGTGGTGAGGTCGAGCCGGCGCCGCCGTCGGCCGGCGCCGCCGACAGCGTGCCGGTGGCGTGCCGCGTCCACACCTCCGCGCCGTCCTCGCGCAGCGAGTACACGTCCACCGTGCGCGAGCCGATGCTCGTCGGGTCCGCTCACCGCGACCTGCACCCGCACGCCGCCGTGCGTCGGGCACCACCAGCGGGTGCCTCGGTCACGAGCTCGTCCAGCACCGGGCACCCGGCCTCGTCACCGGCCCGCACGGCCAGCTCCACGAGCCCGGTGCCGGGGAAGAGCACCACGCCGCCGATCGTGTGGTCGGCCAGCCACGGGTGCGTCCGCAGCGACAGCCGCGAGGTGAACACCAGCCCGCCGGACCGCGGCAGCGCCACCACCGCGCCCAGCAGCGGGTGGTCGGCCGCCGCCTGTCCCAGCGACGCGACATCGGTCTGCCCGGCCGGACTGGAGCCAGTAGTGCTGGTGGTCGAAGGCGTACGTCGGCAGGTCCGACCCGCGCGGACGCGGGCGGCAGCATCCCGCTCCAGTCGACCGGGACGCCGCGCACGAACAGCTCGGCCATCGAGGTCAGCAGCCGCCGCGGGCCGCCGTCGTCGCGCCGCAGCGACCCGGTCGACGACCGCGTCGGCGTCGGTGCCGTCGACGATCTCGCTGACCGGCTGCACCAGCACCGGGTGCGCGCTGACCTCCAGGAACACCCGGTGTCCCTGGCCGAGCAGGTCGGCCACCGCCGGGCCGAAACCGCACCTGGTTGCGCAGGTTGCGGTACCAGTACTCGCCGTCCAGGATCCCGGCGTCGCGTACCCAGTCGCCGGTGACGGTGGAGTAGAACGGCACCTCCGGCGCCTGCGCGACGATGTCGGCCAGTGCCTTGGTGAGCGTGTCGTGGATGTCCTCGACGTGACGGGTGTGCGAGGCGTAGTCCACCGCGACCCGCCGCACCCGGACACCTTGCCCGCCAAGGCGTCCAGCGCCTCGTCCAGCGCCTCGGCGTCACCCGCGATCACCACCGACGGCGGGCCCGTTGACCGCCGCCACCTCGACCCGGTCCGCCCACGGCGCCAGCCGCGCGACCGCGTCGTCCTCGGACAGCGCGACCGACGCCATGCCGCCCGCGACCGGACAGCTCCACGGCGATGGCCTGGCTGCGCAACGCCACCACCCGCGCCGCGTCCTCGAGGGACAGTGCGCCCGCCACACACGCGGCCGCGATCTCGCCCTGGGAGTGGCCGAGCACGGCGTCCGGCCGCACCCCGGCCGACTCCCACACGGCGGCGAGGCCCACCATCACCGCGAAACACGCGGGCTGCAGCACGTCGACCCGGTCCATCAGGCCGGGATCGGTGTCGCCCGCGCAGCACGTCCACCAGGGACCACTCGACCCACGGCTCCAGCGCGGCGGCGCACTCGGCGATCCGCTCGGCGAACACCGGTGACGCGTCCAGCAGCTCCCGGCCCATGCCGGCCCACTGCGTGCCCTGGCCCGGGAACACCCACACGATCTTGCCCGGCGCGCCGCGCCCGGCCGGTCACCACGCCGGCCGACGTCCTCGCCGCGCGCCAGCGCGCGCAGCCCGGCCAGCGCCTCGCTCGGCCGAGTCCGCCACCACGACGGCACGCTCGTCGAGCGTCGCCCGGCCGGACACCAGCGCCGCGGCCACCGCCGGCAGCGGCGCGCTCGGTCCGCTCGACGAACGCCGCCAGCCGGCCGGCCTGACCGGCCAGCGACCCGGTGCTGCGCGCCGACACGACCAGCGGCACCACGCCCGCGGGCACCGCGTGCCCGGCGCGGCGCCGGTCTCCGTCGGGCGCCTCCTCGATGATCAGGTGCGCGTTCGTGCCGCTGACCCCGAACGAGGACACCCCGGCCCGGCGCGGACGGTCGTCGCGCGGCCAGTCCCGGGCCTCGGTCAGCAGCTCCACCGCGCCCTCGGTCCAGTCCACCTGCGCTGGTGGGCTCGTCCACGTGCAGGGTCGGGCGGCAGGACGCCGTGGCGCAGCGCCTGCACCATCTTGATCACGCTCGCCACGCCGGCGGCGGCCTGCGCGTGGCCGATGTTCGACTTCACCGAACCCAGCCACAACGGCTTGCCGGGTTCCCGGTCCTGCCCGTAGGTGGCCAGCAGCGCCTGCGCCTCGATCGGGTCGCCCAGCGACGGTGCCCGTCCCGTGCGCCTCGACGACGTCCACATCGGACGGTGCGAGACCCGGCACTCGCCAGCGCGCCGCGGATCACCCGCTGCTGCGACGGACCGTTCGGCGCCGTCAGCCCGTTCGACGCGCCGTCCTGGTTCACCGCGCTGCCGCGCAGCACCGCCAGCACCCGGTGCCCGCGCTCGCGGGCCACCGACAGCCGCTCCAGCACCACGACGCCGACGCCTTCGGCCAGCCCCATCCCGTCCGCGCCGTCCGCGAACGCCTTGCAGCGCCCGTCCGCGGCCAGGCCCCGCTGCCGGGAGAACACGATGAACGAGTTGGGGGTCGACATCACCATCGCCCCGCCGGCGAGCGCCATCGAGCACTCGCCCGCCCGCAGCGCCTGCGCGGCAAGGTGCATCGCCACCAGCGAGGACGAGCAGGCCGTGTCGATCGTGACCGCCGGTCCCTCGAAACCGAACACATAGGACACCCGGCCCGACGCCACGCTCGACGCCAGCCCGGTGCCCGCGAAGCTCTCCATCTCCGGGGTGATCGCACCGTCGCCGTAGCCCTGGCCGGACGACGCCGGTGAACACGCCGACATCGGCTGCCCTTCAACGACGACCGGGTCGATGCCCGCGCCCTCCAGCGCCTCCCACGAGGTCTCCAGCAGCAGCCGCTGCTGCGGGTCCATCGCCAGCGCCTCGCGCGGCGAGATCCCGAAGAACCCGGCGTCGAACTGCCCGGCGTCGTGGACGAAGCCGCCCTGGCTGACGTACGAGGTGCCCGAGCGGTCCGGGTCCGGGTCGAACAGGGACTCCAGCTCCCAGCCGCGGTCGTCGGGGAACCCGGACACCGCGTCCCGGCCCTCGGACACCAGCCGCCACAGGTCCTCCGGGCCGGCGACGCCGCCCGGCAGCCGGCAGGCCATCCCGACGATGGCGATCGGCTCGCGGGACGGCGCGCGAGCAGCCGGCGGTTCCGCTTCTTCAGCGTGCCGACCTCTTCGAGCGACTTCCGCAGCGCCTCGACGACCTTCTCATACGACGCAGCTCACCACATGCCCCAATCACTTGTCGTGCCGAGGAGGCGAGTGTCCACGAGGTCGTCGACGTCCATCTCCGCGATCGCCGCGTCGTCGAACTCCTCGTCGAGGTCGTCCAGGACCGCTCGGGACCGCGCGGAACCGCCGGTCGCTCTCCGGGAGCAGCTCCGCGCGCAGGTGGCGGGCCAGCACCAACGGGTTCGGGTGGTCGAAGACCAGCGTCGCGGGCAGCTTCAACCCGGTCGCCTCGCGCAGCTTGTTGCGCAGCTCCACCGAGGTCAGCGAGTCGAACCCGGTGTCCTTGAAGGCCGTGTCGGCCCGCACCGCCGCCGGTTCGTCGTGCCCGAGCACGGCCGCGACCTGACCGCGAACCAGGTCGACGAGCAACGCCTCCTGGTCCGCCGGGGCAAGCCCGGCCAGCCGGCGGGCCAGGCTGTCGTCGCGTGCGGCCGCCGCCCGCGCCTGCTGCCGGCCCGTCCGGACCAGCCCGCGGAGCAGGTGCGGCACCGTGCCACCGGCCGCCACGTCCGCCCGCAACGCGGCCAGGTCCAGCGTGATCGGCACCAGCAGCGCCTCGTCCATGCGCAGCCCGGCGTCGAACATGGCCAGGCCGTCGGCGTGGGTCATCTCCACGACCCGGCCGCGGCTCGCCCGCGCGTGGTCGACTTCGCGCAGGTGCGCGGCCATGCCCGTGCTCCGTTCCCACAGGCCCCACGCCAGCGACAACCCGGGCAGGCCGGCGGCCCGCCGGTCGGCCATCGCCGCGTCCAGGAAGGCGTTCGCGGCCGCGTAGTTGCCCTGGCCACCGCCGCCCAGCACACCCGCGACGGACGAGAACACGACGAACGCGTCGAGGTTCCGGCCGCGGGTCAGCTCGTCGAGGTGGCGCACCGCGTCGACCTTGGGCGCGAACACGGCGGCCAGCCGGTCGGGGGTCAGCGTCTCGATCACCCCGTCGGCGAACACGCCGGCCGTGTGCACCACCGCGCTCAGGTCGGGCACCGACGTCAGGAGGTCGGCCACCTGGTCCCGGTCGGAGACGTCGCAGGCCACGACCGACACGTCCGCGCCGTGTCCGGTGAGGTCGGCGACGAGGCCGGCCACACCGTCGGCGGCCGGACCTTGACGGCTGGCGATCACCAGCCGCCGCACGCCGTGACCGGTGACCAGATGCCTGGCGACGAGGCCGCCCAGCGAACCCGCGCCCGAGACCAGGACCGTCCCGTCCGGGCCGAACACGACCGGCGCGTCCGCGGGCCGGGTGGCGCGGGCGAGGCGCGGCACGGAGAACGTCGTGCCACGTACCGCGAGCTGCGGCTCACCGCTGGCCAGCGCCGCGCCGAGCACCCGCTCCACACCGCCGTCGGCGGCGGGATCGGTGTCCAGCAGGACGATCCGGTCCGGATGCTCCGCCTGGGCGGAGCGGACCAGGCCCCACACCGCGGCGGCGGCCGGGTCGGTCACCGTGTACTCGCCACCGGCGGGCACCGCACCGCAGGTCGTCACGACCAGCCGCGCCTCGTCGAGGGCGGGTGTGGTCACCCACTTCCGCAGGACCTCCAGCACCCTGGACGTCACGGCCAGCGGCGCGTCATCGCCGGTTGCCGCCAGCACCGCCACCGGCGGCGTGTCCGAGCCCTGCGCCAGGGCCGTCACGTCATCGGCGGTGACCACCGGCATCCACGACGGCGCAACGGGTTCGTGCGCCGGGGGCAGTGCGGTCCACTCCACCCGGAACACCGACTCGTGCCCGAGGTCCGCGGCGGCGCCCAGCTGTTCGGCGGAGACCGGGCGGGACACCAGCGAGTC
>CAWJCX010000011.1:0-199139 GCA_963841395.1 uncultured Actinomycetota bacterium
CAACCGTATCCAGGTCCACTTGAAAACCAGTCAGCGATCGGGCAGGACCCGAGCCGTTCGATGACGACGGGCTCGCGATGCGTGGCCCGGTGTTAACCGATCCCGGGCGTTTGAGGAGGCGGGACTGGTGACGCGCTGGTGTCAAGGCTGGCGCTGGCCAGTTGGCGTCGTCATGCTGTGTCGTATGGCGCGCTGGCGGCGGGTGACGACCCCAAAGTCGTTCTTTGGCATCACCATCGGGATCATCATGGCGGCCGGCTTGTTCGTGGTGCTGTTCGTGACCGACGCGATGAGGCGGCCGTTCAGCGCGTTTAGCGTGGGGTTTGGGGCGCTGGTGTTGTTGGTGCTGGCCTTGACGGTCCGTCTCAATCGGATGGGTGTCTTCTACAGCGATGTCGGGGTGCGGTCGCGTTCGCACCTCCGTACCAGGACCATCCCATGGGCGTCGATCGAGAAGTTCGAGGACCGCCCGGCGAGCAACGTTTGGGTTCCAGGAACCAACGCGCCGGCGAGGGGTGTATGGATCGTGCGGTGGGATGGCGGGACCGTTCAGACGCCAGTGGTCTACCCGATCGCACAGTTCATCGCGGATGGTGTCACTGATCCTCCCACTCACCCTCGTCGATGGACGTGGACTGAGAAGGAGTGCCGCGTCGTGCTCGTGCAGTTGAACGAGGAATTGAAGCGCGCCCGGCGCGGCCTCGTCAGGGAGGCGGACCAGAGTCAGCTCGACTAGTGCTGCTCCGCGGTGGGGTCTCGGTGGTGCCGGTGTGGGGGCGGGCGGCGGCCGTGAGCGGAACGGCAGGCCGGCCGCCTGTGCGGCGCGCTTGCATGCCGCCTTGATGCGGTGGCTGCTCAGGCGGTCGAGGGGCAGCCGCGGCGGTCTTCCGGTCCGATGCTGCGGGCGTTCTTCGCGGGTCATGTACTACGCGGCGCTGCGGCCGGAAGAGGCAGCGATGTTGCGCAAGCCCGACCTCCAGCTTCCGGAGAACGGGTGGGGCGAGTTGCTGCTCTCGGAGACAGCTCCGATTGCGGGTGCCTCGTGGATGGACTCGGGGGAGCGGCGTGACCGACGGCAGTTGAAGCAACGTGCCATCGGTGAGGTTCGGCCCGTCCCGTCGCCACCTCCATTGCCCCGGATCCTGCATGAGCATGTGAAGCGGTTGGGGGTGGCTGGCGACGGCCGGCTGTTCCGGAACCGCGACGGTGGTGATCTCGCCGAGTCGACCATTGCGCGTGTCTGGGACCGGGCACGCAAGGCTGCGCTGACGGAGGACGAATACGGCTCGCCCCTTGCCCGCCGGCCCTACGACCTTCGGCACGCGTGTGTGTCCACCTGGCTCGCGGCCGGCGTGCCGTCGACCCAGTGCGGCCGGTCACAGCGTTGCTGTGCTGCACCAGATCTACGCCAAGGTCATCGCTGGCCTGGAGGATGCGGCCCACCGTCGGATCGAGAAGGCACTGGGCTGGGAGGCCGAAACTCGGGAAGAAATTGGGAACGCTCAGCCGGATTCGGCCGGTCCTGACCGGACAGAGCCGGACGCGCCATGATCGAGATCAAGGGCATCTTCGCAGGTCAAACGACCTGGTCAGAGTGGCTGGGCAGGGTGTGACCCCGGTTCGATTCGAACGCACACTGGACGGGTTTGAATCGGCCGCACGATGTCGCACAGGTCGCTCACCTGCGGTGACCTCCGCGCGGTGTCCGAATAGTCGCGTTAGAGGCAGAAGATGCAGCAGTTCATGCCCAGCGCCATGCCCACGCTTTGTCACACGCCACCGTTGACTGTTGCGGCGCTCGTCCGCGCGACTGCCGGGCTCCGATCTGGTCTTGCCAGCACGCCCGCCTTCCTTGGAACGCTCGCCGTTCGCTACTCAGTTTGGAAGAGATCAGGTCTATCGAGGTCCTCGATAGACGGCGGCTTCGTGGTGGCTAACGGGGCGGGCAGCACTCCAGCAGCCTCCAGATCTCCCTCGCTTATGGTGCTCTCCTTCAATATCTCGTGGAGCAGATCCGACTGCTTCTGCTCCAATCTCAGGCAATTGTCCAATACCGTCACAAGTTCAAGGAGTTCATCTGTAAGCTGCGGAGACCAGCGCGCACCATTAATCTCATCGAGTGGCGATGTGTTTCTCTTGTGTCGTGGTTGCACGAGCCGGTAGTCCAGCCATTTCCGAACGACTCTCAATCCGGTCACTTCATATTCAAACACAGATGGCCGGACTGGTCCTATCAAGCCGGCGCCCACGTGCAAGATCTCCTTTTCCTGATCATAATCAAAGTCTGTTGGCATGTCGTGAGGTGTGTCGGGAATGGGCCGAATGACTCGCGGACCGGTACGGTCGACCAGCTCTGTAACGCCATGGGGGCGATTGGCCGACTCATCCACATAGCGTTCGCCATAGGTGTGAAGCCAGATCACCAACCGGCCCAGCTGAACAGCCTCGCTCCACAATTCCCGCGAGGAAGTAAGTGGAACGCGAACGCCCGGCCTTTGAAGTTCCGACCGGAACCGAACAGTGTATCCGGAATGCGCAACTGTGGCAGCAATATAGGCCAGCAAGTCTTCGTCAGACACCGTGGTTCGTAGCTTTTCTCCAAGAAGTCGCGTCAGACCCGGAGGAAAGTTTGTCGACGAGCCAGCAGTATCACGATAGAGCGGAAGGACGCGTCCGCTGCGCGCGTTGTAGTGATGTATGTCCGGAATGAGAGAAGTGAACGTGACACCGGGACCCTTGTCAATTGGGTGCGAGCTTTGCTCAGTGACAAAGATCTGCTTCTCCGAACGTGCAGCCCATAGAGGTGGCCTTGCAACAACCATGAGTCGATGGTCAGGAATAATCCACTGCCGATCGAATGATCTGAACCCGACCCGAACCGGCTCGAGCATGTCACCCCGCTCCTCGGCGAGTGTAAGTGAACTTGAACGAAAACCGGGCAACGGCGACACCACGCTGTGAATCTTGCGGTCCCGCGCCTCCTTGAAGAGAACGCGTCGATGCTCAGTATCTGCCCTTGTAAACGCACGCCAACGTCGACTCAAAGTATCACGGTCAGGAGCATAGACCCAGTTCCTGCCCGTGGTCACCCCACGCGATGCCCAAGGCATCAGATCACACAACTGGGGGTAGCTATCTCAGCGTATTCCTCCTCCAGGAAGAAAGGGATCGTATGAATCCTGCTTGCAGTCCTCCCATCGCGAATCTGCTAGCCGTATTGTCTGGAGATCATCAAACTTTTCCTGCCGCGTCCCCCCGATCGAAATATAGTGAACCGCTGCCGCATTCTCCTTGTCGGCCGTGCCATAGCGAGCGAACACGCCGATGCAGAGTTGCCGCTGCACGTCACCAAATATTCTGGTGTGAATATTGGACCTATTGCCCTCTGGTGAAACATCTACTATCCAACCCTCATCACATGTACGGCGTAGATATCGCCGCATCCCGGCGAATGCCTTTCCCGTCATATAGCTGGAAGGCGTCACGAAGGCAACGATGCCGGCTGGCTCGTCCAGATGCGCATCGAACACTTTCCACAATGCCCAACGCCAAAAATACCAATGAAGGGCATGAAGGTCAGACTCATACCGACCGTAACCGGGTGCGCGGAACTCATCTAACGACGGCCGCTTGAGCTCCTCAAAATCTGATGCCGGCCCCGCCTTACGACGATCTTCGATCCACGAAGCGTGGCCCCGAGCGTTCTCAACGTGCGGTGGATTGCCGATGATAACCATCACTCGCGCTTCGCGCTTGATCCTGTTCGCTTCGGCACGTGACCTTTGGATGATCTTGTGTGCGGCCCGGAGGCGACCTTGCTGTGCTCGCGGATCTTCCAGCGCGTCCGTGAGAAACCGCATTTCGGTGGGTGGAATATCGGTGTCGAATTGCGCCTTTAGGGCTTGATGGAGTCGTAGTTCGGCGACTGCGTACGGGGCGACCTGGCGTTCGAATCCGACCAGGCGCTTTTGAAACAGCTCCCGAAGGCGAGCAGGCCTGGCGCCCTTCCCCTGCCGTTCATCGATCGTCTCAGCTACGGCACGAACGATCTCGACGAGAAATGTTCCTGTTCCCATTGCTGGGTCGATCACTATTACGTCATCAGCGGCGAAACCCCGTGGGCGCTCCAGCCGAGTGCGCAGAATCTCATTAACAAAGTCAACCATGAAGCGAGCGACTGGTTCGGGTGTGTAGTAGGAGCCACTCTTCTTTCTGAGCTTAGGATCGTACTCGGCGAGGAATTGTTCATAGAGCTCGACGTATGTGTTTGTGCTGTTACGGCTGCTCATACGATCGCCGGTCTTCGTGCCGTCGTCATCGAACCGTCCCCAATCGACGACACCGATAACACGTCGAAGAGTCTCGATTACTCGTAGCTCTTCGGTGGCTTCGCTATCCGTAAGTACGGCAAACGACTTGCCGATGAGGGAGTGCTTCTTTCCCAGTTGTCGAGCGATCTCATGAAGTGGAACGCTATCGAAGTTGATACCGTTTACGCGAGCGAGCAGCATCGCAAACGTAATGGTCTGAGCGTAGGCATCGCTGAACGTTCCATCATCAAGACCTGGAAAGAGCAGGTCTCGCCAATCGTCGGCCAGTATACTCAGGTCTTCGTATGCGGCATGGTGCGGAGCTGTACTCAGAATCGCAGACACTTCATCACGAAGAAGTCGACACAACCCTGCCACGACCTTAATGAGATCAGTAAGCGTTCGCGGTGGATCGGGGTCCCAGACTAGGAAGTCTCGTATCAAGAGTTCGAACGCATGATCCACGGGATGAAGCGGCGCGCGCTCGTTAGTCAGACTACCGCCTAGGTGAACGATAGGCCCCTGTTGCACGCCATAGCTATATCTTCCCCAACTAGTTCCGTCTGTATAGACGACGTTGGGAAGTGCGCTTAGCCTTTCCCATTGACGGCGTTCGCGTGGATCTGGTTTCCAATGTGGAGGCACATTGCGGCCTGGCGCCTTTAGCTCGATGTAGCCCACTCTGGAGTTTCCTACGTCGACCGCATAGTCTGGCCTCGCCCGTATGTCCTTCAGGTCTACCTCGCCATACGCAACTGCCTCGACCCCGATGCGGACGCTCAGCCGACGCAGCAGGATTTCGACTGGTCCACGGAGTTGATCTTCGTCCTGGCCGCCGCGACCGAGCTTCTCGGAAACCATCCTGCCGAAGTCGGCGACTGCGACCGCTACCTGGTCCTCCGCCCCATCAGGAATCCGGCGGCCGCCACGTTTGGGCCGACCCCGTGCATCTGCCATGAGCGCTCCCCGAGATCGTCCGTTGAAGCGTGCTCGTTCCAGAATGACGTGCTTAGCGGCGATCACCAAGGGGTCGTTGGCATGAATTGTTGATTTGCACTGACAATTGGTTTGCCGGACTCAATTGGTGCAATCTAATGACCGGGATAGCTCAATTACAGGGGTGTTTTTCTACTGTCGCTACCGAGAGACGCGGTAGGTCTGGTCTGTTAGTGTCGGGACGCTGCTGCAAAGGTGTGGTCGGTGCAGGGCCTGACCATGAACCGACCCGTCTGATCAGGTCTGCGCGGACCGCTGCGGCGGCGTGCGACACGCCAACATGGCGGTGGCGAACGGCCCAAGCGGCGGGAAGCGCTGTCCTGGTCGCGTTCATGAACGCGATCTTCATGTCCGTAGCGAGAGCCGAGGTCGGACTGGAGAGCGGTGGTTCGCGCTAGTCGCCCACGTCTTCTACCGCCAAGCGCTCGTACAGCAGGCCGTCTCCGTACCTGGCCAGCACTCGGCAGATGACCTTGATCCGTCCCGGACGCATCGGGTCGATGCCGTTCACGGCGTTACGGACTGTGCCTTCGGCGAAGGTGTCCTCGCCTATGGCGTTGCACTCGGCGGTGAGGCGCGCGACCGTCCAGTCGTGGTCCTCCAGCCAGCCGCGTATCAGGTCGCGGTTGAGCTTCGGCACAGGTCCTCCAGGGGCACGAACGTGCAGTCGTGGAGTTCTCGAACGAGGTGCATGGCGCGGACCCAGCGGATGCGCGGGTCGTCGTAGGCGATGGTTGCCTCGTTCATGGCCACCGGGGCCAGGGGCCCGCTGCGGTAGAGCATTCCGCGAACGCCTGCTACGGGTGCCTGACGCACCCGGATGGCGGCGGCGCCCTTCCGTAGTGCCGGGCACAGGCGGCTGGCCAACCTCACGCATGGCGCGCATGTCGGTGGCTCGGTCACGGCCATGTTCTCCGGCCAGCCCGGCCAATCGTCGCGGTGGTCTTTGAGTAGCCACAGGGTGCCGTCTTCGGTCTGGTCGGCCGGGCCGGCGCAGACGTTGCACAGCAGGCGGCGCATGCACCGACGCTGGCGTAGTGGGTGCACCCTGGCGAACAGTGGCTCGCCCTGGCGCGGTCGGGATGGAGTGCGGAACCACAGCGCGCCGTGGCTGTCTCGATCCGAGATCGTTTCGTCGATGTAGGCGATGCCTCGGCCGGGGCTCTCGATGAGCTGGGCGGGCTGGTCGCGCTCCTCGCTCCAGGTGGTGACGTACGGCGTGTACCGGATGAGCGCCTGGTAGGTCGGTTCGCGGACCGCCGATCGGTTAGACATGCTCGCTGCGTTCGGATCGGGCTCGCAGGGTGTCGATTGCCCTGGTGGCTCGTTCGATCAGCGCGCGCTCGTCGTCGGGGTTGGTCGGCTCCGTCCGGCCGGCGTCGGCGTCGAGGAAGCGCAGGATGTAGCGGCCGATCATGGTGTTGATCTCCGCAAGTTCGGCGATCAGCACGCTGTCCTGGTGGGCGTCGTCGTCCGGTGGCGGGATACTGCCTGGCATGGGTTCTGGCTCTCGTTCGTTGTTGGTCGGCACCCGGCGCCGAGATGCGGGCGTCGATGGCGGGGGACGTGCCGATCAACCGGCGCCGGGTGCCTCGAAGATCACCGAATCAAGTGCCACAGAGCGTGCGTTATCCTGTGCATGCGGTTGCCACACTCGCTTTCACCTGCGGTTACTCTGATTGCGGCCGCTGAAAGTCCGACACTGGGAAGCGTGCAAGACGACATGGCGAGAGAACCGGAAGCCATTGCGGAGCTACGCCGTTCCCTGGGTGGGCACCTCGCCACGTTCCGGCTTGCGGCTGACCTGACACAAGGTCAGCTCGCCAAGATCGCGTACTGCGACCGCACCACGATCGTGCATATCGAAAAGGGCCGGGCGCGGGCGGATGAGCGCTTCTGGCGGGCAGTTGACATTGCCTGTGATGCCCAGGGCGCGCTCGTCGCCGCGTACCTGGAGTTGGAGGCGGCCAAGGCCGAGCGCGAGCAACGCGAGCGTGAAGCGCGCCTCGCCAGCGTTCGTGCCAAGGCCGCTGCGCTGAGAGGACAGCCAGCCACCGGCGTTCATCGCACGCCCAGCCCGGACATGCCTCCGATGGAAAGCCTGCGCCGGTCGCTCCTCGGCCAAGAACAGAGCCGCGAGCCCTCCGATGACGCCAGCCCTCCTCGCTTCCACAGCGGAGTAGTCGAGGCGCATCGGTTGTACCAGCGGGCCGACTATGACGGTGCGGCCCGCGTCCTGCCAGCGCTGATCGGTCGCCTTGAAGGGTCGGCGGACACGATTCCGGCGCACACGAAATCGGCTGCGTATCTGGCTGCGGCCAAGTTGGCGACAAAGGTCGGCGACGCCGGGCTGGCGTGGGTCGCTGCCGATCGGAGCCTGCGCCTGGCCAAGGAGACCGATCGGCATGGATTGATCGGTATTGCGGGCTATCAGGTCGCTTGTGCGCTGCTCGGAAGCGGTCATCTCGCCGATGCCGAGGAGATTGCTGCACAAGCCGCGGAACGGCTGGCCAGCCACACGGCAACGAACGTGCACGACGTCATTTCGGCTCGCGGTGCGCTTCTGCTGTTGCTGGCGATCATGGCCGGACGGCGGGGCGACTCGTTGGCAGCACGGCGGTATTTGCGTGACGCCGCGCGGCTTGCCGAGCAGATGGGGCAGGACGGCAACGTGCTGTGGACGGCCTTTGGTCCCACGAACACCGCCATTCATGAGTTGGCCGTGCATGTCGCGCTCGGGGATTCGCGAGCGGCTTTTCAGCTTGGCGAACGCATCGACACCGATGCGCTTCCCGCCGTGCTTCTCGGTCGGCGCTCGCAGGTCCATCTTGAGTTGGGTTGGGCGTCGGTTGGGCAAGGTGACGACAGCCTGGCCGTGCTGCATTTGCTCGAAGCGGAGCGCGTGGCCAAGCAGGCCGTGTCGCGAAATACGACCGCTCGTGCGCTGCTGAGCACATTGCTCGCACGTGAACGCAAGAGCGCCACCCCTGGCCTTCGTGCGCTTGCGGCTCGAGCCGGCGCCGCTTGATGACTGCGAGAATCCTGTACCTCGTCGTTTGTGCTGCGCCGCCTGCCCAGGCGATTGGCGAGTTGGTTGAGCTCCTCCAGGCGAGGGGATGGGCGGTGTGGGTCATAGCGACGCCGCGCGCGACTGACTGGATTGACAGTGCGGCTGTGGCGGAGTTGACGGGTCAGCCGGTGCGCGACGAATACCGGGGGCCTGACGATCCGGAGCCGTTGCCGCGTGCCGACGCCATCGCGGTGGCGCCCGCGACGTTCAACACGGTCAACAAGTGGGTCGCGGGGATCAGCGACACGTTCGCGCTCGGGTTGCTCAACGAGGCGATCGGGCTGCGGCTGCCGATCGTCGTCGCGCCCTACGCCAAGTCGAGTCTGGCCGCGCACCCGGCCTACGCACAGAGCCTGCGGACGCTCAGCGAGTGGGGCGTGACGGTGCTGCCGAACGAGGTCATCCGTGTGGGAACGGCGCGGGACGTCTTCGATTGGCGGCCGCTCGTCGATGCGCTGTATGGCGTGTGACGGCATCGGGGCGACACTCGGAATTCCGCCCTGAGCGGCGTTTGGGACGGCTGTGACGGCATTCTGTAGATGCCGTCCCACCCGTCGCAGCGGTTATTTACACAGGTCAGAGGCGTCCGGTGCCGTCACAAGACCTGGGACGGCTGTGACGGCATTTGGGACGGCTGTGACGGGTCTGGGACGGCTACATGCGCCGTTTCGGCGTGCGGCTGCCGAGGATCTCGGCGGCCCAGCGGTCTGATGCGGCGACCCACGCGGCGTAGACCATCAGAGTCCGGGATCGTCGCTCGCAAGTAGACCTGCCGATGAGTCACCGGGCCGGTGCCTGCGTAGAGACGGACGCGGAGTGCGCCTCCACGCTCATCGATGTTGCCCCGTTGGCGGCCCCCAGACCGCGTCGCAGCCATGATACGACGGAGGTCATGCCCAAGGCCCAGATGAGTGAACTATCGACGCTGGTCAAAGGGGTGCCCCCGGTGCGGTTCGTACAGCATCCGCACGAACTCGTACCCGTCGTGAGCTGGCGGTTTCCGCCACGGTCATGGTCCCACGTCGCCGTCGTGGTCAGGGTGGCGATGTCCGATGACTGCGATGACCGAGCCGGTCCGGCTGAATGGGCGGGTGGACCTGGAGTTGTGGGTGCGGCGCGGGTGCACGCTGGTCGTGGCCGGAGTGGCTGCGTACGCCTCGTACCAGCACCAGCGGGCGTTCGCCCTGGATTGGGGCTCCGATCCGACCGGTGCGGCGTTGTTCCCGCTGTCGGTTGATGGGCTGCTGGTGTCGGCCACGGCCGGGGTGCTCAGGTCAGGTGAGCAGGTCAGCCGGCGGGTTCAGGTGTCGGTGTGGGTGTCGTTTGGCTGGGCATCGCGGTCTCGCTGGCGGCCAACATCGCCGCCGCCCCGACACTGACCTGGCAGTCGGTGCTGGTGGCCGGCGGCCGCCAGTAGCCCTCCTGCTGGCCGTCGAGCTGCTGGCCCATGGCTCTCGCTCTCGGGAGCACTCCGAGACCCAATCGGCCGTGCCCGAGACCGGACAGCCCATCCCGGTGGACATTCGAGACAGCGAGGTTGTCGGCGAGAGTGACGGCGAGCCCGGGCAGGTGATCACTCTCTCGCAGAGGTCGCCGACCACTGGACCGGTGGTCGAGCCGACCGCTCAGGACGTCATGTGGGCGCACTTCCTGCGTGAGCAGGCCCGTGGTCATGTCCCGACCGGCGCCGATCTGGACCGGGTAGCTGGAACCAACAACTACGGGCGCACCGTGTTGCGTCAGTGGCGCGAGCAAGGCCGCATCCCGTCCGCGGATCAGCGCAACGGGCACTCACTTGTCGGCTCCGGTCGGAGGCGTGCGATGACCACCGGCCTAGCAGCCCGACCCGGCGAGCGCTGCACGTGCGGCAGGCAGGCCGTCACCGTGTTCGCCCGCGACGACGGCACCGAAGTCGGCTACTGCGGCCTGCCCGATGGCGGCGACCGGACCGGCCCGTGCCCGTTCTGCCGCGGTGAGCGACACCGCCACCCCTGGGCGACCCGGCGCCGTGCCCGCGATACCAGCTTCGGCCGTGCTAGGTCGCGATGGGAACCGGACGCCAACCGCTGGGCAGAAAGTCCGAATGCGAAGCGGTGAACACTGGCCAACCTGCGAGTAACAACGGTGTCCGATCGGGCGACGTATGGCTCGTGGAGGGGGACTTTGCCCAGCTCATGGCGCTGTTCGCGGCATGGCGGGCCGACATCGACTCGGAGCCGTTCGCGTACTCCGACGAGGAACTGCTACGCGCCGCAAGCTGGTCGGCGTGCTCCGTCGACCACCGCAGCTCGCCCCCGTTTACACTCGACGGATAAGGCCGCATCGAGGCGCCGCCTGACACCCGTCCACGCTCGACTTGGACAGCCGCATCGAGTCGATCGGCTGAGCGATGACGCCGGCTGGTCGCCGAGATCACCCCTCCCCATCACGCTCGGAGGACGGTATCGCGCCTGCAAGATGGCTTTGACCGGACAGGCGGTGCCCCGTTCCGGCGGACGCGCCCGCCCGGCCTGCCGATGTCGCGTCCGGCACTGAGATCGCGCAGGGCAGCAACGATGCTCCGGCTCGACCTCCAGCTGTGGTGTAGGGCCGCGAATGTCGACGGGGATTTCCGGAGAAGCTGGGACTCCCGTGTGTTGGCCGGTATGTCTGGGTGGCACACTTCATGGCCTTGCACCGGGCAGGACGATCACCGGAGACGGATACATGCCGGAACAGAGGTGCTGGAACTGCGGGCGGAATCCCGCTAGGTCCGGGTATGGCGTGCTGTATCAGCTGGTCAGGGATCAGCTCACGATCACCGTTGTGGTGGCCACCTACCGACATGGAACATATACCAGCGTCGTCGTGCCGAGATGCCGCCGATGCTGGCTCCTGGACCGGAGTGCCACCGCGGTTCGACTTGTCGGCCTGATCGCCCTATTGACAATGCCACTGATCATCATAGGACTCTACTTCGAGGACGCCGACGGCCCATTCCGCACGTGGGCGCTCGTCACGCTGGGTGTGGTGGTTGCCATCTACCTGACAATGCGGCTCATACACGCTCGATGCGGGCCTGTCCAAGATTTTCGACCCAGTCGCGATTTTCCGCCGTTGGTGCAACTCGAAGACGAAGGCTGGGTCATCGATCGAGGGCTTCGAGTCCTCCGTAACGAACGAACCTATTGAATTTTGCGATTAGGCGGCAGCTGATAGGCCCCGCGTGGTGTTGTCCGGTATTGACACCAGGCCACCGCAGCTTGATACATGCTTCGCTTCCATGGGCGCGGATCGGTCGAGGCGATCTGACTCCAAAGAGCGGAGTTGGTTGTGGTGAACGCGTTCAGGGCAGGTTCCGTTGCGTCTGCCCATGCAGTCACGCCGGCGGCCCATGATTCGGCGTCAGCTGGGGTGTGGCCTTCAGCGATGAGCCAGAGCGCGGCGCAGGCGGTGTCGATCCATGCGGCGCCGAGGGTGGGCCAGGACCAGTCGACGATCCGCGGACCTGTTCCGGTGATGAGGATGTTGTGTGGGTTGAGGTCGGTGTGCAGAAGATGATCGCCGGCTAGGAGGCTCGGCGTCGGCACCAGCTCGGTCGGCGGCGTCTGCCCAGCGGTCTTCGATGCGTTTACATGCGCTACGCGGCGCGGTGAGGCCGGCGAGTTGGGTGAGCACGTTGCTGAGGGCGGGCAGGTCGGGCGAGCTGGGGCTGAGGTCGGCGGGGCGGCCGTCGAGGTGTTCGAACCCGAGGATGTGCCAGCCGTCGGTGTCGATCTCCCACAGCAGTCGGGGCGCGATCGGGTGACGTGTGGGTTGATGGTGGCTTCTCGGCGTTGTGCGGCGGCCCGGGCTTCGCACGCCTTTGGCGAACACCGATCCCGCGCGCGTGCGAGTTGTGCGGTGAAGGCGGCGTTCAGGCCGCTGCTGATCGTGGAGGCTTGGTGAACTTGCTGCCGATCTGGGCTTCGACGGCCGCGCGGACCTGGTCGGGCAGGTCGGTCCATGCGGTCCGCGCGGTGGCCGGTGTCATCGCGTGCGCGGCCGACTCAGGAGCGCCGGTCATGCGGCCATGGTGGTGGTGAAGCCGAGAGAGCGCAGCCCTTCGGAGAGGAACAGCCGTTCGGAGGCGCCGCCGGCCGTGGCCTGTAGGAGCTGGTAGTCGGCCTGGTGGTGGGTGCCCCACCGCTGGGCGGCGCGCCAGAGGGCCCGGCCGTGTCCGGTAACGCGGTGTTCGGGGAGCACGCCGAAGTATTGCGGCAGCAGCATCCGGGCGCCTGATCGGTCGGGCATGATCGTCAGTGGTCCGATGGCACCGACCACAGCACTGTTGTGCTCGGTGACCAGGACCGGCCCGTCGAACCGCCCGCTGGCGCGGCGCTGATGCAGGAATCGGAACCCGTGATCGGCCATGGCCCGCGCGAACGCCTCGAACGTCGCGCCAACAGGTGACGCGCAGGCATCAAGCTCGCGCGCGGCCGGCCCGCGCTCTAGCGGATCGGACGTGTCGACGAACTCTTTGAGCAGTATCCGCGTCGATCTGCCGTGCTGTGATCTGTCGTGTCGTCGGGTGCGAACCAGATGACCCGGCCCTGGGCCGCGCCGTAGGTGGCGCGGCAGCGGCGCGTGGTCGCGCTGAGTGCGTCGAGGTCGGGTCCGCGACCGTAGTAGAGAGTTTTGACGGTCCCGCCGCCCCGGTGGGACAAAACGGGGATGACCGTGTAGTCGGGTCGGTGCACGATCTCGTCGACCAGCACGGTGTCGGTCTTGCGGGGTGACCAGCGCCGGTCTTTGTCGTAGGGCAGCGCGGTGCCGGTGCGGGGGCGTCGAGGATGTCGGCGAACACGTCGGTGAACATCTCCGCGGTGAACTGGTCGGGGTGCGGGGCCGAGAATCGGCGGGTAGGGGACGGTCAGCACGCGTCAGCCAGGCGGTCCGGAACCGCATCTGGGCAGGCTAGGGCCGCGGCTGGGTGGCACCGGCGTGGGACACGACGGTGCTCCCCAGCATCGGGTCAGTACGGGTTGTCGTCGCCCGCGTTGCAGCTGCACTTCGACGACTCGACCAGTACGTCGAGGTCTTCGACGAGCTCGATCTCGTCGCCTCTCCCTCGATGGGGGCTTGATTTCGACCATGACAGCGGTCATGTGGTCACCTCCTCTGAACTGGTCAGGGCCGGTGGTTGGAGGGCCGTGTTGGCAGTAGGCGGACAGTGGCGCCTTGGCTTTGCGGTAGAGGGTGACCAGCGGCATGCACGTGCCGCAGGTGCCCTGCAGCCCGCAGCCGGTGCAGCCGCCCTGACGCAGGAGCAGCTTGTCGGCGATCCCGCCGAGCCGGGCGAGACCGTCGACGCCTTCGTCCATGAGCGGGATCTGCGGGTCGCGGCCGACCTTGCAGATGCTCGCCATGCCGTGCGGGTCGACGTGGAAGAACGTGTGGCCGGCGTTGCAGCCGGTGAACGGCTTGCGTTTGCGCAGGAACTCCTGCGACTGCGCGGGCAGGGTCTCGGCGCCGCCGTAGATCGTGGGGGACATGTTGGAGAACACGTGGTAGGGCAGGCCGAACCGCTCGGCCAGCGCCTTCATGTCGTCGACCTCGTGCGCGTTGGTGTTGGTGACGATCAGGTTGAGGTTCATCGGCAGGCCGGCTTCGTTGGCCGCGGTCATGCCGCGCATGAACTTGTCGAAGGAGCCGCGGCGACGAGTCAGTCCGTCGTAGCTCTCGGCGGTCGCGCCGTACACGCTGATCGTCAGCCGATACGGGCGCAGCGTGGTGAGCAATTCGAGGATGGCTGGGTTGTGCAGCCGGGAGCCGTTCGACGAGATGGAGAGCATCATGCCCAGCTCGAACGCGAGCTGGTAGACGTCAGGGAACAGCTTGTCGATCAGTGGTTCGCCGCCCGTGAGCTGGAGCCAGAGCACCCCGGCGTCGCTCATGATGTGCAGCAGCCGCTCGCGATCAGGCCAGGACAGGCCCTCGAATTGCTTCAACCCGAGGTAGCAGTGCTCGCAGTCGTAGTTGCAGCCCAGGTTCAGCTCGTAGGAAGCGCGGCCGTACCCGAACGGTGAGACCGGGCGCACGCGCACGGCCTGGTCGACGCGCCGGTCGGTCAGGTCGAGGTCGGGCCATCGCTGCCGTGCGGCGTCGACCAGCCATGGCGGACACGGCTTGTTACCGGTCTGCTCGAGTTCGCGATGGCGGCGGGAGCCGATCTTGATACCGCTCGGACTGCCGGGCCGCAGCAGGAGGTAGTCATCGAGGAACTGGCTGGCGATCAGGTCGGCGGCTGTCATGTCTCGACCCTGGCTCTGAAAGCCGGTGGTGCGGAACGGCGGAAGAAGGGTGGTCAAGGGGAGGATTGGGGGAGGAGTGCGGGGAGACGAGATGCGACCGTTCGGCTACTCCGTGTGCGAAGATTTCTAGGGTTAAGCACTGGGAGTCCGTCGTGCCGGAACCGAACGACCTGCTGCGAAGCGCTCGCGAGCGTACTGAGTCGTCTCGATCGCCGGGCCAGCCGTTGTCTCGCGCCGAGCTTGCCGAGCAGGTCAACGCCTGGATTTACGTCAAAAGCGAGCGCGGCCGGGTCGCGGAACTGGACGGCAACTACGTCGGCAAACTGGAGCGCGGCGTCATCCGATGGCCGCAAGAGGACTACCGTGCCGCGCTACGCGCCGTACTGGGAGCGCGGGCGGACACCGATCTCGGCTTCCGGCGGCTGGGTCGTTCGCTCGCTACCGTCGCGCATGTGGATCGCAAGGACTTCCTGCGCGCGGCGCTCGGCGTGAGCGTCGGCGCTGGCGCGCCCAGTCAGCGAGCTGCTCGGCGCCCACCAGCCTGCGCCCGTGCCCTCGTTTGTGGGTCCCGCGGAGATCCAGGGAGTCCGGCAGGCCGCCCTCATGTTCGGCACCTGGGACCACACCTACGGCGGCGGACTCGTGCGGGAGGCTGTCGCCGCGCAGTTGCGGTACTCCGCACAGCTGCTGACGGCTCGCTGCGCCGACCGGCACCGCCCTGACCTGTTCAGCGCGGTCGGCGTCCTCGGCCATACCGCGGGTTTCATGGCGTTTGACGCCTACGCGCACGCCGATGCCCGCAGCATGTTCCGATTCGCACTCGCCTGTGCCGAAGAGGCGGCGGACTGGCATCTGCGCGCCAAGATCCTCTCGTCCATGGCCCGGCAAGCCATCTGGTGCGGCGACCCGGACAGCGGTCTGACGTTGGTGGAACTGGCGTTGGTTCGAGCCGATCGCCTGACATCCACCGAACGAGCCATGCTTCTCTCCGCCCGCGCCCGTGCGCTTGCCAAGCTCCGCAGAACGCAGGACACTCTGTCGGCGATCGGGATGGCGGACGAGGAATTCAGTCACGCCGTACCGGAGAACGACCCGGACTGGATGCGGTACTACGACACTGCACAGCACCGCGGCGACACCGGCCATGCCCTGTGGGACATCGCCATGACCGGCCAATTCGTCACAGAGGCGACCGGCCGGCTCGGCGCGAGCAGTCGCCGGCCACACCGACACCTACGCCCGATCGCGAGCGATCTCCGGCATCAAGCTGGCGTCGCTGACCATGGCGACCGGTGATCCTCGGGAGGCCGGAGTGATCGGGCGGCGCGCGCTCGCCTCAGCTGGCACGATCCGGTCGCGGCGCGCTGCCGACGATCTCCGCCAACTCAGCGCACTCGCCACGCGGCATGATTCCCTCGACGAGGTGGCTGAACTGCGCCTCGCGATCGCCGAACGAGTGGCCAGCACATGACCAGCACTAGGGCCGCTGACGCCGAGAACGCCAGGCATTGCGAGCGGCCTGCCGCGCTGTCGGTCTGACGCCGACCGGGGCCGAGCTCGTCCGGCTCGGCGAGAACGCCATCTATCGTCTGCCTGGCAGGGCGTCGTCGCCCGTATCGGACGGCCAGGACAGGTCACCGCCGCGCACAACGAGGTCAACGTCGCGCGCTGGCTGGAGTCAGCCGATGTCCCGGCAGTCCAGGTCATTCCCGACGTCGATCAACCCGTCGATGCCGACGGCCGCCCGGTGACCTTCTGGCGCGAGCTGCCACCACACGAACACGGCACCCCCGCCCAGGTCGCCCACGCGTTGCGCCGACTACATGCGATTCCGCGGCCGGACCACGTTCGAACTTCCCCCGCTAGCACCGTTCGTCCGGCTCGACGACCGCATCAACCGTGCGACACACCTGACCGACGACGAACGGTCATGGATGCGCGCACACCTCGCGGAACTCCGCGATAGGTACACGCGCCTTCCCCAAGGCTTGCCCCACAGCATCGTGCACGGCGACGCCTGGATAGGCAACATCGTGTCCACATCAGACGGACATGTCGTCTTCCTCGACCTTGAACGCACCGCGGTCGGGCCACCCGAATGGGACCTCGTGCACACCGCCATCAAGCACACCTCATTCGCATGGATCGCCGCCGACCAATACGAGGAGTTCCACGAGATCTACGGTCACGACGTCACCGGGTGGGCCGGCTTCGCGCTACTGCGAGACATCCGCGAGTTTCGCATGGCCTGCATGGCAGTACAGATCGCGTCACACAGCTCGGCATACCGCGACCAAGCTGCCCACCGGCTCGCCTGCGTACGCGGCTCACTCGGCCACCGCCCGTGGGACGGCTGGGACGCGGTCCCGTAGCAGAGCCCCGCCCAGCAAAGATAGACGGGGCTCGTGGCGATCAGCTATGCGTCAGCTGTTGATCCGCCCGGTCTTGACGGCATCAAATTCACAACTGACTTCCGCGAACACCTAGTGTTCGAGGTATTTCACCATCACATCAAAGACCGGCGACCCTGGCAGCGGGTTGCGCTTCTGGGTGACGCGCTGCCAACCCCACTTACGGTAGGCGGCCTGGGCTGGTTTGGCGGCAGGCAACACGGTCAGAGTGGCGCGTTGTTCAGCGCGGTCGGTCAGGAGCCGATTGTGGATCTCACCGGCGATGTGTCGCCGACGCCACGGTGCACGCACCAGCAGTTCGACCACAGCAAAGGTGCGGCCGGGGTATTCCCGGGTGATGTCCTCAGCAACTGGTTCGGTGAGGTTCTGCCACCAAGGCGTATTCGGCAGTAGCGTGACGCCGAACCCGATACCGACCAGTTGGCCGACATCGCGGGCCTCGATAAGCCGGAAGCCGTCTTGGCTTCGTTGCCCCTCGAACCGTTCGACGAACAGTTCAGCATGCTGGTCGCCCCACTCGTAGGGGGGCTCAGCGTATACGTCGGAATACAGCTGCCTCAGTTCGTCAAGGTGTTGGGCCGCCTCGCCGGCGCTCACCAATGTGAAGTCAATCTTCATCGGTGCCTACGTCGCCCATCTTCGAGGGAGCCATTTTGCGGAGATAGACACGGAGTTGGTCGCCGAACGTGTGCACTGTCGATTCACCGCCATGTCGTTCGGTCAGTTCCGTGTAGAAACGGACGAGCCAGTCGTGCACCACGGATGAGTGGGAGCTTTCAGCCAGGCTGACCGCCTCGGCGGCAACCGTCAGCGCTTCGCCAAGTTCGCGTTGGCTGAGCCGCACCTTGGCAAGACGAATCTCATCGAGGATGCGGCTCCGGTCGTACCCGTTGGCGCGGGTCTGCCGTGCCCGCAATGTGTGGTACTCAGCTCGGCCCGCGTATGCGCGCCAGCGCGCCTGGTCCTCGGCTTGCAGAGCCAGTTGCGTATACGTATTCGCCGCCAGGCAGTCAACCTCAGCCTGGTTCATGTAATGCAACCAATCAGGAGCGGTTTCGTCGTCGGCTTCGTGCCAGACCTCAACGCATGCCTCGGCAGATCGCGCTGCATCCGGCGCTTCCGCGCTGCCGAGTTGGGCATAGGCCCGAGATTCGAGCCCAAGAAGTTCAGATCGCACCAGTTTGTCCGCTCGCGGGAGCGCATAAAGACCGGTGCGGGCCAGATTCAAGCTGTCGTCGTAGTGCCGCCAGCGATGTGGAAAGTTGCGTCATATCGCCGATGACTTTGACCCCAAGCGGAACGGCGCCCGGTCCAGCCTCCCGGCAGGCGTGCAACGCGAGCAGGTAGTACCGCTGCGCCGCACCCGGTAGGCCGTGGTCGTAGGCCATCCAGCCCGCAAGTTGTGCCAGCTCAGCCAGAATCGGCAAGAGGTTGGTTCGTGTCGCGGTATCAATCGTCTCCTGGACGGTCTCGGCCACGGCGTTGAGTTGACCGACGACCGCCTTACGCTTCAACCCGCCGACGCCGGACGCATCCCAGCGCCGGAACAGCTCGACCGCATCCCTGAGTTCGTCAAGGTCATCCGGGCCGATCAGACGGTCAGATTCGACTGGCAACGACGCCACCCACTGCCGGATGGGACGGAGCAGCGTGGCGCTGCTGAGTACCGTCAAGCTCTCAAGTACCCGCCGCCGGTTCGCAAGGTCATGGGCAGAGAACCCCTCAGCCATCGCAACGGCCGCGGTAGCTTCCGAGAAGTCGAGCGGCACCGAAGAACGCACCGTGTAGCCATCGCTGCGGCTCGGCATCTCGCTGACGTCCTCAAGCAGCTGGGTCAGCTCGTCGGCCGAGACGCGGAGGACGGCGGCCAGTTTGCGGCGGAGCCAGGGCTGCGGGTCGGTCTCCGCACGCTCCCACCGGATAACGGTGGTACGGCCGACGCCAACAAGGTTGGCGAGATCATCCTGGCTATGGCCGAGCGCTTTACGTCGCTGCGCCAGGCGTCGCCGCTTGAGCACCACAGGCTGTCCTCCTTTCATCACTCACGATAGCCGCACCCCTCCTGACCTGCGCTGCTCAGCAAGATCAATGCAACAATTCTGCGACGTCGATGGGACTTGACTGGTCTGGTCGCGCACCTGCCGCCAGTCGTTGGCTGGGGGTATGAGCAACGGCGGTACTCCCAGCGGAAAGTCACCCCCTGAACAGCCACGCCACGAGCTGACCCCACTCGGGTCCACAGCAGGCAGCGACGACGGCCACCTCGTGTCTGGTGACGAGAGCTACCACGACGACAAGCGCCTCATGGCTGGCCTGACGGACGTCAACGGTCAGATCAGCCGGTATGTGCTGCGGCACCTCGACGCCGAGGCCGGCCGGACCGTGTTGACCAGCCCAGATGACGAACACGACCTCGGAATGCAGCTCGCCCGGCTCGGGCTCGTGGTCATCGGGCGCGCTGAACGGCGGCGTTGAGGAGGCTTTGCCATGACCGAAGGTGCGGGTGGCGATTGGGTCTGCTGCACGGATAGGTGACAGGTTGTAGTCACGCCGCCAGTGCGACGGGCGTGTTCATGATGGTCTCGAACTCGATCGGGGTCAAACGGCCGAGGCGGGCCTGTCGTGCGGCGACGGTGGTAGGTCCGCTCGATCCAGGTCACGATCGCGATGCGTAGCTGCTCCCGGGTGGTCCAGGAGCGGCGGTTGAGGACGTTCTTCTGCAGCAGGCTGAAGAAGCTTTCCATGGCGGCGTTGTCGCCGCGGCGCCGACTCTGCCCATCGATCCGACCAGGCGGTGGCGGGTCAGCGCACGCAGGAACTTCCGGCTTCGGAACTGCGATCCGCGGTCGCTGTGCACCACGCAGCCGGCGACGGCGCCGCGTCGGGCGACGGCGTTCTCAAGCGCGTGGACGGCCAGGCTGGACTTCATCCGTCGAGTCGATCGAGTAGCCGACGATCCGTCCCGGAACACGTCCTTGATCGCGCAGAGATAGAGCTTGCCCTCCGCGGTCTTGTGTTCGGTGATGTCAGTCAGCCACAGCTCGTTCGGCGCGGCGATCGGCGGTGAACGTTCGCGGCCGGCACGAGGTCGTCGTGGACCGGCGGCCCGGGCTTGTTGCCTCTTGCCGCCCGCTTCTTCCCGAACGCGCTCCACCAGCCATTGGCCGACGCAGATCCGCCACGCGGTCCGGTCCGCCATCGCCTCGCCGGCGTCGCGGGCCTCGTCGGCGAGGAGCCGGTGCCCGAACTCGGGGTCATCGCGGTGGGCGTCGAACAGCGCGTTCGCGCGATACGCCTCCACCACCTCGCGGTCGGTGACGGGGTTCGCCAGCCACCGGTAGTAGGGCTGGCGGGAGAGCTTGAGCACCCGGCACGTCACCGCCACAGGGATCCTCGCAGCGGCGAGCTCAGTCACGAGCGGGTAGAACCTTTTCCCGGGAGGTTCGCCTGCGACAGATACGCCGCCGCCCGCCGGAGCACCTCGTTCTCCTGCTCGAGCAGTCGGATCCGCTTCCGCGCCTCCCGCAACTCGGCGGCCTCCGTCCGGGTCTGGCCGGGTTTGGCGCCCTCGTCGACCTCGGCGCGACGCAACCACTTCTGCAGCGTCATCGGATGAACGCCGAAGTCTTTCGCGATCTGCTCGATCGTCACCCCGGGCTCGCGGTTCCTCGCGACGCGGACCACGTCGTCACGGAACTCACTCGGGTACGGCTTGGGCACAACGACATCCTTCCAGGCCGACCCTCTCGGGCAAGCCAGATCAGATGTCACCTACTCGTGCAGCAGACCCATTCGAGTAGCCGACCCCAGGTCGCGCGCTCGTCGGGCGCAGGTCAGAAGTCTGCTGACCGGTGGCC
The DNA here is from genome assembly GCA_963841395.1 of uncultured Actinomycetota bacterium. Classification (GTDB taxonomy): domain Bacteria; phylum Actinomycetota; class Actinomycetes; order Mycobacteriales; family Pseudonocardiaceae; genus Actinophytocola. The sequence continues at coordinate 20,917 of CAWJCX010000011.1, forward strand.
GCCGAAGGAACGGATCGAGCGGACGGAACGCACCTTGCGGCGGGTCCTGGCTATCCGCGCCGCGCTGGGCGGCGAGACGTCCTCCACTGGAGATTCCGGTGCCCTGTAACGAAAACGGTGATGTCTGATGCGTGTTGTTGATGATGTGAGATCGCGGGGCGTGGTTGCCCCAGCGATGGTGCGGAGCGTGTTGACGACTTGATGCTGGTCGCGATGCCCAGCGCGGTGCCGCTCGCTGTGTTGTTCGTTAAGCGTGACCTCGGGTGGTGGGCGGCCAGCTCTAGCCTGATCTGGCGTGTGGCATGGGTGGCGGAAGAGCTGGTCAGCCACTCAGTTGCCACCACCGGCCCGGACTCCGGCCGGAACCCCGAAGCAAACGGCGACACCGACACCCCCGATGAGACAGACACGGGCGCGCTCGCTGATGCGGCGTCGGCTGGCCCGGTAGGCGACGGGCTGAACTTGGTGGTCGTCCGGTTGCGTGATGTGGGCACGCGTGTCGTGGTCGAGGTGTGGGACCAGGCCAGCACGCCACCTCACCCGAGTCTCGGCGACGCCACAGCACTGGATGCCGCGGACGTTGTGGACTACGACCTGTCGTTTCTAGGTTGGCGGGTGGTGCGGTGCGAGCTGACCAAACCAACGCCTCCCCCGACCCGCCCCCGACGCCACGCCCTCAACACCTCGCGTGCTCCTGGTCCTCGCGGCCACCGCAGGCTGCCGGTGGCCGTGTGAGTTGCCGCTGTAGGAGTCGGCTGACTTTGTCGCCGTGCCCACCGGGTTCCCATCTTTTGAAAGGTCTTGTGTTCGTTGCGTCGTGTTGTGTGGTGCGAGCTGCCTGAGCCGGTGCGGACGGCGGTACGGGACTGTTGCGGTGAGGTGCTGGATGTGCAGCCGGTCACGGATGGCTGTGATTCGGAGTTCGCCGCGATTCTGACCGTTCCGTTTGGTCAGTTCGCGTTCTGCCGGGGCGTGCGGGTTGGTGGCACTGCCGAGCGTGTCGCGCGTGTCGAGTCCCGGATCGGTCGTGTGCTGCCGGGGTGTGTGTCGCGGGTGCGGTGGCAGGTCGAGTTGGCGGGGTGGTTGGTGCTGGGTTTCGATCACATCGACGGCCGGCCCGCAAATCTGTCGCCTACTTCGCGGGACGTTCTGCTGGTGGTTAGTGCTCTCGCTGACTGCGCACGGGAGCTGACGCCGAGCCCGGTGCAGGCGGTGCCGGTGCTGGGTGAGGTGATGGGCCGGGTCGAGCCGTGGCGGTCGTTGCGTGACCAGCCCTCGGAGCGTCTGGACTCGTGGGCCCGTAGCCGGGTCGCGATGTTCGCTGCGCAGGAACCGGCCGCGCTCGAGATGGTGTCCGGGCGCACCTTGGCCCACACCGACATTCGTGAGCAGACCCTGCTGGTCGGTGTGCGGGCGGATGTCCAGTCGCGTGTCCCGGCGCTGCGCGTCCAGGCGCATGTTGTGGGCTGGGCGTGCGCGAAGCTCGCCGCGCCGTGGGTGGACATGAGCTATCTGGTGGTTCGGCTTATCGCCGCCGGCCATACCCCGGCGCAGGCCGAGGACTGGGTCTGCCGTACCGCGGTGTGGCGTGACGCGCCCCGGACCGCTGTGACCGCTCTCGCTATCCAGCTCTATGGGTGGTGGGAGTACCTCCACCACACCGAGGCCCGACCAATCAGGGACGGACCGATCGTCGCAGCGCGGACCTGGGCCATGTACCGAACAGCGGACTTATAGATCCGCCCACTGTCCTGACAGGACGGCCAACCCTGAGCCGCATGCGTCGATAAGGGCTCGGGACAGCTTATAGGACACCGCGCACGTCACCCCGCGCGATTTGCCGCCTGCCGGGGTGCCGTCGGCCGGGGTGGCCCACCCCGACGGGTCGCCTCAGCCGAGGAGGTCGGCTGGTCCAGCCGAGGCATGGCTGGACCAGCTGACCGTCACCAAACCGCACACGATGATGCAGAGGGGAGTTGGTTGATGGATCCATGCGCACGAGCCGAACCCCTCTCGCCGAGGAAGCCAGCTCGTGCGTGCGAAAGGGAGAGCGTGCTCGCGGTGACGCCGACCGGAACCGTTTCTGACTTGTTCATGGATGAGGTTGTCGGACACCTGCCGCCGGGGCGGCGTCACCGCGCCCGTGCCATAGCTGTCCATGTCGACGTCCGGCTGGCGTCGTGGGCCGCTGTCGCGTCGCTGTTCTACCCGACTAGCCAGGAGGGAATGTCGCATGTCTGTCGCCCGCCATCCTCACCGTGTCCGGCACCGCCGTTATCGGGGTGTGCGGGTCGGGACTCGAGGTGTTGCTGATGCAGGCTGCATCGACCGGTACCCGACGCCGCCGATCACCAACCACGCCGCCGCTAACCAGGCCGCCAACCACGCGGTCGACCCGGCGAACCAGGCTGTCGGTCTGGCCGTGACCGACGGGGTTCTTGTGGCGCGGGTCCGGGCGGGTGCGTTGCGTGATTACGGTGTGCTCTACGAGCGTCATGTCGCTTCCGCGTACAACCTGGCGCGTCAGCTGTCTCGCTGCCCGGCCGAGGCCGACGACCTCGTGTCGGAGGCGTTCGCCAAGGTCCTCGCCACGCTGCGCGCCGGCCGCGGGCCCGACTCCGCGTTCCGCGCCTATCTGCTCACCGCGCTGCGCCATACCGCCTATGACAAGACGCGCCGCGACCGCAAGATCGAGCTGTCCGACGACATCGAGACCGCGATATTGGGCACGGGCGGCGCGAACGTCGCCGAGCCGTTCTCCGACACCGCCGTCGCCGGGCTTGAACGCTCACTGGCCGCCCAGGCGTTCGCCTGGCTGCCGGAGCGTTGGCGGGCCGTGCTGTGGCGAACCGAGATCGAGGGCCAGTCCCCGGCCGAGGTCGCGCCCATCCTGGGTCTGACCGCCAACGGTGTGTCCGCGTTGGCGTGCCGTGCCCGTAAGGGCTTGCGCCAGGCTTACTTACAGGCCCACCTCGGCGAGACCGTCGTCGAGGCGCGTTGCCGCGCGACCGCGGAGCGGCTCGGCGCGTGGACCCGTCGCGGGTTGGCCAAGCGGGAGAAGGCTCAGGTCGAGGCGCATCTCGGCACGTGCGTTCGATGCTGCGCGCTGGCCGCCGAGCTGGCTGCGGCCAACGCATGTCTGAGGTCCGCGTGATTGATCACTGCACGTCTCACCCTCATCTCGCCGGCCTGCCTGTTGGGCCGGTGAGGTGACCAAGTCACCGGCCGGGTGCCGGGAAAGGACACGGGCTCGGTGGAGGACCAGCTGTTCCCGTCCCGGATCGACGGTCATGGTGACCCGTTCGGTGCGGTGTCCGCGGTGGCGCTCGCGGGTGATCTGCGTGTGCTGCGGCGCGGGCCGGGTGCTCAGCCTGGCCAGGACATGTCCCGGATCGGGCCTGCGCTGCGCACGATGTGCGGGATCGCGTCCAGCGACCGCGCGGCGGACGCGGTCGCCGCGGTCGCAGCGTGGCTGCGCGCCCGCGTCTCAACCCTGGATTCCGCCACACAGCGGCGGTGCGCAACTCTGGTGTTCGGCTTGGATGAGACCGCGCAGTATGCCCAGACCGGTGCACGGGTCGCGGCGGGCGCCGACCGGCTGGATGTGAACGAGAAGACGGTTCGCCGTCACACCGACGCGGCGATCACTGCGATCGCCGCGACAACCCCACCCGGTCAGTCCCTTCCACGCCAGCTGCGCGGGCATACCGGCAGCTGGATCGACCTGGGGATTGCCCAGGACGAAGGAACCGACCCCAAGCACGACGCCAGCGACAACACCAGCCGCGACACCCGCCGCGACACGGGCCGTGACACCGGTGCTGTCGTCCGCCGGGTCGGTGGCGAAAACGTGCTGTCCACCCACTGCTTTCTGATCGCGGTCGCCCGCTGCACGGACCCCCCGGACAAGATCCTCGCCGTGGTGCGCTTCGGAACCAACCCACGCGTCGCCACCGCGGTCCCCGCCGTCCGCATCCGCCACGTGAGGTCCGCAGCGTCTGCCGGAAGCGACGTCCTCACTGCCGAGGGTCGCGAACACCGACGCGACCAGTACTTGGGCCCCAGACAGGACAGACAGCCATGACAGTTGCGCAGCCCGGCTCCGGGCAGGCCATGACAGGGGGCGTCACCATGCAGAGTGATTCGAGCCAGAGTGATTCGACTCGAGAACGGGATGACACGCGTGCGCGGATCGAGCTCGCCGCGAGAACGGTGAAGCGTCTGATCGCCGGCCGATCACCCATCCCGCTCCGCGTGCGCCGCGCTGTGGTGGAGGTGCTGTGCGCAGCCAACGAGCACGGCGCGCCTGATGTCGCAGCACGGGTCGCGCGTGCGGCGTGGCGGGGCCTCGGTGCGCACTCCATCGTCGTGGACACGGTTGTCGAGCGCGCCCTCGCCGCGCAGGCTGTGGTGGCGGACCTGGCCACGCAGGACCTGAGAGTGCCGCAGGGGAAGGCTCACGACCAGGAGATTCCCTCCGAAGTTCATCGACGCGAGGATTCTCGACGGCAAGATCCCGCGCGTGCTGGACCCTGCGACGGATCTCGGATGGTGGGTCGCCGTTGCCGAGGAAGGCGAGCAGGCTGCGAGCAGCATTCGACAGCCCCGACTGCTCGCGGAGCTGCTCGATCTCAGCGCCCGGGTCTATCTGACCGCCGGTCTGTGGCAGGCGGCCGAAACCGCGTGGAAACGTGCCCTGTACCTGATGGACAAGCTCAACGACGACGCGGAGTTCACTCGCTACATCGAACACCTCGCCGCGACCTACCGCCTCGCCGACCGGCCCAACTACGTGCTGGAGACCCTGGAGAGGCTGATCGAATACCACGAACGCCGCGGTACACCGGGCAAACCCGCCCACCCTGACAAGGTGGCCAAAACCCAAGCAGAAATTGCCGCCATCATGGTGAAACACGGCAACGACACCACCGCGATCGAATACCTCACGCGGGCAGACCGGTTGCTCAACCAGCAACCCGACACACCGGAACTACGCATCCAACGCGCGGTCATCCTCGCCGATCTCGGCACAGCACACGCACGCCAAGGCGCGATCACCAGCGCCCGCACCCCCTACCGCAAGGCCCTGGCCCTGGTCATCGACCTCGACGAAGCCATGGAACACCGCATCCGCGATCTCCAACTCGACCTCCAACGGCAACGCCGACAAGACCGCGAACGCCAGCGCCAACAAGATCTTCGCCTTGACCTTCGGCTTGACCTCGGATGTGAGTTCCAGCGTTCCTGACCACCGAAAGATCCGCAGGGTGAGATCACGAACGGTAACTCCACTGTCCAAACCTGACGACTTCTCCTGATTCATGGACATGATCTGGGCAGGGAAACGCTATTGTCGGTAAGACTATTACCGTGAGTAAAGCACCGGAATAGGCGATGTGACTCGCGGTATTCCGAAGCGTAGCGTGATCACCCGCTGAACAAGTGATTGCGGATCGAATGAGAAGACTGGAGGTCGACAGGATGATCTCTGGGCGATTTCACATCGGACGAAGTCGTCTCGGATTCAACGGGCGCTCTCCTTCCGGCGCTGTCGCTGCCTCGCCGACCAGTCACACGGTAAGGACACTGACCACCCACTGGCGCACTGCTGGTGTCGTGCTGGTCGCCGGGGCGGGCGTGCTGGCCGCGCTGGTGGTGAACCCGGTGCTCGCCGTGGCCGCGCTGGTCACCGGGATGCTCAACACCGCCGGCGGTGGCGGTGCGGTGGTCACGTTCCTCGCCCTGTACGCGACCGGGGTGCCGGCGCTCACCGCGCACGCCACCAGCCAGCTCGTCACCCCGGCGTCGTTCCTCGGCGGGCTGCGCACCGCCCGGGAACACCGGCCGGATCGACGGTGGATGGTCGCCGGGACCGTGGGCGCGATCTGCGGGGTCGGCATCCTCGCGGTCACAGCCCCGGACACGTTCCAGGCGCTCGCTCCGTGGTGTCTGCTCCCCGCCGCCGCGCTGGTCGTCATCCAAGAACGAGTCCGCCGCTTCGTCCGATCCACCGGCCGGTGGATCGGCCCGACGACCACCACAGTCGCGGTGTTCGTCTGCGGGGTCTACGCCGGACTGATCGGTGTCGGCACCGGCACCCTCGCCGTCGCCGCCCTGGGCCTGGTTCCGGCGTTCATCAGCACGCCACTCGCGCCGCTGCTGCGCACCCGCAACGTCCTGCTGACCGTGATGGCGGTCGTGGTCGCCGCCACGTTCGCCGTCACCGGCCTCGCGGACTGGGGACTGGTCGCGCGGCTCGCGGTACCCGCCGCGGTCGGCGGCTGGCTCGGCGCCCAGATCATCGGCCACGTCCCCGCGTGGGCGCTGCGCACCGTCATCGTCGCGACCGCACTCGCCGGAACCGTGTGGATGATCCTGCGCCCCTAGCGATCTGCCCTAGCGATCCAAAGACCCTCCTACGGAGAAGGAGAACTGTCGTGATCGACACCTCACGGATTCACTACATCCTGCCGATCCTCGGGCCCGCACAGTGCGTGCACTACACCGCCCGCGACGACCTTCACTTCATCCAGAAATGGGTGGCTTACCTCCACGCCCACGAACGAGTCCCGCCCACCATGCGCACCACGATGATCCAGCCGAGCGACAGGGACATGGGCATGGGCATGGACGCGGCTCCGCGTCTGGTTGTCACCGTCCACGACGGGCACAGCGACCGCGGTGACATCCTGCGCCGCGGGCGAAGCCTGATCCTGCAGGACCGTCAGCTCACCGTCCTGGACACCGACACGCTGCACCGCAGGTACCGCGAACTCGGCGATCCGGTCGCCGCTTACGGACTCCCTTATGGAATCCCTGCGGTGCCGCGGGTGGCGCGGTGACCGGGTTCGCGCCGATCGATGTCGCCACCATCGACGCGGCGTCCATGGCGGCGCGATCGCGGACGCCGAGCGATCCGGCGACATGAACCCGGTGTGGACACTCGTCGGGGACCTCACCGCTGCATCACCAGGCTTGCCTCGCGACCAGGTACTCGCCGTGGTCCTGTTCACCCTCGCGATGGACGCCGCCGAGTCCGGTCGCGACGCGCTCAGCCGCACGTTCACCCAGACCATGCGCGAGCACTGCACCCGCAGTGCGATCAACCACGCGGTCCTCGCCGGCCTGCTCGGCAACGCCGCCCGGCAGGGCTGGCTGCACGCACCCGCCTACGACGACCTCGCCGCGCGCATCAACCGCCTACCCCAGAACCACCTGGCTCGGGCGCTGTTCGTCCTGATCGAGCGCCGCCCGAACCACGGATCGACACCAGCACAGGCACCAGATAAGGCGCTTCATTCCGGGGCCGACGCACCGCCACGGCCGCGGAACGCACAGCAGGTGAGCGCAAGTCGCGGCCGTGTCAGCGAGGTGGAACACATGACAGCATCGGCAACGACATCCCGCGACACCTTCCGGTGCGGGTGCCCTCGGCGGCTTTCCCTGCTCGTCCCGCCGGACGTCGCCGCCGAGTTGGTCCGGCTCTACACGGCGGGTGCGGCGGTGCGGCAGCTCGTCGAGCTGTCCGGGCTGTCCGAGGGCACCGCCATCGCGGTCCTGAGAGACAACAACGTGCCGCTCCGACGCGTGAACGGCAGCCGCGCCCCCACAGTCACCACCACCTTTACGTTCCCGCCCCGCGGCGGCCTGCCCACCGACGCCCACGACAAACACCGCCCCGACTGCCGCGCCCGCCCGGAAAACATTCTCCGCGCCCGCGAACACGGCGCATCCATCGCCGACATCGCCGCCGCCGCCGGGCTACGGCCCATCACCGTGGGAGCCATCCTCCGCTACGGCACCGCAACCCCGCCCCGACGCGCGTAGGCGAGCCTGCGCCGTTCACACAGGGATCTACCGCCCGTCTTCTTCTCACCTATTTCTCCCAGAATTCATAATCACCCGATTCGAACCCACGACAAACACTTGATCCGCAGCTTTCCCAGAATGCTCGTCTCATGCATCTTTCACCGGTAAGGTATCCCTAGCGGGATACTCGAAAAGATCATGAAGCCATTTCCGGGGGGAGCGGAAATGGTCGGGTATTCGGCGCGTTCGGGGGAACGCGGATGGCGTACGTGACGCCGATCTATGGGGGATCGGCCGCGCAGATCGACTACCGGCTGGGTATCGGCCAGCACGGCTGTGACTCCGACGCGCAGTTCTCCTACCGGGCGGACGGGCGGGAGCGTCCGTTGCGGTGGATCGGCGGTGGCCTCGCCGAGTTCGGTGTGGACGGCCTCGCCCCGGGGGCCGAGCTGACCGCCGAGCAGCACGACCTGGCGCGTGCGCTGATGGCTGGGCGGCATCCGGTGACCGGTGAGCAGTTGGTGTCACCGAAACTCGCGGTGCCCGCTGACGCGAAAGTCCTCTTGGGCCTCTGGTCGCCGCCGTGCACGCGCTGGCGGTCGAGCGCGGTATGGATGACCCGGCCGAGCTGTTCGCGACGCCGAAGCTGCGGTCGGCGTGGAACACGGCGGTGCGGGCGGTCACCCGGCGCGGGGACGCCGCCTTGTTGCGGGTGGATGACGCGTTGAACCTCGCGGAGAACGCCGGGCTGGACGCCGAACAGGTGTGGCCGGAGTCGACCTGCTCGCCACCTACAGCAACCTGTATCAAGCCAGCGCGTGGTCGATGAGCACGGCACCCGGTCCGCGATGAGGACGGCAGCGTGAAGGTCGAGCTGGTGCCCCGCCGGGTCCCGGTCGGGATCGTCGGGTTCGACATCGGTGTCACCCTGCCCAAGTCCGCCAGCTTGCTGTTGGCGTTCCTGCCCGACGACTTGGTGGACCAGGTCGAGGCCGGATACACGGCGGCGATCGAGCGGACCTTCGGGTGGGTCGAGGGCAGCACCTCGTATGTGCGGCGCGGTAAGCACGGCGACGGCCACACCGCCCGCCACGAACCGACGGCGGGGTTTGCCGGGTGGGTGATGATCCACCGCGCCGCCCGCCCCGTCGGCGACGCGGGTGGTGGGGGATCCGCACTGGCATGTGCACATCACCGTCGCGAACATGGCCAAGGCCGCTGACGGCACCTGGCTGACGGTGGCGGCCGGCGGGCGGGACCTGATGCGGCACGCCCCGGCGATCGACAAGGTCACCCAGGCCCAGGTCCGCGGGTTCCTCCACGACCAGTTCGGGATCACGTTCACCCGCCGCGACCGGTCCGGGATATGGGAGGTCGCCCAGATCCCGGACGAGGCGATCGTGTACTTCTCCAAACGCGGCCAGCAAGGTCGGCGGTGCTGGAACAGCTCGGCTACAGCAACGCCGATGTCTCCGCCGCCCAAGCCCGCATCCTCACCCGCACCTCCCGGTCAGCGAAGTCGGAGACCACCGCGGCCAGCGACGCGACGTTGCGCGGGCTGTGGCGCGCCGACGCGGACCACCGGCGGGCTGGACCCCGACGCGCTGATGGACCAGGTACTCACCCACATCAGCGGCGCACGCCGCAGGCGGGGGACGTGGTGGAAGCGCGGTACGGGATCAGCATCGACGATCTGGTCGCGGGCACTCACCGACCCGGAGCACGGGTTGACCGCGCACACCCGCCGCTTCTCCCAACTCGACGCCGTCGCCGCCGTGGCGGACGCACTCCCGTACGGGGCCGGGATCGAGGAGGTGGAGCGGCTGACCGACCGCGTGCTGGCCCACCCGGCGTTCGTCTCACTCCCCACGGCAGGCGAACCCGCCGCCGAGACCGGTGTGGGCGTGGTCGGTTGCCCGGGTATCCGCAGCCCGCTGGGTGGTGCGCACCAGATGGCCGGTGGCCAGTTGTTCACCACCCGGGACGTGACCGACGCCGAGCGCACCATCCTCGCCCACGCCATCACCCCCGACACCGAGACCCGAACCGAAACCGCCACCGAGACCGCGCCCGGGAGTGCGCGGGAGCTGGCGGGGGAGTCGGTGGGGTGCTCGCACACGGTGGAGCTCGCGGTGACCGTGGTCGAGGCCGCCCAAGGTTTCCCGCTGTCGGTCGAGCAGCGCGGGGTGCTGGCGCGGGTGGTGACCACCGGTCGGCAGGTGGAGGCGATGGAAGGACCGCCGGGGACGGGGAAGACGACGTTGATGCGGGCGGCGCGGGTGGCGTGGGAGGCCGCTGGCTACCGCGTCGCCGGCGCCGCGACCGCCGCGGTCGCCGCGCAGAACCTGGCCGCCGAGTCCGGCATCGCCTCCCGCACCGTCGCCCAATGGCTCTGGCGCATCCAGCACGGTGACAGTCCCGGGGCCGGCCTGAACGGCGTCGACGTGCTCGTGCTCGACGAGGCGAACCTGACCAGCGACCGGGACCGCGCCGCCCTATACACCGCGGCCGCCGAATCGGGCACGAAGATCGTGGAAGTCGGTGACCCCCGACAGTTGCGCGGGGTCGGCGAGGGGTCGATGTTCGGCTACCTGCACCAGCTCCTCGACGGCCCACGCCTGACCGAGAACCGGCGGCAACGCGACACCGACGAACGCGCCGCACTCGCCGCGTTCCGCGACGGCCGCTACGCCGAGGCGCTGCACACCTGGGCGCGGATCGGCGGGGTAGTCGCCACCGAGACCGGCGACGAGGCCGTCACGGCGATGGTCACCACCTGGCTGCGGCTGCGTGACGGCGCACCGGACCCGCACACCCTCACCGCCGGGCTGGTGATGCTCGCCGCCACCAACGACCAGGTCACCCGGATCAACGACGCCACCCAAGCCGTCCGCCACGCCCGCCGCGAACTCGGGCCCGGCGCCACCTACCGACTCCCCGCCGGACGCCAGGCCCGGTTCCACGTCGGTGACCTGGTACTGATCCGCCGCAACGACCGCCACCAGCAAGCCGTCACCGGCCACCCCGTGCTCAACGGCTACCGCGGCGTCGTCACCGCCATCACCCCGGACGGCGTCGAAGTCACCTGGCACACCAACCACACCCAGCCAGGCCCCGAGCCCGCCGCCCAGCCGGCCGCCGAGCCCTCGGTGGCGGTCCTCTCACCCGCCTACATCGCCCGGGGCGGCCTCGAGCTGGGCTACGCGCTGACCGCGCACAAAGCCGAAGGACTGACCGTGAACGGGCAGTGGACACGCCCGGACGGCACCCGCAACCACGGCACCGTGCTCGTCTACGGGCCGGGGATGGACAACCCCGGCCTCTACGTCAGCCTCTCCCGCGACAAAGGCCACACCATCCTGTTCGGTGCCCGCGCCGAGCTGGAAGGCGACCGCGAAGACCTCATCTACGGCCCACCCGCCGACCAACGCGCGTTGACCGACCGGGTCATCGCCGCGCTCGCCGAACATGCCACCGCCACCGCCAGCACCGCGAACGACCGCCCGGTCCTCGTCGACCTCGGCCAAGCCCCCGCCGACCCGACCGCAACCACAGACGGTCCCAGTACCGGAACTGGAATCGGTACTGGGACTGGACGGCCGGAACCCGGACGAGACCGGCCACCGGTACCAGAGCCAGAGCCGGTGTCGGTGACCGACGAGCAGCGGGAGGTGTGGCGGGACCTGGCTCGGCGATCCGTCGCCGCGCGCAGAGCGGGGGATCAGGACATCGTGCGGAGCATTCAGGACGAGCGGCGTGTAGTCGCCGAGCGGCTCGGGCCGGATCGGGTCGCCGCGCTCCGGCAGGAAACCCACGACAACGCCCGGCTTCGATTGGAGCGGTTGCGGGACACGGCCCGCTGGCAGAACCGGGTCCACTCCCGCCTGACCGACACCGAGCTGGGTCGCGCGATCCGTCATGCCGAACGCCAACACACCGACCACCTGGCCGCCGCCGACCGCGCCCGAACCCAGTACGCCGAGCGGGAACCGGCCGTGGCCGCCGGTCATGGGCCGCGGGTCACCCAGCTACGCGAACAACTCGACCAGTTCCGCGTCAACGCCGAACGGCAAGGCACCATCGAGCAGCTCGAACGCCACTGGCACGCCCTTAACGCCCAGGTCGGCGACGCCGCCGAGCGCGCCGCGGTCAAGGAGTTTGACGCGGAGCGAACCCGCTGGTGGCAGACCGGCCGCCAGCAGCAGTTGCAGGCCGAGGCCGCCGCCGACCGAGCCTTCGTCGACCACACCGCAGTCAAGGCCAAGGAGCTGGCCGAGCACGCGGCCGAACTCCAACGCCAGCTCGGTGGGCCCGGCCAATGGCAACTGGCCCGCGAACGAGCCGAGCGCGCCGAACGCACCTACAACCACGGCCGAGAGCATGCCCACAAAGCCGACCAAGCAGAACTCGCCCACCTCCGCCACCGCGCCGCCGGCCACGACACCGCCGCCCTCGACGCGCGCACCCGCCACACCGAACTTCTCGCCGAAAACCAGCTCCGCGAAACCATGCCCGAGACCCAACTTGCGCTGGAACGGCAGCTCCGCACCCAGGCCGCCCAACAGCAGCATCTCGACCAGACAACACCGGCCCACCAGCTCGACCGGTCCCTCCACACCGACCTGCAACCCGACCTCCAGACCGGCCTGCAACCCGACCTCCATCGCAACATCTATCACGAGGTGTCGCACGAGGTGCATCGACACATCGAGCAGGACATCGACCGAGGCCACAGCCCCGGGCTGTAGACGGGCCAGCGGAAGGCAGGTGCGCCTCATCGCGGTGGTGGTCTGACGGCTATCGCCTTTGTCTGACGCTGGGCCGCGATCGTGCAGCTGGACTGTCGGTGCCACCACTTAGGCTCGTCGGCATGGCAACGCGCAGTACCGCAGGCAAGCTTCAAGCCCTTATCGACGAGGTGTCTGATCTCGAAGCTATGGCCGGGAACGTCCAGGTAGAGGATGAGGGAGCCGGGAGCGTAGTCGCCGAGAGACTCGCTGCCGCGTATCGGCGCTGGCTCAGTGCATGCCTTGAGGCGTTGCCGGAGGATCTGAAAGGCAAGTTCCGGAACGAGTACGAGGGCGGAGCCTTTACCTTCAAGATCAAGCACTTCCTGCAGGACCCAATCATGAAGAACCCGTTATACGCCGAAGATCTGGACGAGTTGACCAAAAAACTCCTGTCTCCCTGGCAATATCCGGTGAAGGATCGGTTCATCAACCCGCTGAGGCAGCAGCACAATTACCTGGAAGAAGCCCGCATGCGGCTGGGTACCAGCTCGGCCGCGGCTGATGCCCTGCATCTACTGGAGCAGGTAGGGCGCCGACTGTCCATAACATTGTCGATTCTTGAGGCAGGTCATCGCGACCGCCCCGGGATATCTATCGATGACGAGTATGACCTCCAGTACATCCTCCATGCGATCGCAGTCCTGCACTTCGAGGAGGTCGAACCGGAGGAACCGACGCCCAAAATGGCGGGAGCGTCATCCCGGCTTGATTTTTTGCTTAAGCAGGAACGCGTGGCAATTGAAACCAAGATGATGCGGCCCAGCCTGAGCAAGAACAAACTTCGCGAGGAACTCGCCTCAGATATCGTGTACTTTCGTGCACATCCCGACGTCGATGCGCTGTTCATTCTCGTGTATGACCCGAAACGCAAGCGCACGAACGCAGCTGGATTCGAGAACGCATTGAACTCGGAATCCGACGACTTCGTGGTACGGATCGTCATCGTCAGCTGATGACTGAACGCCGCCCGCAGGCTGCGCGGCAGGATGCAAGCGATGGACGCCGACCAGCTTGAGCTGGATGAAGCGGCGAGACACATCGCGATGATTTGGCTCGGCCTCCGGTGAGGCCTCATTTATACGATCGACGTGGTTGATCTTACGGTGATACGGCCGGAGGATGTTGCACGATCTGGCGGACAACCGGCGGAGGAGCGGAGTCGCTTGCGTTGACGGGTGTGGGTGGATACCAGCGCAGTTGATAGTCCCAGTCGACGCCGTGAACACCGGTTGTGCTGCCGATGATGTGCCCGGCTTGGTCGCGGGCAGCGAAGCGGACCCGGTGCCAGTGTGCTCGGCGAATGTGCGGGGGAACGGCGCGTGGAGCAGCGTGCGGTGTGTCGAGGGCTGGTGGGATGATCTTATCGCGCTTTTGCCACGTACGCAGGGCGGCACCTACCCGCCATCCGACGTTGGCGACCCGGGCGTTCCGGAGCTGGTGCGGCCGGCTCATCTGCTCGGGCGGCAGCCACTCGAGATCGGGTTCCTGCGCGGTGAGGTAGGCCAACAGCTGCACCGACAGCGGCACCAAGATCGGCAACTCGTCGCCCCAAGCCTGGCCGTGCTCCTCGGCGAACGACCGCTGGGCTTCAATGAGCTCGGTCAGGGTGCAGTCTGGCTTGGCGAACTTGCCCTGGAGGGTGACCGTGACCGTCTGGCACCTGCTCGTCGGGTCCTGATCCTCGTTGTATAGCCACAGGAACCGAACGCCGTCAGCTTGGGCGAGCGGGCCATATCGAGTCACGACCTGGCCGTCGCCGTAGGGCGGCCGGCCGCCGGCAACAAGATGAGCGTTGGCCGCTGAAGGTGTCTCGGGCCGGATCCCGCAGGCCAAGAAACCCATGTAATGGCACAGAGCGTGGCCGTCATACAACGACAACGGAGCAGGCAGAGACACGGCCACTGCATTGAACGGCAGCCGAGTGAGCCAGTCGGGCATCAAGGGCACATCGGTGTCAGAACCCAGTAGTGCGTCGACAAACTCGCGGTCGACCCGAAGCACAACCTGGCTGTCCTGCCAGGTGCTCAACATGACACCGGCGATCCTGCCGGCGTGGCGGTTCACAGCTGACGCTCGCGAATTGTCCGCCCACGCGGTGCAATGCTCAGCCATGCTCACCAGCTGTGCAGCGTCGAAGACCTTGATGTGCTTGGTCGAACGGCGATCTCGAGTCTTGACGCGCCCTCGCTTCCCCACCCCTGCGCCCTCCCTCCTCAGGACCCCTCGACCTGGTCTCGCCTATCTACACACCTTGCCAGGACGCCGCAAGTTGATCACGGGGGTGTCAGGTGTGATGCGAAGCTGGCGCCCGAGTTTCATCCGCCCCGATGACGCACTAGCCAAGCGTCTCCGCTCTATTGCCCGCGACCAAGCCGCACGGGTCGGGATTGTAGACGGACTGGCAAGAGATTCAGGGCGAATCAGTGTCGTTCTTAGTCGATAAGTCTCCCCATGTGTGTTGGCGCAGGTACAAGACGTGTCCACTCGCCCAGGAGTTTGGCAAAGCCATCGTCATCGATTGGCTCCAAGTTGCCCAGCGTCGTCTTTTCCCGGGCGTCTGGATACCCGTCGACCGGTCGGAACCCGATGATGGTGAGAGGCTCGTACGGATTGACGTCCCAAGGGTATTGGCCCTTGTCTGTCATTTGGACGTAGTAGACCTTGTTCTCTTGGTCGTTGGGCTGCGGGACAACGAGATGCGCTCTGAAGTCTACCTCGTCGTCGATGCCGCCTCTACCGCCATGTGCTTCGCACGCGGCAAGCAATTGCTCAAGTCGAAGAAGTTGGTCTCGCGCTCCCCATCGTTCCGCGGGCGACCTGAATTCACCCCAGAAACGCACTACCCACGACGCGCCGGCTTCCGGCAGGGACCCGACCTGCCCATGGCGCAATGAGCGCGTCACCTCGCACATCTGCCACACCCGCGACGACGCCGACTCTGGATCAAGCCCTTCCGGAAGATGTTGCAGTCCTTCCGCTCTGCTCGCTGCGTCAACCGCCAATTCATCAGCGATCGACTGTCGCTGCGTTCGCGTCAACGTGTTGCACAGGGCAGGTATCCTTACTTGCAACGTATTGCACGCATCTTCGTAGCTCCACTCCTTCACATGCCGTTGCCCGGTCGCAATGACCGCGACACCGCCGACCTTGTCCGTCGGTTCCCGAAGGTGAGCGGTGAAGGTGGTGATTCCTTCTTCGATGGCCGGTGAAGTGTCCAACCAGGCGGCAGCATTCCATGCACCCTCGGACAGTCGTGTTAGAGCATTCGCTAGATCGCGTGCCTGCTCCTGATCGGCGAGAGTGGTGACTTTGAGGCTGTGGTCGCACTGGTCCTCTCCAGACCACGTCGCAATGATGGTCGAACGCGGGCCGGCGGGCATGACGCTGTAGCTAGTCAAGATGTGAACTCCTGCGTGTGCGGGCGCCACCGACCTGTGACCCGCTCAACGGGCACGGATGTGGTCACAAAGCGAAAGAAAGGGGGGCGGGAACTCCGCGGCACCACCGCCGAGTCAATCCGTGACGGCGAGCATAGCGGACGAAACCAACGTTTGAAGCCGCGCGACGACGCGCCACCATCGAACACAGGTTGACCGCCGGCTGCGCGCGATACGGCATCGACCGCAACCTCACGCAACTGAAGCTCGCGGACCAGTGCGGCACGACGGATCGCCCGAGGCCGAGCCACTCGGCGAACCCGGTCTCCTAGACCCAAGTTGCGTGGTTCACATGTGAACTGGTTCACTAGTGCACCACTCTGAAGGCTGCAACGTCAGGAGATGCGGTGCACGGTGAGTCATTGAGTTGGCGGTTCGAGGTGCGAGTGCACGGTCGTGCGGGCTGGCTCCCGTATGACAGGGATCTGTGGCCGATCGAACCGCGGTGGCCTGACTGCCTTGGCGTTCAGCGCTTTGACGACTGCTGGGATAATCCTCTCGATATCGCCACGCGAGAATTCGACGACGCCCTGAGTACCCTCGCCGGGCTCGGTGTAGAGATCGGAGTGGTCGCGGCGCGGATCATGCTGTGGCGTGGTGAGAGCACTACTGGCGATGCGGCCATCGTGCTGACCGCGACCGACGAGCAGATGACGGTGGGACGGCTGCGCTACGCCGTGAACGATGTTCGGCGGGCTATCGAACTCGTCGACGAGGCCCGAACCCGACTTCGTGATCAGATCGTCGCGGCCGACCACGCGTTTGTGGGGCGTAACCAAATCGCACGGGAGACGGAAGGTGCCTGGACTCGTCGGCTGGTCCTACAGTTCCTGGCCGGCTACGACCTCGTGCGTGAGTTCACCCGCATGCTGCCGCACAGCTGGGAACGGTCCGCGCCCTGTGACGCCGAACAACCCTGGGACCATTCACGTCACCTTGGTCCGTATTGGTGTGGTCCGGTCGTCCTCGAGCTTGAGCCCGCTGGAGAGGTCAAGATCGGCCTGGTCGACCGCTACCGTCCTGACCAACCTGACCTGGAGGAAGCGTCCGAGGAAGAACTCGAGACGCTAGCAACCGATTCGCGGCTGCGGATCCACGAGCACGCCCTGAGCGTGTTGTCGACAGTGCAGCGTGGGTACCAACTCACGACGCCACAAGGAGCCGTCGCGGGCCTGGAGGATCTGGTCAAGACGTCGCCGTTCCAGCGTCTGCTGATCCGTAGACAATCGTCAGCGGCGGCATCCGGGTGAAGTTCAGGGATCAGTGGCTCACTGCCGTCGTCTGTCGCCGTCGTTTGACCTGCTGATGTGATCTTGTGCGGGACTACTCAGCGGCTGGGGGTTGAGGCCGGTACTCGACCCGTTTCACGTCGCGATGATGGTCGGTCAGGGTCAGGTAGCACACGGCCTCGTCTTGGAACACGAGCACCGGACGGCCGTCGACGTCGAAGTAGGGGATCGGTTCCTCGTGGCCGTCGTGGAATACCGCCACCAGGCCGGGCGGGGCCGGAGTGAACGGACCGGTCATGGGTGGTTCAGAGGGCTGGCGGATCCCGACGCAGGTCATCCCGGGACACGCCACCTCGGCCCGGACCAACCGAGTGCCGTCAAGGTCGAGCACCAGCGGATGCCCCTCGGTGCTGAACGCGTAGACCGGCATCCAGGAGGCTGGTCGGGGATCCTTGGGGTCTGTCTTGTACTCGGCGCGCAGGTCCGGCGGAGCCGCTACCGCGGGCCGCTCACCCGCTCGGATCCCGTCGTTGTCGTTCATCGACGAACCCCTCCAGCCCGCCCCATGCGGTGTCGTCAGCGTCAAATGTCCATCGGGATACGTCCGGCCGTGTCATATGGAGCGGGGCCGACTAGGTGGAGGATATCCGGAATTCGTGAGCTACGCGATTTCGCCGTTTGACGCCCCTGTCACGCTCTCGTCGTCAAGCTGCCGTCTGTTCGTATACCGGGTTTCTGCGACGTTATGAGCTTGGCCCCTTGGCGCGGGTAACACCACCATGCCGCGTGGACCACGTGCGCGATGAGTGGAACGCGTCGGTGCTCAGGGTGCATGAGCCTGGGTTCCTGTAGTGGTCTGGTTTGGTGCCCGAAGCCACGGCCAGCCGCGGACGCCAAGTCTGAGGATTGCGGCAGACTCACCCCATGACCGAACTCGCGTACATGGTCCGCGAAGACTGGGGACAGCACGGCACCGCGATGAAACAGCAGAGCGCCGTGATCGGAGACTGGCTCGGAAGCCCGCCATACGTTTTTGCCACGGCCGATCGGAAGACGTACAAGTCGGATCACAGCGCTGACCGCGAGTTCATGACGTACGTCGCCCCCGATGCCGACGCTTGGCACGTCATCGACCTGTCAGACCTCAATGAGCTCCGACACGCCGATAAGAAGTTCACCCGTCCGCTCGTCGTTCTGCATCCTTATAAGGAACGGGATTGCGACTTGCTGCGGGAGGTCGTCGCGTCGGATCCGTCGCGAGACTTTTCGTCGTCGTTTGGTCGCCGCGGGACCTGGTGCGCACCTGGCTCGACGGGGTCGGCGCCATGAACCTACACACTGGGTCCGCACTCGGAGCACCAGACGCCGTGCAGTTCGAGGCGTCAAAGTGCTGGGTTGGTGAGCAGTACAACGGGTTGTCCGGTGGCAACGGCAAGGATGCCGTCGTGCAGCTTCTGCGTGTGTTTACCGCAGCCGGCTATCCACTCGACGCAGGCACCTGGCTGCGTGCCTTTTTCGCAGCAGGCGGTGAGTTCGACGAAGCCTCGAAGGTCGCGAAGCTCATCAAGGAGATGCAGGACGGCACCCAGCACCGCGTCAAAACGCGCTACCAGCCCAACATTTTGAGCGTGCTACGCGAGCGCGCCAACAAAACCGCGTAATCGCCTCGGCTCCTGCGCGCGACCTGACCGTTTCCGGAGACTATGGTGCCGGCAGCGGCCGTTGGTGAAGGGATGAAATCAGTGGGGCAGCTCCATCCGCCTTGGGACGCGCTGGTCGTCGAAGGTGTCGCCGACGTTCTGGGTGACACGACCACTGGCCTAACCGGTCCTCAGATCGGTCAACTGCTCGCCGACCTGCACATCCCCGACCCCCTGGAACGCGACACCAAGCGAGTGCGGCTTCGCTATGCACTGCTGTCCAAGCAGCAAAATGACCGCGCGTCCAACTGCGTGATCGCCTTTATCACCCGGTCGATGGCTCCGGTCCGGTATCGGAACAAGCCGGCCCTGCGGACGCAGCGCCAGGACGCTCTCAACGAGGTGCTCGTCTACGAGGGACTCCGGGTCAACGACAAAGGAGAGATCCAGCGAGGACCACAGGCGTCCACCTTGAGTGAGGCCGCTCAGCACGCCAACAACTTGCGCGCAGAGCTTCGCCGCCGCGGCACCCATCCGGACGTCCTGCGCTACTGCACCACCGAACTGCTCGAGAAGAACGCCTTCCACGCCATGCTGGAGGCCACAAAGAGCGTCTTCGACAAGCTCCGTTCCCGGACCGGTCTCACCGGCGACGGCGCCGCTCTCGTCGATGGCGCCCTTGCCCTGGGTCGGTCAGGCACCCCGCGTCTGGCGATCAACACCTTGGCCAGCCATACCGATCGGGACGAGCAAACCGGCTTCACCAACCTGATCAAGGGTCTCTCCGGGATGTTTCGGAATCCTGTAGCGCACGACCCACGCCTGAATCGCACAGTCACCGACGACGAGTTGCTGGAGCTGCTGACGATGCTGTCGATGCTCCATCGCCGCCTCGACAACGCCCACCTGCGGCCGTAGCCAGCGCACAACTACACCGAGGACAACGTGAACTCGAATCAGTTAGCTGTGCTGGCGGTGCATGCGATTTTCCGTTGGGGGTTCATATTGGGGATCATGTTGGGGTTCATATGGGGGGTCCTGTTAGAGCGCCACCCCTTCCGGTCGGCGTGAGCCCAGGTCAGCGGGGCCGTAGGGGTTCCGCTGGTATCCCAGACTCATAGCCGAGAACACGGCTGGCGATACGTCCGGTGGGCCGTGGCCGAGCAGGCAGGCCGGGCTGATCCTGCCGGACCTGAACCTCCCGCGCCGCGACGGCCGCGAGGTGCTGGCCGAGCTCAAGAACGAACTCCGAGCTGACGCTCATCCCGGTCGTGGTGCTGACGACTTCCGAGGCGGAGGAGGACATCGTGCGCAGCTACCGCCTGCACGCCAACGCCTATGTCGGCAAGCTCGTCAACTCCGACCGGTTCATCGAGGTCATCCGCCACATCGACGGCTTCTCAGTCGGCGTGGCCAGGCTGCCACGCACGCGTCCATGTCCTCCACCCGGTCACCCGTGACGACGGTCTGCGACCAGCAGCGACAGGCCGCCGGGGACCGGTCCCAGATAGGTCACGGCATGGTCGGGATATCTACTGAGGGGGCGCGGTGCCTGCGACCAGAGCCATGCCGACCATAAAGCTGGTTCACCTGATCCACGAGAAGCCGACCTACGCGTACTACGAGGCCACCTTCCAGGCCCAACCCATCCCAGTCCGGCGCCCCGCGAACGGCCAAGCGGTCGCGTCCTTGCGTTGCGTCCGATGCGAGCTAGTCATGGACGTGCAGGTGCGCAGCGTCCGCGGCACACGGTGGTTGCACCGTACCTGGTTCGCGCTCGCCCTGCCGCTGCTGGTGCCGGCCACCTGATCGCGACCAACTCCCCGTTCGTCGCGCGGGCGGAAACGGGCGCCGGATTCCTTCTCCTCGCCATCGGCACAGCCATCCCCACCATCATCGCGGCCACGATGCTCGTGCACGCATACACGAATGACGGGGTCCGACTCTCGTTCAACGGACGGCAGTGGCGTACACGGCACGACGAGCATGCCCTGCGGTTCGTGAGGTAGAGGCCGTCCTGGTTGCCGTGGCAGTCGACGTCACGCGGGATGATCAGCAGGGTCGCTCCCGGCGGGCGGTCGAGCACGGTTAGCGCTTGATCCAGGACGGTAGACCCACGATCAACAGGGGAAGGCAGCCTGTTCACTGACCGATGGGATGACCTGTTGAGTTACCTTCTAGAGCGGTAGCCCTCCCGTGCGGCGTTCGGCCTGGTCAGGGCGACACAGCTCGCTCGGCTACCAGGCGCCAGCGGACTACGCTGCCGCCTGCACCCACCGATAAACAACTCTCACACCGAGTGGATCAGTTCTCGGGGTCCGGCCAGGCCCACGCCGACGACCCGGTAGGTATTTGCATTCACACTGTCCAGAAACGGCGTGATTCTCGGAGTTAAGAGGGTGCCAGGGACTGCCATGTCCGGCGGTCCGCACCCTCGTTCACGGGTGTCCGGCGAGTTACCGGGCGGCACACACGACACCGCCGCGGCGCGGATCTGGAACATCCTGGCCGCCCTCGACGAAGCCGGACTGATCGCGCTGGGTGACAAGGGCTACCACGGCTACGACCAGACCGGCCAGCAGGTGATCACCCCATACAAGGGCCGCAACAAACCCGAGTCGCAGAAGGAGGCCAACCGGGCCCACGCCCGGCTCCGCAGCCCAGGCGAGCGCGCGAACGCCCAGCTCAAGTACTGGCGCGTCCTGCACAAAGTCAGTACCTGCCCCCGCCGCGTCGGCCGACTCGCCAAAGCCATCCACGTGCTACAGAACTACGAAGCCACCGCCGGATGAAAAGGCTCAATCTGTGCGAGGAAGCTCCGCACGCCTGGAGTGCCGCCTTGGCGCAGGCGCGGCCGGGATCGCTACTCGCCGGGTACGGACTCGGTCAGCGCCTCGACCGGCCGGACCACGCCGAAGCCGACCTGGTCGTTCCATCCGCCGATGGCGTCGGGGTGTGCCGCGGCGCTCTCGATCCGGTTCGTCACCTTGCGGGCGTCGTGCTCGGGTCGGTGCTGCCGGACGAGTGCGGCCAGTCCGGCGACGTAGGCCGCGGCGTAGCTCGTGCCCTCGATGGGCCGCGCCTGTCCCTCGGCCGTGAGGGCCTGATTGTGAGGCCGGACGATGCCGGGTCCAGGGTGGTGATCTCGGTGCCGGGGTGCCGCGATGCCGACCCACGGTCCGCGCACCGAGAAGTCCGCCACCTTGCCGAGCGCGTCGTCGCCGCGACGGTGAGCACGTCCTCGGAGAACCAGGCCGGGGTCGGGATGATGGTCGAACGGTCCGGGTCGCCGTTGTTCTGGCTCTGGCAACCGTCGGCGTTCCCGGCGGCGGCCACCGCGACCGCGGCCTCCTCGTCGACGGCGTAGTGCACGGCCCGTTGCACCGCCTTCTCGGCGGCGGTGATCGGGCCCACGCCGGCCGGGCGGCAGGACGTCACCGTGATCGCGATGACGTCCGTGCTGCGTGAGGCCCGTGCCGCGGGCCGCCTGAACGATCCCGGCGTCGTCACCGTGTACGACGTGCGCCGCGACGACGGCGATGCCTACATCGTGATGGAGCTGCGTCTCAGGCCTGCAAGCACACCAGAAGCACGATCGCCGGGGTGGCATGTGGACACTGCGGATGGCCAGGTCACGCTGGCGGGTTGGATAGTACGACGACGATCGCGACGCTCCCCAGGCTCGCTGCCACGGTGGCGGTGGGCGGTTACGTGGCCGCCTCGCGGTTCGCCGTCAGCGGACCAGCCACGATTCGGCGGCCCCGCGCGGGTATGGACGATCCGTGAATTCTGGGCGGAACGACGATCCGGCGGCGGAACCCTCCCGCGGCCGCGTCGGTGCTCCGGGTCGTCGGCGGGGCTGTGTTCGCGGCAGGGGTACGGGGTGGGTTTCTGCTGCCGTCCGGGCGTGCGCCCGCCGGGCCGAGCGAAATATTGAACGGTTCGGTCGCGGGTCGCGCTGGTGAATGATCCTTCAAAGGAGTGCGACTTCGCGCTCGTGGTCTGCCTGCCGATGATCACCGGAAGTGATAGCAGGTCGGTGCGAAACGGACGCGGTGAACAGGTTCATGTCTGCGCTTGACGAGGCCGGGGATGCCTGTGCGTGGTTCTCTCCGAAGACGAGGATGCGTAGGAAAGCCAGGCGAACCCTGCTTCTCGTCGGTTATCGGCTCGCGGAGGCCCGGTAGACGGCTTCTTCGAAGGAGGACACGGCAGCCCGGAGATCGGCCACGATCCGGCGGGCGCCCGCTCGGTCGACGTCGTTTGCGCGGGCGAGAGCGGCGCAGCTGGCACGGAGGTCCTCGCAGCGGGTCGCCTCGGCGTGGACCGACAGCTCCGCACGCAGTCCGCGGAGTTGTTCGGCGCGGGAGTCCGGCAACGGCGAGTGAAAGGCGAACGCGTACCAGCGCGTGACCAGGCGGTCGTAGTCCTCGGCCATCGCGCCCAGCGCGCGGGCCCGTTGTGCTGTGGTGATGCGCAGGTCCATCCACGGCGCCGACAGTGCCGCGGGTACCACGCGGAACTCCGTGCCGACGATCTCCACGACTCGGCGGGCGGCTTCGAGCACCGGGCCGGTAGCGTCCTCCGCGGCCGCGCGGGTCGCGAACTCGGCGCGCTCCTTGAAATCGGTTCGGGCAGCGGCGAGCACCCGCAGCGGCGGGAGAAGCCGTGGCACGACGGAGACGAGTGAGGTCTCCACGGCCAGGTCGTAGGCCGGCTCGCCGAGCAGTAGTCGGCGACCTCGTTCAGGAAGGACCCGGCGGCCGCGCCGGCCCGCTGCACGCTCCACGACAGCTGCTGCCGTTTCTGCTCGCGCCGGGAGTTCGACACACCTCGAGCGGCGATGCGGGCGAGCGCGAGGCCCGTAGTCATGCCGTTCTGGGCGTCGTTCCGCGCCTCTCGTTGGCCCGCATGAAGTCGTAGCCTGCCGATCCCGGGGGGCGGCGTCCTGCGGCGCGAAGCCGTCCGCCGACGGCCAGGGCTCCACGGGAGCGTTTGCGCCAAGTACCCAGTGCGATCGGCCTGTTGTCCCGCGCAGCCATGTGCCACCCTTCTCTCGCGCTGACCCGACCGTCGTGACCGACACCGGCATCGTTACACGGTCACACGCGAGGCCGTGTCCGGAATCCTGTGCCTTGTCCTGGCCCCACGAGACGCGTATGACGGTCGCGCCTGCGGTATGCCCCCACGGGGCGATGTCGCGCATCGGTGAACTTCGCACGCTCGCCGACGACCTATCCATGGCGGAACAGGTCCAGCCACGCTGATCGAGGCCGCCCCGGTCGTGGCGGGGCGCCGCGGGCTCTGTTCCACTATAATGACCTTGTTGTGCTGCAACCGCTCGACCATCTCCCGGCAGTGTGCCGAGGTCTGTTGGACAAGCGTCAGGGGCCCCCAGTGCCAGCGGCGCAGGCGCCACGGTGATCAGCGCGAGACGCGGGGTTGGAGCGTGCGCAGGTAGCCAACCGCGGTGAGCAGCACCACCCGGTCCGGGAGGTCGCCGGCCCAACTTGTACAGTGCCGACAGCCTTATCGGTGCGTTGCGAACATTTGCGCAGTACAAATGTGTGTGAGATCGGGCCGGATCTCCGAGCTGACGGTTGCCTGACGATTCTCCTGGAGTGTCGTCGTGATGCGGCGCCTCGACGAGGAACCACCGATGACTTGGGTGGTGAGCCGACGAGTCAAGGAGAGTCATGTCTTTGCGCGACAGGTACGGATCGCGCGCCCGGTGTGGCGCCCATCAGACATGGGTGTTCGTCGGCCTGCTCGTCGTCGGTGTCTGGTTGT
The DNA here is from genome assembly GCA_963841395.1 of uncultured Actinomycetota bacterium. Classification (GTDB taxonomy): domain Bacteria; phylum Actinomycetota; class Actinomycetes; order Mycobacteriales; family Pseudonocardiaceae; genus Actinophytocola. The sequence goes on from CAWJCX010000011.1 coordinate 45,612, forward strand.
CCATCGCGCCGTTCGCGCTGGGTTACCAATCCGTGGGCGTCCCGCTCCGCGCCACCGTGAACGACTCCGTGGTCGGTGTCGCCGTGGTCGCACTCGCCCTTGTCGGACTCTGCCGCCCGGCCCGCTGAGCCGCCCGCGGAAGTCTCGCGCTACGAGACGATCGACGTGAATCTGGCACCGTCCTGGTAGCAGGGGGGATCGTGTCCTGCGCGTAACTATCGGATCTGACGATGCGTTGAGCGAGGACGAGCCCGCCAGCCGAACGGATGACTGACAGGCATTCGGCCAGGACGGATTCTGGGCTGATGTCGCGGCGTGATCGAGTCGGACAAGCCTTTGGCGAGGGGTGCGAGAGCGACGAGGTAGAGTCCCCTTGAGACGAACCGGCATGCGTGAGTGGCGGTTTGCAGCATCTTTTGTTCTGGAGCGCCGGGAAGTCTGGTCGGCACGCCCCACCAGGTCGGTGTGGAGGCCATTCTAGGTGGACGAGGTGTGTGTGGATGGCGCTCGTGCTGGCGTTCGGGGTCGTGTTGCTGGTCAGTGTGTCGCTGTCCGGGATCGCGGCCAGGACCGTGCTTTCCACCGCATTGCTCTTCCTGGTGGCCGGTGCGTTGATCGGCCAGGGCGGCTTCGCGCTGGTGGACATCCCTTCCAACGATCCGTTCGTCACCGGACTGGCCGACCTCGCGTTGTTCACGGTGTTGTTCGTCGACGGGCAGCGCGTCGGGCTACCGGCGTTGAAGGAGGGCTGGCGGCTTTCCGGCCGTGCGCTCGGCCTGGCGATGCCGCTGACCATGGTCGGTATCGCCCTGCCCGCGCACTTCCTCGCTGGGCTCGACTGGTCGACTGCGTTGTTGGTGGGTTCGATCCTCTCGCCAACCGACCCGGTCTTCGCCGCGGCCATCGTCGGACGGGAGGACGTGCCGCTACGGTTGCGGCGACTGTTGAACGTCGAGTCGGGGCTCAACGATGGCCTAGCCCTACCGTTCGTCCTGATCTTCATCGCCACAGCGACCAACGCGGAAACCCACCTCGGCGAGGTCGCGCTCGAGCTGGTCGCCGGGCTGGTCCTCGGCATAGTGATCGCCGGAGTGGTCGTGCTGGCGTGGCGGTCGCGGATCCTGACCGCCGAGCCGCGGTTGCAGGCGCTTGGTCCACTGGCGATCGGGGTGATCCTCTACGCTACCTGCCACCTCACCCACGCCAACCCCTACCTCGCCGCGTTCGCCGCCGGATCCACGATCGCGACTCTTGACCGGGTCGCGGCGGAGCGGTTCGAGCACTTCGGTGACCTGTTGTCGGAGACCACGAAGTTCGCCGCGCTGCTGGTGTTCGGCACGCTCGTCACCCCGGACCGGATCTCCGACCTCAGCCTGGGGGACTGGGCGGTGGCGGTGATCGCGATCCTGCTGGTGCGGCCGGCGGCGATGTTGCTGTCCCTGCTCCGAACGAGCTTGCCGGCGCGTGAACGTTCGGTCGCGGCCTGGTTCGGCCCCAAGGGCTTCGCATCGGTCGTCTACGGCCTGCTCGCCGTCCAGGCCGGCATCCCTTCTGGTGATCACGTCTTCGACCTGGTTGCCATCACGATCGCCGTGTCGATCGTGCTGCACTCCTCCACCGATGTGCCGGTCGCGAAAGCGCTCCGGGTCCAGCCGCCGGACAACCTGCCGACCGGCAGCCCGAACCCCGACACCGACGACGGGTATCGAGGTGAGCGTTCGCGCTGATCTCGCGCCGGTGGTGCGTCTGGCAGCTGGCCGTCATGTGGTCGTGCGACGACGGCCAAGTACCGTAGCCACTGGGGTCGAACCGCTGGACAAATCCGAGTGATCGGCGCCGGGGAGCGCGGCATGGTCGATGACTACCTGCGCGACAATCCGGGCGAGTTCAGCCCGAACACGATCGGCGATGCTCCTGAACCGATCATCCGGGGCGGTCCCCCAACGCGCTCGAGATGTTGGTGGCAAGCGGGGTGCGCCGTGCGCGCTACGGACAAGCCAAGTGATATTCGCCCACCGACACGACTACCGGGTCGAGGGCGTATTTGGCGAAGTAGCTCCTCGGATGACTACGCGCGCATGCCCCCAACAGAATGGCCGTGGGAGGCACGAGTGCGGGTGTCCGGATGGCTACCTGCGGTGCGGAGTTCTCGGGTGCTGACAGGTCGTCCGCGCGCGTGGACGACCTGGTCACAGACGAATGACCGCGCAGGATCGCCGCCGGAGATGTCCGCACGCTGCGGGATCTACACGATGCCGGAGCACCGCAGTGTGGAGCCGCTCGAAGGCGGAGAGCGTGGGCCAGCAGTTCGGTCGACGTGGGGGTCGTCGGCGGAACCGAGCCCACGCCCTCCTGCCGGTCAATCGGTGTGCGGGTCCCGCCGTTACCGGCGTGATCAAGCCGTATCTCCGACGACCCCTTCGAGCGGTAGGGGCAGTTCGGTTCAGAACGCTGGTTGTGTCGCTGCAATGACAGGGTGCCGGTGGCGTCGCGTGCCTCGGTGATGCCGTCGGTGCGACTCCAGCCGGTCTCAGGGTAAGCGCACGCCGCCGACCAACGGTTTGGTGAGCTTGCAGGCCGGCATCACCAAATGGCCGCGGCTGCCCGGCGCCGAGGTAGCGCGGCTACCGCACCTGGCTCAGTGGTCGCCGCTCATCAGACGTTGTAAGCGCGCGAGTGAGCCGGTACCCAGTGCGACCGACAGGAAGTCCAGGGCGACCATCTGGGTGCGGAAGTTCTCCGGGGCAAGTTTGGTGGACAGCGAACAGGCCGACCGGGGAAAGCAGCAATTCGGCGATGGTGAGCAGAAGCAGGATACCGGCAGCGCGGGCAGGGGAGTGGTGTTGCCCGTCCCGCCGACCCAGGGCAGGAACGCCAGGAAGGCCAGGCCCATGCCGATGGACCCGAGGACGAACTTCACCGGCGTCGAGGGCTGGCGCGGGCCTAGCTTGGTCCACAGCGCGGCGAACCCGCCGGCGAACAGGTTGATGAGATCGGGTTGATCGAGGCGGCCCAGAACACCGGTTGTGATGCGGCGGCTGGTGAGGATGACCGCCGAGTAGTAGAGATAGATCGTCAGGATGCTCTGCATGCCATAGAAGGAGAACCGCTCCCACATCTCCAGGCCGAACAGGCTGCTCAGTGCCTGCGGATGCCCGAAGAACCCCTTCCGCTGGACTGGCTGGGTGTGGTCGTCATTCAGGCATCCTCGCGGCCACACCGCGCAGTCGGGCTCACCGGAACGGAAAGCCCGTTGGGATGTAGCCGGGCCCCCAGAACGGCGCATGGCCGTAGTAGCCGTACAGATCCGCAACGTCGTCGCGGGAGATGGTGAGTTCGGGGTCGTACGCCGGACCAGTCGCGACATGCTGACGGTTCTTGTCGATGTGGACGGCGTCGTCCACCCGGGTGACCGCGTCGACGGGAATGAGTACCTTCTGCTCGCCCATGCCGAGGAACCCGCCGGACCCGACCTCCAGCAGCCGCCCCCGGCGCTCCTCCTGGTCGACGATCAAGCTGTTCACCTCGCCGACCTCCTGCCCGTCGCGGTCGACCACTGCGTACCCACGGACGTCGTCGGCGAGGTTGGCCAGCGTGAGCTCGGTGTCTTCGAGCCGGACCAGAATGGCTGTACCGTTCGTCATGTCGATCTTCTCCTTTGGCTCACCGAGGCGTTGCCCGGGGCACACGAGGGCAAACCAGTGGATTGTTCCTGTCAGGCAATCGCAACACTCGCGCACCGACGGCAACCGTAAGGTGGGCGGTGTTCTCCCACCGGCCCGCGAGTCCAACGCTCCGGACCCGGGAGTGTTGGACTCACCACGCCCGAGCGTTGGACTCGGGAAGTCTGGCGGGTGGGCGTATGACCGGCGACTTGATCAGTCGCGACACCGCCTTGCGGTTGTCTGACAGCCCGTCGCGAGGCCCGCTTGTGGAGCCACCGCCCGGTGACAATCGTGGCCGCACCATGACCGTCGCATGGAGGTGACGTCGAGCATGACCCGTCAACCGTCCAGCCGGACCGAGGTCCGGGACGAGCCGATCATGACCACCGCGCTCGAAACGCTGATGCTGTGGCCGGGAGGACCCGCTGAGGTCGACGCCCTGCGCGACGTCGCCGATCCATGGCCGGTCTTCGTCGTGGTCGTCGGCACCGATTCCGCGGCAGGGGCACAAGCTTTGTCACAGCTCCTCGCCACGCCCCGCTCGCCGATCGACACGGTCGTCAACAGCGACTGCTGGTGGTCGATTGTTGAGCCAGATCAGGCGATGCTGTCCCTCGCGGTACGTGTGACGCAACCGATTCGCGTCACCATGGACATCGCGGTCCCGGCACAGTGCTTCCTCGGTCTCTCGGACATCGTCGCGGCTGGCGCCACGATCGGCGTGACGACTCGCCGACACGCTCGCCGGCTGACCGTCCGCACTGACGACCCAACAACGCTCGAGGAAATCGTCTTGCTGGGTGGCCGTACGTCGAGCGAACTCGGTGAGGTCGCGAAGACCCTGTGGCGCATGAGGCCGCAGGGCGGCGGCGATCGCGTGGGAATACGAGCGTTACCTGACGATCGACCGTGATTGTCAGGTAGCCGTCAGGTCGATGGAGGCCGGCGAACGAGAGGATTACCAGGAGGGAACTCGACGGAGGCACGAGGGCAGATGCATCGACTCGGCCACGGGACACGCTCGGCGGGGGCGCGCACGTGACACATCCGCAACATGGCGTGGGCGTGATGCTCGTACTTCCCGATTACACCGACCCGCCGCCCAAGGTGTTCGAGGCCTGGCTGGCCGACGTGTTGGCCGACCTGCCCGCATCACTGCGCCTGCAGACCGCGTTGGTCGCCCTGGACCTTGTCTCGTGCGCCCGGAGCTGGGGAACGGCGCCATTCGTCGTTCGCCTGTCGGTTCTGAACAGTCACCGCGCACTTGTCATAACTGTCGACGACGGCACTCCTGGTTACGACCATGCCACCCTCGGTTCTGATCTGCTACTGGTCGCAGGGTTGGGTCACAGATGGGGCGTCGAGCAACGAACGGGCGGCCGGACCCTATGGGCCTCGATCTCCTTGGAGTCCGGATCCGGCCGCATTCGGGTACCCGGGCAGCCTGGACCGGGTGATCGGAGACAGTGGTAACTCCCGGGACCGCCATGGACGAAGATCGGCTGTGAGCCGAGCAGTGGTGCAGGGTTGGCGTCATGCGTGCGTATGCGCCACGTGGTAGTCGAACGGCACGCCGAGGATTTCGTCGGCACCGAGGAATCGGCTTTTGACCGTCCCGAATCACGGTCCGGTCCGGCGGAGTAATCGGCCACCGTGCAGAAACGCCCTGTACGGGTGGCACTCCACAACGGACGCAGCTACGCGGCCCGCCGCGGCGTTGCGCGGTCGCATGAGTACTGCGGTCGGGACACCTTGGTGTTCTCGGTGAGTTGGCCTGCAACGCCTTCCGCCACGAGTGCTGCCGTTCGTTGTTCCGGCTGCCGTTGACGGGACGGCCGCTTGGTGCGGCGGAGGTCGATGAGGCGAGGCCTGGACAACTCGCGATGACCGCCGCTCGGTCAGGTCCCGCGATCGGGCGCGGAATGACGCGAGAGCTGGAATGGATGCTGATTGTCTACCCACCCTCGACAGTGGGTCATGGGCCGCCTTTCGGTTGGCTGACGCTATCCGACGCGCGTGTTCGGCGGACGTTTGATGGGGGACGATCGGGCCAGGGCAGTCGACGAACGAACTCTCCGATAGGTGGAGGCGCCATGCTCACCAAGAAGATCCGGACGGCGCATCGTGACCAACCCGCCGTCCTGGTCGCGCGGGAGGCCATCTTGTTGTGGCCGCGCGACTTCGACGGGACTGCGGGGACGGTCGAGAATCCGGAGTTATGGCCGGTGTTCGCCATCGTGGTTGACGATCGACCGGTCGCCGGATCAGCAACGGCGAGTCCGCTGTTGGAGCTGTTGAACCGGTCCCGACGCGGTGACGAGGTCGTAGTGGTCGGTGCTCAATGCCGTTGGTCCGTGCTCAACCACCGCAGCGCGCTGCTGCGGCTTTCGTTCCAGGGCGGCGCACCGGTGCGCTTCACTGAACAGATCATTTTTCCGGCACGGAACGTGCTCGGCATACTCGACCTGGTCGCCCGGGCGACGATAGGCATCACCACGAGCAGTCGTGCCGACCAGCTCTCCGGATGGCGTGTCGACATCCGACAGGCGTTGAGCGAGGTCGTTCTGTTGAGTTGCCCCGAATCCAGTGACCTCAGCTCGCTCAAAGAAGCGTTGGTCTCTGCCGGACCGGGTCTCGCGGCGTCCGGCGCGCGGTAACTCAGGACTTGCCGGCTCGTTAGCCGACACCTCACAGATCGGGAACACGATGGTCACTCATTCCCCTGAAGCCGGCTGCCTGCTCGGCGAGAAGATCCTCCCGCGAGCCGAGGCCGGGAAAGCGTCACTGCGTGGCTGGCTCGAACAACCCCTTCGCGGGTGCACTCGGGGCTTCGTCACCGAGGTGACGGTGGTGCTCCACGAATTGGTGAGGAATGCGTCCGAGCACGCCGAGCCACCGATCCACATTCGACTTGAGATGCCCCCCGCGGGGCGTGTCCTTCGGATCGAGGTGCGCGATTCCTCGACCTGTGCGGCAAGCGGCTGGCCGCTGGGAAGGGGGCTGCGCCTCGTCCGCGGCCTGTGCCCGGACTGGGGAGTCGAGCAGGTGGGGAAGGGAAAAGTCGTGTGGGCGGAACTCCCCGTTCTCGTGCCACCGGAACAGCCCGCGAGGGTCCGTGCTTTGCGATTGTCTGACGGGCTTCGCGAGGCGCACTGATGACCGCGATGCTCGGTGACAACCAGGGACAGAGCCGAACGGCCTGCAGAGGCGATCGAGGCATTGGCGGCGTGGGGGTCTGCTGCGCGGATATGTGACATCTGATCTGTGGTGCCGAGAGGTGTCACTGGAAGATGTGCACTATGCCGAAGACTTATCCCAAGGAGTTCCGTGACGACGTCGTTCGTGTCGCTCGTAGCCGCGAGCCCGGGCAGTCTCTGAAGCAGATCGCGGTCGAATTCGGGATCAGCGAGTCGTGCCGGACGAACTGGCTCGCGCAGGCTGATGTCGAGAACGGCATCAAACCGGGCGTTGCCGCTGATGAGGCGCGTGAGAACAGGGAGCTTCGTAACCGGATCCGGCTGCTCGAGCAGGAGAACGAGGTTTTGCGTCGTGCGGCGGCTTACCTGTCGCAGGCGAGCCTGCCGGGAAAATGATCTCTCCGCTCGGCCGAGAGTTGGCCATTTGACGGCATCCCCGTCGCGGTGACGTTTCGGGTTCTCAAGATCGCTCGCCGGCCCTTCTACCGGTGGCTCGCTGAGCCGGTCACGGATGCTGAGCTGATCGAGGCCTATCGGGCCGACGCGCTGTTCGACGCCCACCGGGACGACCCGGAGTTCGGGTATCGCTTCCTGGTCGAGGAGGCCCGCGACACAGGGCAGCAGATGGCCGACCGCACGGCGTGGCGCATCTGCTCGCGACAGGGCTGGTGGAGCACGTTCGGTAAGCGCAAGCGCGGTAAGCATCGTGTGGCCGGCCCACTGGTCCATGACGACCTGGTCTTGCGGAACTTGACCGCTGAGTCGCCCAACCAGCTGTGGCTGGGCGACATCGAGCGCCACGAGGCGCTGCTGAACCGAGTGGAGGTGGGAGACCTTCACCGCCGCGCCGTCGCAGCGGCGCGGTGAAGCTGGGGGCAGCCCGATCCCCGAGACGGGGGTGAGGGCGGTAAGCAGCCCCGACAACGACGAGACGGGCCAGTACTGCCAGATGGTCCGGGCTCGGCAAGCGAGACGGAAAGGCGTACGTGAGGAACCAGCGGCTGAACGCCCCTCAAGAGAGCCACCAGCTCGAACCTGGCGGATCTGGGCTGGATAGCAGCGCGCACCCGCACGACAGGACGATGTCGTCGATCGTCGCTGTCGGGCGGGGAACTCCTGGGCTGGGTGATGTCGCCGGTCGGGAGGCCACGGTGAAGGCCTGCGGCGTAGCCGTGGCGATGTTGCAGGGGCATAGCTGGGCGCCGACCCCGTCGAACGGATCAGTAGTGAACGTGGGAACCACCCCGACGGTCCCCGACCCGCGCTGTCGTCCAGCAGCGTGGTGGGAAGGCCCGTCGTCGGCCGATGCTGCCGGGGTGGGGCGGAGGACCCGTAGTAGTCCGAGATCGGGAAAGCCGGTCACATGGCGAAGGGGTCCAGCGTGTTCGCAGCACGGAAGCAGGACGAGGAGGGCGCTGGTGAATATCGGCGATCCGTGGCCCGAGCCTCGACGAGGCCGAGCTGCGGGTACTCGCGATGCAGAGAAAGCTGCACCAATGGGCGAAGACCGATCCTGGCCGACGCTTCGATGATCTCCACAACCTCGTCTATGACCCGTTCTTCCTCGTGGTGGCGTGGGAACGGGTGCGGGGCAACAAGGGTGCACGCACCGCTGGGGTCGACGGGATCGCTCCGCGATCTGTCGGCTTCGGCGCCGGGGAGCTGCTGTCGCGGCTGCGAGCGCAGCTCAAGGCCGGGCAGTTCGTTCCCCAGCGGGTGCGGGAGAAGACGATCCCGAAGGCGTCGGGCAAGATCCGGCGTCTGGGGATCCCGACGACCGCCGACCGGGTCGTGCAGGCCGTGTTGAAGCTGGTGCTCGAGCCGATCTTCGAGGCGGACTTCCAGCCGTGTTCGTATGGCTTCCGTCCGAGGCGCCGGGCCCAGGACGCGATCGCCGAGATCCACTACCTCGTCTCACCGACTCGGAACTACGAGTGGGTGTTCGAGGCCGACATCGCGGCGTGCTTCGACGAGATCGACCACACCGCGCTCATGGCGCGGGTGCGTGGACGGGTCTCCGACAAGCGGGTTCTGGGCTGGGTGGCGGCGTTCCTGCGGGCCGGGATCCTCTCCGAGGAGGGCCTCAACCGCGAGACGACCACCGGCACCCCGCAGGGCGGGATCCTGTCACCGCTGCTGGCCAACATCGCCCTGTCCGTGCTGGACGAGCACTTCGCGCGCAAGTGGGAAGCGCTCGGCCCGGACTGGACACGCGCCAAGCACCGCCGCGGCGGCGGCCCGGTCATGAAACTCGTCCGCTACGCGGACGACTTCGTGGTCATGGTCGGCGGCACGCCGCGAGCATGCCGAAGCGTTGTGGGATGAGGTTGCCGCGGTGCTCGCGCCGATGGGCCTGCGCCTGTCGGTGGAGAAGACCAGGGTCTGCCACATCGACGAGGGGTTCGACTTCCTGGGCTGGCACATCCAGCGCCAAGCCTGGCGGAGCCGAACCGGGAAGCGGGCGGTCTACACCTATCCGTCGAAGAAGGCGTTGGCCTCGATCGTGGGAAGGTACGGATCTGACCCGCCGGGCGAAACATCGAACACTCGCAGACCTGCTGCGCCGGCTCAACCCGGTGCTGCGGGGCTGGTGCAACTACTTCCGGCACGGCGTGTCCTCGCGGACGTTCGGCTACGTCGACCATTTCGCCTTCTGGCGGATCGTCGGCTGGCTCCGCAAACGACACGTCGGGCTGAACATGCACACCCTGGTCCGCCGCTTCCTGCCCGGTTGGCAGATCCGCGCCGGGAAGATCGAGATGTTCCGGCCCGCGAGACGGTGGCCATCGTGCGCTACCGCTACCGGGGCACGCGCATCCCGACGCCATGGGCGAGCGCGCCGATCAGGATTCCTGTCCCAGTGGCATGAACACGTGGAGAGCCGGATGCGGTGGAAGCCGCACGTCCGGTTCGGAGGGCGGGCCGCGGAAACCCACCGGTCGAAAGGCTGGCAGGGCGCCGCGGTCCGACCCCTACACCGAGCACAAGACCGGCGAAGGCAAGTTGTATGTGTGCGCGTTCAAGGACCTGTTCTCAATGAGCAGTCGTGCATGCCGCTGCACAGGTTCGGGATCACCAAGGACACCGTGGGCAGGGTCGAGTCGACCGCCGGATTGGGCTCTTGCTGCCCTGCAACGTCGTGGTACGCGCGGACGGGGAGTCCACTGTGGTGGAAGCGCTAAATCCGCAGGTGATGGTCAGCGTGCCGGAGGATTCGCGGCTGCAGCCCATTGCCGACGAAGCCGGACAGCGGTGACGAGCCACCTCGCAGGCGGTGGGCGACGGTGACCTCCTTTCCCGCGTTACCGGTCGGCGCCGCCCGGGCCGGTCAACGACCGACATCAGCCCGCATCGAGAAGCTGTTCCACGTCAACGTATATCCGTTTCTCGTACTCGCGACCGGCCGGGCCGCAGCCCGCGCACAACACTGCAAGACGTGGTCCTCGCGTCCGCACGCGGGCGGGTGCGGATGAGGGGTATCCGCCCCCGTCGCCGTGTTCGCCCTTCCGGGGAATATACCCCTGGGGGTAGGTTGCGCAGAGTGGAGGTGGGGCATGGAGATGACGCCCGAATTGGTCGGTGACGCGCTGGTGCGGCTGCGCCGGGCGCAGGGACAGCTGGCCGCGGTGATCGGCATGATGGAGGCCGGTGAGGACTGCGCGACCGTGCTGACCCAGCTGGCGGCGGTGTCGCGGGCATTGGATCGCGCCGGCTTCAAGGTCGTGGCCAGCGGTATGCGGTATTGCCAGGCCGCCCGCGACCGTGGCGAGGAGCCACCGATGACCGAGGCCGAACTGGAGAAGCTTTTCCTGGCTTTGGCCTGAGCGCCGGAACGAGAGCGCGGACATGGGTTTGACAGATACCCCCTGGGGTACATGTCGAATGGAGGTTCGGACATGGCAGTACGCGAAGCAGCCGTCGACGACTGGAGCGAGCACTGGACGAGGGCGCCCGGCTGGTGGACGTGCGTTCGCCGGGCGAATACGGCCAGGGACATGTGCCCGGCGCGGTGAACGTGCCGTTGGAGCAGGTGGACGCAGTTTCGGTGGCGGAAGGGACCGCGGGCCGGCAACGCAGCGGGCGGGCTGTGCGCACCGGCGCGAGCTGACCATCGATGACATGTGAAGGAGAGATCGGCATGCTGGACGTAGAGGTGATCGATACGTCGTCGCTGGGCGATCGCAGCTATCTCGCGCACGACGGCGAGGTGGCGGTCGTTGTGGACCCGCAACGCGACATCGACCGGGTACTCGCGTTGGCGGGTCGTCTCGATGTGCGGATCGCGTGGGTCCTGGAGACGCACGTGCACAACGACTACGTGTCGGGTGGGTTGCAACTCGCGCGGCTCAGCGGAGCTCGCTACGGGATCGCCGCCGCCGACGTGCCCTTCGACCGGGTACCGCTGCGCGATGGCGACGTCCTGGACGTGTCGGAGCGGATGCGTGTCCGGCCGGTCGCGACGCCGGGGCACACGTTCCACCACCTGTCCTACATCCTGGACGGCCCGACCGGGCCGGAGGGTGTGTTCACCGGTGGCTCACTGCTGCTGGGCACCACCGGGCGCACCGACCTGCTGGGCCAGGACCACGCACACGACCTCGCTCGCCGGCAGCACTCGTCCGCGCAGCGGCTGGCGCAGTTGCTCCCCGACGGCGCGCAGGTGTGGCCCACCCACGGTTTCGGCAGCTTCTGCTCGGCCACCCAGGCGTCCGGGGATGCGTCCACGATCGGGCGCGAACGACAAGTCAATCCGGCGCTGACGCTGGCCGAAACCGAGTTCGTGGAACAGACCCTGGCCGGATTGGACGATTATCCCGCTTACTACGCCCACATGGGCGTCCGCAACACCGCCGGCCCGGAACCGATCGACCTCACCCCGCTCCGCACCGTCGATCCGGCCGAACTGCTCCAGCGGGTCGAGACCGGAGAATGGGTGGTGGACCTGCGCTCGCGCAAGGCGTTCGCACTCTCGCACCTCACCGGCACGGTCAGCTTGGGCCTGGACGGGCCGATGGCGACCTGGCTCGGCTGGCTCATCGACTGGGGTGCCCCGATCACGCTGCTCGGCGAGACCGCCGACCAGGTCGCCCAGGCACAGCGGGAACTGGTCCGGATCGGGATCGACCGACCCGCCGGCGCGGCCACCGGGGAACCCGCGCAGTGGGCCGGTGACCACGCCGGTCGGGTCGCCGGGCTGGCGACGGCGTCGTTCGGCGACCTGGCCGCGGCCTTGGCGGGCCGCGGCCACGACGGGCGTCCGGAGCCCACCGTGGTACTGGACGTCCGGCTCCCCAACGAATGGCGCGAGTCCCATGTGCGCGACGCCGTGCACATCCCGCTGCCGGAGCTTCCGCAGCGGGTCGGCGAACTGCCCGCGGGAGCGGTGTGGGTGCACTGTGGCAGTGGTTACCGCGCCGCCGCCGCGGCGTCGCTGTTGGCCCGCACGGGCCGCACCGCGGTGCTCATCGACGATGCCTTCGACCACGCCGAGACCGCCGGCGTGCCGATGGCGGCCTGACCGATGCTGATCGCCGCTGCCCTGGCCGGACTGCTCATCGGGCTGGCGCTGGGCCTGCTCGGCGCCGGTGGATCGATCTTGGCTGTCCCCGCTCTCGTTTACGCCGCCGGGCAACCCTTCGCCTCGGCGATCCCCGCTTCGCTGCTGGTCGTCGGCGTGTCGTCGGCCGCCGCGGCGGTGCCGAGGCTGCGGGCCGGGACCGTGCGGTGGCCGGTCGCGCTGGTCTTCGGCGCTGCCGGTGTCCCCGCCGCGTTCGGCGGTACGGCGCTGGGACGGTTGCTGCCACCGCGTGTGCTGTTACTCGGTTTCGCCGCGTTGATGGCGGTCGTCGCTATCCGGATGCTCACCGAGCACCGCAGCAGCGGCGGCGCCTGCCGCGCCAGCGGCGGCCGGATCAACTGGCGAACCTGCTTGCCCAAAGCACTCGCTGCGGGCGCCGTCGTCGGTGTGCTGACCGGGTTGTTCGGAGTCGGCGGTGGATTTCTCATCGTGCCCGCACTGACCCTGCTGCTGGGCCTGGACGCCGCCGAGGCCGCCGCCACGTCGCTGATCATCATCGTCATCAACTCCGCCGCCGGCTTCGCAGCCCACGCCAGCGCCCCCATGGACTGGGCCACCACAGCGGTTTTCGGCGGCGCGGCCATCCTTGCCGCGCTCGCGGCCGGACGCCTGGCCACCCGGCTACCCGAGCGCGCGGTACGCCGCGGATTCGCCTATCTCGTCCTGGTCATCGCCGGTGCCATCGCGGTGACCGCCATCGTGGCTCCCGCCACCTTGCCGACCCGATGACCCTTCTCGTCTCGGTGGCCTTGCTATGAGACGTCCCGGCTCGCCGTCCGGGACCTACCGTTGTGGAGCAGGCGGAGGTGTTCGGACTCGCCCAGCAGGCCAGCCGCCAGTTCAACAGAGGATTGCCGGTGGCCTGACTTCGATGCACCACTGTCTGCGAGGGCGAGGAAGCTCATGAGTGCGTAGTGTCCGGATGGTCCCCGACGCTATTGCGAAAATGGGTGAGCATGCAATCATTACGGCGGGTGAGGTCGTGGGGGACGCCGCTGGAGCGTTTCGTGCGTTGGGAGTCGAGCAGCGCGGTGGTCCTCCTCGCTGCCGCCGCTGCGGCGTTGGTGTGGGCGAACGTATCGACCAGCTACGCCGAGTTCTGGGACACCCACGTGTCGATCCATGCCGGGCCGCTGCATCTGGAAGAGCCGCTGCGGCTGTGGGTCAATGACCTGCTCATGGCGGTGTTCTTCTTCGTGGTCGCGCTCGAGGTCAAACGGGAATTGTTGTTCGGGTCGCTGCGTGACCGGCGCTCCGCGCTGGTCCCGGCCGCCGCGGCGTTCGGCACCATGATCGGTGCCGCCGCCGTGTACCTGGCGATCAACGCCTCCGGCGGTGACCTGCGCGGCTGGGCCATCCCCATCGCCACCGACATCGCTTTCGCGCTTGGCGTGCTCGGACTGCTCGGACGGCGCGCGCCAGCGCCACTGCGGGCATTCATGCTCACGCTCGCCGTCGTCGACGACCTCGCCACGATCGCCGTCATCGCCGTGTTCTTCACCGACGACCTCTCCCTCGGCTGGCTCGCCGCGGCGGCCGGCCTGCTGCTCGTGGTCGCTATCTGCAACCGGGCCGGCGTCGCTAACCTGGCCGTTTACGTGGTGCTCGCGGCCGCCGTCTGGTTGGCCGTGTTCGAGTCCGGGGTGCACGCGACCGTGGCCGGTGTCGCGCTCGGCCTGCTCACCCCGGCAGCGGCCCCACGCCGTCGCGACGACACCGCCACAATCACGGCAGATGACCTGCTGGCGCCTCGCCAGGGCGAGCGCGAGGCCAGCGACGACGCGCTCATGCGCATGGCCCATGAGGCGTTGCGGACCGTGTCACCGCTGAGCCGCCTGGAACAGGCGCTGCACCAATACTCGTCGTTCTTGATCCTGCCGGTGTTCGCCCTTGCCAATGCCGGAGTCCCGGTCTCGATCACCGGGATCGGCCAGGCGCTGTCCAGCCCAGTCGGGCTCGGGATCTTTCTCGGACTGGTCGTCGGCGCTCCGGTCGGTGGGATGGGATTGGCCTACCTGTCCGTGTGGCTGGGACCCGCCCGGATGCCGGAGAGCCTGGACTGGGCCGCGATCGGCGGAGTGGCCCCGCTCAAGGGCATCGGCTTCACCATCGCCATCTTCATAACCACGCTCGCCTTCGACGACCGCGCGTTGCAGGACACCGCGACGCTCGCGGTGATCGCCGCCTCGCTGGTGTCGGCCCTCATCGGACTCGCGGTATTGCTCGCCCGGCACATCCTGGTGACCCGTGCCGCCAGCGGTTCGCCGAGTCACACACCTTGACCCGTATCCGTCGACATACAAGCTGCTCCCACACCAGGTTGAGCCGGCTGCAGGTCGTGCCATGTGGTGGTGGACAGGGCTTGGGCTTTCGCCCGACACCGAGATCGAGCAGAACCGGCGCAGTTCGACGCTGCCCTCTCGGCTGATCGCTCATTGCGGGCGTTGCCAGCCGACTCACAACGCATCGAGGGCTGTGTCAGCCCCGGCAACGCCACCTTCGCTGGCGAAGGCCGATCCGGTGTGATCCCGCTGCCTGACCGGTCCCTGACCAGGTCGACCCAACGTGCATTCGCCTGAATTTTGTGGCCTGTCCCGTTTCCTGATGGAACACGACGGGCCGTGAGCTTCGACCACGCTGCGGTGGGCGGAGCGCCGGAGTTTGCGGTTGGTCGGCTCGGCGAACCAGCGCTCCACGAGGTTGAGCCACGAGCTGCCGGTCGGCGTGAAATACAGATGGAACCGGGGATGGCGGATGAGCCACTTCTTCACCTTCGGGGTCTTGTGCGTGGCGTCGTCGTCCAGCACCAGGTGCGGTTCCAGACCCGGGGGCACCTCGGCGTCGATGACCTTGAGGAACCGCAGGAACTCCTGGTGGCGGTGGCGGCGGTAGTGGTGGGCGATCACGAGCCGCTGGAGATGTCGAACGCGGCGAACAGGCTGGTGGTGCCATGGCGGACGTAGTCATGGGTCATCCGCGCCGGCGTGGTTTGGCATGAGCGACAGAATCGGGGCGGTGCGATCGCCTGCATCTGGGACTTCTCATCGACCGCGAGCATCAACGCGTTCTCCGGCGGCGCCAGGTACAGCCCGACGACGTCGCGGACCTTGTCCACCAACTGCGGATCGGTCGACAGCTTCCACATCTCGATCGCGTGCGGTTTGAGCTCGAACGCTCGCCAGATCCGCGAGACCGTCGACTGCGACATGCCGGTCGCTTGAGCCATCGACCGGGTCGACCAGTGCGTGTCCTGGCCCGGCGTCTCCTCCAGGGTCTTGGGTGATCACGGCGATGATCGGATCGCTGTGGGCCCGGGCAAGGTCATCGGGTAGCGGAGCGGGAGGGAGCAGGTCGAGCGAGGTGCCGGGACGTACCTCACGGCTGAGGATTGCGGAAGAGTGATGCCGGGGCCACCTGTTCGCGCCGGCGGACTGCTCCACCTGCCGTGTGCACTCTCAAAAACGGGGGAGCACACCGAACCCAGCCCGGTCCGACCGGCGCAAGGCCGGCGCCAGAGCACCACCTGATCACTGATGCCACCGGCATTCCGTTCGCAGTCACGTTGACCGGCGGCAACCGCTACGAAGTCGAGCAGCGGCTACGACCGCGACAAGTCTCGACGGCTCCGAGTCGGTGTCGGAGCAACGCCACCAGGCCGGCCCTGGTCGTCTACCGTGACTCCGAGTCGGCGAGGAGGCGATCAAGACCATTTGGAGGCAGTCGGTTCGACGCGGCGGCCTATGCATAGGTGAACCTCCGACGAGATGCGGATCGAGCTCACCTACCAACTGGATCAGACCGAGGATCGGTGCTCTCGGGGTTTCCGCGCGGACGGCGACCTGCGATGAAATACTTGACAGGGAAGGGAGTCCGGCCATGACGCTCACTGTCGAGTTGTGGCATGTGCCTGATTTCCCGCTGGTGGACCAGGTTCGCGCGATGTTGCGCGAGTGTCTTAGGGCTCCCCGGCGTCGACGTGCCTGTCCGTGAACGCCAGGGCCCGTGCCCATCGCCCGCCCTGGTCGTCAACGGCATCGACGTCGCGACCGGGGCCCCACCCGTCGACAGCGTCTGCTGCCGGCTCGATCTGCCGACTCACGACCAGATCCACATCGCCCTGGCTGGCTCGACCCAGCCCTGACACGGCTCGGCGGCGACAGCCCGGAGGCCGACAATGTCGGGCCGCTGACACTCGTCCTGCGCGCGGAGGTGATCGCTGCTGGAGTATGGATAGGTGGTCACGGACTCGAGGCGGTGGCGCGTGTGGTGAGCAAGCGGGAGCGGGAAGAGGTGTTCGTCGAGTACACCAAGAGTGTCTGCCCGGTGTGCAAGGTGGTGGTGGACGCGCAGGTGAACATCCGCGACAACAGGGTGTACCTGCGTAAGCGCTGCGCCGAGCACGGGTGGTTCGAGGCGCTGGTGTACGGCGACGCACAGGCCTACCTGGACTCGGCGCGGTTCAACAAGCCCGGGACGATCCCGCTGACGTTCCAGACCGAGGTGCGGGACGGGTGCCCGTCGGATTGTGGACTGTGTCCGGAACACAAGCAGCACGCGTGCCTGGGGATCATTGAGGTCAACACCAACTGCAACCTGGACTGCCCGATCTGTTTCGCCGACTCCGGGCACCAGGTGGACGGCTACGCGATCACGCTCGCGCAGTGCGAGCGGATGCTCGACGTGTTCGTCGAGTCCGAGGGCGAGGCGGAGGTCGTGATGTTCTCTGGCGGAGAGCCCACGATCCATAAACACATCCTCGACTTCATCGATCTCGCCCAGCAGCGCCCGATCCGCAACGTCAACCTCAACACCAACGGCATCCGGCTGGCCACCGACCGGCGGTTCGTGGCCGCGTTGGGGAAGCGCAACGGCCGCAGCGGGAAGTCGATCAACATCTACCTGCAGTTCGACGGATTCGACGAACGGACCCACCTGCAGATCCGGGGAAAGGACCTGCGGGAACGCAAGCTGCGGGCACTGGACAACTGCGCGGCCGCAGGGCTGACCGTGACGCTCGTGGCCGCGGTCGAGCGGGGCCTCAACGAGCACGAGTTGGGCGACATCGTCGAGTTCGGGTTGGCGCATCCGGCAGTGCGGTCGGTGTCGTTCCAGCCGGTGACCCACTCCGGGCGCCATGTGCCGTTCGATCCGCTAACTCGGCTGACCAACCCGGACGTGATCGAGCTGATCGCCGCGCAGCGGCGGGACTGGTTCGTGACCAGCGACTTCTTCCCGGTGCCGTGCTGTTTTCCGACGTGCCGCTCGATCACCTACCTGCTCACTGACGGCACACCCGGCGAGCCTGCCACCAGTGATGCTGGCGGCAGGCTGCGGTGGCGCGGTGGGGTGGTGCCGATCCCGCGGCTGCTGCGGGTGGAGGACTACCTGGACTACGTGTCCAACAGGGTGGTGCCGGACTACGCGGTACGGGAGGCGTTGGAGAAATTGTGGAGTGCCTCGGCGTTCATGGGCACCCAGACCACCGAGGACCGGCTCCGCGCCACCGCCGAGGCGCTGGACTGTGCGGACGCGTGCGGGGTGAACCTGCCCGACGCGCTGGCGAACCTCACCGACCGGGCCTTCATGATCGTGGTGCAGGACTTCCAGGACCCGTACACGCTCAACGTCAAGCAGCTGATGAAGTGCTGCGTGGAGGAGATCACCCCGGATGGGCGGCTGATCCCGTTCTGTGCCTACAACTCGGTGGGGTACCGGGAGCAGGTGCGCGAGCAGATGTCCGGGGTTCCGGTGGCCGACGTGGTGCCCAACGCCACCGGGTTGGCGCCCCTGCTGGTCGACTCGCCCAATGGCTCGAAGACCGTCCGCAACGGGAGTCGCTCGGTCGTCGCGCCCGACGCAACGAACGTCGGACGGCGGGCAGTGGACAAGTGAGTACGGCGGACGAGGTCAAGGCGTGCTGCGCCGCGTCCTACGGCGATGACGCGGTGGCGTTGCTGCTGGGCGAGTCCTACCACCCGGGTGGGTTGGCGTTGACCCGGCGCCTGGCCGACCTGCTGCACCTGCGGGCCGGTCAGCGGGTCATCGACGTCGCCGCCGGTCCCGGTGCGACGACGCGGCTGCTGGCGGCCGAGTTCGGCGTGACCGTCGACGCCGTGGACCTCGGTGTGTCCACAGTGGAGAAGGCACGCGCGAGGACGCAGGCCGCCGGGCTGGCGTCCTCGGTGCGTCACCATGCTGGTGACGCGGAGCGGATCCCGTTGCCCGGCAACGTGTTCGACGCGGCGTTGTGCGAGTGCGCGTTCTGCACGTTCCCGGACAAGGCAACCGCGGCGGCCGAGTTCGCGCGGGTGCTGCGGCCGGGAGGTCGGGTGGGGATCACCGACGTCACGATCGCCGAGAAGGGCCTGCCTGAGGAGTTGACCACTGTGGCCGCGTGGGTGGCGTGCATCGCCGACGCCCGCCCACTGGCGGAGTACTCGGCGATTCTGGCCGGGGCGGGACTTCGCACCGTGCACACCGAGCGACACGACGCCGCGATCGCGCGGATGATCGATGAGATCGACGCCCGCCTGCGGATGGTAGGGATGACCGCGCCCGCACGCCTCGCCGACGCCGGTGTGGATGTGGCGGCGGTGCATCGGTACGCGGCGTTGGCCAGGCGGGCGGTGGCGGACGGGCTCATCGGCTACGTGCTGCTGGTCGCGGAGAAACCCGTCGGCCGTCATACCAGCGGTTGATCACGGTCCACCGGAGCGCGCGCTCTCGTGCGACCGACGATTCAGCTCGGTGGTGTCCGCCGGCCGCCGACGACGGCGAGACCGGCACCGGCGGCGGCGCCGACCAGGATGGCGGCGAGGGTCTCAGTCGACGCGGTGGGGATGCCGAACAGGGTGGGGCCGGCCAGCGCGCCAACCGCGGCGAGCAGTCCGGTGGTGACCAACGCGACGAGCGCGCCGCCCGCGGTGGCGGTCCCTGCGGCGGGGCCTCGCAGTGCGCGTCCCGCACGCAGGCGTCGACGGACCGGCCACGCGGCGACCACCACGGCGGGCGCAAAGTGGTATGTGGTGGTCGGGGTGCCGGTGGCCAGCACGAACCAGCCCACTGCGGCCGCGAGTGTCACCAGTAGGCCGACCCACCACGGGCCGCTCGTGACCGCGGCCGTGTCGACGCCGTCGAGCAAGTCGGGGGAGTTGTCGCAGACGGCGTCGAGTACGTCGGCCGCTCGCGGGTTGACCATCCCGCGGCCGCTGACCACCACGGTGGGGACCGTCTCGTTGCCGTCGGCGAGCATGCGCACCGTCGCGGCGGCGTCCGGATCCGCCCAGATGTTGACCTTGCGGATCGGCAGGTCGACCTTGTCGAGATCGGCGAGCAGGCGAGCGCAATAGGGGCAGCCGGGCCGCCAGTACACCGTGATCGCGGCGTGCTGCCTGGTCACGACGCTTGGGACGGGTTGAGGAGCCGGGCCAGGGCCGCGCGCAGGCCGCGGTCGGCTTCGGAGCGCGGTTCGGGTTCACCGTGGACGGTGACCTCGGGATAGAACGCGACGTGATACTTGATCCGCCGCGCCATCGGGCTGGGGTGCGGGTAGTACCAGGCGATGTCGTTCCGCGTTACCTGTCCGGTGGTCAGGTCGTAATAGCTGGCCAGTCCCTTCCACGGGCACAGCGTCCTGGTTCGGCTCCTGACGAGATAGGTCATGGTCAGCGAGCCGGGCGGGAAATAGAGGTTCCCCTCGAGCCGAACCGCGCGGGGTGCTCGGCCAGCACGATCCCGTTCCACACCGCACGCAACATGGCACTTCTCCTCTCTGGCTGGTGTGGCCACACCACCACCGCGACACCGCCCGGCGACGACGAGTGTCAGCCCGGTGACAGGGTCCAGAGAGTGTGTCACCTGGCTGACAGTCTCCCATCAGGATCGGGGCGGAGGACCGGATGCGGTGCCAGGATGGCGGCATGGCTCTGTCGAGACTGCCAGCCGCGGCGATGCAGCAGACCATGCGGCTGTTGGGGACGGGCCCGGCGGCCGAGATGGCGATCCGGCAGGCGGCCTGGGTCGCCCGCTGCGTCGGCCGAGGCGAGGCCGCGCCGCTGAGTCATGACGATGTGACAGCTCTTGCCGCGACCCTGCGCACCAGGACCTTCGAGCGGGGTGAGGTGGTGTTCCGCGGCGGTGCTGCCGCGGAGGGGGTATGGATCGTGCGGCAAGGCCGGGTCGAGCTCTCGGTCGGCGCTGGCAGGCGTCGTGCGGTGGTGCATGTGCTGCAGCCCGGCGACGTCGACGGAGACATCCAGCACCTGCTGGACATGCCGCTGCCCTACACCGGGCGTGCGTTGGACGAGTGCACGGTCCTGTCGTTGAGTGCCGCCGACTTCGAGCGGCTGCTGGCCGACAGCGGACATATCGCCCGGCGGTGGCTGTCGAGCGTGGCGCAGCGGCTCGCGGTCAGTCAGGCGCGGATCATCGGGTTGCTGGGCCGCTCGTTGAGCCAGCAGGTCGCGGCGTTGCTGCTGGACGAGTCGGCGGACGGGTCGGATGGTGCGGTGGTGGGGTTGCCGCAGCGCACGCTGGCCGCGATGCTCGGGGTGCAGCGCCCGTCGCTGAACAAGATCCTCAAGGAGCTTGAGCGTCGGGGGCTGATCGACGTGCGCTACGCGGCCATCGGCCTTCTCGACCGCCAGGGCTTGCTCGCGATCGCCGGAGGTGGCCCCGCTGGCTGATTGGCCGCGTTATCTGGCGGGATTTCATGACGAGCAGCCAGGCATCACCGAGCGTCTGCTGACCCTTGTGACCGCCCGGGATCGGATGGCGCCGTATCCGTGGCTGGCCGAAGCCGTGCGCGAGATCAGCGGCCCGGTCCTGGATCTGGCGTGCGGGTCGGCCCCCACCTGCCCGCTGTTTGCCCACGCACGGTGGGTCGGGGTGGACGTGTCGGCCGGTGAGCTCGCCGCCGCGGCGGCCGCGGGGCGGGGACCGCTGGTACGGGCTCGCGCCGACGCATTGCCGGTAGCAGGCGGCGTGGTGGACGCGGTGTGCGCGGCGATGTGCCTTCCCGTGCTGACCCCACTGGACACGGTGCTGGCCGAGGTGACCCGGGTGCTGCGGCCGGGTGGGCTGCTGGTGACCCTGGTGCCGTCCCGGCTCGGGTTGGGTAAGGGCTGGCTGGGTTGGTGGCGGGTGCTGCGTGCGCTCGGCGTCCGATCCTTGCCGTGGCCGAACCCGCGTGCGCGGGACGGGCTGGCCGGCGTGCTGCGCGCGCACGGGTACGTGGTCGACTCCGACCAGCGCCGGGTGTACCGGTTCGACATGTCTGATGCGGCCGCGGTCGCGTTGCTGGTCGACGGGCTGTACCTGCCCGGCACGGACGTTCACCGGACCAGGGCGGCCGTGCGGGCGTTGGCGTCATGGGCAGGTCCTGGCCGATGGCTGCCGTTGCCGTTGCGTCGTGTCGTCGCCCACCTGCCAGCGCGTCCGCGGTGAGCGCTGGTTCGAGCAGCCGTACGGCGACCGACGAGCTGCTGGCCGGGCTGCGGGACGGGCGCTGGCGACCGAGGGCGTGGACCCGGTTCTTCGCCGCCGCGACCCGGCGGTCGATCCGGCAGGCGCGGCTGCGTCCGCGGGCGCTGCTCGAGATCACCGCACTGCACATCGGCTTCGCGACCGGCTTCCCGCGACGCGCGCATGGTGGTCGCGTGTGGACGGTCGTGTGCTGGGTGCTGGCGGCCACTCATCTGGGCATGCTCGAGGAGCGCCGGTCGATCGGTTGGGCCAACACGATCACCCTGACCCGCGCCAACCTTCCCGCCCGGCCGTACCGGTGGTGGTTGCCGGTGCTCGCGCTCGCCAGCGACCTGGCCGACGGGCGTATCGCCCGTGAGCTCGGGACCGAGACCTCGTTCGGCGCGTCCGCCGACGCCCTGGCCGACGCCGCCTTCTGGACGTGGTTCGCGCTGCGCCACGAACCCGACGCTCGGCTGCGTGCCACCGCCGTGCTGGCCTGGGTGGTGCCGGCCCTGGCGGTCACCACCGGCAGCGTCGGCCGCGGCCGGATGATCGACGCGCCGCGGCCCGTCCTGGTCCGACCCGCCGCGGCTCTGCAGGTGGTCCTGACCGGACGCGCCGTGGCGCGCCACGCACACGAATGCGGCGCGCGGTCAGAACATCCGGCGCAGCGTCAGTAGCGCCCGAACCAGACCGCGCATGCGCGGGGTGCGAAGCGCGGCGTCGGACTCGGCCACCGCCGCCTGCCACACGGCGCCGCCCCAGGTGGGGTAGGCGTGCACCACCGAGGCGAGGTCGCGCAGCCGGCCGCCGCGGGCGATCACCGCGGTGAGCCCTGCGATCATCTCCCCGGCGCGCGGCGCGACGATGGTGGCACCCAGCACCCGCCCTCTGTCGTCCAGCACGACCTGGGTGAACCCGCCGGTGTCATCCTCGACGATCGCCCGGTCGAGGTCCTCGTGGTCGACCAGCCGGACCCGCACGGCATCGCCGTGTCGCTGCCGGGCCCGGGCCTCGGTGAGACCGACGTGAGCGATCTCCGGGTCGGTGAACGTGACCCACGGAATGCGGTCATGGTCGATGCGGCGGCTGCGGACGAGCACCGCGTTGGTGGCGGCGATGCTGCCGTGCATGCCCGCGACATGGGTGAACTGCAACGTCCCGGTCGGGGTGGCGGCGATGTCACCGGCGGCGTAGATCCGGCGGTTGCTGGTGCGCAGGGAGGCATCCACGACGACGCGACCCTCGTCGTCCAACCGGACAACCGCTTCGGCCAGCCCGAGTCCGGTGGTGCGCGGCTGGCGCCCCGTCGCGACCAGAACCCGGTCGGCGCGCACCACGTCGGCGCCGTTCGGGCCGGAGACGGTCAGGTCGACCGCGCCGGCAGCCCACGTCGCTGTGGTGACGGCGGTGGCGGTGCGCACCCGTACCCCCTCGGCCGCCAGCGCCGTCGCCAGCGAGCTGCTCGCGGCCGGTTCCTCGTTCCGGACTAGGCGCTCCGTCGCCTCGATGACGGTCACCTCGGCGCCGAGCCGGGCGAAGGCCTGTCCCAGCTCGCATCCGACCGGGCCGCCACCGAGCACGACCAGGTGTGCGGGCAACTCCTCGAGATCCCACACCGAGTCGCTGGTCAGCGGATCGATCTCACGGAGGCCTGGCACCGGCGGCAGGGTGGGGGAGGAGCCTGTCGCGATCAGGGCATGACGAAACCGCAGGCGCGTCCTGTCGACGCTCACCTCGGCGGGGCCGGTGAACACTGCGGTGCCGAACCGCACCTCGACTCCGGCCTCGGCCAGCGCGCGGGGCGAGTCGGCCGGCTCGATGCGCGCGATCGCCCGCCGGACTTGGGTCATCACCGCCGCGAAGTCCACCTGCGGTCGCACCGGGGTGATCCCGAGCGGCTCGCAGGTCCGCACGGCGTGCGCGGCTCGTCCGGCGGCGATCAGCGACTTGCTGGGCACGCAGCCGGTCCACAGACAGTCGCCACCGAGCCGATCGCGCTCGATCAGGACCACCCGCGCGCCGAGACGTCCGGCGGTCTTGGCGGCGATGATCCCCGCGGTGCCACCGCCGACCACCACCAGGTCGTAGAGTCCGGCCACGCCATTCCTCCCCGTGTAGTCACGGAAGTCTGCCCAGCCGCCCCGGCGGCGGAGGCTCGTTGTCGACGTAACCACCCGCGCGGGGGCTCAGGCGAACGTGCCCAGCCAGGTGGTGGCGGCGTACATCCCCCCGTAGGTGCCCGCGGCGACGGCGAGGACACCGAGCAACCGCCATCGCCAGCGCCGCACACCGGCGATGTTGCACTGGTCGCGTCGCCGCAGCGAGATCCACACGAGCACGGCGAGCACGGCGAGTCCGCCGAAGCGGAACCACCAGCCGTGGTCGTCGTAGAGGGTGGTGGCCCAGGCGAACGCGGTGCCCGCACTGACGATGCCCAGCAGAGCCAGCACCGTGGGACCGACACAGCACAGGATGCCGACCAAACCTCCGGTCAGCCCGATCCGCCACACCAGCAGCCGATCTGTCTCCGGTCCCGCCGAGGTGGGTGGGGTCTGGTCGCTGGCGGCCACGGCGTCTCCTAATAAGTTCTGGGAGTGAGCCATCCGGCCGACTCCTGGTCGGTAGCTGGCTGGTAGGTGAGCACTCAGGTCTCCTGGACGTTGAGTCCTGACGAAAGATCGTGCCCCTACCGGTTGGCCGGGAGAGTTGATCGCTGATGGGATGTCGTGCCCGCTGCTCAGGGTGATCGAGATCGGAGGATCGTTGCGACTGTTCGTAGGAGATGACTGGGCTGAGGCTCATCACGATGAGGACGTGATGGACGGCTCCGGCCGCAGGCTGGCCAAGGCCCGGCTGCCCGAGGGCGTGACGGGGATGGCTCGACTGCACGCGATGATCGGTGAGCTGATCGGTGAGCTGGTCGGGGACGAGGCCGACGGAGCCGAGGTGCTGGTCGGGATTGAGACGGATCGGGGTCCGTGGGTCGCGGCGCTGGTCGCCGCCGGATACACGGTGCTGGCGGTCAACCCGTTGCAGGCGGCAAGGTTCCGTGACCGGCTGGGGTCCTCGGGCGCCAAAAGCGACCCCGGTGACGCGCACGTACTGGCCGACATGGTCCGCACACACGGCCACGAGTTGCGGCCGGTCGCCGGGGATTCCGCACGGGCTGAGGCCGTCAAGGTCGTGGCCCGCACGCATAAAACCCTGATCTGGGAACGGACCCGCCACACCCAGCGGCTGCGGCACGCACTGCGGGACTACTTCCCCGCCGCGCTGGCCGCGTTCGAGGACCTGGACGCCGCCGACATCCTCGAACTGCTGGCCAAGGCACCCACCCCGGCCCAGGCCGCCCGGCTGACGATCGCGCAGATCAGCGCCGCGTTGACGCGGGCGCGCCGCAAGAACATCGCCGAGAAAGCGGCGGTGATCCAGGCCGCGCTGCGCGCCGAGCACCTCAGTCAACCCGAGATCGTGGCCGCCGCCTACGCCGCCTCGGTCCAGGCGCTGCTGGCGGTCCTGACCGTCCTGGACGCTCAGGTCAAGACCCTTCAAGGGCAGGTCGAGGCCTACTGTGGGCAGCACCCGGCTGCTGAGATCATCCTCAGCCAGCCCGGTCTGGGGCCGGTCCTCGGTGCCCGGGTGCACGCAGAGTTCGGCGACGACCCCGACCACTACACCACCGCCAAAGCCCGCAAGAACTACGCCGGGACCTCCCCGATCACCCGCGCCTCCGGCAAGAAGAAAGTCGCCCTGGCCCGCTTCGTTCACAACGACCGACTCATCGACGCCCTGCTGACCCAAGCGTTCAGCGCGCTCAACCGCTCGCCCGGCGCACGCGCCTACTACGACCGGCAACGAGCCCGCGGCGCCAGCCACAACGCCGCGCTGCGTCAGCTCGCCAACCGGCTCGTCGGCATCCTGCACGGATGCCTCAAGACCGACACCCACTACGACGAAGCAACCGCCTGGTCGCATCATGCCGAGAACATTGCGGCTTGACATCTACGCTCCTGGGATGTCTCTCGGCCCTGCAAGTGCACCGCAGAACTCCACCATCCGCGGGGTCATTGTCAGCGTGCTGACAATGGCGTTCGCCCTTTCGCACCGGCCGTGACGCTCGGCCCGGCGCCGACGCAGTCTATGGCGCGGTGTGGTAGGGGCTGGTCCGTTGATCATCATTCCGGCCTGGGCTGGGCTCGTCCGAAGCAGCCGGGAGGAAGCGAGCGTCCTGGTGGACCGCGGGATGGCGCTATGTGTTCGGGTCCTGGCCGGGGTCGCCGCCGGTGGCCAGGATGCCCAGTCGGGTGAGGTAGGTGCGCCACCCGAGGGTGTGGTGTTCGCGCTGGGTGTCGTCGGGTAGCCCGTGGTGGCGCAGGACCACCCGGGTGCCGCCGTTCTCCTCCTCGAACGTCACGACCACGCGGGTCGATCCAGGCGCCACCGCGAGGTCGTTGTTCCAGCCCCAGGTGAACACGAGCCGCTTGGGTGGGTCGACCTCCAGGAATTCGCCGCTGGTCTCGACGCCGTCGCGGATGTGTACCCGGTAGGTGCCGCCCGGGACCGGCTCGATCGTCGCGTCGCTGCCCATCCACCGCACATACCGGTCGGGGTCGGTGAAGTACGGGAACACGGTCTCGGGTGTCGCGGCGATGTGCACGCTCACCTCGAGCGCCTCGGTGTCGGTCACGTGCCGTCCTTGTCTCGTTGTTCGGCTTCGGCGAGCTTCTTGACCTCGTCGAGGCCGCGTCGCCAGTGGTCCTCGACGACCGCGCGCAGCGGGCCGAGCGCGGCTTGGTCGGTCCGGTAGATCCGGCTGTTGCCCTCGCGGCGCTCGACCAGGAACCCGGCGGTCCGCAGCACGGTGAGGTGCTGGCTGATCGCGGACCACGACACGTCGAACTCGGCCGCGATCTGTCCGGCGGTGAGCTCCCGGTCCCAGACCAGTTCGAGGATGCGCAGCCGGCGCGGCGCGGCGATCACCTGTAGTGGTTCCACGACCTCGCCTCCTCCGGTTGACAGCTAGTTTAGACATATCTAATTTAGATCCACCTAAAACAGGTTCGAGAGGACACCATGAACCGATCCATCGCCCTGGCTGCCGACGTCGACGGCGACGTCTTACGAGTGTTCGAGATCGTGTCCACCGCAGAGGGCCAGCGTGGCTTCTGGACCGCCGACTGCGACGTGTCCGCCGGCCAGGCCCGGTTCGGCTTCCCGCAGGCGCCCGTCGATCTGCACGTCGAGGTCACCACCGAGCCCGGCAAGCTGGTGCGCATGCACGTCACGTCCGGCTTCCCGTACTGGGAGGGCTCGACCTGGGAGTGGGAGCTGGGCGCCGCCACCCGCGCGCCGTCCGGCACCGGGGTCCTGTTCCGGCACTACGGCTTCGGCGAGGGCTATCCCGAGGTCGATCTCGGGCACACCGCGCACACCTGGGCGCTGATCCTGGACCGGCTCGCCGGCTACGTCGCCAGCGGTGCGCCGCGGCCGTTGTTCCCCGCGGGGAACTGACCATGCCGGTCGATGTCCGACCCAGCGTGCGGATCCGGCGGACACCCGCCGAGATCGCGGCGTTCATGTTCGACCCGCGCAACGACTTGCGCTGGACCGGCGGCATCACCGCGAGTACCCCGGCTCAGCCCGGCCCGCTCGTCGAAGGCGCGGCCGTCGAACGCACCGCGAAGTTCCTCGGCCGCACCTTCACCTACGGCTACGTCGTCACCCGCCACGAACCGGACCGGATGGTCGAACTGGCCGTCGACCGGCCCTTCCCGATGACCGTCCGGTACGAACTCGCCGGCGACGCGACCGACGGCCCTGACAGCACGATGGTGACCATCCACGCCACCGGCAGCCCAGGCCGGTTCTTCTGGTGGGCCACTACGCTGATGGCCCGCCAGGTCCGCAACAGCATCGCCGCGGACCTGGAAAGACTCCGCGGCTGCCTGGAAACCTGAGCCACTCCCCGACAGGCGGCCAAGGAGCATCCCTGCGCCGTCGCGCCTCCAGCGCAGGTCAACGAGGCCATGGACGAGATGGGCCTCGGTGGCCCGGACGCTGCCGAGACGTATCTCGACCGCGTGGGCGGCCCTGCCTCGCCGGTGATTCGCGTACGTTAGCCGTTCCTGCGGTGTTGTCGTTGCTGTGTCGCGCTTCCCGCTCGAGGCCAGATCGGTGGCAGTGCCGCCCGAAATGTCGTGAGTCTCAACTGCTGCAGCTGGATCGCGACGAGCAGGGTGGTCTCCGGCTCCCGATCCGATCGCGGGCGACATCGGGGAGTCCGCGCCCGCATACGCGCGAACGCCCGATACGAACACAGGTTGGCGATGATCAGCCAGTACCCGTCCCCTCGCTGTTCGTCCGATGGATCCCGAGCAACGAACCGGACGCTGCCACGCCGGTGACCTCGCACGCCGCAGCACACATCCCGCATGGCCGGTGGGAACTCCACAGTGTGATCCTGGACAGGTCCGCATGGAATGATCATGGCTGGCTCGCCGGACCTCGGCGTCGAGCGGATGCTAACGCGCGCCTGCCGTGTGGGCCTCAGCGATGGACAAGGGTCACGATCGTCATCTGACAGATCCGCCTGATTGATTTTCGACTTGACGCACGCCGATATGGGCATATGAGTGCGGCCGTGGCACGAGCAGCGACGACGTCGGACGTCTTCAACGCGATCGCCCAGCCGCAGCGCCAGGAGATCCTGGTGGATGCGGCAGGCGGGTGAGCGGCCGGTGAACGAGTCGGCCCGAGAGCTAGATGGCCAGCCGGGGGAGTCCAAACACTTGCGGGTGCTCCGGGAGGTCGGGCTGGTGCGGGAAAGCAAGGCAGGCGAGCAGCGCCTGTACGCCTTGACGCCCGCGGGCTGCGACCGGTCTACGAGTGGGCCGGCAGGCTCGAGCGGTTCTGGAACGAGAGCTTTGACCGGCTGGACGCGTACGTGCAGGACCTCAAGCAGGCAAGGCCGGGGAGTGACCGATGGCAGGGACCGGACGGGACGCACCGGCGCAGTCAACGACGGCCGACCGCGAGATCGTGATCTCCCGGGTCATCAACGGCCCCACGGGAGCTGGCGCGCCGCCATGAGAGATTCAGACCTGCAACGCCGCGCCCGCACCGTGCAAAGCCTGTTCCACGGCGCCATCCTCACCTGGGCACTCGACGGCGACGGCATCCTCACCGAACGCGTCAGCGAAGCGCTCGACGAACTCTTCGACGCTTGGCGCCGCACCACCATCCCCCTGTGGCCGAGCGAATAGCTGTGCCGGCCGTCCGCGAGGCCTGGGCCGGGAGGCTCGGGTCACCGCCAGGTCAGTCGGCCAAACACAGGATCCGGCTCGCCGATTGCGCCCTGGCGAGCGGCGTCGAAGTCACCGCTCCCAGGGCTGGGCGCAGGTCGTGCGCTCCTGGATAGGTCATCGTGAGCTCCGACGCGCCGCGGACGTTTTCGACGCCTGCGTCGGCTGGATGCCGGCCAAGGCCAGGTCGACGACGTCGCGGACGAACCGGTCGTTCAGCGGTGCGTGGCCGTGCAGCAGGCGGTGGTAGAGCGGGCCGAAGAGCAGGTCGAGGGCGACCTCGGCCTTGGTAGCGGCGGGGATCTCGCCGCGGTCGGCGGCGCGGCGGAGGATGGCTCGTGCCTGGTCTCGGCGTGGTTCGACGACGCGGTCGTGGTACTCCTTAGCGAAGTCGGGGTCGGTCTGCGCCTCGGTGATCAGCGATCCGATCACCCGGCCGTAGGGTCGGCTCGCCGCCGCCGGGCCCACGGGCGCAGCAGGGAGAGCAGGTCGTCGCGCAGCGATCCGGTGTCGCGGGGCGCCGGGCGGGCGGTGGCCCACTCCGTGTACAGCGCGTCGAGGGCCAGGGTCTCCTTGGTCGGCCACCAGCGGTAGATGGTGGCCTTGCTGACGCCGGCCCGTTCCGCGACCGCGTCCATGCTGACGGCCGGCAGACCGTGCGCGAGCAGGAGTTCCGTGGCGCGTCGAGGATCGCGGTGCGGGCGGTCTCGCTGCGGGGCCGGCCGCGGCTGGTCATGCGACCTTCACTCCGGCGCCGCTCCGGGCCAGTACCTGGTACAGGCCGGCGATGTCGCGGTGCCCGTAACCGACGTCCTCGGCCCGGCTCAGCGCGCTGTCGGCGGCCGTGGCGGCCCGCAGCGGCACACCCGACTCGCTGGCTGCCGCCAGGGCGAGGCGGATGTCCTTGTGCATGAGGCGGACATCGACCACGCGTGTTCGGGCAGGTCGAGGACGAGGGGAGCCGGGCCTGGAGCATCGGCGACCCGATCGAGGACGCGGCCATCGCGCGGGCGACCAGTTCGGGGTCGATGCCGCCGCGCTGCGCGAGGAGCAGCCCTTCGCTGAACGCGAGCATCTGCGTGGCGAGGCTGATGTTGATCGCCAGCTTGAGCACGAGGCCCTGACCGTTCCCGCCGACGTGGGTGACGTGGCTGCCCAACCGGTGCAGCAGCGGCTCGACGGCCGCGAACGCCGCCCGCGGTCCACCGACCATGATGGACAGTGTGCCGCTCTCGGCGGCGGGCACGTTGCCGGAGACCGGTGCGTCGAGCATGGTGGCGCCGGTCGCGCGGACCCGCTCGTTCAGGTCCCGGCTCGCGCGCGGGCTGACGGTGCTCATGTCCACGTAGACGGTGCCCGGCCGCAGACCGGCGAGGATCCCGTCCGGGCCGGCGGTGATCGCGGCCAGGGCGGCGTCGTCTGTGACCATGCTGAACACCACGCGCGCGGCCGCCGCGACCTCGCGTGGCGTGTCGTGCCAGACCAGCCCGCGTTCGATCAGCGAGCCGGCCTTGTCGAGGGTGATCAGAAGGTGACCTCCGGCGTGCGGAGCGCGTCGAGGTCCAGGGCGTACTTGCTCTCCAGCGGGGTGATGGCCCGCATCTGACGGAGGTGCTCGTCGAGGAAGTCGGCGATCCGCGTGCCGGACAGGTCGTCGATCACGATCTCCAAGGCGTCCTGGTTGGGGGCGGTCATGAGCTGGGACCTCGGACTGCGTCGGAACGGCGTTCGATGAGGACGGTGTCGTGCCAGGCGCCGTTCAGCTGGGCGATGCGTTCGCGGATGCCCACGGTGCGGTAGCCGGCGGCGTGGTGCAGGGCGATGCTGGCGCGGTTCTCGGTGAAGATCGCGGTCTGCAGTGTCCACAGCCCGGCCGCATCGGCGGCCATGACCTGCTGCCGGATGAGTGCCTTGCCGATCCCACGACCGCGCCGCCGCTCACCGACATAGATCGAGCTCTCGACAACGCCGGAGTAGCACTCGCGGGTGGACACGGCGGACAGTGCGGTCCATCCGGCGACCTCGCCGTCGAGCTCGGCGACCCAGCGGTGACCGGACAGCCACTTCGCTTCGAGGCTGGCGCGGCTGGGGACGGCTGTTTCGAAGGTGGCGATACCGGTGGCGATCCCCTCGGCGTAGATGCGCCGCACTGCTGGCCAGTCCCGCGGTTCGAGTGCGCGGACGGCGACGTCATCGGGGATGTCGGCGGGGCAGCACGGGCGGGGCGCGAGCAGGCCCATCACGGCGTCCGCGGCGAGCGGTAGACCGATGCAGCAGGCCTGGTTGACGGTGACCCGCGTACTCGTGCCTTCCTTGTGCAGCAGCAGGAATCCGACGTCGGCGAGTTTGCGGACGTGGTGGGAACAGGTGGATTGGCTGATGCCGAGTTGCCCGGTCAGCGCGCCCACGCTGATCCCGCCCGATGTTGTGGCGACGGTGTGCAGCAGCCGTATCCGGGTGGGATCCGATAGGCAGGAGAACCACTCGGCGTAGGTCGCGGCCTCCGTCTCCGGGAGAGCCTGCATGGGCGGGCCGGCCGTTGTCATGACGCAGATTATCGATGCGTGTCGATGATGAGTCAATCAGCGGCGCGTCGTCGGCAGATGCTGGCCCGTCATCCGCAGCACCCTGCTCCGGCGTCGATCGCCTGCGCTCGGTCGGCAGGGGTGCAGCACTGGCCGGCGGCTGCGGCTTCGGCGCTGCCACAGCACCCACGGATCGCGGGTTCGGTCTCGCGGACCTCGGCCGTCCCTGTGTTGTCGCCGCAGCAGGTGGTCACGGGTACTGGCGGGACGGGTTCCGAGTGACTCCTGGTCAGGTCGTTGTCCGTCGCGCTCGTGCTCATGGAAGGTGCCTTGGTTAGATGACCGCCGAAACAAGTGTCTCCCCGCCTTGCCCTCTGGTTCGATAAGTGTCAATATAGAAGTCGATCGAATCAGGCTGGTTGAGAGTCGGTGTCGAGCTGGCGATCATCGATCCAAGTCGATGGTTGTCGTCGTGCGGGTGGATGGATACTCTTGGTCACGGTCGATCGAGGGTTGTCGATGAATGGAGCAGGGATGTCGGAGTTGCCCGTGGTCGTTGTGGGTGCCGGGCCGGTGGGTCTGGCCGCGGCGGCCGAGCTGGTCGAGCGTGGTCTGGAGCCGCTGGTGCTGGACAAGGCGGATCGCGCCGGCGCGGCGGTCGCGGCGTGGCACCACGTGCGCTTGTTCTCGCCGTGGTCCGAACTCGTCGACCCGGCCGCCGGTCGGCTACTCGAGCCGACCGGGTGGGAGCGCCCTACCGGTGCGGAGTATCCGACGGGGGAGGAGTGGGCGAGTCGCTATCTGCGGCCGCTCGCCGACCTGCTTGGCGCGCGAGTCCGGTTCGGCGCGGAGGTGGTCGGCGTGGCTCGGCGCGGGCGGGACCGGGTGGTCGACGCCGGTCGTGAGACCGAGCCGCTGACCGTGCATGTCCGGCATCGCGACGGGCGGGAGGAGCGGGTCACTGCCCGCGCCGTCATCGACGCTTCGGGGACGTGGGAGCTGCCGAACCCGCTCGGCGGTGACGGGCTGCCCGCGCTCGGCGAACACGACACGGCTGACCGGATCTCCTACCGTGCGCCCGATCTCGCGGACGAGGCCGTGCGGGCGCGGTATGCCGACCGGCACGTGGCGGTGGTCGGCAGTGGGCATTCGGCGTTGACCGCGCTCGTCGCTCTCACCGGGCTCGCGGACACCGGCACGCGGGTGAGCTGGGTGCTGCGCCGCGGCGCGGTGGGTGATGTGTTCGGCGGCGGGGACGCCGATCAGCTGCCGGCGCGCGGCGCGTTGGGACTGCAGGCGAAGCAGGCCGCGGCGGCGGGCCACGTCACGGTGGTGACCGGGTTCCGTACCGAGGCCGTGGAACGCGACGCCGAGGGGCGGTTGGTTCTGGTGTCCGATGCCGGGCATCGGGTGCCCGACGTGGACGAGGTCGTCGTGCTGACCGGGTTCCGGCCGGACCTGTCGTGGCTGTCGGAGCTGCGCCTGGAGCTGGACGCGACGCTGCAGGCGCCGGTCGCGCTGGCACCGTTGATCGACCCGAACGTCCACTCCTGCGGCACGGTGTATCCGCACGGTGTCAAGGAGCTCGCACATCCCGAGCCGAACGTGTACCTGGCCGGTATGAAGAGCTACGGCCGGGCGCCGACGTTCCTGGCGATGACCGGCTACGAGCAGGTTCGCTCGATTGCCGCCGATCTCGCCGGTGACCGCGCGGCCGCCGAGCGGGTGGAACTCGTGCTGCCGGAGACCGGGGTGTGCGGCGGCGCCGGGGTGTTCGACGATCCCGCGCAGGACCAGTCGGGTGGCTGCTGCGGTCCGGCCGCCGGCCTGGAGGCCGCGCCCGAGATGGTGACGTTGTCCGCGCCGTCGGCGCGGTGACCGGTCCGCGCGGCGCCTCGAGGGCGGCCGCGCCGGGGGAGGTGTCGCGCATGGGGAAGCGGGTTGCGCTCGCGACCTTGTGCGCGACACAGATCACCAGCTGGGGCGTGCTCTACTACGCGTTCCCGGTGCTCGCGGGCGACATCACCGCGGCGACCGGATGGTCGACGGCGGCGATCACGGCCGCTCTGTCGGCCAGCCAGCTGATGGCTGCGCTGGTCGGGATCCCAGTCGGCCGGCTGGATCGACCGGCACGGTCCGCGTGCGGTGATGACCGCGGGTTCGGTGCTCGCCGGGCCGGCGGTGGTCATGGTCGCGACGGCACAGAGTCTGGTGTGGTTCCTCGCGGCCTGGTTGCTGGCCGGGGTCGCGATGGGGGCGGTGCTCTACCCGCCCGCGTTCGCCGCGCTGACCCGCTGGCACGGTCCCGACCCGGTGCGCGCGCTCACGATCCTGACCCTGGCCGGCGGGCTGGCGAGCACGGTGTTCGCGCCGCTGACCGCCGCGCTCGCCGCGCACCTGGACTGGCGGACGACCTACCTGGTGCTCGCCGCGATCCTGGCCCTCGTCACGATCCCGGCACACTGGTTCGGGCTGCACCAGCCCTGGCCGCCACGACCCGAGCCCGGCCGAGTGGACACCGACCCGCGGCACACCGCGCGCAGCGGCTCGTTCCTCGTGCTGGCGGTGGCGTTGAGCCTGGCCGCGCTCGCGACGTTCGCCGCGGTGATCAACCTGGTGCCGCTGCTCGCCGAACGGGGCATCTCGACCGGGGTCGCCGCGGTCGCGCTCGGGCTCGGCGGCGCCGGGCAGGTCGTCGGCCGGCTCGGCTACGCGGCGATCGTGCGCCACACCACGGTCGTGACGCGCACCGTGGCAATCCTCGCCGCGCTGGCAGTGACGACCGCTGTGCTCGGCGTGCTCACCACCGCCGCGGCCCTCATCACCGGCGCCGTGGTGGCCGGCATGGCACGTGGCGTGTTCACGCTGCTGCAAGCGACCGCGATCACCGATCGCTGGGGCCCCCGCTACTACGGCCACCTCACCGGCCTGCTCTCCGCGCCGATGACGATCACCATGGCGCTCGCACCGTTCGCGGGCGCCGCGCTAGCCGGCCTGCTCGGCAGCTATCACACCACCTTCGTCGTCCTCGGCGCACTCGCCACCGTGGCGGCCGCGCTGTCCCTGCTGACCACGCCCAGACCCGAGAAGACAGTCCCATGACTCTGGTCGACGCCGTCGTGATCGGCGTGGACACGCAGACCGGATTCGGCCCGCCTGGGAGCAGGCATGCGCGGCGAGGCCTGTCGTGATCGCCGCTTCCGGCTCCGTGGCTCCTTGACGGCGCGCTACTAGCTCAGTAATCATTGAGTCAATGAAGGTTGAGCGATTGTTGTCGGTGGTGGAGCGGGCGCGGGTGCATGCGGCGCTCGGGGATCCGGCTCGGTTGGCGATCGTCGACCGGCTGACGCTGGGGGACGGGTCGCCGAGTGAGATCGGTCGGGCGCTCGGGTTGGCGAGCAACCTGCTGGCCCACCATGTGAAGCAGCTCGAGCTGGCGGGTGTGCTGGAGCGGTCCCGGTCGGAGGGTGATCACCGCCGGACCTATCTACGGCTGCGGCCCCAGGTGCTGGCCGGGCTCACGCCGGCGGGCGTCCTGCGGGTGCCGCGGGTGGTGTTCGTGTGCACGCACAATTCGGCGCGCTCGCAGCTGGCCGCCGCGTTGTGGAAGCGGCGGAGCCCGGTGCCGGTGGCGTCGGGTGGCACCGAACCCGCCGAGCGGGTGCATCCGCTGGCGGTCGCTGTGGCCCGCGAGCATGGCCTGTCCCTCACGCGCGCCCGGACCCACCGGGTCGGCGAGGTGCTGCGGCCGGACGACCTGGTGGTCGCGGTCTGCGACACCGCGCACGAACACCTCGGCAATCATCTCGGCGACCACGCGGTGGCGGTGCGGTGGGCCGGCTGCACTGGTCGGTGCCCGACCCGGCTCGCATCGGCACCGACGACGCGTTCGACGACGCGCTGCGTGACCTCACCGACCGGGTCGACCGGCTGGTGCCCGCGGTCCAACTCCAGGCAGACAGCAGGGGAGACACTTGATGACTGACACAGATCCGCGCCCGGTGCTGGGTATCGATCAGCAACTGGCGCTTCGGACGGCCGCGACCCGCCTGCGGGGCGAGTTCGACGGCGCGTTCGGCACCGAGACGATCGAGCGGTTCCTGCATTCCAGCTACGACCAGTTCGCCGCGCACTCCACCATTCCGCGGTTCCTGCCGTTGCTGGCCGAGCGGTTCGCCCGGCAGCGGCTGCACGCGCTGGCGCGGGTGGAGGGCCACTCGGACGGGAAGCCGACGGTGCTGTTCCTGTGTGTGCACAACGCCGGCCGCTCGCAGATGGCGCTCGGGTTCTTCCAGCACCTCGCCGGTGACCGCGCGGTCGCCTGGTCCGGCGGTTCGGAACCGGGCTACGAGATCAACCCGTCGGCGATCGCGGCCATGGCCGAACGCGACATCGACATCTCCGGCGAGTTCCCGAAGCCGTGGACCGACGAGATCGTCCGCGCGGCCGATGTGGTGATCACCATGGGGTGCGGCGACGCGTGCCCGGTGTTCCCCGGGAAGCGCTACCTCGACTGGACCCTCGACGACCCGGCCGGCAAGAGCGTCGACGACGTCCGCCCGGTCCGCGACGAGATCGAGCGCCGCGTCCGCGGGCTGCTCGACGAGCTCGGCGTACCGGCCCGATGACGAGCCTGGCCCGCAAGCTCGTCGCCGAGTTCCTCGGCAGCCTGCTGCTCGCCGCGCTGGTCATCGGCTCCGGTATCGCCGCCCGCCAGCTGTCCCCGGACGATGTCGGGTTGCAGCTGCTGGAGAACGCGGCCGCGACGGCCGCCGGCTTGTTCGCGATCATCCTCATGTTCGGGCCGGTCAGCGGTGGGCATTTCAACCCCGTGGTGTCCCTTGTGGACGCTGCGTTGGGTGGCGCGCCGTGGCGACAAGCCGTCGCCTATGTGCCCGTCCAGGTCGCTGGCTGTGTCGTCGGGGCGGTGCTGGCCAATGTCATGTTCGACCTCGCCCCGGTCAGCATTGCGACCACCCAGCGGGCGACCGCCGCGCACGGCGTCGCTGAGGTCGTCGCCACGGTCGGGTTGCTGCTGGTGATCTTCTCGCTCGTGCGTACCGGCCGCGCGGCGATGGCACCCGCGGCTGTCGGCGCCTACATCGGCGCGGCGTACTTCTTCACCAGCTCCACCAGCTTCGCCAACCCCGCGATCACTGTCGGACGTATGTTCAGCGACACGTTCGCCGGCATCGCCCCCGCCTCGGTGCTCCTGTTCATCGGCATGCAGCTGGCCGGTGGGCTGGTGGCGGTCGTCCTGGTGCGTGGTCTCTATCCGCTCGCGGTACCGGTCATCGAACGTCGTGATGCCGCGGTCGAGGCAGTGCTCGGCCCAGACCCTGCCGACCTGTCGTCCGCTCGCGACTGACCTTTCACGACGGACCCTGCGGCCTTGCGTGAACGGTGATACTCGTGCGATGGCATGGGTCATGGCCGCCATCACCGACGGCGCCGGGGAGCCGGCCAGGAACTGGTGGCACGCCGTCCGCTCGCGGGTACGGGCGCCGCGCTCGCTGTCGCTGGCCTATCCGGTGCTGCTCGCGCTCGGGGTGGTGGACGCGGCCGGCTACAGCGTGTTCGGCCCGGTGCTGCCCGCACTGGCCGAGCGGTATCAGGTCGGGCCGGCTGTGATGGGCGCGCTCGCCGGCGCGTTCCCGGTCGCGATGATGGCCGGCTTCGCCGTGGCCGGGCGCGCTGTGCGCGCGGGCCGGACGCGGGCGACGGTGCTGGCGTCGCTGGCGATCGCGTGCAGTGGTGCGGTGCTGTTCGCGCTGCCCCAGGGTTTGGCGGGACTGTTCATGGCCCGGGCGTTGATGGGTTTGGGCTCTGGTGGGCTGTGGATCGGGATCACCTTCGCCACCCTGGCCTACTGGCCCGGCCAGGAGTACCTGTGCATGAGCCGGATCTACGCGGCCTACTCGGTCGGCGCGCTGGTCGGCCCCATGCTCGGCGCGCTCGGCGGCGTCACGACACCGTTCCTCGCCTACGCCGCCCTCCTCGTGCTGATGATCCCGGCCGTCGCGGTCCTGCGTGACCCACCCACCGGACGGTTCGACACCGACCGGGCAGCGCTGCGCACCCGCGGGTTCTGGATCGCGGCGATCGGCATCATGCTCGCGATCCTCGCGACCGGCGCGCTGGACGGCGTCCTGCCGCTGCACTTCTCCACCCGACTGTCCCAGACCGGCATCGGCATCGCGTACCTGCTGGTCGGCGCTCTGATCGCGGTCGGGTCTGCGGCCGCCGGTCACCTGCCGCCTCGCTGGATGCTCATCACCGGAGCCGGTGGCATCACCGTCGGTCTCACCCTCGCCGGCGCAACAACCCACGTGGCCCCGTGGGCGATCGCGCTGATGCTCATCGGGCTCGGCGCCGGCGCCGCGCAGACCGGCGCCACCGGGCTGCTGCTCGACGCGGTCCCCACCAGCCGCATCGTCACGGCCATGGTGGTCTGGTCCCAGCTCGGCATCCTCGGCTACCTGGTCGGACCCGCCGCGGGCGGTGTGCTCGCCGAGCACCTCGGCTACGCCGCACTCGGCCTGCTCCCCGCGGCCACAGCCCTTGGACTCGCCGCACTGGCCCTGCCCCGACGACACCGCCGACCCGGCACCGGTACGCCGTCCTGACAGCCGTGGCCACGCCGCGTATCGCGGCACACGCTCGGGTGCCGATCCGACCGGCGACAGGTCACCCGCTCGCGATTTGACCTCATCGCTCTGGGTCGACGGTGAGCTGGCGCCGGTGGAACTCGAAGTGCTGGGTCGCGAAGTGGTAGACGTCGGCGAGGGTCATGTAGTCGGTGAAGAACGGGTCCCAGCGGCTGGGGTAGTGCATGCCGCGGGCCAGGTCGGCGTCGGACTCGGCATCGAGACGCCGGTGCAGCTTGGCGATCGTGCGGTCGAACAGCGCCGCCATCTGCTTCGGCGACAGCGTGTTCCCGCCGAACCGGGAGCCGAGGTAGTTGACCGCGTCGAACGGCCGGGTCGCGGCGTTCAGCAACCGCGCGTAGGCCCGGCTCGCCCCGTCGGGCAGCCGGCCGAACCCCAGCACCAGCAGCCGCAGCGCACGCAAGATCAGGTAACCGAGCAGCATGTGAAACAGCAGCTGCTTGTTCGTCCACTTCGTGCCATCCGACAGTCGGCGCAGGTCCGCGTCCCCGGCGGCGGCAAGGAGATCATGGAAGGATTCGCGCGCCTGCTCGAGCTCTCGATGCACGATCTCGCGATCCACCGGCCGAGTATCCCGCCAGAGGGCTGAGAATTCGCTGAGGCATTCCTCTCGGCGGCTCGAGCGGGCACGCGTCGCGCGGGGTTCTACCCGTCAGACCGTGGCTTCCACGGTTGCGCTCACAGTGGACTCCAGTACCGCCGCCAGGCGGGCAAGGACCTCGGGATGGACCCGGTAGTAGACCCACGTGCCGCGCCGCTCGCCGGTGATCAGCCCGGCTTCCCGCAGCACCTTCAGGTGATGCGAGATCGTCGGCGCGGTCAGCTCGAACGCGTCGGTCAGGTCACACACGCACGCCTCGCCGCCCGCGTGGGACGCGATGAGCGAGAGCAGGCGCAGCCGGACCGGATCGGCCATCGCCTTGAACAGCCGCGACAGGTCCACCGCCTGCTCCGCGGTCAGCGGCTCGCGGGCCAACGGTGCACAACACACGTCCATGGCTTCCGTCACTGACTCCATAGCCACGAGCGGCAGCTGCTTCGACATACCTCTATCTTGACAGATCTCTAATTAGAGAGCAATCTAAGGATCGTCTGATTCGACACACGTCTATTCAAGGAGAACGGTATGTCCCGCGTTCAGCTGGCGCTGCGCGTCGGCGACCTCGAAGGGTCGATCGACTTCTACTCCAAGCTCTTCAACACCGAGCCGGCCAAGCTCCGCCCCGGCTACGCCAACTTCGCCATCGCCGAGCCCGCGCTCAAGCTCGTCTTGCTCGAAGGCGAACCAGGGCAGGCCACGATCATGGACCACCTCGGCGTCGAGGTCGAGTCCACCGACCAGGTCGACCAGGCCACCCGCCGCCTGACCGGCGAAGGCATGCAAACCCTGCCCGAGAACGACACCACCTGTTGCTACGCCGTACAGGACAAGGTCTGGGTACACGGCCCCGGCAAAGAGCCCTGGGAGGTCTACACCGTCAAGGCCGACTCCCAGACCTACGGCACCGACGACATGCCCACCACCCCGGCCACCTGCTGCCAGCCCGACGCAAGCGGCGAAGTCGACAAGGCGAGCCAGCCCGACGGGTGCTGCGCCTGAGCAACGAGGTCCGACAACACTTCTCGGCCAGCCTGTTGGAACGTAGGGCGCCGTGCCTCGGCGAACGGGGGCCAGGCGTGAACAAGCCTTCAGACTGGCTAGATCCCGGATCACGGAAGCGGTAAGCGCATCGGGCGCTGCATCAAGGAACTGGCCTGTGTACACCATCGCCCTCCGCGAGAGGCGGGTGTGGGGAATCGAGATGCAGCGCTCGGGGCGGTATTCACGGCAGATGTCGTCGGGAATTGTCGGTGCCTGATGTCACCCTTCGGTCATGAAGCATCAGAGCGGCGGTGGGAACTTCCAGTACGCCACGATCACTGTGCGTGCCCTTGCTGCGGAACTCGGACGCGACCTGCAGGCCATGTACCGGCTATGCAACGCCCAACAGATATACGCCGACGGCCCGGACACCGAGATCGGCCACAGCGCGGCTGACCGATTGCGGGATGCTCATGAGGACTACGTACGGCGCGCCGAGCGTGTCCGCTCGATCCCGATGCCCAGTGTTCCCGCAGCGGAACAACCGCTCACGGGTGCTGCGGCCGCGGCCAAGAAGAAATGGCCGGCTATCAGCAAGATCGAGGCTAGAAAGATCGCGAAGGACTGGACTCGTGCACACTCGATCGATGCCGCGACCGCCTCCTCGTGGTGGGCGGCGGGGCTCGGTCAAGCGGACGCTCTCCTGGCCACGGTCCTGACCGACCTGGGCGTACAACCTGAACACCTCTCGGTCCGCGTGAGGGGCGAGACCATCCTCGACCGGCTGCAGGACGGTATGCAGCCCGAACGAGTGGCCCGGATCCTCTGCGCCGAGGGTGTGATCTCGGCACCGTAGGACTCGGCGCGGCGTGCGGCGTGCCTGGTATGGAGTTGCAGCCGAGATCAACCGCTCTGAGCTGGCGACGGGCTGCCTGTTCACTGACCGATGGGGTGACCTGTCGAGTTACCTTCTAGAGCGGTAGCCCTCGCGTGCGATGTTCGGCCTGGTCGGCAGGTGTGTCCGGGCTACCGATGTCCCCCCCGACTCGGCTTGTTCTACGAGTATGCGTACAGGCACGCCTGCCGGATGGGCACACCGCGGCAGCAGGTCAGGCGGTCCATGCCGATGACCCGGTAGATATTTGCATTCGCACTGTCCAGAAACGGCGTGATTCTCGGAGTTAAGGAGTGCCAGGGACTGCCCTGTCCGGCAGGCCGCACCGCGCTCATCGGGAGCATCGCCATGCCCCACCGCTCCGCCACCGTCCACACCAACCCCTGCACGCTCCACAACCTCTACAACCTCTACAACGTCTGGGGCGCCTGCTACTGCGGCACCGTCCATTGCGGAACTGGCCGGTGTCATACGGTCTGTCGCGGCACTGTCCATTCGATTCTTGATCCCGGTCGTAGGTGCGAGCCGGGTGTTACTGTTGGTGGAACCAGCGTGGGACGACTGCCCGCGACCTGCTCGGCCGCTGTATTGGGTGCTGTGCCGAGTGGTGGCGGAGCCTGCGTGGTGCCGGGGCAACCTCCCCCTGTGGTCTTTGGTGCCGACGTCGTCTCACTGGTGCGGTGTCCTCCCTGCCGCGTGAACCGAATACCGCACACGGCAACAGGTCTCAGGAGACCTGTCCTCAAGGGGGAAGATTGATCGTGCCCGACAGCACACCGCACGAATCATCACGTGAACCGTCGCGAGACCACTCAGGCGAGGAGCCTGCCGCCGACCGCGTCGAGCGTAGCGACCTCGATCACCATCCTGACGGCCGCCGGCCGTGCGGCCACGCCGACCGTCAC
This sequence comes from uncultured Actinomycetota bacterium, assembly GCA_963841395.1. Taxonomy (GTDB): domain Bacteria; phylum Actinomycetota; class Actinomycetes; order Mycobacteriales; family Pseudonocardiaceae; genus Actinophytocola. The sequence continues at coordinate 87,396 of CAWJCX010000011.1, forward strand.
GGCCCCGGCAGCGGCGATGACCTCGCAGACGGCCTGGTGGACAGTCCCGCGGATGGTGTGGCAGGTGTGGACATCCCACGGCCACGCTCCCCGCTCGACGACCTCCCCGTGATCAGTCATCCGGTCACCGAATCTGTCACTGAATCTTCTGGCGATCTGCGAGATATTGGCTCTGTTGAGCCAATCTGGCGGTATGATCAGGATAGAAAACGAGGGAAACACCGCCGGTACAACGGTTACGTCGAACGGGTCGGTGGTGTCGAGGGGGAGCAGTTACGTGAAACCCTCGCCGCCGCCATTCGTGACCTGCTCGACTGGGCCGCACGGCACACAGAAGACCGGCACACAGAACATTCAGAGAACGCAGGCAGCGATGGGGAATCAGGCACGGATTCCCGTGAGGATGATGGAGCCGATGACGCACCCGGATGACCCGAACACCGCCAACCGGATCCCACCCGCACCAGCGCGGGACACGCCGCGCGGAGCGCAGGTTTCGGGTCCGTCCGGGTTGTCGGACTATGCGGTGTCGCCGTTGGGGATGTCGGCGGCGTTGCTGCGCGACGAGGTGCGGGTCGCTGTGCTGGCGCGTACGTCGACTGAGGATCAGCAGGATCCGCGGCAGTCGTTGATGCGGCAGGTCGAGAACAGCCGGGTGGCGTTGCCGGAGTCGTGGGTGATCGTCGCGGTGTTCTACGACGTGGAGTCCGGGCGGATGGAACTCGACCGGCGTGGCCGGGGCACCGACTACGAGCGGTTCGACATCCCGATCGCCCGCGACGGCGGTATCGCCGACCTGCTCGCGGAGGCCGCGCACCCGGGCCGGCGGTTCGACGTGGTGATCTGCGAGAGCATCTCCCGCGTCGCCCGCCGCGCGTTCGAGGGCCTGTCGGTGGAGCGGGAGCTGGAACGCGCCGACGTGCCGTTGTTCGCCTCCAACGAGCCGATCACCCTGACCGGGTCGCGGGCGCAGCGGGTGTTGCAGCGGCGGATCAACCAGTCCGTCGCCGAGTACGAAGTCCTCAACACCCTCGAACAGTCCTGGGGCGGGTTGTGCACCCACGTGCGGGAGGGCTGGAACATCGGCAAACCCCCGTACGGCTACCGGGCCAAGATCTTCCGCCACCCCAACCCGATGAAAGCCGCGAAGGGCCTCACGAAAGCCCGCCTCGAACCCGACGGGGCGCGGGGGGAGACGGTCACCCAGATCGCGTTGTGGCGCTACCACGACAACATCGGGTACGACACCATCGCCGACCGCCTCAACGCCGACCTGGTGAAGTACCCGCCGCCCGAGCCGCCCGGCAGGACCAGGGCGCGCGGCGCGTGGGGCAAGACCAGCGTGTACGAGATCCTGCGGAACCCGAAGTACACCGGATACCAGGTGTTCAACCGCCGCGCCTCACGGTCGCGGCAGGGGAAGGTCAACGACCCGGTCAAGTGGGTGTGGTCACCCGAACCGGTGCACCAGCCGCTGATCCCGAAGTGGTTGTACGACGAACTCAACGCCCGCCGCGCCGCCAAACGCGGCTCGCGGGACGGCAACCAGCCCAACACCCACCCCAAGACCCGCCGCAGCTACCTGCTGCGCGGGATGGTGCTCCACTCCTGCGGGCGACGGATGTACGGCAACCACCGGCACAACTCCGGCTACTACATGTGCCACCCCATGTCGAACAACCGCGGCCGGCCCGACAAGTACGCCGGACACGAGAAAGCCGCCTACATCCGCGAAGACCAGATTCTCGACGCGGTCTCGGCCTTCTACACCGACCGAGTGTTCGGCCCGCACCGCCGAGACCTCCTCGCCGCCGACCTCGCCACCGTCGACGACCGCGAGACCCGGCAACGAGACACCGACCGAGACCGCCACCAACGCGCTCTCGCCGACCTCACCCGCCGCCAGCACAACGTCATGCGCCAAGCCCAAGACGGCGACCCCGACGACCCCTTCACCCAAGGACTACGCCACACCTACAACGACCTGGAAACCCAACGCCGCAGCACCCTCGCCGCGATCGCCGAACTCGACGCCGCCGCCAACGCCGCCCCCGTCCGGCCCACCGCCGCCGACGCCGGGCTGCTCGACGCCCTGCCCCACCTCACGCTCAACCTGCCCGACGCCCCCGAACCGCTGCTGCGCAGCCTGTTCGAAACCACCAACCTCACCGTCCAACTCCACCCCGACAGCGACGACATCACCATCAGCATCCGGCTCCCCGCCGACGACCTACCCCACATCACCCACGCCGCCGAAAGGATCACCAACACCATGCCCCACACACAAGAAACGCCCGGCCAACGGCCAGGCGCTACTTGTGCGGATGCTGTACGTGCCCCCGGCAGGACTCGAACCTGCGACCCAGAGCTTAGAAGGCTCCTGCTCTGTCCGCTGAGCTACGAGGGCATGGTGGGCCGCGCCTACCTCATCGGCAGGATGCTGCCCCTTGGGTCTGATCGTTCGGGACCGCTCGGTCGTTTCCGAATCGGCTCAGATCGGGAGTGTGATTTTCGTCCGGCTCAGGTCTGGGCGGGGCCCGTCGAGCCGCGGACCTGCAGGTCCACCCCGATAGTGACCGGTCTGCCCGGTCTCACTCCGTCGAGCATCCGCAGCGCCAGCTCGCCGGCCTGTCTGCCCTTCTCGACGAGGTCCTGACGCACGGTGGTCAGCGGCGGGTCCGCCCAGCTCGCCGCGGGAGTGTCATCGAACCCCACGATCGACACCTCCCCGGGCACCGACAGCCCCAGCTCCCCGGCCGCCCGCAGCGCGCCCAGCGCGAGCTCGTCGGACATGCACAGCACCGCGGTCGGCCTCGGCCTCAGCCCGAACAGCCACCTGGCGCCCTCCCTGCCCAACTCCCGCACACTGCCCGGCGCCTCCCAGAGCGGCACCTCGTCGGGGACAATACCCTGTTCAGCCAGCCCTTTCAGGTATCCGGCGATCCTGTCGAGGGTCACCCGGAAGTGTGCCGACGAGACCCTTTGCGGACCGCCCGGCCCGCGGTGGCCGTCCGCGCTCAGGCCGAAGCCCAGGATCGCCACGCGGCGGTGGCCCAGCGAGGTCACGTGCCGTGCCGCGAGCAGCGCGCCGTCGAAGTCGTCCACCCGCACCATCGCCGCGCCGGGCAGCGCCGGCTGGTCCACGATCACCAGCGGCAGGTTCCGCTCGCGCACCGCCGCCAGCGCGGGCGCGCCCTCGGGCAGCGAGTACGCCACCACCACGTCGGTCTGCGCGCGCATCACGCTCTCCGCCCGCGGGCCACCGTCGTCGACGCCCGGGAGCAGCAGCAGCGCCCGGTCCGGGCTGTCCACCGTGGACGCGAGGGCGTCGAGCATGATGCACAGCGCCGGGTCGGAGAACGCCGAGGACAGCCCGTCGCACAGCATGATCGTCACCGAGCCCGCCCGCTGCGTGGCCAGCGACCGCGCCACCGGGTCCGGGCCGGCGTAGCCCAGTTCCTTGGCGGTCCTGATGATCCGCTCGCGCAACCCCGCGGAAAGCTGGTCGGGCCGGTTGTACGCGTTCGACACCGTCGCCCTGGACACCCCGACCTCGCGGGCGATGGTGTCGAGGGTGGGTCGGCGCACCCGGTCCGGACTCACCGCCCAAGCCTAATTCGTGCCCCGGACACAAACTCGTAGCGGTACTGAAGCGCTTCAGTTACCCTCGAATCGGAGGAACAACGGACCGGGAGGAGACCGGGGTGCTGGCCGCACGGGTGTCGGTGATCGTCGTCTTCGCACTCAACGGCACGGTGCTGGGCTCGTGGGCGCCGCGCATGCCGACCGTCGCCGAACAGATCCACGCCGGTCCCGGCTCACTCGGGCTCGCCCTGCTCGGCGCCAGCCTCGGCATGATCGCGTCCGCGTCGCTGACCGGCCGGTTGTGCGTCCGGTTCGGCGCCCGCGCGCTCGTGCTGGCCTCGGCGCTGTCGACGGCGGTGATCCTGCCCCTGATCGCGATCGTGGTGTCCCCGCTGCAACTCGGCCTCGCGCTGATCCTGCTCGGCGCCACGGTCGGCACCCAGGACGTCTCGATGAACGTCGCCGCGGTGACGGTCGTGCGCCGCACCGAACGGCCGATCATGCCCGTCTTTCACGCCGGGTTCAGCTTCGGCGCGCTCGGCGGCTCGGTCGGCGCCGCGTTCGCCGCCGGTCACGACATTGCGCTGCTCGCGCACTTTCTCACCGTGTCGGTCCTGTTCGTGGTGATCACGCTGGCGGTGATCCGCTGGGTGCCGCGCGAGGAGCAGGTCGCCGACCCGGCCGAGCACGCGGCCACCGACCGCCGGATGCTGCGCAGGCCCGTGTTGTGGCTGCTCGGCGCGATCGCGCTGTGCTCGGCCATCGTCGAGGGCGGTAGCGGTGACTGGTCGGCACTGTTCGCGGTCCGCGAGCGTGGCCTGGACAAGGCCGCCGCGGCCGTCACGTTCTCCGTCTTCTGCATCGCGATGGCACTCGTCCGGCTGTTCGGCGAGCAGGCGGAACGCCGCTGGGGGCCTGAGCGGATGCTGGTCGGCGGCGCGGTCGTCGCGGGCGTCGGCCTGCTGTCCACCGCGATCGTGCCCGTTGCGGTGCTCACGTTCGTCGGCTTCGGGCTCGCCGGCGCGGGGCTGGCGTTCGCGTTCCCGCTGGCACTCAACATGGCGGGCGCGGTCGGCCGCCGCGGCGACGGGTCGGGCGGTGAGCGCGAGCTCGGTTTCGTCACGACCATCGCGTACAGCGGGTTCCTCGTCGGCCCGCCCATGCTCGGGGGAATCGCCCAGCTCACGAACCTCGAGGTGGCGGTGGGCTTCGCCGGCGTCGTCGCCATGTTGATCGCCCCGGTGGCGCTCGCGGCGCGCGCGGCGCGGCGCCGGGAGGAGAAAGTCGCACCCGAACGGGTACCGGCGTTCAACCGGCGGTGACTACGCTCGGACCGTGTCCGTCGACAGCGCGCCCAAACAGGCGTCTCCCGCCGCCAAGCCAGGGACAGCGGCCGGGATCCTGCCACTGATCGTCATCGGTGTGCTCCTCGCGATACTGACCGCGGTGGCGCTCCTCTCGCTGACGGCCGGCGAGTCCAGCCCGGTCAACCTCTACGCGCTGACCGTGGCCAGGGTGCTCGCCGAGATCGGCAGCGTGCTGACCGTCGGGTCGCTGCTGTTCGCCACGTTCATGGTGGCGCCGCAGAAGTCGGGCGTGCTCGAGGCCGGCGGGTACGCGGCGCTGCGCACGGCGTCCTGGTCGGCCATCCTCTGGTGCCTGGCGGCGCTGGTGTCCGTCGGCTTCAACGAGGCCGACGCGATCAACAAGCCGCTGTCCGAGGTGATCCGCTCCGACCTGCTGGTCACGTTGTTCAACGAGCTCGAGCAGCCCAAGGCGTGGCTGGTGACCTCGATCATCGCGCTGGTGGTCGCGGTCGGCTGCCGGTTCGCGCTGTCCTGGGGCATGACCGCGACGCTGTTCGCTATCGCGCTGTTCGGCATCACGCCGGTGGCCGTGACGGGACACTCCTCGGCCGGCGGCCAGCACGACCTGGCCACCAACAGCCTGCTGTTCCACCTGGTCGCCGCGTCGCTGTGGGTCGGCGGCCTGGTGGCGTTGCTGGTGTTCGGGCGGCGGGTCACGAGCGGTCCCGCGTTGCGGCTGGCCGCCACCCGCTTCTCCGCGACCGCGCTGGTCTGCTGGATCGTGATGGCCGCGTCGGGCGTGCTCAACGCGTGGGTGCGGCTACCCGTGTCCGACCTGTTCACGACCTCCTACGGCCTGCTCGTGGTGGCCAAGATCGTCGCGCTGGTGGCACTCGGCTGCTTCGGCTTCGCGCAGCGGCAGAAGGGCGTGCGGGCGATCGTCGCCGGCGGCACGAGCAGCGTGCTGGTGCGGCTGGCCGCGGTCGAGGTCGTGGTCATGTGCCTCACGATCGGCATCGCGTCCGCGCTCGCTCGGACGCCACCGCCGGGTCTCGGCGAGCTCCCCGACCCGGTGGAGCTGCAGCTCGGTTACTCGCTCTCGGGCCCGCCGACACTGTTCCGGCTGCTGACCTCGTGGCGGTTCGACATCATCTACGGCACGTTGGCGATCGCGCTCGCCGTGCTCTACCTGCTCGGCGTGCGCCGGCTGCGGGCCCGCGGCGACGCGTGGCCGGTCGGCCGGGTCGTCGCCTGGCTGCTGGGCTGCCTGGTCGTGCTGCTCGCCACCTCGTCCGGCTTCGGTCGCTACGCGCCGGCCATGTTCAGCATCCACATGGAAACCCACATGATGCTGTCCATGCTCGCGCCGGTGTTCCTGGTACTCGGCGGGCCGGTGACGCTGGCGTTGCGCGCGCTGCCGGTGGCCGGCAAGGACGGGCCGCCCGGTCCGCGTGAGTGGCTGCTCGCGGTGGTGCGCTCCCCGGTGTCCCGGGTGCTCACTCATCCGGTGGTCGCGCTCGTGCTCTTCGTCGGCTCGTACTACGTGCTGTACTTCTCCGGCCTGTTCGATTCCGCTCTGGAGAAGCACTGGGCACACCTTCTGATGAATGCCCACTTCCTGCTCGTGGGCTACTTGTTCTACTGGGTCGTGATCGGGATCGACCCGACTCCGCGGCGGCTGCCGCACCTGGCCCGGCTCGGCATGGTGTTCGCCTCGCTGCCGTTCCACGCCTTCTTCGGCGTGGTCCTGATGAGCATGAGCACGGTCATCGGCGAGCGGTTCTACCAGGGACTGGGCCTGGGCTGGACGTCCGACCTGCTCGCCGACCAGCAGCTCGGCGGCGGCATCGCCTGGGCCGCCGGGGAGCTGCCACTGGTGATCGTGCTGGTGGCGCTGCTCCTGCAATGGGCCCGCGCGGACGACCGGCTGGCCAAACGCGAGGACCGCCGGGCCGACGCCGAGGGCGACGCCGACCGGGCGGCCTACAACGAGATGCTCCGCAAGATGTCGGAGTCGGAGCGGTCCTAGGTGGCGAGTGGCCTGCGGAACCCGCGGACTGCGGCGAACAGGCCGACCACGAGCAGGCCCGCACTCGCGAGGAGCGCGCCCACCACACCCGTGCCGACCGGCATGGCCAGCGCCAGGTGACGGGAGGCGTCGACCGCGTAGGTCAGCGGGTTGATCGTGGCGACGATCCGCAGCCAGGTCGGCAGCCCGTCCAGCGGGACGAACGCGCTGGAGGCGAACATCAGCGGGAACATCGCCAGGAAGCCGACCGTCTGCATTGTCTCGGCGTTGCGCAGCCACGCGCCGATGGCCAGGAAGACCCAGCTCAGTGACCAGCTGACGGCCAGCGCCAGCAGGAACGCGGGCAGCACGCCCAGCACGCCGCCGGCGGGGGAGAAGCCGAACAGCACGACCGCGGCGACCAGCAGGATCGCCAGCTGCAGTGCGGTGCGGATGAGGTCGGCGACGCTGCGCGCGACCAGCACGGAGCTCGGGTTGATCGGCAGCGTCCGGAGCCGGCCGAGCACGCCGTTCTTCATGTCGGTCACCAGGCCGATGCCGGACTGCAGCGCCGCGCCGACGCCGGTGGTGACCAGGATCGCCGGCATCAGGTAGTCGATGTAGCTGACACCGGGCGGGAAGCCGCCGGTGCCCGCGATGCCGCTGAAGACCTGGCTGAACAGCAGCAGCATGATCAGCGGCTGCAGCAGGCTGAAGATCACCAGCTTGGGGTTGCCGAGCAGGGCCCGCAGGGAGCGGCCGGTCAGGATGCCGATCTGGTTGGCGAATCCGGTGCCCTGCCAACGGGTGCCGGGGGTGAGTGTCATGGTCATCGTCTTCTCCTCAGGCTGCGATCTTCTGCTTGGCCAGGGCGAGGTAGACGTCGTCCAGGCTCGGTTCGGTCAGTGCCAGCTCGGCGACCTCGACGCCGGCGTCGTCCAGCGCGCGCACCACGACCGCGAGGTCGGCGGAGGCGTGGACCGGCGTGCTGACCGCGTTGTGGGGCGCGTCGTGAACCGGCTGCAGGCCGGCCCGCTCCAGCGATTCCATGGCGGCCGGCGCGGCGTCGGCGGCGGCGAGCGTCACGTGCACCGCACGCCTGCCCACCTGCGCCTTGAGCTCGCCGGCGGTGCCGGAGGCGATCACCCGTCCGTCGGCGAGCACGGTGATCGCGTCCGCGAGCCGGTCGGCCTCGTCGAGGTACTGGGTGGTCAGCAGCACCGTGGTGCCGTCCCCGACCAGGTTCTCCACGACCTCCCACAGGCCGATCCGGCTCACCGGGTCCAGGCCGGTGGTCGGCTCGTCGAGGAAGATCACGTCCGGCCGGCCGACCAGGCTCGCGGCCAGGTCGAGGCGGCGCCGCATGCCGCCGGAGTAGGTGCGCGCCAGGCGGTTGGCGGCGTCGGTGAGGTCGAACAGCGCCAGCAGCTCCCCGGCCCGGGCCCGCGCGTCGCGGCGGCTCGCGCCGAGCAGGCGGGCGATCAGGATCAGGTTGTCGGTGCCGGACAGGCCCTCGTCGATGGCGGCGAACTGGCCGGTCAGGCCAATCCGGCTGCGCACCTCGGTGGCCCCGCTGACGACGTCGTAGCCGGCCACCCGGGCGCTGCCGCTGGTGGGCGGCAGCATCGTGGTGAGCACGTTGACCAGCGTCGTCTTGCCGGCGCCGTTGTGGCCGAGCAGGCCCATGACGGTGCCGCGCGGCACGGTCAGGCTGACTCCGTCCAGGGCGGTCACGTCGTCGAACGTCTTGGTGACGTCGGCGACTTCGATCATCGTCTCGCTCATGATGTTTCCCCTCTGTGGTCGGTCTTGATGGCGCCGTGCAGGAACAGGTCGACCAGGTCGGCCGGGCCGACGACCTCCCCGCCGAAGTTGGCGCCCATGCGGTTGGTGAGTACGAGGCCGAGGAGCAGCCGGCCGGCCTGTGCAGGTTCCAGGCGCAGCTCGCCCGGCTTGAAAAGGCCGGCGATGGCGTCGTTGACCTGCACGAACTGCGGCGGCGGACCCGCGTGATCCCGGGTGCGTTCGCCGTCGCCGTGCATGTGCCTGGCCGAGGCCTCCCGATCGATCCCGGCCGCCTGCAGGGCCTGGCCGATCTGCCAGACCCGGTTGAGGTAGCCGCCGACCGTCGCCACGGCCTCGGTCAGCCGGTCGGCGAGCGGGAGCTCCCGGTCGATGCCGCCGATGAGCGCGGCCTCCTCGTCGGACTCCATGCCGGCGCGCATGCAGGCGATGAGGAGCTCCTGCTTGTCCTTGAAGGCGCGGAACACGGTGCCCTCGGCGATCCCGGCCGCGGCGGCGATCTGGCTCGTGGACACGTCACTGCCGTGCTCGATCAGCAGGGGCAGCGTGCTGGCCACGATCGCCGCGCGCCGCTGCTCCAGCGTCATCGCGGGGGCCCGGCGTCGCTTCTCTTCCTCAACCATGACGCCAGCATATGAGTGAGCACTCACTCATGTCAATGAGTGAGTGCTCACTCATCATTTTGCGGATCGCCACCTACCGCCACCCACCGACATTTCCGCCGCGTCGCACCCCTGTCACCTGCTGGTTGTCCACAACGAGCCGGTTGTCCACAGTTCGCTGGCTCCCCGCCCCACACCTCGCCCCTCCGCGGCACTGTGGGTCGTGTCAGTGGCGCCCGGCGCGCCGACGAGTCGACGGAGAGGACGAGGAGATGTTCGAGACGAACCTGACCGTGGCCGGCAAGGTGGTCACCGAGATCACGCGGCACACCTTCCCCAACGGTGACCGCAAGACCAGCTTCCGGTTGATGGCCCGGGAACGCAGGTTCGACCGGGAGACCCAGGACTGGATCGACGGCGACAAGGTGTTCGTACAGGTCAACTGCTGGCGCCGGCTCGCCGAAGGCGTGGCCGTGTCGCTGGTCAAGGGCGACAACGTGGTGGTCTCCGGCCGGTTCTACGTGCGCGAGTACTTCACCGACAGCGGCGAGCGGCGCAGCAGCAACGAGCTCGATGCCCGATCCGTCGGCCCCGACCTGGCGTGGTGCACCGTGTCGGTCGAACGGCCCGCCACCGGACTGGCCATGGCCCCCTCACCAGCCAGTACCGGCACACCGGCCGGGGAGGTGGTCGCCGCCGCCTGACGCGGGCGAAGCCCTTGTGCGGCGGGTATACCCTCTGCGGACGACGATCCGGCAAGATCGTCCACGTCGTTGCGCCCCACCGCGGTCATGGCCGAGTGCGGACCGCTCTACGATCGCGGCTATGGCGGAGTTCATCTACACCATGAAAAAGGTGCGCAAGGCGCACGGGGACAAGGTCATCCTCGACGATGTGACCATCGCGTTCTACCCCGGAGCCAAGATCGGGGTGGTTGGTCCCAACGGCGCGGGTAAGTCCAGCGTCCTCAAGATCATGGCCGGATTGGACCAGCCCAACAACGGCGAGGCATTCCTGTCCCCCGGGTACACCGTCGGCATCCTCCAGCAGGAGCCGCCGCTCAACGAAGACAAGACCGTCCTCGGCAACGTCGAGGAGGGGGTCGGCGAGATCAAGCACAAGCTCGATCGCTTCAACGAGATCGCCGAGAAGATGGCCACCGAGTACTCCGACGCGCTCATGGACGAGATGGGCAAGCTCCAGGAGGACCTCGACCACGCCGACGCCTGGGACCTGGACTCCCAGCTGGAGCAGGCGATGGACGCGCTGCGGTGCCCGCCGCCGGACGCGGACGTCACGGTGCTCTCCGGTGGCGAGCGCCGCCGGGTGGCGCTGTGCAAGCTGCTGCTGTCCAAGCCCGACCTGCTGCTGCTGGACGAGCCCACCAACCACCTGGACGCGGAGAGCGTGCTGTGGCTGGAGCAGCACCTGGCGCAGTACCCGGGCGCGGTCCTGGCCGTCACACACGACCGGTACTTCCTCGACAACCTCTCGCAGTGGATCATGGAGCTCGACCGCGGGCGAGCCCACCCCTACGAGGGCAACTACTCCACCTACCTGGAGAAGAAGGCCGAGCGGCTGGCGGTCCAGGGCAAGAAGGACCAGAAGCTGCAGAAGCGGCTCAAGGACGAGCTGGCCTGGGTGCGGTCCAACGCCAAGGCGCGGCAGACCAAGTCCAGGGCACGCCTCGACCGGTACGAGGAGATGGCGACGGAGGCCGAGCGCACCCGCAAGCTGGACTTCGAGGAGATCCAGATCCCGCCGGGGCCCCGGCTGGGCAACGTCGTGGTCGACGTCAGCAAGCTGAAGAAGGGCTTCGGCGAGCGGATCCTGATCGACGGGCTGTCGTTCGACCTGCCTCGCAACGGCATCATCGGCGTGATCGGCCCGAACGGCGTCGGCAAGACCACGCTGTTCAAGACGATCGTCGGCCTCGAGCAGCCCGACGACGGCGAGGTGCGGGTCGGCGACACCGTGAAGCTGTCTTACGTCGACCAGGAGCGGGGCGGGCTCGACCCGGAGAAGAACGTGTGGGAGGTGGTATCCGAGGGGCTGGACTACATCCACGTCGGGCAGGTCGAGATGCCTTCCCGTGCCTACGTCAGCGCGTTCGGCTTCAAGGGTGGCGACCAGCAGAAGCGGGCGGGTGTGCTGTCCGGTGGCGAGCGCAACCGGCTCAACCTGGCCATGACCCTCAAGCAGGGCGGCAACCTGATCCTGCTCGACGAGCCGACGAACGACCTGGACGTGGAGACGCTGGGCTCGCTCGAGAACGCCTTGGAGCAGTTCCCGGGCTGCGCGGTGGTCATTTCCCACGACAGGTGGTTCCTTGATCGGGTCGCGACCCATATCCTCGCGTGGGAAGGCACCGACGAGAATCCCGCCAAGTGGTTCTGGTTCGAGGGCAACTTCGAGGGCTACGAGAAGAACAAGATCGAACGTCTTGGTGAGGAAGCCGCGCGTCCGCACCGGGTCACCTACCGCAAGCTGACCCGGGACTAGGTTGGGGGCTCCAAGTAGTGGCGGCCTGGAACGAAGCACCGGCGGCCGGCGGGCTCGGCGAGTGTGCCGCACTCGTCCGCTCGGCCGAAGCGCTGCGCTTCAGCGCGCCGGAGTTGGCCGTTCAGCTGGCCCGGCGAGCGCTGGCAGTCGGCGCCGCCGAGCCGGCCGACGCGACTGACGTCGGCCAGGCCAGGACGCTGTCGATGCGGGCCCAGGCGGTGCTCGCCGCCGGACTCGTCCGGATCAGCCACCACGTCGACGCGGTCGAGCCGGCCTTCGCGGCGCTCGCCCTTGCCGACGGCGAGGGCGTGCCCGAGGTGGCTGTGGCGGTCCGGCTCGATCTCGCGGCCTGCTCGCGAGAGGTCGGCGAGCCGCTGCTGGGTTGCGCCATGCTGCGGCCGGTCCTGGAGACGGACCAGCCGCGGCCCTCGGTGCGGGCGGTCGCGCTCGGCCGGCTGGTCGGCTGCATCGCGCACGTCGGCCGCCGCGACGATCTCGAGGACGCGCTCACCGAGGCCGACCGCCTCCTCGCCGCGGACGACGGGCTGAGCCCGGACGCGCGGCGGATGGAGCGGGCGCGGCTGTCGGTGCGCGCGGCCGCGTACCACCGCTGGTACGGCGACACGGAGGACGCCGCCGACGCCGCCCGAGAGGGCCTCACGCAGCTGAACCGGTTGCGCGGCATGCGCGCGGACGCGGCGCGGCTGCGGGCGCAGCTGGTGCTGGAGCTGGTGTGTGCCCTGCTCGACGACGGCGCGCTGGAGGAGGCCGTGTCGGTGTCGGAGGCGGTGCTGGCCGAACCGGTCCGCGCGACCTCGGCCGCGGCGGTGGGCCAGCTGATGCTCGCCGTGTCGACGCGGGTCCACCTGCCGTCGGGCCGGGTCGAGCGCGGCCGAGGCCTGCTGGACCAGGCGGTCTGGCTGGCCGGCCGCCACGCCCTGGACGGCGTCCTCGCCGATGCGCTCACGGCGGTGTCCCAGCTGGACGAGGCCGCCGGCCGGACGACGGACGCGCTGGAGTCGCTGCGCGGCGCCCGCGCGGCCGAGCAGCGTCGCCTGCGCGCGCTGTCCCAGGCCGCCCGCCACCTGCTGATGGAGGCGGACGCCACGAAGTGGGACGCCAAGGCGGTCAACGTGTTGCTGCGCCAGGTGATCCGCCCGCCCGGCCACCTGATAGCGGCCCCCTCCCGAGCCGTGCTCCTGACCGACGCGCACACGAGCCACCAGGACTCCGAGCACACCGGCGGCAGGCGCCACGCCCAGCCGACGACGCAAGCAGACGAATACACCGCCGGCCGCCAGGAAACCTGGCCCGCGGAGGAGACGGCCGAGAGCACCGGCCGCCGCTCCGCCCAGATGGCGGACGACCGGCCCGCTCACGGCGACGGCCCGGTGTCCTGGTCCGGCGAACTGGGTCGGCGCTCGGGCGCTTTGTCCGGTGCGGCGGCCGAGAGTTCTGGCCGCCGTTTCGCGCAGTCGCCGAGCGCGGACGACCAGCCAGCACAGCCGTCGAGCCGCTCCGGCGACGAAGGTGCCGAGCGCGCAGGCCGCCGCTTCAGGCAGGCGGCAGGCGCGGACGAGGCGTCCCGATCCGATCGCCCGGGGCAGCAGGATTCCTGGCCGGCGGATGAGCCTGCCGCCGAACGCACCGGCCAACGGTTCGAGGCTCCGACCGCCGACGAGGAGGCCGGCCAGTACACCGGCCGCCGTCGCGCGCGGCCGGAGGAGCCGTCGTCCGCCGAGCGACCCGCGGCTGAGGCTCACGGCCACCAACCGGAGCAGCGAACCAGCGAACCGGCGGTGTGGCCCAGCGAGCAGCCCACCGGACACGATGAATCGTCGGCAGCGCAACACGATCCGGCGGCAAGGCACGATGACGCGGCGGCTCGTTCGGCGGACTACGGCGACACGGCAGCGCACGCCGGTCCGCTCGACGGCCGCTCCGACTCGGCGACCGCCTCTGCCGGTAGCTCTCCGGGATACGCGGATTCGGCGGCCGCCCACGCCTCGCCCGTGACGGCCCGCGATGACTCGACCGAACCGCTTTCCGCGGACCGTGGCGACCCGGCCGCGCAAGCTGGCTCGGCGGCACCTTCTGCCGGGCAGTCTCCAGCAGCGCGCGATGACTCGGCAACGCATCTCACGGACCGCGGCGACGCGACGACGCGACCTGATTCCGCGGCCGCGCACGCCACAGCGCATCCCACGGTTCGCGATGACGCGGCGACGCATGATGGCTCGGTGGCAGCTCATGCCTCGCCCGCCGCGGCGCATTCCGAGGACCCCGATGTCACGGCACGCCACGCCATTCCCTTCGGCGGCAGTGCCGATTCGGCGGCAGCTCACGCCTCGCCCACGGCAGCGCGCGATGATGCGGCAGCGCATCTCACGAACCGTGGCGACGTGGCAGCGGGGGCTGATTCCGCCGCAGCTCAAGCCTCGCCCGCTGCGGCGCGCGACGGCTCGGCGGCCGCGCATTCCGCGGACCCCGATGTCACAGCAGCGCATGCCGTTCCTTTCGAAAGTGCTGACTCGCCCGCGGCAGCTCACCCTTCGCACGACGCCGCGCCGGCTGGCGAACCGGCTGCGGCGCGCGACGTGCGGGCCGAGCCCTCCGCGGGCGAGCTGGTCTCCGCCACGGCGGATCGGTTGCCGCAGGGCGAGACCGACGCGGCTACCGGGCTGCTCAACAAGGACGGGCTGATCCGTCGGCTGCATGCGGTTCGCAACGGTGATCGGCCCGTGGCGTTGACCCTTGTCCGGCTGGACAGCGAGGTCGGTCGTGGGCGGCTCGCGCCGGGCACGCGACCCAGCTCGGCCACCGACTTCGAGCTGAGCGAGCTGGCCGGGCGGGTGCGCAACATCGCCCCCGACGACGCCGAGCTCGCCCGCTCGGACGGCACCGAGTTGGCCGTCCTCCTCCCACACACGACTCGTGACCAGGCCGAGAAGTTCGCCGCCGCCATCGAGTCCGCGTGGCTGGGCACCGCCAACGGCCACAGCATCAGCACCGGCGTCGTCCAGTCGAACCCGGACGCACCCACGGTCGACGCCCGCGCGCTCATCAACGCGGCCCGCCACGCCCTGACTCCGGCGATCGCCGCGCCGCGCGGGCCGTTCGGCACCCAGCCGGACCTCGACGACGCGGATCCGGCGGACACGCTCCGCATCGGCCGCGCGATCATCAGCTCGCTGAGCATCCCGGCCGGCAGCGGCGGCCGGCGTCGTGCCGGCGACGGCACGCCCGAGCCGGCGGACGAGGACACCGGCACCAACAGCGACGCCGCGAGCGGGCCGGAACCCACGGCGCCCCAACGGGATGACTCCTCGACCTACGAGCAGACCAAGGCCGACCTGGCCCGCCTGATGTCCGCCTTAACCAGCGGCGGCACGCAGGTCCCCGCCGCCGACCCGCCGCCGACCCCGTTGCCCGCGCCCTCCCGCCCCACCGAGGACCGCCCGCGCAACGGCGCGAGCCAGTCGATCCCCACGCCGCCCGAGCCGGACGAGGTCCCCGATCCGAAGCCCCGCCCGGACATCCCCGACCCCGGCGAGCCGGAGCCGATCCCGCCGGCCCCACCGGAACCCGGCCCCGAACCCCCCGACGAGCCCGGGCCGCTGACCCCGCCCAGCGCCACCACCCCCGGGCCCAGCCGGCGCCGGAGCAGGCTCGCCGCCGCGTTCGGCGCCTACGACGACCCGCAGACCACCACGAGCTCCAACACCGCGAACACCGCGGCCAAGGGCGACGACAAACCCGCGAGCACGACGTCCGCGGGCGACGGGCGCGCGCCCCGGACCACGTCGAGAGGGCTGTCGGCCGCCTTCGGCGGCAGCCGCGGCGACACCACGCGCCGGCCGAGCATGGCGGCCGCGTTCGGCGACAGCGCGGAGACCACCAGCAGCGAGCAGGCGGAGCCCGGCGCGCGCCGGGGCGAGCGGTCCTCCGCCACCATCGCCGGGTTGCTGGCCGAGGCGCTCGCCGCCTACCAGGAGACCGCCGACGAGCCTGAGCCGGAGAAGCCCACACCGGCGCCGGAGGCCGACAACGACTTCGATCGGCTCTTCGACTGGCGATACCAGTCGCCGGCGAGCGGACGGCATCGATCTCCCGAATGAGATCGGCAATCGCTCGTTACCCTTGGGCCGACTCAGGATGCCCGCATTGGGATTCGTGATCAGATTAGGGTGTGTCCTGCATGTGGCACACCGACGTGCCGCCAATCGTGGAGTCGCGTAGATGACCTCGACCGGAACCCGCACCCACACGGGCTCAGCCGCCGGCCACAAGCCTGGCAGTCACGACGGTCCGGAGAACCCGGAGCAGACTCGAGACGACCTCATCGAGCTCGCCGCCGCGGCGGCCGGGGACCTTGCGGACCTGATCCGCCTCTACTACCGCTACATCCCGCCCGAGGAGATCATCGACCACGAACCGGTCGACCTCGTCGGCGCCGTGCGATCGCATCGCCGCCTCGCCGAGCAGCGGGTACCCGGCCGCCCCGTGGTCCGGGTGTTCAACCCCGACACCGCGACCGACGGCTGGTCCACGGCCGGCACGATCGTCCAGATCGTCACCGACGACATGCCCTACCTGGTCGGCTCCGTGTCCGCTGAGCTCGTCCGCAGCGGGCTTCAGGTCCACCGCGTCGTGCACCCGATCGTCGTGGTCAGCCGCGACGTCGCCGGCAGCCTGCGCGACGTCCTGCCCAGCGCCGAGGCCGACGACCCGCCGCCGGACGCGATCGCCGAGTCGTGGATGTCGATCGAGGTCGACCTCATCACCGACACCGACCGCGGCCGGGAGATCGAGACCGGCCTGCTGTCAGTCCTCAACGACGTCCGCGAGGTGTTCGAGGACACCGCCAAGATGGCCGGCACCGCCCGCGGTCTCGCCGACCAGCTCGAGGAACGCCCGCAGGTCGACGAGGCCCAGTCGCTGGAAGGCGCCGCGCTCCTGCGCTGGCTCGCCGACGGCCACTTCACGTTCCTGGGCTACCGCAACTATGAGCTCGTCCGCGGCGGCGACGACGAACCCGCGCTGCGCACCGTGCTCGCCAGCGGCCTCGGCGTGCTGCGCCAGGACAGCCTCGCCTCCCGCAACCTCACCGCGGGCCCCGACACGACCGCGCACGCGCTGTCGTCGGACCTGCTCGTGCTCACCGAGGCTAGCGCGCCCTCGACGGTCTACCGCAGCGTCTACCCGTACTACGTCGGCGTGAAGACGTTCGACGACGATGGCAACGTCACGGGCGAACACCGCTTCCTGGGCGTCTTCACGATCAACGCCCTGCACGAGGACGTCCTCGACATCCCGGTCGTCGGCCGTCGCGTGCGCGAGGTCATCCATCGGGCCGGCTTCCCGCTCGACTCCTACACCGGCCAGAAGATGCTCGAGGTCATCCAGAACTGGCCGCGCTCGGAGCTCTTCTCCACCACCACCGACACGCTCTACCAGACCACCACCGGCGTCATCGCGCTCGCGGATCGCCGGCGGCTGCGGCTGTTCCTGCGCCGCGACCCGTTCGGCCGCTTCTACTCCTGCCTGGTCTTCCTGCCCCGCGACCGCTACACGACCACCTCGCGCCTCGCGATGCAGGAGGTCCTGCTCGACGCGCTCGGCGGCAAGAACCTCGAGTTCTCCACCCGCATCGGCGAGACCTCGCTCGCGCAGGTCCACTTCACCGTGCACACGGTCGATCCGGAGAAGGCCGGCGAGGCCGACGTCGCGGACATCCAGGCGCGGATGACCGAGGCCGTCCGCACCTGGGACGACCGGCTCGTCGAGGCGATCTTCGCCGAGCAGCGCGAGTGGGTCGCCGAGGGCACCCACCGGGTCGACGACGACACGATCACCGTCGGCGCCGAGTCCGCGACCGAGCAGGGGCAACGCTTCGCGACCGTGTTCCCGGAGGCCTACAAGGAGGACTTCGGCGCCGTCGCCGCGCTCGCCGACCTGCGCCGCCTCGAGGGCCTGCAGCAGCCCGGTGACATGGACATGGCGTTCTACTTCGCGCCGCACGCCGAGCCGGGGGAGCGCCGCTTCAAGCTCTACCTCGCCGGGCCCGGCGTCACGCTGTCCCAGGTGCTGCCCGTGCTGCAGCAGATGGGCGTCGAGGTCGTCGACGAGCGCCCGTACGAGCTGCGCCGCGAGGACGGCACGAAGTGGTGGATCTACGACTTCGGGCTGCGCGTCGAGCCGGACGTGGTCGAGGGCCACTCCGCCGAGGAGCGCGACGAGCAGCGCGTCGCGTTCGAGGAGGCGTTCGCCGCGATCTGGCGCGGGGACGCCGAGTCCGACCGCTTCAACTCCCTCATCCTGAACGGCGGGCTGACCTGGCGGCAGGCCGCGCTGCTCCGCGCGTACGCGCGCTACCTGCGCCAGGCCGGTACCCCGTACTCCACGGAGTACATCGAGGACGCCGTGCTCGGCCACACCGACGTGGCGACCGCGCTGGTCCGGCTGTTCGAGACCCGATTCGACACCCGGCTCGCCGAACACCAGCGGCAGGAGGCGGTCGACGACCAGGTCGCCGCCATCACCGGCATGATCGACGAGGTCACCAGCCTCGACGCGGACCGCATCCTGCGCAGCTTCATGACGCTGGTCTGCGCGACGCTGCGCACCAACCACCTGGTGCGCGGCGAGGACGGCGCGCCCCGGCCGTTCCTGGCGATCAAGCTCGACCCGCACGCGGTGCCCGACCTGCCCGAGCCGCGGCCGAAGTTCGAGATCTTCGTGTACTCGCCGCGCGTGGAGGGCGTGCACCTGCGCTTCGGCGCGGTCGCCCGCGGCGGGCTGCGCTGGTCCGACCGCCGGGAGGACTTCCGCACCGAGGTCCTCGGCCTGGTCAAGGCGCAGGCGGTCAAGAACGCCGTGATCGTGCCGGTCGGCGCGAAGGGCGGCTTCGTGGTGAAGCGGCCGCCGGTGCCGACGGGCGACCCCGGGCCGGACCGCGAGGCGTGGCTCAAGGAGGGCATCGCCTGCTACCGGATGTTCGTCTCCGGTCTGCTCGACCTCACCGACAACCTGCGGGCCGGCAAGGTCGTGCCCGCGCCGGACGTGGCGCGCTACGACGAGGACGACACCTACCTCGTCGTCGCTGCCGACAAGGGCACCGCCACGTTCTCCGACATCGCCAACGACGTCGCGAAGAGCTACGGCTTCTGGCTCGGCGACGCGTTCGCGAGCGGCGGCTCGGTCGGCTACGACCACAAGGCGATGGGCATCACCGCGCGCGGCGCGTGGGAGAGCGTGCGGCGCCACTTCCGCGAGCTGGGCACCGACACCCAGACCGAGGAGTTCACGGTCGTCGGCGTGGGCGACATGTCCGGCGACGTGTTCGGCAACGGCATGCTGCTCTCCGAGCACATCCGGCTGATCGCGGCGTTCGACCACCGCCACGTGTTCATCGACCCGGACCCGGACGCCGCCACCTCCTACGCCGAGCGGCGGCGGATGTTCGACCTGCCCCGCTCGAGCTGGGACGACTACGACCGCTCGCTGATCAGCGAGGGCGGCGGGGTGTGGCCGCGCACGCTCAAGGCGATCCCGATCAGCGAGCAGGCTCGCGCGGCGCTCGGCCTGCCGGAGGGCACGGTCAAGCTGCCCCCGGCGGAGCTGATGCACGCGATCCTGCTGGCGCCCGTGGACCTGCTGTGGAACGGCGGCATCGGCACCTACGTCAAGGCCGGCGGCGAGAGCAACGTCGAGGTCGGCGACAAGGCGAACGACGCGCTCCGGGTCGACGGTGCGGACCTGCGGGTCAAGGTCGTCGGCGAGGGCGGCAACCTCGGCCTCACCCAGCGCGGCCGCATCGAGTTCGCCAAGTCCGGCGGCCCGGACGGGCGCGGCGGCAAGGTCAACACCGACGCCCTGGACAACTCGGCAGGGGTGGACTGCTCCGACCACGAGGTCAACATCAAGATCCTGCTGGACCAGCTGGTCATCGACGGCGAGCTGGCGGAGGAGCAGCGCAACGAGCTGCTCGAGTCGATGACCGACGAGGTCGGCGACCTCGTGCTCAACGACAACTACCGGCAGAACGGCGTGCTCGGGGTCAGCCGCGCGCACGCCATCCCGATGCTGACCGTGCTGGCCCGGCTGGTCGCCTTCCTCGAGGAGCGCACCGGCCTGGACCGCGAGCTGGAGGCATTGCCGTCCTCGCAGCAGTTCCGCGAGATGGACAAGAACCGCGAGGGCCTGACCTCACCGGAGCTCGCGTCGCTGCTCGCGCACGTCAAGCTGGCGCTCAAGGAGGAGATGCTGGCCAGCGAGCTGCCCGACGCGGACGTGTTCGCCCGCCGGCTGCCGGGGTACTTCCCGACCCGGCTGCGAGAGCAGTTCTCCGGCGCGATCCCGAAGCACCCGCTGCGCCGCCAGATCACCACGACGCTGGTGGTCAACGAGGTCGTCGACGGCGGCGGCGTGTCCTACGCGTTCCGGCTCGCCGAGGAGATGAACGCGACCGGCACCGACGCGGTCCGCGCGTTCACCGCCACCACGCGGATCTTCGACCTGCAGACGCTGTGGGACGACATCCGGACGCTGGACAACATCGTGCCCACCGACACCGCCGACGAGATGATGCTGGAGAGCCGGCGGCTGCTCGACCGGGCGTCGCGCTGGTTCCTGTCCAACCGCCCGCAGCCGCTCGCGGTCGGCGCGGAAATCAACCGGTTCCACAAGGTGGTCGCCGAGCTCACGCCCGAGGTCGGCACCCTGCTGCGCGGCGCCGAGCGGGAGGAGACCGCCCAGCACGCGGAGCGGCTCGTCCGCGAACACGTGCCGTCCGCGCTGGCCGAGCGGATCGCCTCGCTGCTCAACACCTACTCGCTGCTGGACATCACCGAGGTGTCCGAGCTGGCCGAGCGGGACGCGGGGCTGGACACCGAGCGCAGCCCGCGGGAGACCGCGGAGCTGTACTACGCGCTGTCCGACCACCTCAACCTCGACTCGATGCTGACCGAGGTCAGCAAGCTCGAACGGGGCAACCGCTGGCACGCGCTGGCCCGGCTGGCGCTGCGCGACGACATGTACTCGTCGCTGCGGGCGATCACGCTGGACGTGCTGCGGCAGAGCGATCCGGGGACCTCCGCGGACGCCAAGATCGCGAACTGGGAGCACACCAACGCCTCGCGGCTCGGCCGCGCGCGGATGTCGCTGGAGGAGATCCAGCGGGCCAACCGGCTCGATCTGGCCACACTGTCGGTCGCCGCCCGCCAGGTGCGCAGTATGGTCCGCTAGTGGGTGTCTTCATAGCCGATGTCCGGCCGCGCTGGTCGGACATGGACGCGTACGGGCATGTGAACCATGCCAACACGGTGACGCTGCTCGAGGAGGCCCGGATCGCGCTGCTGTTCGGCGAGGCCGCACGGCACGGCGCCGAGGAGATCTCGGCGGGGGTGGTGGTGGCCCGCCTCGTGGTGGACTATCACGCGCCGCTCGTCGCCGACGGCGGCTCGGTGCGGATAGCCGTGTCGCTGCGCGAGATGCGGCACGCCTCGTTCACCCTCGACTACGAGGTCCACAGTGGACCGACGCCGGACGACCCGGTGGCGGTGACGGCGCAGACGATGCTGGTGCCCTACGATCTGGCGAGCAGCCGGCCGCGGCGGATGTCCGAGGCGGAGCGGGACTTCCTCGCCGCGTGGCGCCGGACCAGCGGAGCGGGCATCGGAGGCAACGGTGCCTGAGCTGGGGTTCCCCGAGCAGTCCGAACGCGACGACCTCGGCGCGTTCGTCGCCCGCGCCGTCCGCCTCGACGGCGCGACCGTGGTGCGGCTGCGCAACCGCGAGGGCGGCCGGATCGACTCGTGGGTGGCGACCCCGTTCGACGTGCTCGCCACCCGGACCGTGCTCGGCACGGTCGAGCCGGCCGACGTCACGGTGTCGGGCAACGAGCTGCTGGCCGCGCTGGCCGTGTCGCGCGGCGAGCGGATCGACCCGGGTCCGGTGCTCGACCTGCAGTGGCGCTCCGCGCTGCCGCCGCAGGCGCACTGGCAGGTCGTGGAGTCGTTGCCCGCCAAGGTCGTCACCGAGCTGGCCGACCGCGGGCTCGAGCTGGCCCGGGAGAACGCGGGCCCGCACGGCACGCCACCCGCGTCGCTGCTGGACCAGACCGTGCTGACCGTCGCGGACGACAAGCTCGAGGTGAAGATCCCGCTGCGCTGCCTGTTCGCCATGTCCGGCATGGGTTTCCTCGGCACCGGCGAGGCCGACGAGCAGGTCCGGGTGACCGCGACGGATGCCTGGCTGCGGATCGACGCGCGGTTCGGCGCGGTGGTCCGGCGGCGGCACGCATTGCTGCCGCTGCTGGTGTAGGTTGCCAAATCCTTACGGGTCGCCCGGGACCGCGACCGGATCGGGCTGGAGGGAGTCGGACCACCATGAGCGACCGCGATGAGCGTGACGACGACCCGGCGCGCAGCTTCCTCGACCAGACGGTGCCGCGCGAGGACTACTGGGTGGACCGCGAGCCGGAGGAGGGCCCGGCGCGGCCGCGGCACGTGCAGCACCCGACCGAGCCCGAGCCGCTGCCGGACCCGAGGGAGCGCCGCAAGCAGAACATCCGCAACGCCGCGTGGACCTTCGGCCCGACTGTCGGCTACCTCGCCGCGACGTCCGCGTTCAGCGGCGACTCCGCCCAGGCAGACCCGCAACCCCAGCCCGACTCCGTCCCGACCCACAGCCCGACCCGCCGTCGTACGACGACGCGGGCGGCGACTACGGCGGCGGTTACGGCGAGATCGGCAGCGGTCTCTAGCCAGGCCCGGCTCGACGGCTAGACGAGCCAGGCGGCCGTGTTCGGCGGGAGGAAGTCCTCGTCGAGGGGGCCGCTGGCCAGCAGCACCTCACCCGGTGGCAGCGGCACCGCCTCGCCGGTGGTGTTGAGTGCGCACACCAGCCCGCCGCCCTTGCGGCGGAACGCGAAACAGCCCTCCGGCGCGCCGTACCACTCCAGCGCCTCGCCGGCGAACGCGTCGTGTGTCTTGCGCAGCTCGAGCGCCTGCCGGTACAGCGACAGCGTCGAGCCCTCGTCCTCCAGCTGCCGCTCCACGGTCAGGTCGCCCCACTCCGGCGGCATCGGCAGCCACGACTCCGTGCCGGGGGAGAACCCGAACGGCGGGGTGTCGCCCTCCCACGGCATCGGCACCCGGCAGATGTCCCGGCCGCGGTCGGTGCGCCCGGAGCGCTCCCACCCGGGTCCTGCAGTGCCCAGTCCGGCAGGTCGACGTTGGGCAGGCCGAGCTCCTCGCCGTTGTAGACGTACACCACGCCCGGCAGCGCCAGCTCGACCAGCGCCATCGCCCGGGCCCGCTGCCTGCCGGCCGTCCCGCCGCCGTAGCGGGTGACCTCGCGCCACACGTCGTGGTTGGACAGCGTCCACGTCGGCGGCGCGCCCGCGGCCGCGGCGGTGGCCAGCGACTCCTCGATGGCGGTGCGGACGGCGGCGGCGTCGAACGGGGCCAGCACCAGCCGGAAGTTGAAGCCCAGGTGCAGCTCGTCGGCCCGCAGGTAGTCGGCGAGGCGCGCGGTTGTCGGTCACCCACACCTCGCCGACGGTCATCGCGTGCGGGTACCCGTCGAGCACCTTGCGGATCATCCGGTGGATGTCGTGCACGCCGTCGTCGTCGAACCGCGGGTCGTAGAAGTCGTGGTGGCCGATCACCGAGGCCGCGCGCAGGTCCATGTCCGGCAGCGCCGGCGGGCTTGGCCATGCCGTGCGCGACGTCGATGCGGAACCCGTCCACGCCGCGGTCCAGCCAGAACCGCAGCGTGCGCTCGAGGTCCGCGCGCACGTCGGCGTTCGCCCAGTTCAGGTCGGGCTGCTCGGGCGCGAACAGGTGCAGGTACCACTGGCCGTCGCGGCACCCGGGTCCACGCGGGCCCGCCGAACACGCTGACCCAGTTGTTCGGCGGCGCGGTCCCGCCGGCGCGGCCGTCGCGGAAGACGTAGCGGTCCCGCGCCGGGCCGTACGGCTGGGCCGCCACGCGCCTCCGCGAACCACGGGTGCCGGTCGCTGGTGTGGTTCGGCACCAGGTCGACGGTCACCTTGATGCCGTGGTCGTGGGCGTCGTCGACCAGGCCGGTCGAACGCCGTCGAGGTCGCCGAACAGCGGGTCGACGTCACGCGGGTCGGCCACGTCGTAGCCGTGGTCGGCCATCGGGGAGCGGTAGAACGGAGTCAGCCACAGCGCGTCGACGCCGAGCAGCTCGAGGTAGCCGAGCCGCGAGCGGATGCCGTCGAGGTCGCCGACGCCGTCACCGTCGTGGTCGGCGAAGGACCGCACGTAGACCTGGTAGAAGACCGCGTCGTGCCACCACGACACGTCGTCCTGGGGGTCCGTGGGGCTGCGCACGATCGGTCATCCTGCCATTCCGGACCAAAGTGGAGACAGGGCCGACTGTCCTGAGCCGGGTCAGACCCAGCTGTTCATCATGCTGTTGCGCGGCCATCTCCAGGTAGGCCCACAGCTGCTCGCGGTGCGCGTCGGACAGGCCGGCCTCGTCGACCGCGACGCGCATGCAGCGCAGCCACGCGTCCCGCTCGATGGGGCCGATCGAGAACGGCGCGTGGCGCATCCGCAGCCGGGGGTGGCCGCGCTGGTCGGAGTAGGTGTGCGGGCCGCCCCAGTACTGCATCAGGAACAGCCGCAGCCGCTCCTCGGCCGGGCCGAGGTCCTCCTCCGGGTACAGCGGCCGCAGCACCTCGTCCTCGGCGACCTCGGCGTAGAAGCGGGCGACGATGCGGTGGAAGGTCTCCTCGCCGCCGACCGCCTCGTAGAAGATCTCGGCATTCTCAGGTGTCGCCACGTATCTCAGTCGTCCCATGCTCACGGCATCGGCGGTGGGGAAGGCCCGCGCCGAGCGGGCCGCGGATGCCGGCGTCCTCGAACGCCTCCATGATCTTCGCCCGCAGCGACCGCTGCACCGCCCACTGGCGGCCGGGCCGGACCTTGACGGTCAGCCGCATCGTGATGCCCTCGGCCGCGGTGACCCGCTCCACGCCGAGCACCTCGGGCGGCTCGATCACGTCGTCGGACAGCGGCTTCGTGGCGGTCACGTCGGTGGCGACCTGCGCGAGGATGTCGGTGGCCTGGCCGACGTCGGCGCCGTAGCCGATCGGCACGTCGACCACGGCCACCGCGAACCCCTGGCTGGAGTTGCCGACCCGGAGGATCTCGCCGTTGCGGACGTACCAGACGGTGCCGTTGATGTCCCGCAGCGTGGTGATCCGCAGGCCGACCGCCTCGACGGTGCCGGTGGCCTCGCCGGTGTCCACGACGTCGCCGACGCCGTACTGGTCCTCGAGCATCATGAACACGCCGGACAGGAAGTCCCTCACCAGGTTCTGCGCACCGAACCCGATGGCGACGCCGACGATGCCGGCCGAGGCGATGATCGGGCCGAGGTTCACCCCCAGCTCGCCGAGGATCATCATGAACGCCAGCCCGAAGACGATGAACGAGACGATCGACTTGAACACCGAGCCGATGGTCTGGGCGCGCTGGGCGCGGCGTTCGGACAGCAGCTGGCCCAGCGCCTGCGGGGCGCGCTCGCGCAGCGGCCGCAGCACGGTCGGGATCTTGCCGCCGGTGGCGCTGGTGAGCCGGTCGATCAGCCGCCGGGCGATCGCGCGGACGATCAGCGCGCCGATGATGATCAGCAGGATCGTGAGCGGCTTCGCGATGAGCCAGTGCGACGACGACGCCAGCCATTTGTTGCCGGTCCAGCCGTAGATCGTGTTGCACCAGCCCTCGTCGTCCACGCAGGGCGGGGGCTCCAGGGTGAGCGGGTCCAAAACGGTCACGGGGCCGACCATATAGGCGGCCGGTTTCGGCGTCGTTCACCAGATCTTTGTCGGACGTGAAGACGGACACGTTGTGCAACAGGCGTGCGTACGAGGGGTGACTCTGTGGTCTGCTATGCTGCCGAAACCGGTGGAGGTGGTCGCGTGCCCGACCGACATCCGACTCCGATCGGCGTCGCCCGCGCTGGGCTGGCGCCGCGGACTCAGGCGCGTCCGAGTTCCGTCAAGTCGAACCACGGAGCTTCGGAACAGGCCACCGGTCCCCCGACGTGGGGCCGGCGTCGGGTGTTGTTGTTGAACACGACCTTCGAGCCGCTCACCGCGTTGCCGCTGCGCCGCGCGGTGGTGCTCGTCGTGTGCGGCAAGGCCGAGGTCGTGCACGGTGACCCGAGCGGGCTGGTGCTGCACTCGGCCGCGGACAGCGTCGTGGTTCCCTCGGTGATCCGGCTGAGCACGTTCGTGCGGGTGCCGTACCGGGCGCGGGTGCCGCTGACCCGGGCCGGGCTGATGCACCGCGACCGCTACCGCTGCGCCTACTGCGGCGGCCGGGCGGAGACCATCGACCACGTCATCCCGCGCAGCCGCGGCGGCGAGCACACCTGGCAGAACTGCGTGGCCTGCTGCGTGAAGTGCAACCACCGCAAGGCCGACAAGCTGCTCGTCCGAGCTGGGCTGGCGGCTGCGGGTGGTGCCGAGAGCCCCACGTGGGGTGCACTGGCGGCTGCTCGCCGGGGTCGTCGATGCGGACCCGCTGTGGCTGCCTTACCTGGGGGAGCCCGCCGCCTGAGAGGCAGCGGGCTCCAGTCGTACCTGGGTGTTGCTGGTGCTCAAGAAGCGGTGACGCGCGTTCCGGCGGTGACGCGGGTGCCGCGCGTGACCCGAGTGCCACGTGTGACTCGCGTACCCGCCGTGACACGTGTGCCCCGGGTGACCCTGGTCCCCCGCGTGACGCGGGTGCCCGCGGTGACCCGGGTCCCCCTCGTCACGCGCGTGCCGCGGGTGACTCGGGTGCCGGCGGTGACCCGGGTGCCGCGCGTGACGCGGGTCCCCAGGCAGTTGATCTGCTCGGACTGGTCCAATCGGGTGATGGCCATCAGCGGTGCATTCGTAAAGCTCATGGTCATGGCGGTGCTCCTCGGCGGTGTACGCACGGAGAGTGCGGATGAGGGGTGCGCAAGGGCCGTACAGGTGAAAGCTAGGAGCTAAAACTGTAACCGACAAGACGTCTTCTGTAACGACGGATGCCGCGAGGGGCCTTACGACCGTTCGCGGGCAGGCACTGGGCCCGTCGCCCCAACGCGCGCACCATCGCACGGGTCAGCCGGTTACCGGAATGCGTACCAGTGCTGACACGAAGTGATCATGCGCCGCCGGATGCCGGGTCGTCAGTGGCACCCGGTGCGGCGCTCGGTAGTGTGTCGCGCGTGAGCGTCGTGCAGACAATCCTCGTCTACGCCGTGATCCCGCTGGCCATCTACGGCGTGATCGCCCTGTTGACGTTGCGGGACAAGTTCGCGCGGAACCCGCGGTACCGGCCCGGCCAGCCGTGGGACTACCCCGCGGTCTGGTGGACCGCGAACCCGGCCGGGGTCGGCACCCATGAGGGCGCCGTACCGACGGGTGGCGCGAAGGGCTCGAAGCGGACGGCCAAGGGAGGCGCTCGTGGCAGCTGGTGATGTCGTCCGGGCACATGTACCCGGAGATGTGATCTCGGAGGACCCCGAGCACGGTTACAGCGCGGTCGTGACCGAGAGCGGCCGGATCTCGGTGGCGCGGGAGTACCGGACCACGAGGTCCGAGCTGCCGTTCAGCTCCGTGCAGCTGGCCCGGCTCGACGAGGCGCTGACGCTGTCCGCGCGCTCGACGGGTCTCGGCTTCAGCGTCTACCTCGGTGACCTCGGCGAGGACACCCGGGCCATGGCGGAGGGCCTGCACGCGGAGGCGGGTGAGACCGCCGCGGCCGGTGTGCTGATCGCGGTGTCGCCCACGCAGCGCCGCGTCGAGGTCGTCACGGGCGCGGAGTCCACCCGCCGGCTGCCGGACCGCGCGTGCAACCTGGCCGTGATGAGCATGGTCGCCTCCTTCAAGGAGGGCGACCTGATCGGCGGCCTGGTGAGCGGCCTGCGCATGCTGAGCGACCAGGCAGGCCCCGCCAAGCGCTAGCCCCCACACCGACACAGACGAACGCCGCGAGCCCGAGGGCCCGCGGCGTTCGCCGTGTCAGGGGTCAGCTCTCGCCGTCGAACTCGCGTGCCGCCAGGGCGCGGACGATGCCCGCCCGGCCCTCGGACACCAGTCGCCGCAGCGCCGGTGGGTGTGACTCGTCGGTGAGCCACGAGTCGGCCGCCTCGACCGTCGACGGTGCCACCGACCACGACGGGAACAGGCCCAGCGCCACGGGCTGCGCCCGCTCGCTCGACCGCCGCCGCCATACGTCGCCCACGTCCGCGAAGTACCGCGCCACGTACGAGCCCAGCAGCTCCTTCTGGACGGGGTGGGAGAAGCCCGTGATGATCGACTCGTTGATCGCGTTCGGCAGCTCGTCGTCGCGCACCGCGCGCCGCCACGCCTCCGCCTTGGCCTCGTCGGTCGGCCGCAGCGCGCGCGCCCGCTCGGCCTGCCGGTTGCCGGTGGCCGTCGAGTCCGCGGTCAGCGCCTCGTCGATCTCGCGCTCGGTCGCCGCGTCGTGCGCGACCAGCGCGTGCAGCAGCCGCCAGCGCAGGTCGGTGTCCACGACCAGCCCGGCCAGCGGCGCCGACCCGTCCAGCCAGCCCCGCAGGACTGCCACCTGGTCCTGCCCCAGCACGGTGCCGGCGAGCGCGTTGACCAGCGCCAGCTGGTGGTCCGAGCCCGGCTCGACCGACGCGGCCAGCTCCATCAGCCGGTCGGTGTACATCCGCCAGCCCTGCGGCGCCCACGCCGGGTCGGCGTAGGAGCTGATCGCGGTCTGGGCCTGCAGCAGCAGCCGCTGCACCACGCCGACCTCGGTCTCGGCCGGCAGGCCGTGGCAGACGAGGGTGACGAAGTCGCGCGCCTTCAGCTCGGCCTCGCGGGTCATCTCCCACGCGGCCGACCAGCACAGCGTGCGCGGCAGCGGTTCGGTGATGTCGCCGATGCGGTCGACCAGCGTGGTGAGCGACTCGGGGTCCAGCCGCATCGTGCAGTAGCTGAGGTCGTCGTCGTTGATCAGCACGAGCTTGCCGCGCGGCACGCCGACCAGGTCCGGCACCTCGGTGAGCGGGCCGGTCACGTCGATCTCCGTGCGGTGCGTGCGGACCAGCCGGCCGTCCCGGTCGTCGTACACGCCGACGGCGACCCGGTGGGTGCGCAGCTCGCCCTGGCCCGGCTTGGCGCCGCTCTGGGCGATCGCGAACGACGTGAACGCCCCGGAGTCGTCCACCTGGAACTCCGGGCGCAACGTGTTCAGGCCGGTCGTCTGCAGCCACTGCGCGCTCCACCACGACAGGTCGCGGCCGGACGCCTCCTCGAGCGCGGACAGCAGGTCGGCGAGCGTCGCGTTGCCCCACGCGTGCTTGGCGAAGTACACCCGCAGCCCGGCGAGGAAGTGGTCCTGCCCGACGTAGGCGACGAGCTGCTTGAGCACGCTCGCGCCCTTGGCGTAGGTGATGCCGTCGAAGTTGACCTCGACCGCCTGCAGGTCCGGGATGTCCGCGGCGACCGGGTGCGTCGAGGGCAGCTGGTCCTGCCGGTAGGCCCACGACTTCTCGATGTTCGCGAAGCTCGTCCAGGCGTGCTCGTACTCGGTCGCCTCGGCCTGGCACAGCACGCTCGCGAACGTGGCGAACGACTCGTTCAGCCACAGGTCGTCCCACCAGCGCATGGTGACCAGGTCGCCGAACCACATGTGCGCGAGCTCGTGCAGCACGGTCTCGCAGCGCCGCTCGTAGGAGTAGCGGGTGACCCGGCTGCGGAAGACGTAGTCCTCGAGGAACGTCACGCAGCCCGCGTTCTCCATGGCGCCCGCGTTGAACTCCGGCACGAAGCACTGGTCGTACTTGCCGAACGGGTAGGGCACGCCGAAGCTGCGGTGGTAGAAGGCGAAGCCCTGCTTCGTCTCGGTGAACAGGCGCTCGGCGTCCATGTGCTCGGCGAGCGACGCGCGGCAGTACAGCCCGAGCGGGACGACCGCGTGCTCGTCGCGGTACTCGTCGCGCCACTCGGCATACGGTCCGGCCACGAGCGCGACCAGGTAGGTCGACATCCGCTCGGTGGTGGCGAAGTCGTGCCGCACCGCATCGTCCGCAATGGACTCGGTGGACCCGGTGGCGCCGTTGGAGATCACCCGCCACGACTGCGGCGCGAGCACCGTGAGGTGGTAGGTGGCCTTGAGGTCCGGCTGGTCGAAGCAGGCGAACATCCGCTTGGCGTCGGCCGTCTCGAACTGCGTGTACAGGTAGACGCTCTTGTCGACCGGGTCGACGAACCGGTGCAGGCCCTCGCCGGTGTTCATGTACCGGCAGTTCGCGTGCACGGTCAGCGTGTTCTGCTCGGCGAGCGAGGGCAGTGCGAGGCCGTCGTCCTCGCGGTAGCCGGACACGTCGAGCGCCTGGCCGTTGAGCTCGGCGGCGGTGACGGAGTCGGCGATCAGGTCGATCCAGAGGTCCGCACCCGGCTCGCTGCTGCGGAACGACACCGTGACGACCGAGGAGAACGTGTTCTCGCCCGGCTGGCCGTGACCGTTGGTGAGATCCAGTTCGATGTCATAGGACTGGACATCGAGCAACGCCGCTCGCCGTTGTGCTTCGTCGCGGGTCAGGTTGGGCGGAGCCACTGGTCACCTCATGTCGCTTTCCGGAAGACTTGGTCAGGTACCCAGTCGCATCCAAGCACCCTCGTCGCGACTGTCGCCCGCCAGACGGGTGAGAACGGGAAGAAAGTTCGCCGCCGTCGCGGTTGTGCTGGACATGACAGCAGCAAAGAAGACCACGGTCGACTTCTATTTCGACCCGGCTTGTCCGTTTGCGTGGATCACGTCGCGGTGGATCCTCGAGGTCGAGCAGCACCGGGACATCGACCTGAGTTTCCGTGTGATGAGCCTCGCAGTACTGAATGAGGGCCGCGATCTGCCCGGGGAATACAAGGAGTTCCTCGAGCACGCCTGGGCTCCGGTACGCGTGCTGATCGCCGCCGCGGACAAGCACGGCGACAAGGTGCTGCGTGACCTCTACACCGCGATGGGCACCCGCATCCACAACGAGCAGTACAAGGACTTCGACGCCGTCATCGCCGAGTCGCTCGCCGAGGTCGGCCTGCCCGCGGAGCTGGCGCAGGCCGCGACCAGCACCGACTACGACGAGGCGCTGCGCAAGAGCCACCACGAGGGCATGGACCCGGTCGGCATGGATGTCGGCACGCCCACCATCCACGTCGACGGCGTCGCGTTCTTCGGCCCGGTGCTGAACTCGATCCCGCGGGGCGAGGACGCGGTGAAGATCTTCGACGGCGCCGTCGCGCTCGCGAGCTACCCGGACTTCTTCGAGCTCAAGCGCACCCGCGCCGGAGAGCTGTCCTTCGACTAATTCCGTGTGACACGCTGGACGTCGACACCCGCTTGAGCGTTACATCCGGAGGACACATGGCCGCGCCCACCCAGGTTCGCACCGCCCACCTCATCGGCGGCGAGTTCGTCGAGGACACCGGTGGCGAGCGGATCGACGTGGTGAACCCGGCGACCGAGGAGGTCATCGCGTCGGTCCCGGCCGGCACCCCGGCCGACGCCGACGCCGCGGTGCGCGCCGCCGCGGCCGCCTTCCCCGGCTGGGCCGCGACGCCCCTGGCCGACCGGGTCGCCGCGGTACGCCGGATCAACGACGGGCTGAAGGCCCGCGCCGGCGAGCTGGCCGCGACGATCACCGCCGAGGTCGGCACGCCGATCGTGTTCGCCACGAAGGTCCAGGTCACCAACCCGGTCGGCATCACCGACGGCGTGCTCGACGAGGTCGAGAACGGCGCCCTGGACCCGGTGACCGTCGGCAACTCGACGGTCGTGCGGGAGCCGATCGGCGTGGTCGCCGCGATCACGCCGTGGAACTTCCCGCTGCAGCAGATGGTCGCGAAGGTGACCCCGGCGCTGGTCGCTGGCAACACGGTCGTGCTGAAGCCGAGCGAGGTGGCGCCGCTGACCGCCGGCCTGCTCGCCGAGATCGTGTCCGCCGCGGGCCTGCCGGCCGGCGTGTTCAACATGGTCCACGGCACCGGCCCGGTCGTCGGCGAGGCACTGGCCGCGCACCCGCTGGTCGACATGGTCTCGTTCACCGGCTCGACGCGGGCCGGCCGCCGGGTCGCCGCCGTCGGCGCCGAGACGGTCAAGAAGGTGGCGCTGGAGCTGGGCGGCAAGTCCGCGTCGGTGATCCTCGACGACGCCGACGTGGTGCGCGCGGTCAAGATCACCGTGGCGAACTGCTTCATGAACAACGGCCAGGCGTGCAGCGCGCTGACCCGCCTGCTGGTCCCGGCGGACCGGCACGACGAGGCGGTCGAGGCCGCGGTCGCGGCGGCGTCGAAGTACCAGCCGGCCGACCCCGCGCAGGAGACCACCCGGATCGGCCCGTCGGTGTCCGCCGCGCAGCGCGACCGCGTGGTCGGCTACATCCGCAAGGGTGTCGAGGAGGGCGCGACGCTCGCGCACGGCGGCCCGGACCCGGTCGACGGCCCCGGGTACTACGTGCGCCCGACCGTGTTCGCCGGCGTGCGCGACGACATGACGATCGCGCAGGAGGAGATCTTCGGCCCGGTCCTGTCGATCCTGCCGTACACCGACACCGACGACGCCGTGCGGATCGCGAACGGCACCCAGTACGGCCTCGCGGCCGGTGTCTTCGGCGGCGACGCGGACCGCGCGTACGCGGTGGCCGGGCGGCTGCGGGCGGGCCAGGTGGACGTGAACGGCGGGCTGTTCAACACGAAGGCCCCGTTCGGCGGCTTCAAGCAGTCCGGCAACGGCCGCGAGTTCGGGCGCTACGGCCTCGAGGAGTTCACGGAGCTGAAGTCGATCCAGCGCTGAGCTCGTCGCGCTGGGCGCGGACGAACGCGGGGTCCACGGGTTCGCCGTGCCCCGGCACGATCGTCCGCGGTCCCAGCGCGAGCACCGCGTCCAGCGTCGCCGGCCACTCCGCGAGCGCGCTGTCCGGCCCGATCGACACCGGCTGGCCCTGCTCCACGAGGTCGCCGGCGAACACCACCCCGGCGTCGGGCACGTGCACGACCACGTCGTGGTCGGTGTGCCCGAGCCCGGGGTGGACCAGCTCCACGCGCCGCCCGCCCAGGTCCAGCGACACGCGGTCGGTGAACACGTCGGTGGGCGCCACGAGCCGCGCGCCGGCGAGCCGGTCCGCCAGCTCCGGCTTGCCCTCCTGGTACTGCGCCACCCACTCCGCCCGGTGCTGCTCCGCGCCGGTCGCCAGGGCGTCGCGGCACCGCACGTGCGCCCACACCGCGCAGGGCAGGAACGCGGCGGTGCCGAAGAAGTGGTCGAAGTGCGCGTGCGTGATCACCAGGTCCCACGGCAGCGGCGTGACCTCCCGGACGGCCGCGGCGAACTCCGCCCCGTGTGTCTCGTCGGTGCCGCTGTCGATCACCAGGCACCGCGCCGTGCCGACCACGAGCCCGAGCGTCTGGTCCAGCTCGGCGTAGCGCCGGGCGTACACGCCGTCGGCGACCTCGAGCCACCTCATCGGGCCGCGAACACCCCGTCGGTCAGCACCGGCACGACGTCGCTCGCGTCCACCGCGGACGCCAGCGCCACGTCGCCGGGCACGCCGGCCTCGATCAGCTCGCGCCCGGACACCGACGCCGCCACCAGGTCCGGGACCCGCGGCCCGGCGGCCCGGTAGGTCATCGCCGCGAGCTCGGCCTCCGCGGAGGGCGCCCGGCGCCCCGGCACCGCGGCCGCGATCGCGCCCGCACCGAGCAGCTCCTCGATCCCCGGCCGCAGGCGGTGGCCCGGCGTCTCCCGCCACCGCTCGCCGGCCGGCAGGATCCCGATCGGTCCGTCCCCGGCGAGCTCCGCCGCCGCGGCCGCCACCGCCGTGGCGTTGCGCAGGCACCCGGCGAGCACGGTGGCCCCGGTCTTCGCCGCGGCCGCCGACAACGTCGCCCCGTTCGGCGACGAGATCGCCAGGAAGGTCCCCGCCGGCAGCTCGACCAGCGACGACGGCCGCAGCGTCCAGCCGTGTCCCGGAGTGGCTCGCAGCCCTGCCTGCTTGTCGACACCCGACAGTCCGCTGGGCGTCAGGGTGGCGCCGGCCGCCCGGGCCGCCTCGGCCGCGCGCTCGTCGCGCCACGGCAGCGGAAGCACCCGGCCGCCCCGGCCGAGCGCGATGTCGACCGTGGTCGTGAAGCTCAGCACGTCGACGACGATCAGCACCGCGCATCCCGCGAGCGCGGTGACGCCGTCGAGCCCCCACTCCAGCCGCAGGTCCGCGGAGTCCTGTTCGTACACCGTCACCGGCCCGATCCTGCCAGGCTGGCAGAATGCTGTCGTGCGCGTTTACCTGGGATCCGACCACGCGGGCTTCGAGCTGAAGGCCTACCTCGCCGAACAGCTCGCCGCGGCGGGCCACGACGTCGTCGACGTCGGTCCGGCCGTCTACGACGCGGACGACGACTACCCGGTGTACTGCATCGAGGCCGCCCGCCGCGTGCTCGCCGACGCCGGCAGCCTCGGCGTCGTGATCGGCGGCTCCGGCAACGGTGAGCAGATCGCGGCCAACAAGGTCGCCGGCTGCCGCGCCGCGCTCGCCTACAACGTCGAGACGGCCACGCTCGCCCGCGAGCACAACGACGCCCACGTCGTCGGCATCGGCGCGCGGATGCACACCGCCGGGGAAGCCGCCGAGATCGCCCGCGCGTTCGTGGCGACCCCGTTCTCCGGCAACGAACGGCACGCCCGCCGCATCCGGATGCTCGACGAGTACGAGCGCACCGGCACCCCGCCGGCCCTGCCGAGCTAGCCGGTGCCGGAGGGACACACGCTGCACCGGCTTGCCCGGCTGCACAAGAAGCTCTTCGTCGGCCGCGCGGTCGAGGTCTCCAGCCCGCAGGACCGCTTCACCTCCGCCGCGTCCGTTGTGGACGGACGGGTACTTGGCCGGGCGGAGGCCTACGGCAAGCACCTGTTCCACGTCTACGGCCCGGACGCGATCGTGCACGTCCACCTCGGGCTGATCGGCACGTTCACCGAACAGCCGTTGCCGCTGTCCGCACCGGTCGGCCAAGTACGCATGCGGATGGTCGGCGAGACCCACTTCACCGACCTGCGCGGTCCGACCGTCTGCGAGCTCACCGACGCCGCGCGGATGACCGGTGTGCTGGCCAAGCTCGGGCCGGATCCGTTGCGCCGCAACGCCGACCCGGACCGCGCGCTGACGCGGCTGTCCCGGTCCCGGCTGCCGATCGCCGCGTTGCTGCTCGACCAGTCGGTGCTCGCCGGCGTCGGCAACGTGTACCGCGCGGAGATCCTGTTCCGCCACAACGTCGCCCCGATGCTGCCCGGCAAGGAGCTTGACCGTGCACTGTGGACGGACATGTGGACGGACCTGGTCACGTTGATGCGCAAGGGCGTGCGCACCGGCCGGATCGACACGGTCAGCGACGAACACCTGCCCGCCGTCACCGGGCGCGCGCCACGCAAGGACCGGCACGGCGGCGAGGTGTACGTCTACCGCCGCCACGGCCAGCCGTGCCTGGTGTGCGGCACCGAGGTCGCGATCACCGACCTCGGCGGCCGCAACCTGTACTGGTGCCCGTCCTGCCAGCCCGGCTAGAAGCCGAAGTCGCCACCGCCGCCGAAGTCGCCGCCACCGAAGTCGCCCCCGCCGAAGTCTCCGCCACCCATGTCGCCGCCGCCGCCGTCGCCGTAGTCGCCGCCGCCGTCACCGCCACCATCACCGCCGTCGCCACCGCCACCGTCCATGGCGTCCTGCTGGCCCGCGTCGTAGCCGGACTCCCAGGCCTGGGCGTCGGGGATGCCGTACATGCCGGAGAACATGGCGTCGAACAGCAGGAACGAGCCGATGCCCCAGGCGCCGCCGATGAGCGCCGGGCGCCACCACGGCTCGCTGTACCAGCCCTGCGGCACCGGCCGGCCGGCGACGCGGCCGCCGGGGTAGTAGTGCGGCGTGCGGTCGCCGGGCTGCGGTGAGGCCTCGTAGTCGTGGCCCTCGACGCTGATCCGGCGGTCCTCGCTGACCTTGCCGGCGCGCTCCTGCTCGCGGTCCACGGGCAGCTCGGGGCCGGGATCCAGGCCCATCGCCTCTCGCGCGGCGCGCACGTAGTACAGGCCCTCGAGCGCGGTCTTGGTGACCAGCTGGCTCTGCTCAGCGGTGTTCGCCTGCTCCATCTGCGAGCCCGCGGCGTTGTAGCGCTCCGAGGCGTCCGCGAGCGCCTGCTTGGACGCCTCGTCGGTGCCCGTGAGGTTCATGATCTGGCCGCCGAGCCGCTCGACCCAGCGCCGGGCCTCGGCCTTGGCGTCGTCGAGGCGCTGCTGCTTGGCGTTGGCCTGGTTTCTCGCGAACGTCGCGCCGAGTGCGACCACGGCCAGGACCAACGCGATGATCACGATGACGGTGACCATGACACCCCCTCCCGAAATACACGGTTCGTCACGACAACGGGAACGCTACGCCCGGAGTTCCACCAAGATCGAAGCGACCCGTGCGGGGTACCAAGACCGGGTGATTCCCACCGTGACAGTACGCGGATGGGTAGTCACTCACCGGTGGACGGTCATATCATGTTCCCCCATGAGGGTCGACCTTCCGGTGCTCGTGCGTGAAGCCACCACGGCGGACGCGGAGTCGATCGGCGAGGTGCACGCGGAGGCGTTCCGGGTGGCGCACCGCGACCTGTTCGAGGGCGCCTTCCTGCGCACGCTCGTCGACCAGCGACGGAACATGTGGGCACATCGGATGGTCGGCCGCGAGCACGCCAGGAACACGTTGCTCGTCGCCGAACGCGGCAGTGCCGTCGCGGCGTTCGTCTACTTCGGCCCGCACAGCGACGGCGCGCCGGACGGCGAGATCTTCGACTGCTTCGCACACCCCGACGTGTGGGGCCGCCGGGTGGCCGCCACGGTGATGGACAACGCGTGGGAGTTGTTGCGGGAGGCCAGGTTCCGCCGGGTTCGCCTGTGGACGATGGCCGGCGCGAACCGCGCGCGGCACTTCTACGAGTCGTTCGCCTTCGCCGAGACCGGGCGCACCCGCGAACGCGACTTCGGGGACGGCAGGCCGGTCCTGGAGGTCGAGTACCTGCGCCGGACGCGCTAAGCGGAGAGCGCCGCGCGGAAGTCGTCGGGCATCGGCGTCTTCCGCAGGGTTTTCGGGTCCACCCACACGTGCCGCACCTCGCCGTCGGCGATGAGCCGCTCGCCGACGCGGAACACCGGCCGCACGATCATGCTGGTGGTGCCGAGGTGCTCGATCGGCATCTCGATGTCGAGCTCCTCGTCGAACCGGGCGCCCTCGACGAACCGGATCCGCGCCTCGGCGACCACGATGTCGTACCCGCGGTCGACAATCTCTTGGTACGGCCCGATCCGGGCGCGGAACAGCTCGGTGATCGCGACGTCGTAGAAGAACAGATACTGTCCGTTGAAGACGACGCCCTGCTGGTCGCACTCGCTGTAGCGGACCCGGAGGCGGTGTACGAACGGCGGCATCGGTTCCATGGCGCCGGAGTCTAGTAGGCCAGCCATTTTTCGCGGTTGATCCACAAAGGACCGACTTTTTTCGTGGTGGAACCCCACGCGACAGCTGGTGCGATATGAGACACTGACGTCCAACGCGGACAGATCACAACGCCACCGAGTTTGGGGAGCGCAGTGAACGACGACGCGCAGAAGGTGTACAGCGCACAGGAAGTGACCGAACAAGCGGACGCGGTGCCCGACCTGATGGCCGCACTGACCTGGGCGCAGGACTATCTGACCCATCCGCACCCGGACCTGGGCCGCGCCGGAGCGGTGTGCCCGTACGTGCGCGGTGCGCTGGACGCCGGCACGCTGTGGTTCGGCCGGGTGCTCACGGACGACCCGTCGGAAGAGGCGGTCGCGGACGGAATCAGCGCCTTCCGCAAGCCGTTCCGGACGCTGGCGCCACGCGAGCGCACCACCGGCCCGCAGAAGGCCCTGGTGGTGACGTTCCCGAACCTGCCGGAGCAGCAGGTGGGCGCCCTGCTGGGTGGCGTGGCGCGCCGGGTGAAGCTCGCCTTCGTCGAGGACGGTCTGCTGCCCGGCCCCGCGTACCCCGGCAACCCGACCCCGAGCGCCCACTCGACCTTCCCGTCAATGGCGAGCCCGGTGCCCCTGGTGGCGATCCGCAACCTCTTCGAGACGGACCTCAACTTCCTCAACCGCCCGTACGACCCCCCAGAGATCCGCGCCCGCTTCGTGGCGTCGTTCCTGCACTACGTAGGCCCGGAACTGTCCGCGCCGCGCCGTGCCGCGGCGGAGTCCGCCCTCGCGAGCCTGGCCCGGTAACCGGCTCGTTCGCCCCCGCGGTCCTCGGATTGCGCGGCCTCGCGCTACCTGCACATAATCAATTCAGGAGCCCGGTGTCGGGTTGACTCTCCGCCCGGATCGGAGCCGCGTCCCATGGCCCATGCTCGCCGGATGTCGGTCCTGACGTTCGTCGTGCTCGTGGTCGGCTACCTGGTGCTGCTGCAGGGGCTGGGCGTGTTCCTCACCCGGGACCTGGACGTCGCGTACGCCGCCCCGACGACGACGGACGAGCTGTGGCGGTCGATCACGGTGCCGGTCGCCGTGTCGCTGGTGCTGGTGTACCTGGTCGTCGCGGCGCTGGGCTGGTGGCGTCCGGTGTTCGTGGACGACAAACCGGTCGCCCGCTGGACGATCGCGGTCCCGATCACCATGCTCGCGGCGGTCGCCCTGGCGACGAACTACGCCGGCCTGGCCGACCGCGGCGTGGGTTTCGCGTTGCTGCTGCTCGCGTCGACGCTGATGGTCGGTTTCGCCGAGGAGGGCATGTTCCGGGGACTCGGGGTGACGGTCTTCCGGTCGAACGGTTTCGCCGAGGGCAAGGTCGCGCTGTGGTCGTCGGTCGTCTTCGGCCTGGCGCATTCCACGAACCTGATCAGCACCGGCCCGAAAGCCCTCGTTCAGGTGCTGGTGGCGGCGCTGTCCGGCTACTTCCTGTACCTGATCCGGCGGCGCAGCCAGGGTTTGCTGGTGCCGGCCCTGATCCACGGCCTGTGGGACTTCTCGCTCATCTCCGCCGCGGTGGTACCGGGCAAGGGCTACGCCGGCCCGGTGCTCAACGTGTTCGCGCTGCTCATACTCGCCGTGGTCGTCGTCGTCCGCCGCCGAACCGTCGAGCCATCCACCCCGCGCTGACCGCTCAGGGCTTGGCGGCGAAGTCCACCTCGGCGGTGCTGACCGTGCCGGCGGTCCGGCCGGGCGCCCGGTGGTTCTCCCAGTAGAGGTTCGTGTGCGCGATGACCATGTCCGGCGTCGGCGCGCCGTAGGGCGAGAGATCCTCGGTCGTGTGCGCGTCGCCGACGAGCGTCGCGTCGTACCCGCGGACGATCGCGCCGTGCAGCGTCGAGCGGATGCACTCGTCGGTCTGCGCACCGGAGAGGAAGAGCCGGCCGATGCCACGCTGGGCGAGCACGGTCTCCAGGTCGGTGTCCTCGAACGCGTCGGCGTAGGTCTTGTGCACGAGGGCCTCGGAGTCGTTGCGCTTGAGCTCCGGCACGAGCTGCCAGCCCTCGCTGTCCCGGGGAAGCTCACCGTTGGTGTGCTGAACCCACACGACGTCGACGCCGGCCGCACGCGCCTTGTCGACGAGGATGGCGACGTTCGCGACAACGGCATCACGCGCGTGAGCGTGGCCGACGATCCCGTTCTGCACGTCGATCACCAGCAGGGCGGTAGCGGGCCGGTTGTCGAGTGTGGTCATCGTGGCCTCCAGCGGTACGTCCAGATCGCCGCTAAGCATAGAGGCGCTGATTCGTCGAACCCGCACTCGAAGAAGCGGCCGACATGAAGTGGCGGGCCCAACGCCGAGGCAACGCGTAGCGCCGGCTATCGACTGTTCCTCCCGGCTTGCCACTGCTGGGTCAGGTAGGTGTGGAGGTTCTGGGGGTGCGGGGCAAGGATCTTGGCGGGCAGGATCAGCCGGTCGCGGCTCCGCCGGCCGGCGTTCGTGTCGACCGCTGCCGGAGCGTGTACCCAGACCTGCCAGTAGCGGCCGGTGCGCCTCAGCTCGACGTTGCTCACCCGGTCCCAGCTGACGGATGCTCGACGCCAGCTGAGCTTGCGCAGCCCGTCCGCGTCGACCACCCATGCCGTACGGCTGAGCCGCACCGCGAGCAGAGCCATGCCGACAGCAAGCAACCCGAACGCCCCCGCGATGCCGAAGACGGCCCCCATCTCGATGCCCTTCTTGCCGGCGGCCGCCCGCCGAGCGGTGTCAAGAGGCATGACAATGGCGACGAGAAGGCACAGCGCAACACCGAACCAGGCATAGAGCGCCCAGTACAACTTCGGGCGAATGGCTACACCGTCGGTTCGCGCGACAAAGCCGCGGGGCGGGGCGGTCTGGGGCATGGCGGGCCTTTCATTGGTCGGGTTGCGCACGGTGAGAGCGACCCGGCGGGGGAAGGGTTCCGGCTCGGCACGAGGTCTTTGCGCGCGCGACCCGGACAGCCCGCCGCACCCCCCAGCCACGACGTCCAAAGAGGAGAGTCAAGAAGCCGCTGACCTGCGGGAAGGGGAGGAGTGTGGTTCGGGCTCACCGGGGTTTCTCCGTGCCATCATCCTGCCCTTGTGGGTGGCCCGGTACTAGACGATCTCCGGGCGATGAGGGGACAAACCATCGCCGGATCGGGTCTCGACTATGCGGAACCATGCGTCCTGGTGGCGAGGACCACCTGCTCGGCTGGTTGACCACTATGCGGAACAATGCGTATCATTTATGATACGCGCAATTGATCGGGAGGTGAGGTGTCATGGCGACTGCGCCGACCCAGTACTGGGAGGACCTGGCAGAGGATCTGCAGGATCCCGAGTTCCTTCGCGCGTACATCACCGAGAGCCTCCGGGTGGAGACGATCGATCGTCTCGTCAACGACCTGGACGACGCGCGGACAGCTCTGGGGCTGACCAAGGCGGAGCTGGCGCGTGCGATCAGCGCTGAGCCGGCCGTGATCCGGCGTCTGCTATCGCCTGGACACCGCAACCCGACGATCGGCACGGTCGCGGAGGTGGCGGCCGCGCTTGGCCTGCGGGTGGCGCTGGTGCCAATGGCGGATGACGAGCGGGAAGAGGTCGCAGAGGCGCTTCGATCCGGCTCGGCGAAGGATCCTGAGAGGTTGGCTCGGGACGTCGAGAGCAAACGCGGCGAGCAGCGCCCGGTTGGCGTCTGAGCGGGTCAGGAGATCGACCGCGGGTTGCGCTTCCGGTACTCCTCACCGAGTGCGCGCACGGCGGCGTAGTCGGCATCGCTGAGTCCGGAGCGGAAGGGCTTGTCCCGGCCATCGATGACCACGAGCAGCGGCTTGTCCTGGCCCTTCGCTTCGTAGTCCAGAAGGCAGAACAGCCGGTAATGGCGGCGGCCTGGGCCATCCTTACGGACCTCGAACCATCCGGTCATGTCGCCGTGCATCGCTTCCCACGCACCGCCGCCGGCGAACCGCTTGGGAGGTGCCGCGGCAACGGCATTGAGGACGGTGATGAATTTGACGCGCACGCCGGAAGGACACACCTTCCGAAGGAATTCCCGTGCGGGCGTGCTTTCAGATGGGTCGTCGTCCGGGTGTCGGCGGAAGTAGACGATCGCGTGTGCGTCATCCGAGGACGGGCCGCGACGAATCTGGGGCAGCGAGGAACGCTGACTCTTGCGCGATGGCACTCGGCCACAATACGGACGACCCCACAGGGTGCAGGTGACGCGTCGTGCGACACGCAATGTGCCAGCGGGACACGTGTTGAGCAGACAGTCTGCGGTGTAATTTCCCGTCATGAGCGCCGAGCGGGATGAGCTGATGCGCCTGGTCGAGGCGATGTCAGAGGACGAATTGCCAATTGCTCTGGCGCAGATACATAGGCGCCTATCGCCAGCTACCGAGCGGTCTTGGCCGCCCGCTTTCTTCGCGAGTGCCCCAGGCGATGGTCTATCGGTCGCGGGTGCGTCGTGCCACGCAATTGAGCAGCCTTCGGATCAGTAGGCTCCAATGTGGCGTCGGATCTGCGGTCCTTGACACGTTGCGGATGCCTCGGGTGATATGACGATGCATGGAGATTGATCAATCGCGTTCACTGGGTTGCGGCGAGGTGAGCTGACACCGGCACGGACCGTCCGGGTGTTTCGCCGGCTGGCGCAGCTCGCCTCCGGGCAGATGGTCGTCGGCCGAACAAAGTCCGCGGCTGGGTTCCGGACCGTCGCGCTGCCGGATCTGATCATCGGGGATCTGGCTGGCAACTGGGAGCGGTTCGTCGGATCGGGTGATGGTGCGCTGCTGTTCGTGGGCGCGAAGGGGGCGATGCTCAAGCGCGGGAACTGGCGTCAGTCTGTGCACTGGCCGGAGGCGGTCAAGGCGGCCGGGTTGCCGGAGGGCTTCCACTTCCACGACCTCC
This sequence comes from uncultured Actinomycetota bacterium, assembly GCA_963841395.1. Lineage (GTDB taxonomy): Bacteria > Actinomycetota > Actinomycetes > Mycobacteriales > Pseudonocardiaceae > Actinophytocola. The sequence continues at coordinate 129,632 of CAWJCX010000011.1, forward strand.
GGCACACGGGCAACACGCTGGCGGCGGCGACCGGGGCGAGCACCAAGGAGCTGATGCACCGGATGGGGCACGGCAGCATGCGCGCCGCGCTGATCTATCAGCACGCCACCAGCGAGCGGGATCACGAGATCGCCCAGGCGCTGAGCCGGCGGGCACGCGCGGCCCGCGAGAAGGCCAAGAAGAAGACCAAGCAAAAGGCCGATGACCAGGGCGAAGACGACGATCTGGCGCCTGTCGCGTGATGGCCCGTCAATGGCCCACGGGCATGTTGATCGAGCAAGGGGTGCTACCGGGTCAGGGGTGGCACCCCTTCTGACCTGCCAGGGAAGTTCTGGAGCGGGTGACGGGAATCGAACCCGCATGACCAGCTTGGAAGGCTGGGGCTCTGCCATTGAGCTACACCCGCGGAGGCGTCCTGCCGAAACAGCCTAGCGCGCCGCGATACGCTGTTGGGGCGCCCCTGGCAGCCTGGGGTGCACGGGCTGTAGCGCAGCTTGGTAGCGCATCCGCTTTGGGAGCGGAGGGTCGCAGGTTCAAATCCTGTCAGCCCGACCAGCAAGGGGTGGTCCGTCGGCCGCCCCGGCTCAGGCCGCGACCTGGCGAGTTCCATAGACTCGCGTAGACCCCGCGGCGCAGGTGGGCCGTGGGCGTGTCACGTCACACCAGCCATAGGAGATCACGTTGAAGAGCACCGTCGAGCACCTGAGCCCGACGCGGGTCCGGATCAACGTCGAGGTGCCGTTCGACGAGCTCAAGCCGAACTTCGAACGCGCCTACCGCAAGATCGCGAACCAGGTGCGCATCCCGGGCTTCCGGCCCGGCAAGGCGCCGGCTCGCGTCATCGAGCAGCGGATCGGGCGCGCGCCCATCCTCGACGAGGTCGTCAACGAGGCCATCCCGGTCAAGTACTGCGAGGCCGTCACCGCCGAGGAGGTCCGCGTGCTGGGCCGCCCTGAGATCGAGGTCACCAAGATCGAGGACGGCGACCACCTGGCCTTCACCGCCGAGGTCGACATCCGCCCCGACATCACCGTCCCCGCGTTCGGCGAGCTGGCCGTCACCGTGGACGACATCGAGCTCGCCGACGACGAGGTCGACGAGCAGCTGAACGAGCTGCGCGCCCGCTTCGGCACGCTGAGCGGCGTCGAGCGCCCCGCCGAGAACGGCGACTTCGTCTCCATCGACCTCTCCGCGACGGTCGACGGCGAGGAGGTCGAGGAGGCCAAGACCGCCGGCCTGTCCTACGAGGTCGGCTCCGGCGAGATGATCGAGGGCATCGACGAGGCCATCATCGGCACTTCGGCCGGCGAGTCGAAGGCGTTCACCACGAAGCTGGTGGCCGGCGAGCACGCGGGCCGCGACTCCGAGGTCACCGTCACCGTCCAGACCGTCAAGGTCCGCGAGCTCCCCGAGCCGGACGACGACTTCGCCCAGCTCGCGAGCGAGTTCGACACGATCGACGAGCTCAAGGGCGACCTCCGCGAGCGGCTGACCCGCGTCAAGCGCATGCAGCAGGGCGTCCAGGCCCGCGACAAGGTCCTCGAGGCCCTCCTCGAGGTCACCGAGGTCCCGCTGCCCGAGTCCGTGGTCGACTCCGAGGTCGAGGCTCGCCAGCACGACGCGATCCACACCTTCGACCACGACGACGAGCGCTTCAACGAGTTCCTCACCGAGCAGGGCAAGACGCGCGAGGAGTTCGACACCGACGTGCGGGACGAGGCCGAGAAGGCCGTCAAGACCCAGCTCGTCCTCGACTCGATCGCGGACGCGGAGAACGTCAACGTCGACGACAACGAGCTGACCGAGCGGATCATCTACCAGGCCCAGCGCTTCGGCATCAGCCCGGACGAGTACGTCCAGCGCGCCCAGCAGTCCGGCCAGCTCGGCGCCATCTTCGCCGACGTCCGGCGGGGCAAGGCGCTGGCCTCGGTGGTCCGGCTGGCGACGGTCACGGACGCCTCGGGCAACGCCGTGGACCTCGACGAGCTGTTCGGCCCGCGGGAGCAGCCGGCGGCGGACGCCGAGCCCGAGCCCGCGAATGCGGACCAGTGACGCTCTGAGCGAACTTGAGCCGTCCCGGGCATTCCGTCATGCCCACCTTCGTTAATGTCGAACGTGAGACAGACCAAGGTCATATCCAGCGAAAGCAGGCAGACGTGACGCGACCACTGCGGACGCCCGACATGCGGTCCGGGACCGCAGGGCTCACCCTGAACGACTCGGTGTACGAGCGGCTGCTGCGCGAGCGCATCGTCTTCCTCGGCTCCGAGGTCGACGACGACATCGCCAACCGGATCACCGCGCAGCTGCTGCTGCTGGCCGCCGAGGACCCGGAGAAGGAGATCACCTTCTACATCAACTCACCGGGCGGCTCGGTCACGGCGGGCATGGCGATCTACGACACCATGCAGCACATCGAGCCGGACGTCGCCACCTGGGCGATGGGCATGGCCGCGTCGATGGGCCAGTTCCTGCTCTCGTCCGGCGCCCCCGGCAAGCGCTACGCCCTGCCGCACGCGCGGATCATGATGCACCAGCCCTCCGGCGGCGTGGGTGGCACCGCGTCCGACATCGCCATCCGCGCCGAGATCCTCGGCAAGTGGAAGCTGGAGATGGCGGAGCTGACCGCGGAGCAGACCGGCCAGACCGTCGAGCGGATCACCGCCGACGCCGACCGCGACCGTTGGTTCACCGCCGAGGAGGCGCGGGAATACGGCTTCGTGGACAACGTGGTCACCCGGGTGCACTCGCCCAACGGCAACCGGAACTGACCGGGCCAGATCGAGGAGACTTGACAGTGAGCGACCGATACGCACCCCAGGCCCGGTACGTGCTGCCCTCCTTCGTGGAGCGGACCAGCTACGGGGTCAAGGAGTCCAACCCGTACAACAAGCTGTTCGAAGAGCGGATCATCTTCGTCGGCGTGCAGATCGACGACGCGTCGGCCAACGACGTGATGGCGCAGCTGCTCTACCTGGAGTCGGTCGACCCGGACCGCGACATCATCATGTACATCAACTCGCCGGGTGGCTCCTTCACCTCGCTGATGGCGATCTACGACACGATGCAGTTCGCCCGTCCCGACGTGCAGACCTACTGCCTCGGCCAGGCGGCGTCCGCGGCGGCCGTGCTGCTCGCGGCCGGCACCCCGGGCAAGCGCTTCGCCCTGCCCAACGCCCGCGTGCTGATCCACCAGCCCGCCATGGAGGGTGTCTACGGCCAGGTGTCGGACCTGGAGATCCAGGCCAACGAGATCCAGCGCGTCCGTCGCCTGATGGAGTCGACGCTGGCCCGGCACACCAGCCGGTCGGCCGAGCAGATCCGCCTGGACATCGAGCGAGACAAGATTCTCACTGCAGACGAGGCGCGGGACTACGGCATCGTCGACGAGGTGTTGTCGTACCGGAAGCTCTCCGCCACCAGGCCGTGAGGCCTCGTCCGGACCCTGTTGGGAGGGTGGACCCGGTCCTCCGGGAGCGGGCCACCTGATCGGCCGAATCCGACAACTCAATGGGTAGGTTCTCCCATTGAGTGGGGGTTGGCAGGTACCGTCGAAGACAACAGGCACACGACCGAGCCTGGAGTGCGGTGCGCGACACTGCACTCGAGGTTCGTTCGAGCCACACATCCAGGCGTGCTACCGGGTACGCCGGAGGGGACAGAGGTCAGCGGTCATGGCGCGTATCGGTGACGGCGGAGACCTGCTGAAGTGTTCTTTCTGCGGGAAGAGCCAGAAGCAGGTGAAGAAACTCATCGCCGGCCCCGGCGTATACATCTGCGATGAATGTATCGACCTCTGTAACGAGATCATCGAGGAAGAGCTGGCCGAGGCGGGCGACGTCAAGCTCGACGAGCTGCCCAAGCCGGCCGAGATCGACGAGTTCCTCGACCAGTACGTGATCGGCCAGGACGAGGCCAAGCGGACGCTCGCGGTCGCGGTCTACAACCACTACAAGCGCATCCAGGCCGGCGATCGTGCCCGGCCGGAGACGCGTGAGGGCCGCGAGTCCCGCGACGAGACCGTCGAGCTGGCCAAGTCCAACATCCTGCTGCTCGGCCCCACCGGCTGCGGCAAGACCTACCTGGCCCAGACGCTCGCGAAGCTGCTCAACGTGCCTTTCGCGATCGCGGACGCCACGGCGCTGACCGAGGCCGGCTACGTCGGTGAGGATGTCGAGAACATCCTGCTCAAGCTCATCCAGGCGGCAGACTACGACGTCAAGCGGGCCGAGACCGGCATCATCTACATCGACGAGGTCGACAAGATCGCCCGCAAGAGCGAGAACCCGTCGATCACCCGGGACGTGTCCGGCGAGGGCGTGCAGCAGGCGCTGCTGAAGATCCTCGAGGGCACCACCGCGAGCGTGCCGCCGCAGGGCGGGCGCAAGCACCCCCACCAGGAGTTCATCCAGATCGACACGACGAACGTGCTGTTCATCGTGGCCGGCGCGTTCGCCGGGCTGGAGCGGATCATCCAGGACCGGGTCGGCAAGCGTGGCCTCGGCTTCGGCGCCGAGATCCGCTCCAAGGCCGAGACCGACGAGGCCGACTTCTTCTCCGACACGATGCCCGAGGACCTGATCAAGTTCGGTCTGATCCCCGAGTTCATCGGCCGACTCCCGGTCGTGGCCAGCGTGACCAACCTCGACAAGCCGTCCCTGGTGCAGATCCTCACCGCGCCGCGGAACGCCCTGGTCAAGCAGTACCAGAAGCTGTTCGAGATGGACGGCGTCGAGCTGGAGTTCACCGACACCGCGCTCGAGGCGGTGGCCGACCAGGCCATCCTGCGCGGCACCGGTGCCCGCGGACTGCGGGCGATCATGGAAGAGGTCCTGCAGCCGGTGATGTACGACATCCCGAGCCGCAGCGACGTCGCCAAGGTCGTCATCACCGAGCAGACCGTCCGCGAGAACGTGAACCCGACGATCGTCGCGCGCCAGCCGTCGCGCCGCGAGCGTCGCGAGAAGTCGGCCTAGCCGAGACAGACACAGCCACCACGGCCCGCCGGAAACGGTGGGCCGTGGTCGTCTCACGGGCCGAAATCTCGTGGCTCGCTGGACTCCGGCTGGAGCCCGCCGGCGGGGAACGCGGGCGTGTCGCGGCCCGCTGGTGCAAGGATGAGCCATGCTGCCGTACGTCCTGCTCCTGCACGGGCACACCGGATCCGGGCCGAAGCACTGGCAGAGCTGGCTCGCCGGCGAGCTCGCCAACCTCGGCGCGGTCGTCGACGTCCCGCAGCTCACCGATCCCGACCGGCCCGACCTCGAGACGTGGCTGGCCGAGCTGCGCCACCACCTGCGGGCCGCGCCGGCGGACGGGGCGCGCGTCGTGCTCGCCCATTCCGCGGGCTCGGCGCTGTGGCTGCACCACGCGGCCCGGCTGGCCGGCGGCCACGACGAGCTGGCGCTGCGGTTCGACCGCGTCCTGTTGGTCTCCCCGCTGGGCCGCGGCTTCGAGCACCCTGACGTGCACGGGTTCACCCCCACGCCGCTGGACGCCGCCGGCGTGCGGCGGGCGGCCTCGTGGACCCAGCTCGTGGTCGGCGAGGACGACACGGCCTGCGCGGTCGACGACGCCGTCGAGATGGCCGCGCAGCTCAAGGTCGACCTCGACGTGATCCCCGGCGGCGCGCACCTCAACACCGACGCCGGCTACGGCGTCTGGCCCGCGGTGCTCGAGTGGGTGCGCGACCGGCACACCCGGATGATCACGAACCGATGATCCGCTCGGCCCGCGTGTAGACGTTCATGCTGCTCCCGCGCAGGAAGCCGATCAGCGTGATGCCCTGCTCGGCGGCCAGCTCCACCGCGAGCGAGGACGGCGCCGAGACCGCGGCGAGCATCGGGATGCCGGCCATCGCGGCCTTCTGCACCAGCTCGAACGACGCCCGGCCGGACACCATCAGCACGGTCCCGCCCAGCGGCACCCGGCCGTCCAGCAGCGCCCACCCGGTCGCCTTGTCGACCGCGTTGTGCCGGCCCACGTCCTCGCGCACGACCAGCGGCTCGCCGCCCATGGTGAAGATGCCGGCCGCGTGCAGGCCGCCGGTGGACTCGAACACCCGCTGCTGCTCGCGCAGCAGGTCGGGGAGGGTCACCAGGGTCTCGGGGAGGACCTTGCAGTCGTCGTCGGCGGGGGAGAACCGGGTCTTCAGCCGCACCGCGTCCAGCGACGCCTTGCCGCACACGCCGCACGAGGACGTGGTGTAGAAGTTGCGCTCCACACCCACCTCGGGCGGCGCGATGCCCTCCGCGAGCGTCAGGTCCAGCACGTTGTAGGTGTTGCGGCCCTCGTCGTCCACGCCGTCGCAGTAGCGGGCGGTCGTGACGTCGGCCTGGGCGCCGATCACGCCCTCGGTGAGCAGGAAGCCGTGCGCGAGCTCCACGTCGTGGCCCGGCGTGCGCATCGTGACGGCGAGTGCCTTGCCGCCGACCCTGATCTCCAGCGGCTCCTCGGCCGCGAGCGAGTCCTGCCGGCGGCGGTTGGCGGCGTCGGGCTCGGTGGACAGCCGCAGTACCGGCCGTCGCACGGTCACGCGTCCCATGGATACAGCCTACGTCACGACGAACAAGAACTCTTTAGAAAGAGTTCTTGCTAAAGAGTTGTTTAGCAAGGTATGTTGTGAAGCATGACGGACGAGACCAGGCAGATCACCGATCCGAAGGCACTGCGTGCGATGGCGCACCCCCTGCGCTGGCAGCTGCTGGAGATCCTGACGCGCGAGGGCACGGCGACCGCCACCCAGTGCGCGCAGGAGACCGGTGAGAGCGTGGCCAACTGCTCGTACCACCTCAACCTGCTCGCGAAGTACGACTACGTCGAGAAGGCGGAGGGCGGGCGGGGCCGGGAGAAGCCGTGGCGGCTCGTCAGCCAGAGCCAGCAGTTCAGCACCGAGAACGCCCCCGACGACGAGACCCGCCTCGCGGCACAGGCCGCGTCGACCGCGTTCCTCGACTACCAGTTCGCCATGCTCAAGGACCGCGGCCTGCGCTCGCAGACCACTCCGGCGGAGTGGCAGGCGGTCACCGGCATCGACAACACCCACGAGTTCCTGACGCCGGACGAGGTCGAGCAGGTCCGCGGGGAGGTCCGCAAGCTGATGGACGGCTTCCGCGACCGCCGCGCCGACCCGGCCAAGCGGCCCGACGGTGCCCGCTCGGTCAACCTGTTCTTCTCGGCCATGGTCAAACCCGACTGACCCCCGCTTGTCCGCACGGCGACCGGAACTCCGGTGGCCTGATTCACCCTGCCCGAAAGGAGATCGTCATGGATCCGTTCAGTGCCGACATCATCGCCAGCAGCCGCCGCCAGGACCTGGCCGACGACGCCGAGCAGTCCCGCCGCGCCCGCGACGCGCGGGACTGCCACGAGGAGTCACGGCCCGCACCCCGTCCGAAGGGCGGATCCCTGCGTGCTCGCCGCCTAGTAGCGTGGCCCGGGTGACGCAACGCTACGACGTGGTGGTGGTCGGCGGTGGCCACAACGGCCTGGTCGCCGCCGCCTACCTGGCCCGCGCCGGCCGCACGGTCCTGGTCCTCGAACGGCTCGACCAGGTGGGCGGTGCGGCCGTCAGCGCCACCCCGTTCCCCGGGGTGGCCGCCCGCCTGTCCCGCTACTCCTACCTGGTGAGCCTGCTGCCCAGCGCGATCGTCGCGGACCTGGGACTGCGGATCTCGCTGCGGTCGCGGTCGGTGTCGTCGTACACGCCCGTCGAGGGCGGCGACGGGCTGCTCGTCGAGCGCGAGCCGGGGCCGGCGACCGCCGCGTCGTTCCGGGCGCGCACCGGGTCGGACCGCGAGTTCGAGAACTGGTCGCGCTGGTACTCCTCGCTCGCCGCGATGGCGAAGGCGGTGGCGCCGACCATGCTCGCCCCGCTGCCGTCGCGCGACGAGCTGCGCTCGCTCGTGGTCGAGGCGGCCGGGGAACCGTTGTGGCGTCAGGTCTTCGACCGCCCGATCGGCGAGGCGATCGAGGAGACGTTCGCCGACGACTTGGTGCGCGGCGTGGTCGCGACCGATGCGCTGATCGGCACGCACACGTCGCTGCGCTCGGCGGACCTGCTGGCCAACCGGTGCTTCCTGTACCACCTGATCGGCGACGGCACCGGCGAGTGGCGGGTGCCGGTCGGCGGGATGGGCGCGGTGACCGGGGAGCTGGCCCGGGTGGCCCGCGAGTCCGGCGCGACGATCATGACGGGCGCGACGGTGACGGCCGTCGACGCGGACGGCGCCGACGCCGAGGTCCGCTACGTCGCGGGTGGCGAGGAGGCCACGGTGGCCGCGGGCCACGTCCTCTCGGGTGTCGCGCCCGCGGTGCTGGATCGCCTGCGGGGCAGGACATCCGTGTCGCCGAGTGGTGCGCAGCTGAAGATCAATGTCCTCTTGCGACAGTTGCCGCGGCTGCGCGACGGCGCCGACCCGCGTGCCGCGTTCGCCGGCACGTTCCACCTCGACGAGTCCTACGTGGAGCTTGAGGACGCGTACGCCGCGTCGGCCGCCGGTTCGGTCCCGGACCCGCTGCCGGGCGAGATGTACTGTCACACGCTGACCGATGGGTCCATTGTGGACGAAGGGCTGCACACGCTGACGCTGTTCGGCCTGCACCTGCCGTCGACGCTGTTCGAGGGCGGTAACGCCGGCCTGCGGGATGCGTTGGTGGCGCGCTACATCGCCGCGCTGAACCGCCACCTCGCCGACCCGGTGGAGGACTGCGTGGCGACCGACGTCGACGGCCGCCCGTGCATCGAGGCCCGCACCCCGCTCGACCTGCAGGACGAGCTGGCGATGCCCGGCGGCCACATCTTCCACGGCGACCTCGCCTGGCCGTACCGGGAAGAGGGCGGACCGTGGGGCGTCGAGACGGACGTGTCGAACCTGCTGCTGTGCGGCGCGGGCGCCCAGCGGGGCGGCGGCGTCAGCGGCATCGGCGGCCACAACGCGGCCATGGCGCTCTTGGCGTGAGCGGCGGCCCCGCCGCGGGCGCGGCGGGGCCGGTCACGTGAGTGCCGTCAGGCGGCGAGCTGGGACTTCACCTCGGCCAGCGTCGGGTTCGTCAGCGCGGTGCCGTTCGGGAAGTGGACCGTCGGCACCGTCTGGTTGCCGCCGTTCACGCTCATCACGAACTCGGCCGCGCCCGGGGTGCGCTCGATGTCCACCTCGGCGTACTCGATGCCATCGCGGTCCAGCTGCGACTTCAGCCTGCGGCAGTAACCACACCAGGTGGTCGAGTACATCGTCAGCTTGTCCGGCGTCTGGGTCATCGCACGCTCCCGAGGGTGAAGGTTTCCACCGCACATAACGCACCACGGGCCCCGAGAATGCCCACCCTCATGTGAGGACGATCACGCTCAGCGCGGGCAGCCGCTCGTCGCCGGGAGGGCGCTCGACGGGTCGAAGTACGTGGCCGGCTCACGGTTCGGGTTCGCGGTCACCGCGCGCTCCGTGACGGCCGGGGCGAGGTACCCGTGCCGGTAGGCGTCGCAGCCGATCGAGTACGCGTAGCCAGTCGCGTCGCCGTACCAGAGGCCCTTGCTGCCCTCGGTCCACCGGTCGCCCTCGCGCAGCACGTAGTCCACGTCCGCGCGCACCACGACCAGCACGTTCATCGCGTCGACGAGCCGCGTCGGGCCCTGCGGGTCGAACGCGTACACGAACACGTAGTTGGTGTGGACCACCAACTCGCCGGCGTCTCCGCGGCGTACCGACATCTCGCCGTCGACCTTCGGCTCCACCGGCAGCAGCGCGCTGCCCTTCGCCGCCAGGCTGACCAGCGACTGCACCTCGGGCTCCCGCCCGCCGGTGAACAGCGGCTGGAGCTGGCGGCGGGCGTCCGGCGCCAGCTTGGCCAGGAAGCCCTCCGGGTCGTGGTCCATGAGCATCCGGCGGTCCAGCCTGCTCGCCACCAGCACGTCGCGGACCTGCTCGGTCGCGGTCGCGACCTGCTCGGGGGTGAACCCGTTGATCGCCTTCGCCGGCGGCGGCGCGATCCCGTCGGCACCGTCCGCCCAGTCGGCCGCCGGGGTCGACGCGTAGGGGTGCGCGACGTCGAGCGTCGGGCCCTTGTTGTGCTGCGCCGTGGCCGGCGCGCCGGCCTTCGGCTTGGTCGCCGCGTCGTTGCCGAACAAACCGTCCAGCGTGCCGGCCTGGGTGAGCACCACGAGCGCCGCGCTCAGCGCGACCACCACCAGCCCGGCCGCCAGCCAGCGGGCATGGCGACGCCGCCGCGCGCTGCGCAGCAGTTGCCGCACGTCGGCACTGGCCGTCGCGCGTGCTGCGGCGCCGGTCCAGGCGGCATCGTCGGCCGCCGGATCGGCGGCTGGCGGGCGTATGTTCACCTGCTCCCCAATGCTGGTGTGGTTGACGCATCAACCAGGTAAAACGAGTGTGTCCAGGTATTCAGCACATCGATCCAGCAGTACGCCGTGTTAACAACGGGGTTCGGGGGGAACTCGAATGCGGGCCGGTCAGTGCGGTTCGTAGACTCTGCGAGCGTGACTGAAACCTCATCGCGACAGACCACCGACCTTCCCTCGGCCTGGGAGCCGGCGGCGGTAGAGGCGGAGCTGTACCAGCGATGGGTGGACGCCGGTTATTTCGGCGCCGATCCGCACAGCGAGAAGCCGGCGTTCTGCATCGTCATCCCGCCGCCCAACGTCACCGGCAGCCTCCACATGGGACACGCCCTCGAGCACAGCCTCATGGACGCGCTGACCCGCCGCCGCCGCATGCTGGGCTACGAGACCCTGTGGCTGCCGGGCATGGACCACGCCGGCATCGCCACCCAGAACGTCGTCGAGCGCGAGCTGGCGGGCGAGGGCAAGTCCCGCCACGACCTGGGCCGGGAGGCGTTCGTCGAGCGCGTCTGGGACTGGAAGGCCCAGTCCGGCGGCCAGATCCTCAACCAGATGCGCCGCCTCGGCGACGGCGTCGACTGGTCGCGCGAGCGCTTCACCATGGACGAGGTCCTGTCCCGCGCCGTGCTCACGATCTTCAAGCGGCTGTTCGAGGACGGGCTGATCTACCGCGCCGAGCGCATCATCAACTGGTGCCCGCGCTGCCACACGGCGCTGTCCGACATCGAGGTCGAGCACTCCGAGGACGAGGGCGAGCTCGTCTCCATCCGCTACGGGCACGGCGCGGACTCGATAGTCGTGGCCACCACCCGCGCGGAGACGATGCTGGGCGACACCGCGGTCGCGGTGCACCCGGACGACGAGCGGTACAAGCACCTGATCGGCACCGAGGTCGAGCTGCCGCTGACCGGCCGGATGATCCCGATCATCGGCGACGAGCACGTCGACCCGGAGTTCGGCACCGGTGCGGTCAAGGTCACCCCGGCGCACGACCCGAACGACTTCGAGATCGGCCAGCGCCACCAGCTGCCCGCGATCACGATCATGGACGAGCGCGCGGCGATCACCGTGCACGGACCGTTCGAAGGTATGGACAGGTTCGAGGCACGGCCCGCGGTCGTCGACGCGCTGCGCGAGCAGGGGCGCATCGTCGCCGAGAAGCGGCCCTACCTCCACTCGGTGGGCCACTGCACGCGCTGCGGCACGGTGGTCGAGCCGCGGCTGTCGCTGCAGTGGTTCGTCAAGGTCGCCCCACTCGCGAAGGCCGCGGGCGACGCGGTGCGCGACGGCCGGACCACGATCCACCCGCCGGAGCTCGCCAAGCGCTACTTCGACTGGGTCGACAACATGCACGACTGGTGCATCTCGCGCCAGCTGTGGTGGGGCCACCGCATCCCGGTCTGGTACGGCCCGGACGACAAGGTCGTCTGCGTCGGGCCGGACGACGAGGTGCCCGAGGGCGAGGGCTGGCACCAGGACCCCGACGTGCTCGACACGTGGTTCTCCTCGGCGCTGTTCCCGTTCTCGACGCTCGGCTGGCCGGACAAGACCGCGGATCTCGAGCGCTTCTACCCGAACCAGTTGCTGGTCACCGGCTACGACATCCTGTTCTTCTGGGTGGCCAGGATGATGATGTTCGGGCTCTACGCGATGGACGACGTCCAGCCGTTCGACCACCTCTACCTGCACGGGCTGGTCCGCGACCCGTCGGGGAAGAAGATGTCCAAGTCGCGCGGCAACGTCATCGACCCGCTCGACTGGCTCGACCGCTTCGGCGCGGACGCCACCCGGTTCACCCTGGCCCGCGGCGCGAACCCCGGCGCGGACATGGCGATCTCCGAGGAGTGGGCGGCCGGCTCGCGCAATTTCGGCAACAAGCTGTGGAACGCCACCCGCTTCGCGCTGATGCAGGGCGCGACCGCGGCCGGCGAGCTGCCTGCGCGGGACACGCTGACCGACGCCGACCGCTGGATCCTCGACCTCACCGACGCCGTTGTGTCCGAAGTGGACGATCTGTTCGAGGACTACCAGTTCGCCAAGCTGTGCGACGCGCTCTACCACTTCACGTGGGACGAGCTGTGCGACTGGTACCTGGAGCTCGCCAAGGTCCAGATGGCCGAGGGTGGCGAGCGGGCCGACTCGACCCGAGCCGTGCTGGGCCATGTGTTCGACGTCGTGCTGCGGCTGTTGCACCCGCTGATCCCGTTCGTCACCGAGCGCCTGTGGACGACGCTGACCGGTGGCGAGTCGCTCGTCGTCGCGGCGTGGCCGGCCGCGACCGGACAGGTGGCCGACCTGGCGGCGGCGCAGCGGATCGGCGGCGTGCAGAAGCTCGTCACCGAGGTCCGTCGCTTCCGGTCCGACCAGGGCGTCAAGCCTGGCCAGCGGGTGCCCGCCCGGCTGGCCGGCATGGACGCCGCGGGCCTGTCCGCCCTCGCGCCCGCGGTGGCCTCGCTCGCCCGGCTGGAGGCGTCCGGCGAGGCGTTCACGGCGAGCGCATCGATCGAGGTGGCGCTGGCCGGCGGCACGGTGCACGTCGAGCTGGACCTGTCCGGCACGGTCGACGTCGGCGCCGAGCGCAAGCGGCTGGCCAAGGACCTCGCCGCGGCGCAGAAGGAGCTGGCCGGCACCGACGCGAAGCTGGGTAATCACAACTTCACCGACAAGGCGCCCGCCGAGGTGGTCGCGAAGATCAAGGCGCGGCGCGACCTGGCCGCGGCGGAGATCGACCGGATCACCGCGCGCCTCGACCTGCTACCGAAGGACTGAGTGTCCACAGTGGAGGAATTGGCGGACGGCACAGTGACGGACACCGGCTGGGACGACCTGCACCAGGTCGAGGCGGAGCTCAACACCCGCTGGCCCGAGGCGAAGATCGAGCCGTCCCTGACCCGGATCGCGGCCCTCGTCGACCTGCTCGGCGACCCGCACAAGACCTATCCCGTGCTGCACGTCGCCGGCACCAACGGCAAGACGTCGGTGGCCCGGATGATCGACGCGCTGCTGACCCGGATCGGCCTGCGGGTCGGCCGGTTCACCAGCCCGCACCTGCAGCTGGTGACCGAGCGGATCGCGGTCGACGGCGCGCCGATCACGCCGGAGCGTTACGTCGAGGTGTACCGGGACGTCGAGCCGTACGTGGCGATGCTCGACCGCGGTGCCGAGGTCGCGCTGAGCAAGTTCGAGGTGCTCACCGGGATGGCGTTCGCGGCGTTCGCCGACGCGCCGGTCGACGCGGCAGTGCTGGAGGTCGGTCTCGGCGGGACCTGGGACGCGACGAACGTCGCCGACGCCCGGGTCGCGGCCGTCGGCCCGATCGGCGTCGACCACGTCGAGTACCTCGGCTCCGACCTCGCCGGCATCGCGCGCGAGAAGGCCGGGATCATCAAGCCCGGGTCGATCGCGCTCCTCGCCGAGCAGCCCCCCGAGGTCGCGGCCGTCCTGCTGGAGCGGTGTGCCGAGGTGGACGCCACGGTGGCCCGCGCGGGCATGGAGTTCGGCGTGCTGCGCCGCGACGTCGCGGTCGGCGGGCAGCAGCTGAAGCTGCAGGGTCTCGGCGGCGCGTACGACGAGATCTTCCTGCCGCTGCACGGCTCGCACCAGGCGGCCAACGCGGCGCTGGCGCTCGCCGCGGTCGAGGCGTTCTTCGGTGCCGGCGCGCAGCGGGCGCTGGATGCCGAGGCGGTCCGGGAGGGCTTCGCGTCGGTCGCGGCGCCGGGCAGGCTGGAGCGGGTGCGCACGGCGCCGAGCGTGTTCGTCGACGCCGCGCACAACCCGCACGGCGCCCGCGCGCTCGCCGCGGCGTTGGAGGAGGACTTCGCGTTCCGCAAGCTCGTCGGCGTCGTCGGGGTCATGCGGGACAAGGACGTCCAGGGCATCCTGACCGCGCTGGAGCCGGTGCTGCACGAGATCGTGATCACCACGAACTCCTCGGAGCGCGCGATGGACGCGAACGAGCTCGCCGACGTCGCGACCGAGGTGTTCGGCGTGGACCGGGTCAGCGCGTACCCGCGGCTGGACGACGCGGTCGAGGCCGCGATCGAGCTGGCCGAGGAGGACGGCGACGCGGCCGAGCTGATGTCCGGCGTGGGCGTGGTGATTACCGGTTCCGTCGTGACCGCCGGCGAGGCGCGGGCGCTGTTCGGCAAGGAACCCGCATGACCAAGCCGATCGACCCGATGCGGTCGTTCTCGGGCGTGATGGCGCTGACGCTGCTGCTCGAGGCGATCGTGGTGGCGCTGTCGATTCCCGTGGTGGCGAACCTCGGCAGCGGCATGGCCACCTGGCAGGGCGTGCTCGTGATCGTCCTCGCGGTGGCGCTGCTGGCGACGTGCGCGGTGCTGCGCAGGCCGTGGGGCATCTGGGTCGCGGTGGGCCTGCAGGCGGTCATGGTGGTGTGCTGGGTGGCGCTGCCGGCGCTGGGCATCCTCGGCCTGATCTTCGGACTCGCGTGGGCCCTGCTGCTGTGGATGCGCTGGGACGTGGCGAAACGAATGGCCGAGGGACGGCTGCCCAGCCAGCAGGCCACCGAGGACTGACGCGGGCGCCGCAGACCTGTCGACAGGCCGACGCCGAGCCTCGAGAACTGTCAGTCCCCGCCCGTAGGCTGGATAACAGGGGGACCCCCGGTGGCTGTCCACAACCGGCCGGTACGTCCACAGATTCGTTTGCGGTAGCCGGAACTGTCGGTGCCCGCCGGTAGACTTGATCACAGGGGGACCCCCTGGCGGTTATCCACAACTCGCGGGTACATCCACAGAATCCCTTGCGGCGGCAGGAACTGTCGGTGCCCGCCACTAGACTTGATCACAAGGGGACGGTGGGTTCTGGGGGTGGTTGCAACACCGTTCGTTTGTGGGTGGTGTTGTGATGGGTCGGTTGCCGCTGTCGCGGGATGTTCATGTGCGGTTCTGGGGTCAGGTCCGGGCTGGTCGGGTGGTGAGTCGGGCTTGTCGGTTGGCGGGTGTGTCGTTTCCGGTGGGTTTCGGTGGTTCGCCGAGGCTGGTGGGGTGATCGGAAACGCGCCTGCTGAGTTGGGCACCCGGTATCTGTCGGTCGCCGAACGCGAGGAGATCTCGATCGGTCTGGCTCGCGGTGAGGGTGTCCGGGTGATCGCGCGTCGGTTGGGTCGGGCGGCGTCGACGGTGAGCCGGGAGATCGCCCGTAACGGTGGCCGCCGGCGGTATCGGGCGCATCGCGCGGAGGCGGCGGCTCGGGAACGGGCTCGGCGGCCGAAGACCGCCACACTCGCTCAGAACACCGAGTTGCGAGGGTGGGTGCAGGCACGATTGCTGGAGAAGTGGTCGCCGGTGCAGATCTCGACCAGGCTAGCCAGCGAGTTCCCTGATCGGCCGGAGATGCGGGTGTCCCACGAGACGATCTACCAGTCCCTCTATGTCCAAGGCCGCGGTGCGTTGCGCCGCGAGCTCGCCCGGTGTTTGCGTACTGGGCGGGCGTTGCGGATGCCGCGCCGGCAAGCCCAGACCCGGCGGGCCCGGCCACCGCTGATCCCCGACCTGGTCGAGATCAGTGAACGGCCGGCCGAAGCCGCCGATCGGGCGGTCCCCGGGCACTGGGAAGGCGACCTGCTGATCGGGAAGAACAACCAGTCCGCGATCGGCACCCTGGTCGAGCGCAGCACCCGCTACTGCCTGCTCGTGCACCTACCCAACGGCTACCACGCCGCCGCAGTGCGCGACGCGATGATCCCTACCATCCACACCCTGCCCGCGGCGTTGAAACGGTCGCTGACCTGGGACCGGGGCACCGAACTGGCCCGCCACGCCGAGATCACCCTGGCTACTGACCTCGCGATCTACTTCGCCGACCCGCACGCACCCTGGCAACGCGGCTCCAACGAAAACACCAACGGACTACTCCGCCAATACTTCCCAAAAGGCACCGACCTGACGGTCCACAGCGCCGCACACCTCGCCACCGTGGCTGCCGAACTCAACGACCGGCCCCGCAAAACCCTCGACTGGCTGTCCCCCAAAGAGAAACTCAACCAACTACTGTCCCCATAGACCACGTTGCAACCACCACATGAATCCACCGACCCCCTGGAGGCTGTCCACAACTGGCCGGTACATCCACAGAATTGCTTGTGGCAGCGGGGAATGTCGGGGGTCGTCGGTAGGCTGGATGTCGGGGCCGGAGGCCGCGGCACCGGACCCCACAGCTGGCTAGCGGAGTGCGGCGCGGACGGCGTCGACCGCCTCGGTGGCGTTGATGCCCAGCGCGTGCGCGGTGGCCGCGTACTCGGCGGCGGCCTGCCGCAAGGCGACCCGGCTGCGCTCGCCGAGTGCGCTGACGAACGTGCCGGCCCGGCCGCGGGTCTCGACCATCCCGGCCTCCTCGAGTTCGCGGTAGGCCCGCGCGACGGTGTTCGCGGCGAGGCCGAGCTGGGTGGCGAGCGCGCGGACGGTCGGCAGCCGGGTACCGACGGCGAGCGTTCTGTCGCTGATCTGGCGGGCCAGCTGGGAGCGCACCTGCTCGAACGGGGGCTGCGCGGAGTCGGCGTCGATCGTGATCAGGTCTGCAGGCACGGCCATCACCGTATCGGCCGTGGCCGGACGTTAGGCTCGCGCCCGAAACCCCCGAGTTCTTTCCTAAGGAGTGTCGTGAGCGAGCGTACGTTGGTCCTGGTCAAGCCGGACGGTGTCAGCCGTGGCCTGGTCGGCGAGGTTGTCTCCCGCATCGAGCGCAAGGGCCTGACGCTGGCCGCGCTGGAGCTGCGCAACGTCGAGCGCGCGGTGGCCGAGCAGCACTACGCCGAGCACGCCGGCAAGCCGTTCTACGAGTCACTGCTGGAGTTCATCACCGGCGGTCCGCTGGTGGCCATGGTCGTCGAGGGCGAGAACGCGATCGCGGCGTTCCGCCAGCTGGCCGGCGCCACGAACCCCGTGCAGGCGAACAACGGCAGCATCCGCGGCGACCTCGCGCTCGAGGTGCAGTACAACATCGTGCACGGCTCGGACTCCCCGGAGTCGGCCAAGCGCGAGATCGACCTGTGGTTCCCGGGCGTCTGACCTGGATCCCGCCTGAGCCCGTCGCGTAAACGGGTTCGCGTTGTCGGTGGGTGCCCCTAGTCTGCGAGGCGTGGGAGACAACGGGGCACTGGTACACGCGAAGGGCCTGGTCAAGCGGTTCGGCGAGTTCGCCGCGGTGCGGGGGATCGACGTCGAGGTCCGGCGCGGCGAGGCGTTCGGCTTCCTGGGGCCCAACGGCGCCGGGAAGTCCTCGACCATGCGGATGGTCGGCTGCGTCTCGCCGCGCTCGGACGGCGAGCTGTCCGTGCTGGGCATGGACCCGGACCGCGACGGGCCGCGGATCCGGGCCCGGCTCGGCGTCGTCCCGCAGCAGGACAACCTCGACTCCGAGCTGACCGTCCGGCAGAACCTGCACGTCTACGGCCGCTACTTCGGCATGTCCAAGTCCCACGTGCGGGCCAAGGCGGCCGAGCTGCTCGACTTCGCCCAGCTCACCGAGCGGGCCGAGGACGAGGTCGAGCCGCTGTCCGGCGGCATGAAGCGGCGCCTCACGATCGCCCGCTCGCTGATCAACGACCCCGAGCTGATGCTGCTCGACGAGCCGACCACCGGCCTCGACCCGCAGGCCCGCCACCTGCTGTGGGACCGGCTGTTCCGGCTCAAGCAGAACGGCGTCACGCTGATCATCACCACCCACTACATGGACGAGGCCGAGCAGCTCTGCGACCGGCTCGTGGTGATGGACGGCGGGCGCATCGCGGCCGAGGGCAGCCCGGCAGAGCTGATCGGCCGGTACTCCACGCGCGAGGTGCTGGAGCTGCGCTTCCCGCCCGGCGACACCACCGAGCACCCGCTCGACGGGCTCGCCGACCGGATCGAGGTCCTACCCGACCGGGTCCTGCTCTACGCCCGCGACGGCGAGGCCGTGCTGACGGCCGCGCACGGCAGGGGCGTGCGGCCCGTGTCGAGCCTCGTGCGGCGCAGCACGCTGGAGGACGTGTTCCTGCGGCTGACCGGAAGGACACTGGTGGACTGATGACCCAACAGTCCGAAGTGGACGCCCCGCCGCGGAGTACCGGCCGCCCGCTCGGCACGGTGCGTGCCTCGCTGATCGTGGTCGAGGGCATGTGGACGTGGTACCGGCGCAACTGGCGGGCCACGGTGGTCACCAGCGTGGTGCAGCCGGTGCTGTTCCTGCTGGCGCTGGGGTTCGGCCTGGGCTCGCAGGTGCAGCCCGGCGCCGCCACCGGCGGCCTGCCCTACGTCGTGTACCTCGCGCCGGCGCTGCTCGTCGTCACGGCGGTGCAGATCGCCTCGTTCGAGTCGACCTACCCGATCCTGTCCGCGTTCAAGTGGCAGCAGACCTACCTGGCCATCGCGTCGTCGCCGATCTCGCCGGCGCAGATCCTGGCCGGGCAGCTGAGCTGGATCGGCATCCGCCTGGTCACGTCCGGTGCGGTGTACCTGCTGGTGGCGGCCGTGCTGGGCACGCTGACCGGCCCGGGGGTGTTGCTGACGCTGGTGGTCTCGGTGCTCACCGGGATGGCGTTCGCGGCGCCGGTGGTCGCCTACTCGGCCACGATCGAGACCGAGGGGCAGCAGTTCAGCGCGCTGTTCCGGTTCGTCGTGATGCCGATGACGCTGTTCGCCGGCGCGTTCTTCCCGGTCGAGCAGCTGCCGCCGTGGCTGCGCCCGGTCGCGTGGCTGACCCCGATCTGGCACGGCACCGAGGTCGGCCGCGGCGCCGCCTTCGGCACGCTGACGTGGTGGCCGGCGCTGGGGCATCTCGCGTACCTGCTGGCCGTGATCGGGGTCGGCGTGTGGTTCGGCATCCGCAACTTCCGCCGGAGGCTGGCGCTGTGACGGACACGATCTCCGAGGTCGAGGCCCCGCCGCGGGTGGGGCTGCTGCTGCGCGTGCTGCCGACGGGCATGTACGCGGGCCGCGCGCGGGTGCTCGTGGAGCGCTCGATGCTGGTCAACCGCCGGGCGTGGCTCGCGGTCGTGTCGGGCTTCTGCGAGCCGGTGTTCTACCTGTTCGCGATGGGTGTCGGGTTCGGCAAGCTGGTCGGCGACGTGGCCGGCCCGGGTGGCGAGCCGATCAGCTACGTGGCGTTCGTGGCGCCGGCCCTGCTGGCGGCGTCGGCGATGAACGGCGCGGTGTACGACGCGACGTTCAACATCTTCTTCAAGTTCAAGTACGCCAAGCTCTACGACGCGATGCTGGCCACGCCGCTCGGCCCCCTCGACGTCGCCATCGGCGAGATCGCGTGGGCGCTGCTGCGCGGCGGGATGTACGCGTTCGGCTTCCTCGCGGTGATGCTGGCGATGGGCCTGATCGCGTCCCCGTGGGCGCTGCTGGCGCTGCCCGCGGCGCTGCTGATCGCGTTCTCGTTCGCGGCGATCGGCATGGCGTGCACGACGTTCATGCGTTCCTGGCAGGACTTCGACCTGGTCCAACTGGCGCTGCTGCCGATGTTCCTGTTCTCGACGACGTTCTTCCCGCTGACGGTGTACCCGGGCCCGGTGCAGGTCGGCGTGCAGTGCCTGCCGCTGTACCACGCGATCGAGATCATGCGGGCGCTGTCCACGGGCTATGTCGACGTGTCGATCCTCGGCCACCTGCTGTACTTCGCCGTGATGGCGGCGATCGGCGTGGTGGTGGCGTCGCGCAGGCTGGGCGCCCTGCTGCTGCGCTGACCTCGGACGAGGCCGCGCAGCAGCGGGAGCTCAGGCGAACAGCGGGCCGGTGAGCGTGATGCCCAGGTCCGGGGTGTAGCCGGCGTACAGCGCGATGATCAGCAGCGCCGCGCCGCCCAGGGCGATGTCCTTCTGGAACGAGGCCATCTCGATCTGCTTGGCCTGCGGGTCGGTCTCCTTCCAGAACGCGTGCATCAGGAACGCGGTCGGCACGAGGAACGCGACCAGCAGCAGCGCGCCCAGGTCCATCCAGATCCCGAACAGCACCATCAGGGCCGCGATGACGATCAGCACGCCACCGGCCAGCACGGCGAGCCTCGGCTGGGGTACGCCCCTGCTGGCCGCGTACCCCGCCATGGCCTGGCTCTGGGTGAGATGCCCGAAGCCGGACCCGAGGAAGAGTGCGACGAACAGGATGCGCCCGATCAGCGCGACGATGTCCACGGTGACCTCCACAAGTCGGGGACAGATGGTCAATTGTTCAACCATCTCGTCGGGCGTTCGTCGGGGCAAGGAAGGTGCCCGGAGCCGCGAGTTACCCTTGAGCCACTATGGAGTCTGTCTTCCCCAAGCTCGAGCCGCTGCTGCCTCGCGTGTCCAAGCCGGTCCAGTACGTCGGCGGGGAGCTCAACTCGACCGTCAAGGACTGGGACGCCGCCGCCGTGCGCTGGGCCCTCATGTACCCCGACGCGTACGAGGTCGGCCTGCCCAACCAGGGCGTCATGATCCTCTACGAGGTGCTCAACGAGCAGCCCGACGTGCTGGCCGAGCGCACCTACGCGGTCTGGCCCGACCTCGAGGCGCTGATGCGCGAGCACGACGTCCCGCAGTTCACGGTCGACGGGCACCGCCCGGTCGGCGCGTTCGACCTGCTCGGCGTCAGCTTCGCCACCGAGCTCGGCTACACGAACCTGCTCACCGCGCTCGACCTCGCCGGCATCCCGCTGCACGCCGCGGACCGGACCGACGAGCACCCGATCGTCCTCGCCGGCGGGCACGCCGCGTTCAACCCCGAGCCGATCGCCGACTTCGTCGACGCCGCGGTGCTGGGCGACGGCGAGGAGGCGGTCCTCGAGATCACCGACCTCGTCCGCCGCTGGAAGCAGGAGGGCTCGCCCGGCGGCCGCGACGAGATCCTGACCCGGCTCGCGGAGACCGGCGGCGTCTACGTGCCGCGGTTCTACGACGTCAGCTACGACGGTGTCGCGCTGAACCCGGTCACGCCGGCCCGCGACCGCGTGCCGGCCACGATCGCCAAGCGCACCACGATGGACCTCGACGCGTGGCCCTACCCCAAGCAGCCGCTGGTTCCGCTCGCGGAGAGCGTGCACGAGCGGATGAGCGTGGAGATCTTCCGTGGCTGCACGCGCGGCTGCCGGTTCTGCCAGGCCGGCATGATCACCCGGCCGGTGCGCGAGCGGTCCATCGAGGGCATCGGCGCGATCGTCCAGAAGGGACTGGAGGCGAGCGGCTTCGAGGAGGTCGGCCTGCTTTCCCTGTCCAGCGCGGACCATTCGGAGATCGCGGAGATCACCAAGGGACTCGCCGACCGGTACGAGGGCACGCAGACCGGCCTGTCGCTGCCGTCGACCCGGGTCGACGCGTTCAACATCGACCTGGCGAACGAGCTGTCCCGCAACGGAAGGCGCTCGGGTCTCACCTTCGCGCCCGAGGGCGGCAGCGAGCGGATCCGGCGCGTCATCAACAAGATGGTGTCCGAGGAGGACCTCATCCGGACCGTCAGCGCCGCGTACGCCGGTGGCTGGCGGCAGGTGAAGCTGTACTTCATGTGCGGCCTGCCCACCGAGACCGACGACGACGTGCTGCAGATCGCGGCGATGGCCCAGGAGGTCATCCGCGCGGGCCGGGAAGCCAGCGGCCGCAAGGACATCCGCTGCACCATCTCCATCGGTGGCTTCGTGCCCAAGCCGCACACCCCGTTCCAGTGGGCCGCCCAGTGCGACCCGGACACGGTCGACGACCGGCTGCGCAAGCTCCGCGAGGCGGTGAACTCCGACCGCCGGCTGGGCCGCAACATCGGCATGCGCTACCACGACGGCAAGCCGAGCATCATCGAAGGCCTCCTGTCCCGCGGCGACCGGCGGGTCGGCCGGGTCATCGAGCGCGTCTGGCGCGAGGGCGGCCGCTTCGACGGCTGGAGCGAGCACTTCTCCTACGAGCGCTGGATGTCCGCGGCCGCTGCGGAGCTCGAACCGCTGGGCGTGAGCCTGGCCTGGTTCACCACGCGCGAGCGCACCGAGGACGAGGTGCTGCCCTGGGACCACCTCGACTCGGGCCTGGACAAGGCCTGGCTCTGGGACGACTGGCAGGAGGCCCTGGAGGGTCGCGAGCTGGAGGACTGCCGCTGGACGCCGTGCTTCGACTGCGGCGTCTGCCCCGCGATGGGCACCGACATCGAGATCGGCCCTACCGGCCGGAAGCTCCTCCCGCTGACCCCGGCCTAGTTCCCGGCGGAGCTGGTGGACGACCCGCTGACCGCGGCCTCGGCGTCCACCAGCCCGTGGCCGTAGAAGCCGTTGTACGGCGCGTACCCGTCGCAGTAGGCGTCCTGCGCGCCGGTGTCGTCCAGGTCGTAGTCGGCCGGGCACGGCACCGACTTCGCCTGGTCGGTGAGCATCCGCGACAGCTCCGGCGGTGACGCGTCCGGGTGCTCGCTCGCCAGCAGCGCGGCCACTCCGGTCACGTGCGGGGTGGCCATCGACGTGCCGCAGAACCGGTCGTACCCGCCCGGCACGGTCGACAGCACGCACGACGGCTTCGCCGCCGCCGACGAGGCGGACGACGGCGGCGCGGCCGAGGACCTCGGCTCACCGCCCGGCGCGGTCACGTCGATGACGCCGAGCCCGTAGGAGCTGTAGCCCGCCTTCAGCTTGTTCGCGCCGACCGCGGACACCGCGACGACGCCGCGCAGCCCGGCCGGCAGTACCTTGCAGCCGCTGTCCAGCGTCCGTCGTTCCACTCCGGACGCACTCGGTGGGCCGTCGGCCGTCTGTCCACTCGGGTCGGACAGGTCCGCGCTCCCGTTGGTGGCCGCCGCGACCGTCAGCGTGCCCTGCCGCGTCGCGTAGTCGACCGCGCGGCGCACCGCCTCGAACACCACGTCCTCGCCGTCCCGGTTGCACGTCATCAGCCACGGGTCGACGAAGTAGCTGTTGTTCGTGACCGCCATCTTGTTGACGGTGGCCCACATCAGCCCGCACACCGCGTACTCCGGGAGGATGAACCCGTCGTCGTCGACCACCTTCACCGACGCGAGCCGCACGCCCGGGGCGACGCCCGTGATGCCGTGCCCGTCGTCGGCGGCCGCGATCGTGCCAGCGACGTGTGTGCCGTGCGGGGACGCGGTCGGTACCCACGCCGCCCGCGACGTGTCGGCGACGCCGGAGAGGCAGCCGGCCGACATCGCGGGATCCAGCGCCGCACGCAGGTCCGGGTGGTTCGGGTCCACACCGGAGTCCAGCACGCCGACCACGACGTCCTTGCTGCCCTCGCTGATCCGCCGCGAACGGTCCGCGTGGATGAGGTCCATGTCCCACTGCTCGGGCGTCAGGTCCGCACTGGACACCGCCGCCGGGTCCGCCGTCACCTGCGCCTGCGTCGAGTCCGTCTCGTCGGACTTGCGCGGGCCCTGCTGGGAGCGCATGACCCGCTGCGCGCTGAACGCCCGGTCGGTGCCGAGCCGGCTCGCGAACCGGGCGTCCGGCGAGGTCGCCACCGCCACGCCGATCTGGGCGTAGTACCCGGTCAGCGCGCCGCACGCGCCCGCGATCTCCTTGGCCGCCGCCGGCTGGGTGGTACCGCTGTCGAACAGCACGAGGTACCGCAGCGTCGGCAGCGTGGCCGAGCACGCGGGTGGTTCGTCGGGCGGTTGTGCACTCGCCGTCACCACCCCGGTCGTCACCAGGGTGGACGTGAGTACCACGGCTATCACCGCTGCTACCGGTAGACGGCGCAGCAGAGGCACGGTGACCTCCAGTAGTTGGGGCGGCCGGTCCGGGTCACCGGCAGTCCAATGATCCGGACGGTAGCCACTGCGCAGGGGCCAGACAAGCGCATCGACCGAATTGGACCTGGGGGTACCGTGCCAGCAGGCGCGACCGAACACCACCGGAGTAGCCACTACCCACCAGAAGGAGTAACGCTGACCAGGCAGGATCGGCCCAACCCCTCGGCCCCAGCGGTGCGGAAGCTGCGGCTGCGCTACGCCAAGCGCGGCAGGCTGCGGTTCACCTCCCACCGCGACATCGCGCGCGCCTTCGAGCGGGCGCTGCGACGCGCGCACGTGCCCATGGCGTACTCGCAGGGCTTCAACCCGCACCCGAAGATCTCCTGGATCGGGGCGGCGCCGACCGGGGTGGCGAGCGAGGCCGAGTACGTGGAGGTCCAGCTGGTCGAGGCCATGGAGCCGGCGGAGCTGGTCGCGATGCTGGACAGCGCCATGCCGGCCGGGCTCGACGTGCTCGACGCGGTCGTGGCCGGCGGGACCGAGTCACTGGCCGACCGGGTCGAGGCGAGCCGGTGGCGCATCGAGCTGTCCGGAGTGTCGACCGAGGACCTGCGGCAGGCCGTTTCGAAGACCCTCGCGGAGCCGGTCGTCGAGGTGGAGCGCCTGACCAAGCACGGTTTGCGGACCATCGACGCCCGCGCCGCGATCGTCGCCGCGACCGTCCACGACGAGACCCACCTGTCGGACCCGGCACCTGCCGGGCCGCCGTGTGGGATACTCGAGGTGGTCGTGCGGCAGACCACACCTGCCGTTCGACCGGACGACGTACTGAGCGCGCTTCGCGTCGTCGCCGCTCTGGAACCGCCGGTGCCCGCGAAGGCGACCCGGATGGCCCAGGGACGGCTCGACGACAGCGGAGGCCTGTCCGACCCGTTGGCCCCGGACCGGGTGGCATACCCGGCTGGCTGACAGCTCGGCGGACGCTCGGGGAGCGAGCCCCGCTCGGAGCGACGTTGTGACTGACCTGCCGTGACCGGCCGGCGAGCTAGTTAGCGCTCGGCGGCCCCATGGCGAGAGGCGAGGATTCCCGTCGCGCAGCGGCGGTACGACAACACAGGCTTCACCGAGGAGCACGGTGAGGCTGGACAACGAGGCCCCCGTGCGGCCGCGTCTGCGACTGCCGGTGCGATAGGCGCCGGCTACCTGTGGACGCGCCCGGGGGCGAAGGAGCTACATGTCGGATAAGACGACACCTGCCGGAAACACCGGCGGGGATACCACTACAACCATCTCCGCCGCGCTGGCCGAACTGCCCGCCCGCATCCGCATCCACGCGCTGGCCAAGCTGCTCGGCCGCAACAGCCGCGAGGTCCTGGCCGCGGTGACCGAGGCGGGTGTGACCGGCCGCAGCGTCCAGTCGAGCATCGACAAGGACGTCGCGCTCCGGGTCGCCGAGACGCTGGGCGTGCCGGCCGGTGAGCAGGCGCCGGAGCCGGCCGCCGAGCCCGAGCCGGTGGCGTCCGCGCAGCCGGCCCGCCAGATCCCGCCGACGCCGGTGTTCGCGTCCGCCGCGCCGCTGTTCCAGCCGCCGCAGCCGGTCGCCGCGCCCGCGCCCGTGCGCCGGCCGGAGCCCGAGCCGGAGCCAGAGCCCGCGGACGAGGACGACACCGCCGACGACGGCGTGGACAACGACAGTGACGACGACGCCGGTGACGACGACTCGCGGCCGCGCCGCCGGCGGGGTCGCCGCGGCCGGGGCCGGGGCAAGGGCGGCCAGGGCGACGACGGTCCGGACGGCGACGACCGCGAGGACGACAAGCCGGCCAAGGACGACAAGGACGACAAGCCGGCCGCGAAGGCGGAGAAGCCGGAGAAGTCCGACCGCCGGCGGGGCCGGGGCAAGCCCGCCGAGGACGACGCCGAGGACACCGACGACGAGGGCGACGAGTCCGACGCCGCGAGCCGGCGCCGTCGTCGCCGCAGGCGGCGCAAGGGCGGCACGGACGACGAGGGCGGCCCGACCGAGGACGATCCGCCGAACACGGTCGTGCACGTCCGCGAGGCCCGCGGCAACGACGGACCCGACCGGGACAAGCCCGAGTCCGACGGCCGCGACGAGGTGCGCAGCGTGCGCGGCTCGACCCGGCTGGAGGCCAAGCGGCAGCGGCGCCGGGACGGCCGGGAGGCGGGCCGGCGGCGTGCGCCGATCCTGTCCGAGGCCGAGTTCCTGGCCCGGCGCGAGGCGGTCGACCGCGCGATGGTCATCCGCGAGCGCACCGACCGGGTGCAGATCGGCGTGCTGGAGGACGGCGTGCTGGTCGAGCACTTCGTCACCTCGTCGGGCACCGGCTCGCTGGTCGGCAACGTCTACCTCGGCCGCGTGCAGAACGTGCTGCCCTCGATGGAGGCGGCCTTCGTCGACATCGGCCGCGGCCGCAACGCCGTGCTCTACGCCGGCGAGGTCGACTGGGACGCGGCCGGTCTCGAGGGCAAGGCCCGCAAGATCGAGCAGGCCCTGTCCACCGGTGACGGCGTGCTCGTGCAGGTCACCAAGGACCCCGTCGGGCACAAGGGCGCCCGGCTGACCACGCAGATCTCCCTGCCCGGCCGGTTCCTGGTCTACGTGCCGGGCGGCGGTGCCACGGGCATCTCGCGCAAGCTGCCGGAGAACGAGCGGCGGCGGCTCAAGGACGTGCTGAAGCGGGTCGTGCCGGAGGACGCCGGCGTGATCATCCGCACCGCGTCGGAGGGCATCGCCGAGGAGGAGCTGGGCCGCGACGTGCGCCGGCTGCAGGCGCAGTGGCAGGTCATCCAGGACAGGACCAAGGGCGCCAACGGCACCAAGAAGGTCAGCGCGCCCGCACTGGTCTACGAGGAGCCCGACCTGCTGGTCAAGGTCGTCCGCGACCTGTTCACCGAGGACTTCTCCGCGCTGGTCATCGAGGGCGCGGGCGCCTGGGAGACCGTCGACGCCTACGTCCGGCACGTGGCGCCGGAGCTCGCCGACCGGGTCCGCAAGCACGTCGGCTCGAACGACGTGTTCGCCGAGTACCGCATCGAGGAGCAGCTGCTCAAGGCGCTCGACCGCAAGGTCTGGCTGCCGTCGGGCGGGTACCTGGTGATCGACCGCACCGAGGCGATGACCGTCATCGACGTCAACACCGGCAAGTTCACCGGATCGGGTGGAAACCTCGAGGAGACGGTCACCCGCAACAACCTGGAGTCCGCCGAGGAGATCGTGCGCCAGCTGAGGCTGCGCGACATCGGCGGCATCATCGTGATCGACTTCATCGACATGGTGCTGGAGTCCAACCGGGACCTGGTGCTGCGCCGGCTCACCGAGTGCCTCGGCCGGGACCGCACCCGCCACCAGGTCGCCGAGGTGACCTCGCTGGGCCTGGTGCAGATGACCCGCAAGCGGGTCGGCACGGGCCTGCTGGAGGCGTTCGGCACCACCTGCGAGCACTGCAAGGGCCGCGGCGTGCTGGTGTCCACCGACCCCGGGGGCAAGCCGGCCGGGTCCAACGGCTCCGGCGGCGGCCAGCAGGGCGGCGGCGGACGCCGCTCGCGCGGCCGGGGTGAGGACAAGGAGGCCAAGGAGGCCGCGGCGAAGGAGCTGGCCGCCAAGGAGGCAGCCAAGGCCGTCCGCGACATCGCCAAGGCCACGAGCAAGGCCAACGGCGACTCGCACACCGAGCCCGCCGACGCGCCGACCGGATCCGGCGACACCGGGCCGGAGGCCGCGCCGGCGGCTGCGGTGACGCCGGCCGTGACGACCATCGAGCCCACGCCGGAGCCGGCGACCGACTCCGGACCGGCCGCGGAGGCCGACGACGTGGAGCCGGCGGCGACCCGGCGCAGCGCCGGCCGGCTGCGGCGCCGCTCGCGCCGCAGTGCAGGCGAGCCGGTGGCCGTCGAGCCGCCGGCCGAGCCGGCGGTGGAGACCGTCCCGGCCGGGACGGACAGCTTCATCCGCACGGGTGAGTTGAACGGCGAGGTGCCCGAGCACAGCAACGGGCGCGCACACGACCCCGAACCGACCACTGACCAGGTCGAACTGTCCACCGAGGTGGACAGTTCGGCGCCGCCGGAGTCATCCGTCGCGGCCGTTACGACGCCGCAGCGGCGCCCGGTACGGCGGGGTGCCTCCCGTCCGGCCGGGCCCCCGGTGTCGGCCACGCACGATGGCTGACCCCGGTTTGACCCTCGTTTCGGCGGCCACGTAACCTGTTAGTCGGCCCGCCGTTTGGTGGGCCGACTCGTGCGCGGCGTTTGGCAACGAACGCGCCGCAGCCCTCACGTTTCGAGAACCGAGTAGCAGGAGAGTTCCGTCCCGATGTACGCGATCGTCAAGACCGGCGGCAAGCAGTACAAGGTCGCCGTCGGCGACATCGTCGAGGTCGAGAAGCTCGACGGTGAGCCAGGAGCCGAGCTCTCGTTCCCCGCGCTGCTCGTCGTCGACGGCGACGACGTCACCACCGACGTGGCCAAGCTGGCCAAGGTGTCGGTGCTGGGCAAGGTCGTCGGCCAGACCAAGGGCCCGAAGATCCGCATCCACAAGTTCAAGAACAAGACCGGCTACCACAAGCGGCAGGGTCACCGGCAGAAGCTGACCCGCGTCGAGGTAACCGACATCAAGACCAAGTAGGAGCTGAGCAGCTATGGCACACAAGAAGGGTGCGTCCAGCTCCCGCAACGGGCGCGACTCGAACGCCCAGCGCCTCGGCGTGAAGCGGTACGGCGGCCAGGTGGTGAACGCGGGCGAGATCCTGATCCGCCAGCGCGGCACCCAGTTCCACCCCGGCGTCAACGTCGGTCGTGGTGGCGACGACACGCTGTTCGCCCTGGCCGCGGGTGCGGTCCAGTTCGGCGAGAAGCGCGGTCGCAAGACCGTGAACATCGTCCCGGTCGAGGGCTGACGCCCGGCGACACGAGCGAGACCCCATGAGGGGCGGGCCGGCGGTACTGCGGCCCGCCCCTCATTTGCTTTCTCTGGAAGGTTGACAGTGTCCCGATTCGTCGACCGCGTGGTGATCCACGTGTCCGCGGGCAACGGTGGCAACGGGTGCGCCTCGGTGCACCGCGAGAAGTTCAAGCCGCTCGGCGGCCCGGACGGCGGCAACGGCGGGAACGGCGGCGACGTCGTGCTCGTCGTCGACTCCGGCGTGCACACGCTGCTGGACTTCCACTTCCGCCCGCACGCGCGCGCGACCAACGGCAAGCAGGGCCAGGGCAGCAACCGGGACGGCGCCGGCGGGCGAGGTGCTGGAGCTGCGGGTGCCGGACGGCACGGTGGTGCTCACCGAGGACGGCGAGGTGCTCGCCGACCTGATCGGCATCGGCACCCGGTTCGCCGCGGCCCGCGGTGGCCGCGGCGGGCTGGGCAACGCGGCGCTGGCGTCCAAGGCCCGCAGGGCGCCGGGGTTCGCGCTGCTCGGCGAGCCGGGCGAGGCGCGCGACCTGGTGCTCGAGCTGCGCTCGGTGGCCGACGTCGGGCTGGTCGGCTTCCCGTCGGCGGGCAAGTCGTCGCTGATCTCGGTGCTGTCCTCGGCGCGGCCGAAGATCGCCGAGTACCCGTTCACCACGCTGGTGCCGAACCTGGGCGTGGTCACCGCGGGCGAGGCGACGTTCACGATGGCCGACGTGCCGGGCCTGATCCCGGGCGCGTCGCAGGGCAAGGGCCTCGGCCTGGACTTCCTGCGCCACATCGAGCGCTGTGCCGTGCTGGTGCACGTGGTCGACTGCGCGACCTTCGAGTCCGGGCGCGACCCGGTGTCCGATGTGGACGCGCTGGAGGAGGAGCTGGCCCGCTACACGCCGGGCCTGGGCGGCAGCCTCGCGTCCCGGCCGCGGGTGGTCGTGCTGAACAAGATCGACGTGCCGGACGCGCGGGACCTCGCCGAGCTGGTGGCGCCGGACCTGGAGGCGCGCGGCCTGCCGGTGTTCATGGTGTCGACCGCGAGCCGGGAGGGCCTGCGCGAGCTGTCGTTCGCGCTGGCCAAGGTCGTCGAGGAGGACCGGGCGAGCCGCCCGCCGATCGAGGCGTCGCGGATCGTGCTCCGCCCGACCGCGGTGGACGACGCGGGCTTCACGGTGGTCGAGGACCCGGAGGAGCCGGGCGCGTTCATCGTGCGCGGCAACCGGCCCGAGCGCTGGGTCCGCCAGACGCCTTCGACAACGACGAGGCGGTCGGCTACCTCGGCGACCGGCTGGCCCGTCTCGGCGTGGAGCAGGCACTGGTCCGAGGCGGGCGCGAACCCGGGCTGCCCGGTGACGATCGGCAACGTGACGTTCGACTGGGAGCCGTCCACGCCCGCCGGCGTGGACGTGCAGCTGTACGAGCGGGGCAGCGACCCGCGGCTGGAGCGCAACAACCGGGTGGGCGCCGCGGAGCGCAAGGCCGCGAAGCGGGTCCGCCGGGGCCTGGAGGAGCCTGCGGCCGAGGCCTCCCCGCCCGCCGACGTCGCCGGTGGCGACGGGTCGTGACCGACCAGGCCGCCGTCCTGTCCGATACCCGGGCCCGGATCGCCGCGGCCCGGCGGGTGGTGGTGAAGGTCGGCTCGTCGTCGCTGACCACCGCGGCCGGTGGCCTCGACCCGGCGCTGCTCGACGCGCTGGTCGACGCCCTCGCCGCCCGGCGGACGGCCGGCAGCCAGGTCGTGCTGGTGTCCTCCGGTGCGATCGCGTCCGGGCTGGCCCCGCTGGGGCTGAGCAGGCGACCGCGCGACCTCGCCACCCAGCAGGCGTCGGCCAGCGTCGGGCAGCTGGCGCTCGGGCACGCGTACGTGTCGTCCTTCGCCCGCTTCGGCCTCAACGTCGGCCAGGTCCTGCTCACCTCCGACGACGTCGTCCGCCGCGCCCACTACCGCAACGCGCAGCGCACGCTGTCCCGGCTGCTGGCCCTCGGCGTGGTTCCGGTGGTCAACGAGAACGACACGGTGGCCACGGAGGAGATCCGCTTCGGCGACAACGACCGCCTCGCCGCGCTCGTCGCCTACCTCGTTGGCGCCGACGCGCTGGTCCTCCTGTCCGATGTGGACGGTCTGTACGACGGCGACCCGCGGCGCGGCAACGCCACGCGCATCAGCGAGGTGGCCGGCGAGTCCGACGTGGACCACGTCCGGGCGGACGAGCCGACGTCCGAGCTGGGCACGGGCGGCATGGCCTCGAAGCTGGCCTCCGCCCGCCTGGCCTCCACGGCGGGCGTCCCGGTGCTGATCGCCGCCGCGGCCGCCGCCGCCCGGGCGCTCGGCGCGGCCGACGTCGGCACGGCGTTCGCGGCGAGCGCGCGCCGGCTGACGCCGCGGCGCTTCTGGCTCGCCTACGCGGCGAACCCCAAGGGCCGCCTGCATCTCGACGACGGTGCCGTGGCCGCGGTGGTGGGCCGCCGCAGGTCGCTGCTGGCGGCCGGCATCGCCGAGGTGAGCGGCGAGTTCGAGGCCGGTGACGTGGTCGAGCTGGCCGACACCGCGGGGCGCACGGTGGCCAGGGGAGTGGTCGCCTTCGACGCCGTCGAGCTGCCGGCCATGATCGGCCGCAAGACCCGGGAACTGTCGCCGGAGCACCAGCGGGAGGTTGTCCACGCCGACGACCTGGTCCCGCTCCGCCACTGACGAGCCCGGCGTCAGCTCGTCGCGGGCAGCCCGGCCAGGACGCGCACGGTGTTCACGAGCGCGCTGACCGGCATCCCCGGGTCGATCGACCGGAACAGCCCCATCCCGACCCCCAGGCACAGCAACGCGACCGCGGCCTCGCCCGCCGCCATGGGTGTCGCTGCGTGTTCGGTCTCCCGGTCGCTCAGCCCGGCCACCGCGGACTCCACGACCTGGCCCACCGCGGTGATGCGGTCGGCCATCTCCCGGCGCAGGTGCGGGTCGCGGCGGGCGTGCACCGCGAACTCGAACTCGAGGGTCGTCCACTGCGGGTCGCCGATCACGCGTTCCGCCCATTCCTCGAACCGGCGCAGGCGTTCCTCGGTCGTCGGTGCCAGCAGCAGGCCGGTGATCTCGTTCGCCCGCTCGGTGCGGATCTCGTCGAGCACGGCCAGGCACAGCTCGTCCTTGTTGCGGAAGTTCGAGTACACCGCGCCCTTCGAGAAGCCCGCCGCGTCGGCGACCTTGTCCAGGGACGTGGCCAGGTAGCCGTCGCGCAGGAACAGGTCGCGGGCGGTCCGGAGGAGCTGGGTCCGGGTGCGGGCCTGGCTCTCCGCGCGGGTCAGTCGGGTCACGGCCGCCAGCCTAACGTTTGACATACCGATCGTATTCGAATACCAAGGGTATCTCGAATGGGAGGTCTGCCGTGACACCCGAGTACGACGCGATCATCGTCGGCGCCGGCTTCGGCGGCATGGGCGCCGCGATCCAGCTCAACCGGCTCGGCATCACCAACCTCGCGATCCTCGAGCGCGAGGACGACCTCGGTGGCACCTGGCACGTCAACCGCTACCCGGGCCTCGCCGTCGACATCGCGTCGGTGACCTACTCCTACTCGTTCGAGCCGAACCCGTACTGGTCGCGCATGTTCGCGCCGGGCGCGGAGCTCAAGCGCTACGCCGAGCACGTCGCGGACAAGTACGACCTGCGCCGGTACATGCGCTTCGGCACCGTCGTCGACGGCGCGCGATGGGACGACCACGAGCAGGTCTGGACGGTCCGCGTCCGCGGCGGCGAGCGGCTCACCGCGCGGTACCTGGTGACCGCCACCGGGTTCCTGTCGCAGCCGCGGATGCCGGACATCCCGGGCATCGACACGTTCGCCGGCAAGGTCATCCACTCCACCGCCTGGGACGACACCTACGACCTCACCGGCCGCCGCGCCGCCGATCATCGGCACCGGCGCGACCGCGGTGCAGCTGATCCCCGAGGTCGCGAAGAAGGTCGCCGAGCTGACCGTCTACCAGCGCACCCCGATCTGGGTGACGCCGAAGCTCGACGGCCCGATCCCGCGCGCCGGTGCAGCGGCTGTTCGCGCGCGTGCCGTTCGCGCAGCGCGCCGCCCGCGCTGCTGAACACGGCGGCGCTCGAGGCGCTCATGGTCACCGGCGTGCTGCACTACCGGCAGGCGCGGCTGACCAACCGGGGCGCGGAGCTGCTGGCACGCGCGCACCTGCGCCGGCAGGTCAAGGACCCCGACGCTGCGCCGCAAGCTGACCCCCGACTACTCGTTCGGCTGCAAGCGGCCCACGTTCTCCAACGACTACTTCCCGACGTTCAACCAGGCCCAACGTGCACCTGGAGACGACGCCGATCGACCACGTCGAGCCGACCGGCATCGTCACCACCGACGGCCGCCGCACCGAGATCGACACGCTGCTGCTGGCCACCGGCTTCAACCTGTGGGACGTCAACTTCCCGGCCATCGAGATCATCGGCCGCGAGGGCCGCGACCTCGGCACCTGGTGGCGCGACAACCGGTTCCAGGCCTACGAGGGCGTGACGATCCCGTACTTCCCGAACCTGATCAGCCTCAACAGCCCGTACTCCTACAGCGGCCTGTCGTACTTCACGACGATCGAGGCGCAGATGCAGCACATGGCCCGGCTGTTCGGCGAGCTGCGCCGCCGGGGCGCCACGACGTTCGAGGTGACGCAGGACGGCCAACGACCGAGTTCCTCGCGCGGATGACCGAGCGCCTCGGCGACTCCGTGTTCGACCTCGGCAGCTGCTCGACCGCGCGCAGCTACTACTTCAACCAGCACGGCGAGGCGGCCCTGCTGCGCCCCACCTCCACGCTCAACGCCCACCGCGCCGCCGGCAGCTTCCCGGTGACCGACTACGCCTACGCCTGACCCGGCCGATCGCTGTCACTCAGCCGGCGGACCAACTTGGCGAGCTGGTCGGCGTAGTGCCGGGTGAACTCGTCGGAGTCGGCGTCCTCGCCGCAGATGGCCTTGGCGATCCGGGGCAGCGTGACGGTCGCGCTGGCCGCGGCGAACAGCGCCAGCAGCACGCAGGCCGGGTCCAGGTCGGCGGGTAGCTCGCCCGACTCCTGGCGACGCCGCAGGTCGCGACCTGTGCCTGGAGGAACTCGCCCTCGATCCCGATGTCCGGCGCGGCGTCGCCGGGGACAGGTTCGCCCACACCATCAGGCGCGCCCAGTCCCGGTCGTGCAGCGTGCTCATCGCGAAGCCGGCGATCACCGCGTCGAGCGGCTGGTCCGCGCCGGCCAGCTGCGGCGCTCGCCTGCTGCCACTGGCTGGCCAGCTCCGCGTAGAGGCCCTCCTTCCCGCCGAAGTAGTACGAGATCAGCTGCTTGTTCACCCCCGCTCGGTCGGCGATGTCGCTGACGCGCGCACCGGCGAAGCCCTTGGCGCCGAACTCGACCTTGGCCGCGTCGAGGATCCGCGCGCGCGTGCGCTCGGGGTCGCGCTGCCGCTCGCCTGGGTTCGGCGTGCGGCGCGGGTTCCGGCCGGGCATGCGTCAACGGTAGAGGATCAACGTGCGGGTGACAAATTCAAATTGATGGTTGACTTAATCAAACAAATGAATGATTGTTGCTCTGTCGGGATCGGACGGGAGGTAGCGATGTCCAAGCGGTTCCGAGTGGCGGTCGTCGGCGGTGGCACGGGCGGGCTGTGCCTGGCGCAGGCGCTGCACCAGGCCGGCGTCGAGGTGGCGGTGTACGAGCGCAGCCGGCTGCGGACCGAGCGCCTGCAGGGCTACCGCGTGCACATCAACCCGCATGGCTCGCGGGCGCTGCACGAGTGTCTGCCGCCCGAGCTGTGGCGGGCGTTCGTCGCGACCTGTGGCACGTCGGGCAGCGCGTTCGGCTTCATCACCGAGCAGCTCGACGGAGCTGCTGTTCGTCGAGGACGAGCTGACCTCGGGCACCGAACGCGACCCGGTCGACGCCCACCACTCGGTCAGCCGCATCACCCTCCACCAGGTGCTGTCCGCCGGCCTGGACGGCGTGCTGCACCACGGCAAGGAGTTCGAGCGGTACGAACGCGCCGCCGACGGCACGGTCACCCTGCACTTCGCGGACGGCACCACCGCGACCGCCGACGTGCTCGTCGCCGCGGACGGCGCCAACTCGCGAGTGCGCGGCCAGTACCTGCCGCACGCCGCAGCGGATGGACACCGGCATCCGCGCGATCGCGGGCAAGTACCCGCTGACCGAGGAGACGAAGCGGGTGCTGCCGGCCCGACTCCACGCCGGACCGAACAACGTGATCCCGCCCGCCGGCTGCGGCATGTTCGTCGCCCCGCACGAGCTCGGCACCGACCACGCCCACCGTGCACGGCATCGGCGGCAACGACGAGACCCTGGCCGAGGACGCCGTGCTGTTCGACAACACCGGCAGCTACGTCATGTGGGCCTACGCCGCCAACCGCACGCGGTTCCCCGACGGCGCCGCCGAGCTGTCCGAAATGGACGGTGACGCGCTGCGAGACCTCGTCGGCGGGCTGATCAGCGGACTGGCACCCGTCCCTGCGTCAGCTCGTCGCCGACTCGCCGGCCCGGACCGTGACGCTGTTGCCGATCCGCACGTCGGTGGCGGTCCCGCCGTGGGAGACAACGAACATCACCCTGCTCGGCGACGCGATCCACAGCATGACGCCGTTCCGCGGCATCGGCGCCAACACCGCGCTTCGCGACGCCCAACTGCTCGGCCGCAACCTGATCGCCGCCGCCCGGGGTGAGGTGGAGCTCGTGGCCGGGATCCACGACTACGAGACCCAGATGATCGACTACGGGTTCGCGGCGGTTCGCGCGTCGTTGCGCACCGCGCGAGCAGACGATCTCCTCGAACCGGGTCGGCCGTTCGGTGTTCAAGGCGGCGCTGCGTGTGTTCTCGGCCATCCCTCCTCTCAAGCGCAAGGTGTTCAGCGACCTCGGGAGACAAGTTGACCGTCGCGTCAGGTGGTCGTGGCCAGTGCGAAGGCAGGGACGGCGGGGGCGCCCGCGTCGCGGAGGAGCTTGGTCGCCACCGTCATCGTCCAGCCGGTGTCCACCCGGTCGTCCACCAGCAGCACCGGACCGTCCACAGTGGATAACGACTCCATGAGCGACGGACCGACCTCCAGCGACCGCCACACCTGGGCCAGGCGGCGGGCGCTGTTGGCCTGCCGCTCACCCGGCCCGTGCGCTCGAGCTCGCCCAGCAGCGGCAGCCGGCCGATCGTCGAGATCCGCTCGGCGAGGCTCGACACCAGCTTCGGCCGGCGTGACCGAGCCCATCGCGACCACGCCGACCGGCCGCTCCGGCCAGCCCCACGACGCGAGCACCGCGACGCAGCCGTCGACCATGTCGTCGGGCACCGGCCCGTCGGCAGGGCCGCCGGGCGCGAACAGCTCGCGTAACCGGTTGCCCCAGCCGATATCGGTGAGCCGGCCCAGCACCCGCCCCGGCTCGGCAAGCTCACCGGCGCCGAGCTTGCCGGAAAGCGGAACGTCGAGCGCGGCCATACCGCTTGGCCACATACGACGCGGATCCACCTCGACCCCGGGCCGTCGTAAGCGTTCCCGTGCCTCGGCGACCGCTTCCCCCGAGACCTCCGCACTCCACCTGGGCCCGGCACAGTTGTCGCACCGGCCGCACGGCGCGGCATGCGGGTCGTCGAGCTGGCGGAGCAGGTACTCCATCCGGCACTTGTCGGTGCGCTGGTACTCGATCATCGCCTGCTGCTCGGACCGGCGCGCACCCGCGATGCCGACGTAGCGCTCCTCGTCGTACTCCCAGCCCCGCCCCGTAGCGATCCAGCCGCCCTTCACCCGGTGCACCG
Source organism: uncultured Actinomycetota bacterium (assembly GCA_963841395.1). Taxonomy (GTDB): domain Bacteria; phylum Actinomycetota; class Actinomycetes; order Mycobacteriales; family Pseudonocardiaceae; genus Actinophytocola. The sequence goes on from CAWJCX010000011.1 coordinate 166,365, forward strand.
CGCCGTCGACGTCGAGCACCTTGAGCACCATGTCCAGCCGGCTGCGGGACAGGTCGCACCGCGGTTCGATCGCCGCGGTGGACAGTGGACGGTCGGCCTCGCTCAGCACGTCGAGCACCTGCCGCACGACCCGCTCCGGCGGGAACGCCAGCGACGCGAAGTACGCCCAGATGTCCTTGTCCTCCGTGCCGGGCAGGAGCAGCACGTCGGCCCGCTCGACGCCACGGCCGGCACGCCCGATCTGCTGGTAGTACGCGATCGGCGACGGCGGCGCACCGAGGTGGATCACGAACCCGAGGTCCGGCTTGTCGAAACCCATGCCCAGCGCCGAGGTCGCGGCCACCGCCTTGATCTGGTTGGCGAGCAGGTCCTGCTCGATACGTTCCCGTGCCGCCGGTTCGGTCTTGCCGGAGTAGGAGGTCACCGAGAAGCCCTGCCCGCGCAGGAACGCCGAGACCTCGTTGGCGGCGGCGACGGTGAGCGTGTAGATGATCCCGGACCCGGGCAGCTTGTCGAGGTTCTCGGCGAGCCAGGCGAACCGGGCCTGCGCGGTCGGCAGCCGCAGCACCGCCAGGTGCAGGCTCTCCCGGTCGAGCTGGCCGCGCAGCACCAGCGTGTCCTGCGTGCCGAGGTCGAGCTGGTCGGCGACGTCACGCACCACCCGGTCGTTGGCGGTGGCCGTGGTCGCCAGCACCGGCACGCCCGCGGGCAGCTCGCCGAGCAGGGTGCGCAGCCTGCGGTAGTCGGGCCGGAAGTCGTGGCCCCAGTCGGAGATGCAGTGCGCCTCGTCGACCACCAGCATGCCGGCGGACGCGGTGAGCTCGGGCAGCACCGTGTCGCGGAAATCCGGGTTGTTGAGCCGTTCCGGGCTGACCAGCAGCACGTCGATGCGCCCGGCGAGGACGTCGTCCTGCACCTCGTGCCACTGGTCGATGTTGGCGGAGTTGATCGTGGCGGCGTGGACCCCGGCCCGGTCCGCCGCCGCGATCTGGTTGCGCATCAAGGCGAGCAGCGGGGACACGATCACCGTCGGACCCTGGCCGAGCGCCCTTAACAGCGCGGTCGCCACGAAGTAGACGGCCGACTTCCCCCACCCGGTGCGCTGCACGACCAGCGCCCGCTTGCGGTCGACGACCAGGGCCTGGATGGCGGTCCACTGGTCCTCGCGCAGCGAGGCGCCGTCGCCGGCGAGGGCGCGGAGGTGTTGTTCGGCTGAGTTTCGGAGAGCTTGCTGGTCCACGTCTCCACTTTGACCTATCCCACCGACAGCGGCCAGGAGGAACCCGTGCGAAAGGACCATTCGCACGGGTTCGTCCGTGGAGCGGGACCCACGGAACCCGATTCACGTACGCTGACCAGCTATGTCAGGGCGGCGGATCGGGATCATGGGCGGCACGTTCGATCCCGTGCACCACGGACACCTCGTGGCGGCGAGCGAGGTGCAGGCCAGGTTCGACCTCGACGAGGTGATCTTCGTACCGACCTGCCAGCCGTGGCAGAAGAGCCATCGTGAGGTCAGCGCAGCCGAGGACCGGTACCTGATGACCGTGATCGCGACCGCCTCCAACCCGCGGTTCTCGGTCAGCCGGGTGGACATCGACCGCGGTGGCACCACGTACACGATCGACACGTTGCGCGACCTGCGCGCGGCCCGTCCCCAGGCCGACCTGTTCTTCATCACCGGCGCGGACGCCCTGGAGCAGATCCTGTCGTGGCGTCAGGCCGAGGAGCTGTTCTCCCTGGCGCACTTCGTCGGCGTGACCCGGCCGGGCTACAAGCTCGGCGACGAACACCTGCCCAGCGGCTCGGTGAGCCTGGTCGACGTGCCGGCCATGGCCATCTCCTCGACCGACTGCCGGGTGCGCGTCGCGGCCGGTCAGCCGGTCTGGTACCTCGTGCCGGACGGGGTCGTCCAGTACATCTCGAAGCGCGATCTCTACGCCGCCTCGTGAACCGGCTCGGCACGGGTACTCTCGTAGGGTTCGCAGATCCGACGATCAAGGAGTGACGTGGTCGCAACGCACGACGCACGCGAGTTGGCACTGGTCGCGGCCAACGCCGCCGCCGACAAGAAGGCCAGCGATGTGATCGTGCTCGATGTCTCCGAGCAACTGGTGATCACCGACTGTTTCGTCATCGCCTCGGCCCCCAACGAGCGGCAGGTGGGCGCGATCGTCGACAACGTCGAGGAGAAGATGCGCGAGGCGGGCACCAAGCCCGTGCGTCGCGAGGGTGCCCGCGAGGGGCGGTGGGTGCTGCTGGACTTCGTGGACGTCGTCGTGCACGTCCAGCATGCCGAGGAGCGGACGTTCTACGGCCTGGAGCGGCTGTGGAAGGACTGCCCGCGCATCGAGTTCGACCCGGCGGCGGCCGTCGCCGAGCCGGGTGGCATCGACGGCAGGCCGACGTGACCTTGAGCCGGCTCGTCATGTGGCGGCATGGCGAGACGGACTACAACGCGACCGGGCGGATGCAGGGGCATCTGGACTCGGCGCTCACCGAGGTCGGGCGCAACCAGGCACGGTTCGCCGTGCCCGCGCTCGCCCGGTTCTCACCCGACATCGTGGTCGCCTCCGACCTGCGGCGGGCCACGGACACGGCGACCACGTTCACCGAGACGACCGGCGTCCCGTTACGCGTGGACAAGCGGTTGCGGGAGACCAATCTCGGGCTCTGGCAGGGCATGACCAGCGCCGAGGTCGACGAGCAGTGGCCGGGTTCGCGCCAGCAGTGGCAGACCGACCCGACCTTCACCCCACCGGGCGGTGAGTCCCGCCTCGAGGTGGCCGCGCGGTCCGCCGAGGTGGTCTCCGACCTCGACGAGTCTACTGAGGACACCGCCGTACTGTGCGCGCACGGCGGCCTGATCGCCGCGCTGACCGGGCACCTGCTGGAGCTGCCGATCACCGCGTGGGCGAAGCTCGGCGGCATCGGCAACTGCCACTGGACGGTCCTCGCCAGGCGCGGTTCGAGCGGCATGGCCTGGCGGATGCGCGTGTACAACGCCGGGATCACCGGCTGAGCCGATGGCCGCCCCGACGCTGCTGATGTTCGGCGACTCGCTGACCTTCCACGGGCCGGACGGGCCCCACCCGGCCGACGACGAGCGGCTGTGGCCCAACCTCACGGCCGCGGCACTCGGCGGCCGGACCGAACTGTTCGCCGGCTTCGGCTGGACCGCCCGCGACGCGTACTGGGCACTCGCCGGCGACCCTCGCGTGTGGTCGATGCTGCCCAAGGCCGACCTGCTGGTACTGGCCGTCGGGAGCATGGACACGCTGCCCTCGCCGCTGCCCACCTACCTACGCGAAGGCCTCCGCTACCTGCGGCCGGACATGCTGCGCCGGTTCGTCCGGACCCGCTACCAGGCGGCCCAGCCGTGGCTGGCCAAGGCCACCCGGGGACGGCCCGTGGCGTTGCCGGCGGAGCTGACCGTGCGCTACCTGGACAAGATCCTCGGCTCGATCCGGGCACTGCGCCCCGAGCTGCCGGCCGTCGGTGTGCTGCCGCCCGTGCACCGCGCGGCGTCCTACGGGCTGGTGCACACCGGCCGCGCCGAGGCCGTGCGGGCGATCCGGTCCTGGGGCGAGCGGTCCGGCGTTCCCCTGCTCGACCTGGCCGAGCTCGTGGGGGAGCACGTGCTGAGCGGGCGCGGCAACCCGGACGGGATCCACTGGGGCTGGGAAGGTCACGAGCAGGTCGGCAAGGCACTGGCCGACCTCGCCGGGCCGTTGCTTGCGGGAAAGCCGGACGAGTACCACGTAGGCTGACCGACCGTGCCGGTCGCCGTGGTCACCGATTCCAGCGCGTACCTGCCGGACGGATTCGCCGCCCGGCACGCGGTGCATGTCGTGCCGCTGCACGTACTGATCGACGACGAGTCCGGGCTGGACGGTGTGGACATCGGTCCCGCCGAGGTGGCCACGGCGCTCGCCGCGCGCCGGACGGTGACGACGTCGCGGCCGAACCCGGACGAGTTCGCCGGCGTCTACCGGCGGCTGCTGGACGAGGGCGCCGACGGCATCGTCTCGGTGCACCTGTCGCGGGAGCTGTCCGGGACCTGGGAGTCGGCCCGGCTGGCGGCGCAGGAAGTGGGCGTCGACCAGGTGCGGGTGGTCGACTCGCGGACCACGGTCATGGGGCTGGGTTTCGCGGTGCTGCGGGCGGCCTCGGCGGCGATCGGCGGCGGCTCCGGAGCCGTGGTCGAGGACGCGGCGGTCGACGCGGCGGCCCGCACGACGACCTTCTTCGTGGTGGAGACGCTGGAGTACCTGCGGCGCGGCGGGCGGATCGGGCCGGCGGCGGCGTTCCTGGGGACCGCGCTCGCGGTGAAGCCGGTGCTGCACGTCGAGGACGGGCGGATCGTGCCGCTGGAGAAGGTGCGCACCACGCACCGGGCGGTGCTGCGGCTGGTGGACCTCGCCGAGCGGGCGGCGTCGGCGACCGGGTCGGCGGCCGTCGAGCTCGCGGTGCACCACCTGAACGCGTACGAGCGGGCGGCCGAGCTGGCCGGGCTGCTGGACGAACGGATCTCTCCGGCGTCGGGGTGTGTCGTGTCCGAGCTGGGCGCGGCGATCAGCGCGCACACCGGACCCGGCGTCCTCGGCGTGGTGGTGTGCCCGGCCGAGAAGTAGCCGGCCAGCTTTACACACGCCACCGACAATATCGTTCCACCGCAAGGGATTCCGGCGCCAGTAGTCCACAACCACCCCGATTGTCCACAGCGGAGGGCCGATCGGCCCGCCGCGACCGCGGCCGGGCATAACGTCGATTGCGTGATCGACACGACCTCCCGACGCGACCGGCGCAGTGCCCGGGCCCACAGCCGACTCGACCAGTTGATCAGCCAGGCCGCGCCCGACCGGACAGCCGCGGCGCTGCCCGCGGACCACTCCTGGCTCGACGTCCCGCGCGATGCCCGTCCGTCCCGGGCACCGGATCCCGAGTGGTGGCCGGACACCGCGTCCCCGCCGCCGGACGTCGGTGCCGAGGCGCCGGACCCCGAACCGGAGCCGGGTCCGCGCGAGCCCGACCGCGTGCTGCTCGGTGTGCCGCCACCGGCCGCCGAGCCGTGGTGGCGCCGGCTGCTGAACCGGCTGCAGGACCGCTGGCTGCCGGCGCAGGCCTCGGAACGGCGATGGCGGCTGGCTGCCGCCGCGGCCGCCGGCGCCGTACTGCTCGGCGTCGCGGTGGCGGTCGGGCTCGTGATGTCCGGCTCGGGCGGTGAACCCGAGGTGCCACCGGCGCTGCCCGCCGCCCCGGCCGGCGTGGCCCGACCTCCGGGTGCGACGTCGACGGCGCCGGACGGCGGGTCGATCGTGGTCAGCGTGGTCGGCCGCGTGACCAGGCCGGGCCTGATCACGTTGCGGGACGGCGCGCGGGTGGCCGACGCGCTCGAGGCGACCGGCGGCACGGCGCACGGCGTGAACCTCGGCGGTCTCAACCTCGCCCGCCGCCTCAGCGACGGTGAGCAGATCTACGTCGGCGTGCCGACCCCACCGAACGCCGAGCAGTCGCCAGCGGCGTCCGGTTCCGGCGCGGCCGGTGGCGGGTCGGTCGACCTCAACTCGGCGTCGGTCACCGCGCTGGACACGCTGCCCGGGGTCGGGCCGGTGACCGCGCAGCGGATCCTCGACTGGCGCACCCAGCACGGCCGGTTCGCCTCGGTCGAGCAGCTCCGTGAGGTCGACGGGATCGGCCCGTCCCGGTTCGCGAAGCTCAAGGACCTGGTGGTGGCCAGATGAGCGAGCTTGCGAGCGAATCATCGACCCAGGGCGCACGCGACGTCGACCTCGGCGCGGCACCCGACTGGCGGCTCGTGCCGGCGGCGGTGACGGTCTGGCTCGCGACGATGCTCGGCCTGCTCGCCGGCTGGTGGTGGCTCGCGATCGGGAGTGGCGCGGCGGTCGCCGTCGCGGTGATCGTGCTGCTGTCCGCCCGGCGCACGGTCCGAGGCGATGCGGTGGTGGCGCCTCGGGGTGGGATGGTCGCTGCTGATCTGCGCGCTGCTGGTGGGCGTGGCCAGCACCGGCCGGCTGCGCGAGGCGGCGGGCGACCCGCTGCGGGAGCACGCGTCGGCCGGCGCGTCGGGCGTGTTCCGGGTGAGTGTCAGCGAGCGACCGCGCCCGGTGTTCTCCCCCGGTTTCGGCGGACAGCAGAGCGGGGTCCGGGCCGTCGTGGTGCCGGCCCGGGTACGCGGCGCCGTGGTCGCCGGCGCGGCCGTCGCGACGCACGGCCGGGTCGTGCTGGTCGCGCCGGTGGATCGCTGGTCGACGTTGCTGCCCGGCCAGGACGTCACGGTCACCGCGCTGCTGGCGCCGGCGCGGCCGGGTGAGCTGACCGTGGCTGTGCTGCGGGTGCGCGGCCCGCCGGAGGACGCGACCGAGGCGGCCGTGTGGCAGCGCGCCGCGCAGTCGCTGCGGACCGGACTGCGGGACGCCGCCGGCGTGCTCGACCCGGAGCCCGCCGGGCTCCTTCCCGGCCTCGTCGTGGGCGACACCGACAAGCTGTCCCGGCAGGTCGACGGCGAGTTCAAGACCGCGGGCCTGGCGCATTTGCTGGCCGTCAGCGGCGCGAACCTGGCGATCGTCTGCGTCGCGGTGTTGTTGCTGCTGCGGGTGTTGCGGGTCGGGCCGCGGGGTGCGGCCGCCGGGGCCATGCTGGCGCTCGTCGCGTTCGTGGTCCTGGCCGGTCCGGAGCCGAGCGTGCTGCGTGCCGGCGTGATGGGCGCGGTCGGCCTGCTGGCGCTGGCGATCGGGCGGGAACGGGCGGCGTTGCCCGCGCTCGGCACCGCGGTGGTGGTGCTGGTGCTGTGGGACCCGGCGATGGCGATCAGCTTCGGGTTCGCGCTGTCGGTGCTGGCCACCGCCGGGCTGGTGCTGCTGGCGCCGCGCTGGGCCGACCGGCTGGCGGGCCGGGGCGTGCCGCGTGGGCTCGCCGAGGCGCTCGCGGTGCCTGCCGCCGCGCACCTGGTCACCGCACCGGTGGTGGCCGGGATGGCGGGGCAGGTCAGCCTGGTGTCGATCGCTGGCGAACCTGCTGGCGGCGCCGGTGGTCGCGCCGGCGACGGTGCTCGGCGTGCTGGCGGCACTCGTCGCGCCGGCCGCGCCGTGGCTCGCGGAGGTGCTGGTCCGGATCGCCGGCCCGGAGGCGGACTGGCTGATCCTGGTCGCCCGGCACGCGTCCCGGGTGTCCCGGGCGCGGCGATCGGCTGGCCGTCGGGCTGGTGGGGCGGGCTGCTGCTGGTGGCCTGCGTCCTGGTGCTGGCGGTGGCGCTGCGCCGCCGGCGGCTGCGGGTGCTCGTCGGTGCGGCGCTCGCCGGGTTGCTGCTCGTGGTCATCCCGGTGCGGGTGATCGCGCCGGGCTGGCCGCCGCCGGGCTGGGCGATGGTGGCCTGCGATGTGGGTCAGGGCGACGCGCTGGTGCTCGCCACCGCGGAGGAGGGCCGCGCGGTCGTGGTGGACACCGGACCGGAGCCGGGCCCGCTGGCCGCCTGTCTCGACCGGCTCGACGTGTCGCGGGTGCCGCTGGTGGTGCTGACCCACCTGCATGCGGACCACGTCGGCGGGCTCGACGCGGTGCTGGCGGACCGGGCGGTCGGCGCCGTGGGGGTCGGCCCGTCGAGGGAGCCGGGCTGGGCCTGGCGAGAGGTGCGGACGAAGGCCGCGGCGGCCGGCGTGCCGGTGGTCGAGCTCGAGGCCGGGCGGCGGCTGAGCTGGCCGGGGTTGTCGATGGAGGTGCTGGCACCGGAGGGAAGGGAGGCGATGCCCGAGGCAGGAGCGGACGGCACGGAGATCAACAACTCGTCGGTGGTCATGCGTGCGACCACGCCGGCGGGGCGGATCCTGCTCAGCGGTGACGTCGAGCTGGCCGCGCAGGCCCACCTGCTCGACGCCCGGGTGGACCTGTCCGCGGACGTGGTCAAGGTCCCGCACCACGGCAGCCGCTACACGGCGCCGGAGCTGTTCGCGGCGGTCCATGCGCGCATCGCCGTGGTGAGCGTCGGGGCGGGCAACCCGTACGGGCATCCCAGCCCGGTCACGCTCGCGACGCTGACCCGCGCCGGCACGCTGGTGCTCCGCACGGACACCGGCGGCGACGCGGCGATCGTTGCGGGGGAGGGCGGGCCGCGAGCGGTCACCCGCGGGTCGTCCCGGGGGCCGCCGGCTCGGGGCCGTGGGTCGCGGCCGATAGCGTCGCCGCTGTGTTCGAGAAGCTTCGCAGGTCGGTCGTCGGCGCGGACATCCCGACCGAGCCGGTGGTGATCCAGGTGCCGGACGGCAGGTTCGGGTTGTTCACCGTGACGGGACAGTGGGATCCGCGCGTGGTCACGGTCACCGGGCCGTGGCCGGCGACGCTGACGCTGAGCGCGGTCATGGCGTTGCCGGACGCGGTCAAACGGAGGCTGATCTGGCTCGTCCCGCCACCCCGGATCACGCCGACGACCCGCGACGCCGTCCAGCTCCACGTCGACGGAGTGCCCGCACCGCTGGACTGCGGCCGGCGCGCGATGCGCCGCGCCACCTACAACGTGCGCGCCACCGTCGCCGGCCGGGAGTACCTGCTGCGCCACGAACGCCGGTGGCGCGCACGCCTGGAGCGAGGTGGCCGGCCGGTCGCCCGACTGTCCACAGCGGACCAGGGCCGGACGATGTCCGCGACCTACGAGCCGTCCGCGGACGCGGCCGATGCCACCGTCGCGATCGGCCTCGGCCTGACACTGGGGATCGGCGCACCGGGCTTCGCCCGGAACTTGTTCACCACGGTGTTCTAGCGGGGTTTACTCGGCGTCGAGCTGGTGGTCGGCCCAGACGTAGCTTTCTGGGAGCAGGTCGGTGATGGGGACGGTTCGGACGCGGTCGTCGGCGCCGACGATGACCTCGAGGTCCGGGAAGTAGTCGAGCAGGACCTGGCGGCAGCGGCCGCACGGGGGGACGATCCCCCGGTCGCGGTCGCCCACGGCGACGATCGTGTCCAGCTCGTAGGCGCCTTGGGCGGCCGCCGTGCCGATGAGGACCAGCTCGGCGCAGGGGCCGCCGGTGAAGTGGTAGGCGTTCACCGCCGTGACGATCCGGCCGTCAGGTGTGCGGGCGGCGGCCGCCATGGTGTGGTTGTCGCCCCGGCAGTGGGTGCGGGCGACGTGCGCCGCGGCCTCGACGAGCTCGTGGTCGACGTCGGTCTGCATGGGCATCAGCTCGGCAGCCGGACTGGTCGGCCTCAGGACTCGAGGGCCTCGCGGACCGCGGCGGTCGTCGGCGGGACGGTGGCCTTCGGGCCTACCTTGTCCGCCACGGCGTCGAGGGTCTTGAGGCCGTCGCCGGTGATCAGGAGGACGGTCTCCGCGTCGGGGTCCAGCTGGCCGGTGTCGATCAGCTTCTTGGCCGTGGCCACGGTGACGCCGCCGGCGGTCTCGGCGAAGACGCCCTCCGTCCGCGCCAGCAGCCGGATGCCCTCGACGACCTCCTCGTCCGAGACGTCCTCCACCGCGCCGTTCGTGCGGCGTACGGCGTCGAGCACGTACGGGCCGTCGGCCGGGGCGCCGATCGCGAGCGAGCGGGCGATGGTGTCCGGCCTCACCGGCCGCACGACGTCCTCGCCCGCCTTGAACGCGGCGGACACCGGCGAGCAGCCGGTCGCCTGCGCGCCGAACACCCGGTAGTCCTTGCCGTCCACCAGACCCAGCTCGGTCAGCTCGCGGAAACCCTTGTCCACCTTGGTGAGCTGCGCACCGGACGCGACCGGCACGACCACCTGGTCGGGCAGCCGCCACCCGAGCTGCTCGGCGACCTCGTAGCCGAGCGTCTTGGAGCCCTCCGCGTAGTACGGGCGCACGTTGACGTTCACGAACGCCCAGTCCTCGTGCTCGGCCGCGAGCTCGGTGGCGAGCCGGTTGACGTCGTCGTAGTTGCCGTCGACGGCGATCAGCGCGCCGCCGTACACCGCGGTGGTCAGGATCTTCGCGCGCTCCAGCGACGACGGGATGAGCACGACCGAGTTCCAGCCGGCCCGCGCGGCCGCGGCGGCCACCGCGTTGGCGAGGTTGCCGGTCGACGGGCAGGCGAGCACGGTGAACCCGAGCTGGCGTGCGGCGGCGAGCGCCACGGCGACCACGCGGTCCTTGAAGGAGTGCGTCGGGTTGCCGGTGTCGTCCTTGACCCACAACGACTTCACGCCGAGCGCGGCGGCGAGCCGGTCGGCCTTGATCAGGCGGGTGAGGCCCGGCTCGGTGTTCGGGTGGCTGTCCACATCGGACGGGACGGGCAGCAGTCGCCGGTAGCGCCAGATCGACTTGGGGCCGGACTCGATCTCCGCGCGGGTGATGTCGCCGAACTCGTAGGCGACCTCGAGCGGTCCGAAGCACTCGGCACACGCGAACTCGGCGGCGAGCGGAACCTGGTTGCCACACTCCCGGCAGGTCAGGGCGCGTGCGGGCCCCAGGTCGAGCGTGGTGGTGGCGTCAGTAACTGTCATCGCGAGGGTCACTCCTCATCTGTCCCGCGTGCGGGTCGGAATTGGCACCGTGGTCGTAGCCGTTCCTCGCGGAACTCGATGGCTGACGCCGGTTGCCGGGGCTTCTTCGGGCCGATCCCTCTGCCCCTCTGGATGAGCGGTATTCAGTTGTTCCGCCGAACACGTTACGGCACGACCAGGTCGCCCGGCCAATGTGAGGTCCGTCATTCGAGGGAGCGCTCATCGGCGCTCGTGCGGGCTTCTACCGACACGCGCCCGGCCGGTGCTCGCCGCGAACGCGATGGTGCGAGGATGGCCGGGTGAAGGCCCCAGCCGTGACCCCGCCCGCGCTCCAGCTCGTGCTCGGCGACGAGGAGCTGCTGGTCGAGCGCGCGGTGCGGGCCGCCGCCGACGCCGCCAGGCTGGCCGACCCGACCGCCGAGACGACCCGGGTCAAGGTGTCCGACCTGACCGCGCCCGAGCTCGCCGAGCTGGTGAGCCCGTCGCTGTTCGCCGAGCAGCGGGTGATCGTGCTCGAGGGCGCGCACGACGCCGGCAAGGACATCGCCGCGGCGATCACCTCCTACCTGCGTGAGCCGGCGGACGGCGTGCAGCTGGTCGTGCTGCACACCGGCGGCGGCCGCAAGCCCGCCAAGGACCTCATCGGCGCGATGCGGTCCGCGGACGCGCACGTGGTCGAGTGCCCGCGGATCACCAAGCCGGCGGACCGCGAGGCGTTCGTACGCAACGAGATTCGCCGGGCGGGCGGCAAGACCGACGCGGACGCGGTCAGCGCGCTGATCGACTCGGTCGGCTCGGACCTGCGCGAGCTGGCGTCGGCGGCGGCCCAGCTCGTGGCCGACACCGGTGGGCAGGTGACCGCCGAGGAGGTGCGCCGCTACCACCGCGGGCGGGCGGACGTGACCGGGTTCGCGGTGGCGGAGAAGGCGATCACCGGCGACGTGCCCGGGGCGCTGGAGATGCTGCGCTGGGCGATGCAGCTGGGCGTGCCGCACGTGCTGGTCGCCGACGCCCTGGCCGACGGCGTGCGCACGGTGGCGCGGGTGGCCGGCGCCGGGCCGGGCGGACCCGTACCGCCTGTCCTCCGAGCTGGGGATGCCGACGTGGAAGGTGCGCAAGGCCCTGTCCCAGTCGCGTGGCTGGCACCCGGCCGGCCTGGTGGCGGCGATGCAGGTGGTGGCCGAGGTGAACGCGGACGTCAAGGGCGTCGCGGTGGACGCCGACTACGCACTGCAGCGGGCGGTGCTCCGCCTCGCCGAGGCCCGCCGCCGAACCTGACCCGGACATGCCGGAGATGACTGTGCCGGCCGCCCCGAGGGACAGCCGGCACAGGAAAGTCAGCTCAGAGCTGGTTGGCGCGCTTCGCCATGGCGGACTTCTTGTTCGCCGCCTGGTTGGCGTGGATGACGCCCTTGCCGGCCGCCTTGTCGAGCTTGCGGCTCGCGTCCTGCAGGAGCTCGATCGCCTTGGTCTTGTCGCCGGCGTCGGCTGCCTCGCGGAACTTGCGGATCGCGGTCTTCACCGAGGACTTGACGGACTTGTTGCGCAGTCGCGCCTTCTCGTTCGTCTGGATCCGCTTGATCTGGGACTTGATGTTCGCCACGCGTGTACTCCTCGATGTCGATCACGGAAGCCCGTGCCGCATTCAGGTGGCCTCGCCGAAACACGGCGAGCTTCCTCCAGTGCGGACTGCCACACGGCACGAACCGGACGAGGATAACAGCGGGTCACCGCTCGGCCTCCGGCGGGCTCTTCGGCGGCCGGCCGCGCCGGGCCGGTCTGCCGGCGTCGTCCGGCAGGCGGCCGGCCTGCGCCAGCGCCCGCCGCAGCAGGAACTCGATCTGCGCGTTGGTGCTGCGCAGCTCGTCACCCGCCCACCGGGCGACCGCGTCGTGGATCGCCGGATCCAGACGCAGCAGCAGCTTCTTGCGCTCGGGCACGTGTCAGTTGTAGAGCGAGCCGGCGTTGACCACGGGCTGGGTGTCCCGGTCGGCACAGAGCACGACCAGCAGGTTGCTCACCATCGTGGCCTTGCGCTCCTCGTCGAGGTCGACGACCTCCTCCTCGGCCAGCTTGTCCAGCGCCATCTGCACCATGCCGACCGCACCCTCGACGATCCGCTGCCGCGCCGCCACGACCGCACCCGCCTGCTGGCGGCGCAGCATCGCGCCGGCGATCTCCTGCGCGTAGGCCAGGTGCGTGATCCGCGACTCGATCACCTCGACGCCGGCCGCCTCCACCCGCGCGGCGATCTCCGCGGACAGCTTGTCGGTGATCTCCGTGGTGTTCTGCCGCAGCGACAGTTCCTCGCCGTGCGAGTCGTACGGGTAGCTCGTCGCGATGTGCCGCACGGCCGTCTCCGCCTGGATGGTGACGAACTCGCCGTAGTCGTCCACCTCGAACATCGCGCGCGCCGTGTCGGTGACGCGCCAGACCACGACCGCGGCGATCTCGATCGGGCTGCCGTCCGCGTCGTTGACCTTGGTCACCGCCGTCTCGTGGTTCCGGATCCGGGTGGAGATCCGGCGCCGCACGGTGAACGGGTTGACCCAGCGCAGCCCGTCGTCCCGCACGGTGCCCACGTACCGGCCGAGGAACTGGACCACCCGCGCCTCGCCCGGCGCGATCATCATCAGCCCGCCGCGCAGCAGCAGGCCCGCGACGACGACCAGCGCGCCCACGACCACGAGCGTGGCGGGGACCCCGCGCGACCCGCCGCCGGACAGCTGCGCGATGCCGACCACCAGCAGGGCGGCCCCGCCGAGGACCAGCACGACCACGAGGCCGAGCATGGGCAGCCCGTTCGCGCCGAACGCGCGCCGCTCCCGCACGCGTGGTTGGGGCATCGGGTGTTCGATGGGTTCCATGGCGCCTCCCTCGACGGAACTGACTATCAAAGTGATATCACTTTATAGTAGCGTGGTGTCATGACGGAAGCACTTCGGCTCGAGAGGCTGTTCAAACGGTTCGGCACGACGATCGCGGCCGACCACGTCGACCTCGCCGTGCCGGGCGGCTCGTTCTTCGGCCTCGTCGGCCCGAACGGCGCCGGCAAGACCACCTCGCTGTCGATGGCGGTCGGCCTGCTGCGCCCGGACGGCGGCACCGCGACGATCTTCGGCGTCGACGTGTGGGCGGATCCGGTGCGCGCCAAGGCATTGGTCGGCGTGCTGCCCGACGGGCTGTCGATGCCGGAACGGCTCACCGGCGCGGAGCTGCTCACCTACATGGGCCTGCTGCGCGGGCTGCCGAAGGAGACCGTCGCGCAGCGCGCCGACGAGCTGCTCGCCGTGCTCGAGCTCGACGACGCGCGCAACCGCCTGGTGATCGACTACTCCGCCGGCATGCGCAAGAAGATCGGCCTCGCGACCGCGCTGCTGCACGCGCCGAAGCTGCTGGTGCTCGACGAGCCGTTCGAGGCGGTGGACCCGGTGTCGGCCGCCACGATCCGCACGATCCTGCAGCGCTTCGTCGCCTCCGGCGGCGCGGTCGTGCTGTCCAGCCACGTGATGGCGCTGGTCGAGCAGCTCTGCTCGCACGTCGCGGTGATCACCCGCGGGCGCGTGGTGGCCGCCGGGCCGGTGGCCGAGGTCCGCGGCGACACGAGCCTGGAGGAGGCGTTCGTGCACATCGTCGGCGGGCGCACCGGCGGCTCGGAGGGGTTGTCGTGGTTGGCGTCCTGATCCGGATGAAGTGGCGCGTGCTGCGCCACTCGCTGCGCGGCAAGCAGGCCGCTGCTCACCGCGCTCGGCGCGCTGGTCGGCCTGACCGCCGCGGTCGTCACGATCCTGGTGTCCACCACGGACTTCGACCACGCCGGGGTCGGCGTCGACGTGCTCGCCGCGCTCTATCTGATGTGGACGGTCGGCTGGCTGTTCGGGCCGGTGTTCACCGGCGGCGGGGACGAGACGCTGCGCCCGGAACACTTCGCGCTGCTGCCGCTGACCCCGCGCCGGCTGGCCGGCGGGCTGCTGGGCGCGGCCTTCGTCGGCGTGCCGGCGATCGTCACGTTCCTCGCCTTCTTCGGGCTGGTCCTGTTCGCCGACGGGCCCGCCGCGGTCGCCGTCGCGATCGTGGTGGTGCCGCTGCAGCTGGTGTTCGTGGTGCTGCTGTCCCGGGTGCTGATGGCCGCGCTCGGCGCGGTGCTGCGGTCCCGCCGCGGCCGCGACCTCGGCGTGCTGCTCGCCGCGCTGGTCGGGCTGTCCGGGTTCGCGATCCAGTACGCGTTCAACTCGGTCGGGCCGGTGCTGGTCGACGGCCGGTCGCCGGCGCTGTCCACCGTGCTGCGGGTGCTGCCGTCCGGCTGGGGGACGGTCGCGGTGGACGCCGCGGCGCACGGCCGCTGGGCGCTCGCGCTCGGCTGCGTCGCCGGGATCCTCGTGCTCGTCGCCGGGCTGCTCGCGGTGTGGGGCGTGCTGCTGGTCCGGCGGACGACGCGGGTCGCGGTCGACGCGAGCCCGGCGCGGCGCCGCACCGGGTCGGGCATCGGGCACCGGCTGCCCGCGACCCCGATCGGCGCGGTGGCCGGCAAGGAGCTGCGCACCTGGGTCCGCGACGCGCGGCGGCGGGTCGCGCTGCTGTCGATGCTGATGGTCGGCGTGGTCGTGTCGGTCGTGCCGGCGGTGAGCGGGAACAGCACGGGCAGCCTCCCGTTCGCGGGGCTCGTGGTCGTCACCATGGGCTGCCTGCTCGCCGGGAACCTCTACGGGATGGACGGCAGCGCGCTGTGGCACACGCTGGTCGTGCCGGTGCGGCGGCGGTCGACGTCCGCGGCCGGCAGCTGGCGTGGCTGCTGATCGTCGGGCCGGTGACGCTCGTGCTCTCGCTCGTGCTGCCGGGGCTGACCGACCCCGGGCTCTACCCGTGGGTGCTGGGGCTCGTGCCCGCACTGCTCGGCGGTGGCGCCGGGCTGGTCGTCGTGCTGTCGGTGTACGTCGGCTATCCGGTGCCCGACCGGGCCAGCCCGTTCTCCGCCGGTAACAACCCCGGCATCGTGCGTGGCCTGCTGCAGCTCTCGATCGCCCTGCTGCTCGGCGTCGTGGCGCTGCCCGAAATCGCGATCGCCGCGTTCGCGGCGGGCGTGCCGGCCCTGCAGTGGCTCGCGCTGCCGGTGGGGACCGGTGTCGGCGTGCTGTGCTGGTGGGGGTGGGGACGGCTCGCGCAGCGGCGGCTCGCCGCCCGCGGCCCCGAGCTGCTCGCGGACGTCCGCAAGGCGGTGTGACCTGCATGACGGCGGTTCGCGGCAGGGTCTGACAGGGTGGCTGGATGCACCCTGCCGCGATCGCGCTCGTCGTCGGCGCGGCGGTGGCCCACGCCGGCTGGAACCTGTGCGCCAAGCGGGTGCCCGGCGGCGGCGCGTTGTTCGTGTGGCTCACCGCCGCGTGGTCGACGCTGTTCCAGCTGCCGCTCGCGATCATCGCCATCGTCGAGGCCGGCGGGTCCGTGCCGGCCGTGTGGTGGCTCGCCGCGGGTGTCAGCGGACTGATCCACACCGCGTACTTCGTGATCCTGCAACGGGGTTACGCCGTCGGCGACCTGTCCGTGGTGTACCCGCTCGCCCGCGGCACCGGGCCGATGCTGTCGGTCATCGCGGCGATCTGGCTGCTGCACGAACGGCCCGGGGCCATCGCGCTCGCCGGTGCCGCCGCGGTCGTGCTCGGCGTCTGGGTGATCGGCGGGCTCGGCTCGTCGGGCGGTGGCTCGTGGGCCACCGGTGTCGGCTGGGGCCTCGCGTGCGGCACGACGATCGCGGCGTACACCCTGTGGGACGCGCATGCGGTCACGACGCTCGCGGTGGTGCCGTTCGTGTTGATGGCCGGCTCGTCGATGGTGGAGACCGTGGTGCTCGCCCCGAACGCGCTCGCGCACCGGACCGAGGTCGCCGCGCTGTGGCGGGACAACAAGCTGCCGGTCCTCGCGGTGGCCGTCCTGTCCCCGCTCGCGTACCTGCTCGTGCTGTTCGCCCTGCGGCTCGCCCCGGTCAGTCTCGTCGCGCCGGCCAGGGAGCTCTCGATCGTGATCGGCAGCCTCGGCGCGTGGCTGCTGCTGCGCGAACCGAACCCCGCGCGGCGGCTCGCGGGCGCGGTGATCGTCCTCGCCGGGGTTGCGGCCATCGCCGCGAGCTGACCATCATGCGCAGATGAAGCGATCAGCCGCGTCCGAACGGTCCGCCACCTCCGCGCTGCGATCGCCGTCACGACGGGGCGGAGGAGACGGCGGGCTGTTCGACGGCTATCTCGACCCGAAACGGCCGCACGCCGAGGCCTACGACGAGATGTTCGCGCCGGACAACGCGCTGCGCCCGGCCTACCGGCGGCTGCACGAGTCGCTCGCCCCCGCGGTCCCCGCCGAGCTCGGCGCGCGGGCCGAGGCGCTGGACCGCGCGCTGGTCGACCAGGGGATCACGTTCTCGCTGTCCGGCCAGGAACGTCCCTTCCCGCTCGACCTGATCCCGCGGGTGATCACCGCCGCCGAGTGGTCCCGGCTCGAACGCGGCATCGTGCAGCGGGTCCGCGCGCTCGAGGCGTTCCTCGCCGACGTGTACGGCGACCAGCAGATCATCCGGGACGGCGTGCTGCCCAAGCGGCTGATCACCTCGTGCGACCACTTCCACCGCCAGGCCGCGCGGCTGCTGCCGCCCAACGGGGTCCGGGTGCACGTCGCCGGCATCGACGTGGTGCGCGACGAGGACGGCGTGTTCCGCGTGCTCGAGGACAACCTGCGCAGCCCCTCCGGGGTGTCCTACGTGATGGAGAACCGGCGCACCATGGCCCGGGTGTTCCCGGACCTGTTCGCCAAGCACCGGGTCCGCGCCGTCGGCGACTACGCGGTGCACCTGCTGCGCGCGCTGCGGGCGGCGGCCGCGGCGAACGTGCCCGACCCGAACGTCGTCGTGCTGACCCCGGGCGTGCACAACTCCGCGTACTTCGAGCACTCGCTGCTGGCCCGGCTGATGGGCGTCGAGCTCGTCGAGGGCCGCGACCTGTTCTGCCGCGACAACACCGTCTACATGCGCACCACGCAGGGCGAGCGCGTGGTCGACGTCGATCTACCGGCGCATCGACGACGAGTTCCTCGATCCGGTCCACTTCAAGGCGGACTCCGTGCTCGGCGTGGCCGGCCTGCTCAACGCCGCGCGCGCCGGCAACGTGGTGATCGCGAACGCGGTCGGCAACGGCGTCGCCGACGACAAGCTCGTCTACACCTACCTGCCGGACATCCTGAAGTACTACCTCGGCGAGTCGCCGCTGCTGCCCAATGTGGACACCTTCCGCTGCTGGCTGCGCGACGAGCAGACCCAGGTGCTCGACCGGATCAGCGAGCTCGTCGTCAAGCCGGTCGAGGGCTCCGGCGGCTACGGCATCGTGTTCGGCCCGTCGGCCACCGCGAGCGAGCTGGCGGCGTTGCGCAGGCGCATCCGCGCCAACCCGCGCGGCTGGATCGCCCAGCCGGTCGTGCAGCTCTCGACCGTGCCGACGAAGGTCGGCCAGCGGCTCAAACCCCGCCACGTGGACCTGCGCCCGTTCGCCGTCAACGACGGCAAGTCGGTGTTCGTGCTCCCCGGCGGGCTCACCAGGGTGGCGCTGCCGGAGGGCAGCCTGATCGTGAACTCCTCGCAGGGCGGCGGTTCCAAGGACACCTGGGTGCTCGCCGCCCGATCGTCCACAGCGGACGCCGAGCTCGCCGGCACCGGCCTCGCGGGCGGCTCCGGGCGGGCCATGGAGGACATCGCGCCCGAGCGCGGCCCGGAGCTGAGCGCCGGCCAGCAACAACAGCAGCAGCAGCAACAGCAGGGGGTGGCCGATGCTGGCGCGTAACGCCGAGTCGCTGTACTGGATCGGCCGCTACGTCGAGCGGGCCGACGACACCGCGCGGATCCTCGACGTGTCGGTCCACCACCTGCTCGAGGACGCCACGGTCGACCCGGACGCCTCCAGCCGCCAGCTGCTGGGCGTCCTCGGCATCACCCCGCCCGAGGGCGTGACGCTGGACGTGCGGCCGCTGACCGACCTGGTCGCGTTCTCCCGCGAACACGCCGGCTCGATCGTCGCGTCGATCTCCAGCGGCGCGGGAGAACGCCCGGGTGGCGCGCGAGGTCGTGTCCACCGAGCTGTGGGAGTGCGTCAACGCGATGTGGAACGCCGTGCCGGAGCGGCAACGTGCGGCGACCCGGCTCGGCCCGCACGAGTTCTTCTCCTTCGTCGAGGAACGCGCGGCCATGTTCTGGGGGCTCGCGGACTCCACGCTGAGCCGCGACGACGGCTGGCGGTTCCTGGTACTCGGCCGCTCGGTGGAGCGCGTCGACATGACCGTGCGGCTGCTGATGTCGCGCGTCGGGGACAAGCCGTCCTCGCCCGGCTGGGTCACCGTGCTCCGCTCCGCCGGCGCGCACGACACCTACCTGCGCACCTACCGCGGCGCGCTGGACTCGGGCCGGGTCGTGCAGTTCCTGTTGCTGGACCGGCTGTTCCCGCGCTCGGTGTTCTACGCGCTGCGCCAGGCCGAGGCGGTGCTCGAGCAGCTCGACCTGCGCCCGACCGCGCGGGTCGGCGCGAAGGGCGAGGCGCTGCGGCTGCTCGGCAAGGCCCGCAGCGACCTGGAGTTCCTGCGCGACGACGAGCTGCTCGACGACCTCACCGACCGGCTCGCCGGCCTGCAGAAGACCGTCCGCGACGTCGGCGAAGCCGTTGCGCTGCAGTACTTCCACTCGCTGCCGTGGGTGGCCTGGACGAATGCGGGAGTGTCCCTGTGAACTGGCGGGTTCGGGTCGTGCACACGACCGGGTACCGGTATGCCGCGCCGGTCACCCAGTCCTACAACGAGGCCCGGCTCACCCCGCGCAGCGACCGCCGGCAGAACCTCATCGTGAGCCGGGTGGAGACCGAGCCGCCGACCCGGTCCTACCGCTACACCGACTACTGGGGCACCGAGGTCACCGCGTTCGACCTGCACGCCCCGCACACCGAGCTGAAGATCGTGTCCTCCTCGGTGGTGGAGACCGGCGAGCTGATGGCCCCGGTCGACGAGGCGAGCTGGGCCGACCTGCGCTCGGCGGACCTGGTCGACCGGTACGCGGAGTACCTCGAACCGACGGGCTACGTGCCGCGCAACCGGGAGCTCGGCGCGATCGCCCGCGAGCTGCGCAAGGGCCGACCGCCGATGGAGGCGGTGCTCGCGGTGTCGGAGTGGGTGCACGACAAGCTGACCTACCAGCGCGGCACGACCGGCGTGCACTCCTCGGCGGTCGACGCGTGGCACGCGCGGGAGGGCGTGTGCCAGGACTACGCGCACCTCACGCTGGCGCTGCTGCGCTCGATCGGCGTCCCGGCCCGGTACGTCTCCGGCTACCTGCACACCAAGCCGAACGCGGCGATCGGGGAGAGCGTGAGCGGGGAGAGCCACGCGTGGATCGAGGCGTGGACCGGCGCCTGGTGGGGCTTCGACCCGACGAACGACGTGGAGATCGGACCGCGGCACATCTGGGTCGCGATCGGCCGGGACTACGCGGACGTGTCGCCGCTGAAGGGCACCTACTCCGGCGGCGCCGCCACCGCGATCGAGGTGTCGGTGGACGTGACCAGGCTGGCCTGAGCTACTCCCCGGGGCGTAGTCCCGGTCGCGCCGGGTACCGCCGCGCGCGTAGGCGAGGTCGGTTCGCCTGTCCGACGATTTCGGCCGCGGATCTCGCGACCATGGGTGTCGACCGATACCGATGGGAGCGACACGATGAGCGACAACACTGACCGGGGACCGGACCGGGGACGGCGGCTGGCCTGGCGCATCGGCGTGGGCGTGGCGGTGGTCGGCGTGGCGAGCCTCGGCGCGATCGGCATCGCGACCGCGACCTCGTCCACCCCGACCGCCGATCCGCCCCCGGCCGAGCAGCACGACGGATCCTGGGGTCCGTGGGGCGGCGGCCACCGGGGTGGTGGCGGCCCGTGGGGCGGCGGGCTCGCCGGCGCCTTCGGCGACCTGGACATCGCCGACATCTCGCACGCGACGGTGGTGCTCGCCAAGGACGGCGGCGGCTCGCAGACCGTGCTGGTGCAGAAGGGCGCGGTGACCTCCGTCGACGGCGGCTCGATCGCGCTGAAGAGCGCCGACGGCTACGCCAGGACGTACACGGTGAACAAGGACACCAAGGTCGCCGGCGACGAGAAGATCTCCTCCGTGGCCAAGGACGAGCAGGTGGTCGTGCTCGCGAAGGAGGGTGGCGACTCGCCGGCCGCGACCGTGGTCGTCGACGTCACCGACCTCGGCTGGAAGTAACCACGCCGCCCGTGTCGGCCGTGCCCGTGCTAGCCATGGGTATGGCCGACATGCGGTGGACGGACCGGGCGGGGCGCCTCGCGGGCGCGATCTACGACTTCGGCGTCGAGCGGGAGTGGCTCGCCCGGCCCGCCGGGCGGATGCTGTGGGGGACCGACGCCGGCCTGCTGTACGCCGCGATCCGCTCGATCGGCGAGCTGCCCGACGGCTCGGCCGTGCTCGACGTGCCCTGCGGCGGTGGCGTCGCGCTGCGCGGCGCGCGGCCGGGCATCCGCTACGTCGCGGCGGACCTCTCGCCGGACATGCTCGACCGCACCCGGCGGGTGGCCGCACGGCGCGGGCTCTCCATCGAGCTCGCCGAGGCGGACGTCGTGGCGCTGCCGTTCGCCGACGGCGAGTTCGACCTCTGCGTCTCGTTCAACGGCCTGCACTGCCTGCCCGACCCGGCCGCCGCCGTCCGCGAGATCGCGCGGTGCGTGCGCCCGGGCGGGCGGTTCGTCGGCGACACCGTCGTGCGGGGCGCCGGGGTGCGCCAGGACCTCGCGTCCGGGATGCTGCGGCGCGCCGGCCTGTTCGGCGCCGGCGGCACCGCCGCCGACGTGGCGCGCTGGCTGCGCGACGCCGGGCTGGTGGTCGAGAAGGCCGAGCGCTCCGGCGCGGTCGTGCACTTCGTCGCCACGGTTCAGCGCTGAGTCGGGCGGATGTTCGCGTTCAGGTGGAACACGTTCGCCGGGTCGTAGACGTCCTTGAGCGTGGTCAGCTTCGCGAGCTTCGCCCCCGGGTAGGCCCGCCGCACACCCGCGGCACCCTCGTCGCCGACCGAGTTGACGTACACGCCGCTGGCGAACGGGGCGAGCGCCGCGCCCGCGCGCCGGGCCGCCGCGATCCGCGCGCCGTCCTCGGCCGGGTCGGTCCACCTGGAGCCCGCGCCCCACTCGAACATCGTGCCCCGGTGCGCGAACGCCGCGTCCTCGTCGGGCACGTCGTCGATCGCGCCGCCGTGCGCCTGCAGGCCTGCACCCGGCGTGAACGCGCCGTCGCCGGACTCCGTGCCCCGCGACAGGAATGCCTCGATGGCCGCGTCGGGCAGCTCGCGCAGGTAGTGCCCCTTCGAGTAGCGGCGGTAGGCGTGCCCGCCCGTGGAGTCGTCCTTCGTCTGCAGCTCCACATAGGACGGTTCGCTGACCCGGGTGGCCACCGGCGTGCCCAGCGCGCCGAGCGCCGGCAGGTACGCGCGGCCCCGCGCCGGGTCGCCGACCCACACGAAGCCCAGCGTGGTCAGCCCGTCGGCGCCGACGTCCGCGGTGAACGTCGCCTGCCGCGGCGCCACGGCGTTCAGGTCGCGCCACGCGCGCATCGCCGCCGCGGCCCGCTGACGCGGGAAGTCGTACTCCGCCACGAGGGTGCGGGTGCCGGTGCGGTGCAGCCGGAACTCGAACTCGGTCACGATGCCGAAGTTGCCGCCGCCGCCCCGCAGGCCCCAGAACAGGTCCGGGTGCTCGTCGCGGCCGGCCCGCACGACCTCGCCGTCCGCGGTGACCACCTGGTAGGACTCGACGTTGTCGCAGGCGAGCCCGTACTGGCGGGCGAGCCAGCCCATGCCGCCGCCGAGCGTGAGACCGCCGACGCCGGTGTGCGAGACGTTGCCGGCGGTGGTCGCCAGGCCGTGCCGCTGCGCCGCGCGGTCCAGCGCACCGAGCAGCGCGCCGCCGGCCACCCGAGCCCTGCGCGCCACCGGGTCGACCCGGACGCCGCCCATGAGCGTCAGGTCGATCATCACGCCGCCGTCGGGCACCGCGTGACCCATGCCGCTGTGCCCGCCGCACCGCACGCCGATCTCGAGGTCCAGCTCGCGCGCGGTGCGCACCGCGGTCGCCACGTCGGCCACGCTCGCGGCCCGCACGATCATCCGCGGCCGCCGGTCCACCATCGCATTCCAGACCGTGCGGGCCTGGTCGTAGCCCTCGTCGCCGGGCAGCAGCAGGTGGCCGTCGAGGCGGGTCATCGGGTTCGTCGAAGTCGTCATGGTTAAACGGTGACAGGAATCGGTCCGCCGGTTAAGGTCCGATTCGATGACCACATCGAGTACCAATTCGCCGATCGCCGAGGTGCTGATCGAGCTGGAGCGCGACGGCCCGGTGCCGCTGCACCGCCAGATCGAATCGGCCATCCGGGACGGCATCCGCACCGGCCGGCTGCGCCAGGGCAGCGCACTGCCGGCGACCCGGGCCATCGCCGCCGACCTCGGGGTGTCCCGCGGAGTCGTGGTCGAGGCGTACCAGCAGCTCGTCGCCGAGGGCTACCTGACCAGCCGGACCGGCGGGTACACGCAGGTCGCGATCGGTCCGGAGGCGGCGCAGGCCCCGGCGGACACCACGGAGGCGCGGCGGCCGCGGATCGACTTCGGGTACGGCCGCGCCGACGTCTCGCAGTTCCCGCGGGCGGCGTGGCTGCGCTCGATCCGGCGGGTGCTCACCGAGGCGCCCAGCGAGCGGTTCGGCTACCTGTCCGGGCACGGCATGCCGGAGCTGCGTGAGGCGCTCGCGGACTACCTCAACCGGGTGCGCGGCACGTCGGCCCGGCCGGAGAACGTGGTGATCTGCAACGGCTACGCGCAGGGCAGCGCGCTGCTGATCCAGGTGCTGGCGGCGTCCGGCGCGCGCCGGCTGGCCGTCGAGGACCCGTCGGCGGGCGACGACGCGGTGCCGGTCGCGGCCGCGCTGGGCATGAAGGTCGTCGGCGTCCCGGTCGACGAGGCCGGCATCCGGGTCGACGCGCTTGAGCGGTCCGGCGCGGACGCGGTCGTGCTGACGCCGTCGCACCAGTGGCCGACCGGCGGCGTGCTGTCCGCGGACTCGCGGGGCGCGCTGCTGCGGTGGGCCGCGCGGACCGGTGCGCTGGTGATCGAGGACGACTACGACGCGGAGTACCGCTACGACCGCTCGCCGGTCGGCGCGATCCAGGGGCTGGCGCCCGAGCTGGTCGCGTACGCGGGCTCGGCCAGCAAGACACTCGCCCCGGGCCTGCGGCTGGGCTGGCTGGTCGTGCCGGCGCACCTGTCGGACCCGGTGGCCCGGGCGAAGATCGCGGCCGACCGCGGCGCGCCCGCGATCGACCAGCTGGCGTTCGCGGACTTCCTGACCCGCGGCGAGTTCGACCGGCACCTGCGCCGGATGCGCCCGGTCTACCGGCGCCGCCGCGACGCGCTGGTCTCGGCGCTGCACCGGCGGCTGCCGGACTTCGCCGCGACGGGCCTGCCCGCCGGCCAGCACCTGGTCGCCTGGCTGCCGCCGGACCTGACCGAGGAGGACGTGGTCGCCGCCGCGGCCGGCCGCGACGTCGGCGTCTACGGGGTGGGGCCGTACCGGTTCTCGGGCCCCGGGCCGGCCGGCCTGATCTTCGGGTACGCGTCACTGTCCGAGCGCGCCATCACCGAGGGCGTCGACCTGCTGGCCGACGCGGTCGCCGAGCTGCGGCGCACGCGGTGAGCGAGCCTGACCGGGGCTCATGGGACCATGGGGTGTATCCGCAGCCACCTTGAGGAACCTGAGTGACTACGTTCGCCGACACGACGTTCACAGATCCTGAGCTGATCAGGAACTTCTGCATCATCGCGCACATCGACCACGGCAAGTCGACCCTGGCCGACCGCATGCTGCAGTTCACCGGCGTGGTCGAGGAACGGGCGATGCGTGCGCAGTACCTCGACCGGATGGACATCGAGCGCGAGCGCGGCATCACGATCAAGGCGCAGAACGTCCGGCTGCCGTGGCAGGTGGGCGGGCAGGACCACGTGCTGCACATGATCGACACCCCCGGTCATGTGGACTTCACCTACGAGGTGTCCCGCGCGCTGGAGGCCTGCGAGGGCGCGGTCCTGCTGGTCGACGCCGCGCAGGGGATCGAGGCGCAGACGCTCGCGAACCTGTACCTCGCGATGGAGAACGACCTCACGATCATCCCGGTGCTCAACAAGATCGACCTGCCGGCCGCCGACCCGGACAAGTACGCCGCCGAGCTCGCGCACATCGTCGGCTGCGAGCCGTCGGACGTGATGCGGGTGTCGGCCAAGACCGGCAAGGGCGTGCGGGAGCTGCTCAACGAGATCGTCCGGCTCATCCCGGCGCCGAAGGGCGACACGGACGCCGCGCCGCGCGCGATGATCTTCGACTCGGTCTACGACACCTACCGCGGCGTGGTCACCTACATCCGGGTCGTGGACGGCAAGATCACCCCGCGGCAGCGGATCAAGATGATGTCCACCGGCGCCACGCACGAGCTGCTCGAGGTCGGCATCATCTCGCCGGAACCCAAGCCGAGCGTCGGACTCGGGATCGGCGAGGTCGGCTACCTGATCACCGGCGTGAAGGACGTCCGCCAGTCCAAGGTCGGCGACACGGTGACCAGCGAGAAGCGCGGTGCCACCGAGGCGCTCGCCGGTTACCGCGAGCCGCGGCCGATGGTCTACTCGGGACTGTATCCGGTGGACGGTTCGGACTACGCGGACCTGCGCGAGGCGCTGGACAAGCTGCGCCTCAACGACGCCGCGCTGAGCTACGAGCCGGAGACGTCCGCGGCGCTCGGGTTCGGTTTCCGCTGCGGCTTCCTCGGGTTGCTGCACCTGGAGATCGTGCGCGAGCGGCTGGAGCGCGAGGCCGGGCTGGACCTGATCTCCACCGCACCCAACGTCGTCTACCGGGTGGAGCTGGACGACGGCGGCGAGGTGACCGTCACCAACCCGTCGGACTGGCCGGAGGGCAAGGTCGGCGAGGTGTTCGAGCCGGTGGTGAAGTGCACGGTGATCGCGCCGAGCGACTACATCGGCGCGATCATGGAGCTGTGCCAGAGCCGTCGCGGCGTGCTCGGCGGCATGGACTACCTGTCCACCGACCGCGTCGAGCTGCGCTACACGATGCCGCTCGGCGAGATCATCTTCGACTTCTTCGACATACTGAAGTCGCGCACCCGCGGCTACGCCTCGCTGGACTACGAGCCCGCCGGCGAGCTGTCGGCCGACCTGGTCAAGGTCGACATCCTGCTGCAGGGTGAGCCCGTCGACGCGTTCTCCGCGATCGTGCACCGCGAGTCGGCCTACGGGTACGGCACCAAGATGGCCGCGAAGCTCCGCACCCTGATCCCGCGCCAGCAGTTCGAGGTGCCGATCCAGGCGGCCATCGGTGCCCGGATCATCGCGCGCGAGACCGTGCGCGCGATCCGCAAGGACGTGCTCGCCAAGTGCTACGGCGGCGACATCACGCGTAAGCGCAAGCTGCTGGAGAAGCAGAAGGAAGGCAAGAAGCGGATGAAGATGGTGGGCCGGGTCGAGGTGCCGCAGGAGGCCTTCGTCGCGGCGCTGTCCACCGACGAGACGCCGGACAAGAGCAAGGCGAAGAAGTAGCAACTGTCCAATGTGGACAGAAGGTCACTCCTCGGTGACGAGCCGCTCGCGGTAGGCGGCACCGACATAGGCGCGGCCCGCCAGCTGCTCGGTGCGAGCCTGGCGGCTCAGCCACCGGATGTGACAGATCTCGGTGGCCCAGTACATGGAGTCCGTCAGTTCAGCGCCACAGCCACAGGAACACATCGGAACCTCCTCGGCGAGCGAAGCGGATGAACCCCCACCATCGCCCCGCGAGCCCGTTCCAGGCCAGGCGGGTCCTGCGCGGCGCGAGCGCCGGTCGACCGCCGTTCGACGCATGCGTCAGCCGGGGAACAGCCACGACAGCGAGGCCAGGCATTTCGCCACGTAGGACTGCTGGTCGGTGGCGATGCCGTGCTCCAGGTCCTCGAACACCGTGCACCGCGCGTAGAACGTGGCCCGCTCGGCGATCCCGGCCGGGTCGCCGCGGTAGTGGCGCAGCGCGGTGGGCAGCGCCGCCGGGCCGAGGTCGCGGTGCAGCTTGCCGAAGTCGAACGCCGGGTCCACGATCGCCGCGTCCGTCCAGTCGATCACGCCGGTGACCCGCCAGGTCGCCGGGTCCACCAGGACGTGCTCGGCGCCGAGGTCGTTGTGGGAGAACACCGGCTCGTAGCAGGCCGCCGGTGGCTCGGCGGCCAGGAACCGCGCCACCGCGTCCCGGTGGCTCGGCGGCACCGTGTCGGCCAGCGTCGCGTGGTAGGCCACCGCCTCCTGTAGCCACTCGCGCGGCGCCACCTCGTCCGGGTCCACCAGGCGCGCCATCCGGTCCAGCGGGAGCCCGTGCAGGACGGACAGAAACTCGCCGAGCGGCCCGGCGACGTCCTCGGCGTGCCGCAGGACCTCCTCGGGCGGCAGATCGAGCAGCGGGACGCCCGGCAGGAGGTCGTAGGCGAGGCAGCCGGCGTCGGCGTCGGTGAACCGGGGCACCGGCACGGGCACCGGGGACGTCGTGGACACCAGCTCGAGCAGCTCGGCCTCGCTGACCACCAGCGTGGCGCGCATCGACGGGTCCGGCGCCGTGCTGAACCGGACCACGAGCGTCCCGTTCACCACGAAGGCGGCGTTGTCCCGGCCGGCGCCGAGCGCCTCGACGGTCTCGATGGTCAGGCCGGGCAGGTTGCGGGCGAGCACATCGCGGACGGCGGCGTCCCAGTTGCTGCCCATGACGGACAATCGTATGGCCGGCTCGTCAAGTCCCGGCGGAGTGCGGATACACGTTCGCTTCCCATCCGTCCAAGCCGTCCGGCGCCGGCGCCCCCTAGTCTGCGGGGCATGGCCAGCGACCCCTTGCCGCGCCTGCGTGCGCTGTGCCTCGCGCTGCCCGAGGCGAAGGAACGGCTGAGCCACGGAGAGCCGACGTGGTTCGTGCGCAAGACGTTCGTCATGTACGCGAACCACCACCACGACGACCGGCTGGCGTTCTGGTGCGCGGCGCCGCCGGGCGTGCAGGAGGAGATGGTCTCGACTGAGCCCGGGCGGTTCTTCCGGCCGCCGTACGTGGGCCACCGCGGCTGGCTCGGCGTGTACCTCGACGTGCCGCTGGACTGGACGGAGCTCGGCGAGATCGTGACGGAGGCCTACCGCACGGTGGCCCCGAAGAAGCTCGTCGACCTACTGGACGCCGTCTAGCTGGCGCAGCGCCGCCTCGTACTTGGCCGTGAGGCGCTCCTGGGTCGCGGTGTCGAGCCGGCCCATGCGGTCCGCGGACATGTTGTCCGCGATGTCGGCCCGCTTCACCGTCAGCGCCATGGGGTTGGCCATCACCCGAGCCAGGTAGTCCGACTGCGCCTCGCCCGGGTGCTTGCTGATCGCGGCCACCGCGGCCAGCACGTCCGGCGGGCAGTCCAGCGCGGCGAGGTCGTCGAGCGTGACGTCGGTGTCCTCGACCACGTCGTGCAGCACGGCGGCCATCCGTTCGTGCTCGTCGCGGACGTGGCCCATCACGCGCAGCGGGTGCGCGATGTAGGGCCGGCCCGACTTGTCGAGCTGGCCCTCGTGGGCGCGGCGGGCGAGCTGGATGGCGTCGTCCAGCGTGAACGTTCGCGGCATGGGGACCTCACCGAGTGAAAACGATCTTGCCGGCGGTCTCGCCGGCAAGCATCTGGTCGAACCCGTCGGCGGCGTCGGCCATCGGCAGCTCGGTACCGATCTGCGGCCGGATCCCGGTCAGGTCGCAGAACTCCAGCAGGCCGGCCAACTCGTCGCGGGTGCCCATCATCGAGCCGACGAC
Organism: uncultured Actinomycetota bacterium; assembly: GCA_963841395.1. Classification (GTDB taxonomy): domain Bacteria; phylum Actinomycetota; class Actinomycetes; order Mycobacteriales; family Pseudonocardiaceae; genus Actinophytocola. The sequence goes on from CAWJCX010000011.1 coordinate 194,753, forward strand.
CCGCAGCTGCATGAAGAACAGCCGCTGCAGGTCCGCGCTCGGGTCCGGGCCGCTGGTGGAGCCGGACACCACGATCGTTCCGCCCGGCTTGGCCGAGCGCATCGAGTGCGCCCACGTGGCCTTGCCGACCGTCTCGAACACGGCGTCCACCCGCTCCGGCAGCCGGGCGCCGGACTCGAACGTCTGGTGGGCGCCGAGCCGCTCGGCCAGCGCCCGCTTCTCCTCGGTCCGCCCGGTCACCCACACCCGCATGCCGGCCGCCTTGCCCAGCGTGACCAGTGCCGTCGACACCCCGCCGGACGCGCCCTGCACGAGCATCGTCTGCCCTGGTCGCAGGCCCGACCGGGTGAACAGCATGCGGTAGGCGGTCAGCCACGCCGTACCCATGCACGCGGCCTCGCTGAACGACAGCCCGTCCGGCTTGGGCAGCACGTTGCGGGCCGGCACGATCACGGTGTCGGCGAACGTGCCCTGGTGCTTCTCGGTGAGCAGCGTCCGCTTCGGGTCCAGCGTCTCGTCGCCGTACACCGACGCGTCGCCGAGCACGCCGTGCAGCACGACCTCGGCGCCGGCGTCGGGGCCGTCGGCCAGCACGCCCGCGCCGTCGCAGCCGAGGATCATGGGGAACTGCTCGGGCTTGATCCCGACGCCCCGCAGCGTCCACAGGTCGTGCATGTTCAGGCTCGCCGCACGCACCGTGACGGCCACCCAGCCGTCGGGTGTCTCGGGCGCCGGTCGCTCGCCGACCCGCAGCGCGTCGAGCGGCTTGTCCGGATTGGGCTCGGCAGCGTAGACGGCGAACATACTTCGCAACTTACCCAGGTTCGCGATCCGCCGAACCCTCGGAGTGGCGTAGGTCTACTCTCGATGTCATGTTGTCGGACTGGTGGAACGGGGTCGAGCTGTGGATGCTCGGCCTGCCCTTCCCGTTCCAGTTCGCCCTCGTGATCGCCGTGCTGGTGCCGCTGTGCCTGGTGGTGGCCTGGTTGATCGACCGGATCGTCGACCACGCGTCGGCGTTCTTCGGCCCGGCGAAGGCCCCGGAGCCGCCGCTCTCGGTGAAGACCGAAGAGCCCGAGACCACCGTGGATGTCGACCCTGTCGAGGTCACGGAGCCCGCCGAGGTCACGGAGGGTGCCGAGATCGCCGAGCCCGCCGCCGACACGCGGGTGCCCGCGGAGTCCACCGGCCGTTGAGTTCCTAGGCTGCACCCGTGGGCTCGTCACGTCGAATCACGGTCGCCCTGGTCGGGCTCATCCTGCTGGTGCTCGCCGGCTGGTTCGTCCGCGGCCTCGTCACCGATGACTCCGCGGACGGCACTGGCCTGCCCGGCGCGGGCTCGGGCCTGCCGGTCCGCGTGCTGTCCGAGCTGCCGGCCGAGGCGGCGGGCACCTGGCGGCTGATCGAGAAGGGCGGCCCGTTCCCGTACCGCGAGGACGGCACGGTCTTCGGCAACCGCGAACGGCTGCTGCCCGCCGAGAGCTCGGACTACTACCGTGAGTACACGGTCGAGACCCAGGGTGACGACGACCGGGGTGCGCGGCGGATCGTCACCGGATCTGGGGGCGAGTTTTATTACACCGCGGACCACTACTCGTCGTTCGTGGTCGTGGACCCGGCACGATGAGCAGCATGGAACATCCGATGGACGGCTCGCGCATCCGCGGCAAGGACGACTTCTACGACGCGGTCGCCGCCGCGCTGTCGTTCCCGGACTGGTTCGGCCGCAATCTCGACGCTCTGCACGACTGCCTGGGCGACCTGTCCTGGCTGCCCCCCGGCGAGCACGTGCTGGTGTGGTCCGCGCCCTCGGTCTTCCGCGACGCCGACCCGGTCGGCTACCGGGCCGTCGCCGACGTGCTGACCGACACGATCAAGCCCGGCGTGTTCCGGGTCGTCACTCGCTGACCGGGACCCACTTCGGCGGCCGCTTCTGCGCGAACGCGGCGATGCCCTCCTGGCCTTCCTCGGCGGCGAAGAACCCGGCGGACAGCTCCAGCATGTCGGCGAAGTCGTCGGCCAGGTCGGCCGCGCGGGCCCGGCGCAGCATGTCCTTCGTGGCGGCGAGCGCGACCGGGCCGCCCAGCGCGAGCATCCCGGTGTAGCGGGCGACCTCCGCGTCGAGCCGGTCCGCGGGGACCGCGGCGTTGAGCAGCCCGATCGCGACCGCGCGCTGCGCGTCGAACTTCTCGCCGGTGAGGAACAGCTCGTGCGCGGCGCGGGGGAGCAGCCGGGGCAGCACGGTCACCGAGATCACCGCGGGCACCAGGCCCAGCCGGACCTCGGTGAACGCGAACGTGGCGTCGGCGGCCGCGACCGCGATGTCGGCGGCGGCGACGATGCCGACGCCGCCCGCGCGGGCCGGCCCGGCGAGCTTGGCGACGACCGGCTTGGAGCTGGTCCAGATCTGGGTGAGGATCTCGGGGAACTCGTTGACCCCGTCGGTGCTGGAGCCGGCGGTGCCGGCCTCCTTGAGGTCCATGCCGGCGCAGAACACGGGCCCGGTGTGGTCGAGGACGATCACCCGCACCGCGTCGTCGCCGGCCGCGGTCGCCAGGTGGTCCCGTAGCTCGCGACGCAGCTGCGCGGACAGCGCGTTGCGGTTGTGCGGAGAGTCCAACGTGATCGTCGCGACGCCGCCTGCGGTCGAGTAGTGCACCAGCTCAGCCATGAGGCGACCCTAATGGTGGTACTGGTGCACTACTGCGTGGCCTTTGCCACGTCCGATCGTCCACTTGTTCACCGGCACGGTGACCACGAACGCGATCACCAGCGACGCGACCAGGCTGCCCCAGAACAGTGCCGAGGTGAGCCCGGCGTCCAGCGCGCCGGGGATGGCCACGATGAACGCGTTGTCGACCAGCTCCATCACCGCGATCGACACCGTGTCGGCGGCGAGCGCCACGCCGATGGCGGTCCGGAACCCGACGCCCGCGCGCAGCACCGGCCGCATCGTGAGCGAGTAGCCGAACAGGAACGCGAGCGCGATCGACAGGATCACGGTCGGCAGCGCGCTCCAGCCGAGCGCGGTGCCGATGACCATGCCGAGCACCTCGCCGATCGCACAGCCCGTGAGGCAGTGCAGTGTCGCGCTGATCGCCGTGCGCCAGGAACCGTCCATGTTCCCGAAGATATACCCCATAGGGGTATATGGCAACTTGACCTGGAGTCCGCTCCAGCCCTTACGGTTCAAGTATTCGGCGGCGAAAGGACCATGCATGCGTTACCGCACCCTCGGCGGCACGGGCATCGAAGTGAGTGTCCAGTGTCTGGGCGCGATGATGTTCGGCGCGACCGGCAACTCCGACCACGACGACTGCGTCCGCATCATCCATACGGCGCTCGAGTCGGGCGTCAACTTCGTGGACACCGCGGACGCCTACTCCGGGGGTGAGTCCGAGGAGATCGTCGGCAAGGCGCTCGAGGGTCGCCGCGACGACATCGTGCTGGCCACGAAGGTGCACTTCCCCATCGGCCAGGGACCGAACCTGGGCGGCAACTCCCGCCGGTGGATCGTCCGCGAGGTCGAGGCGAGCCTGCGCCGGCTGCGCACGGACTGGATCGACCTGTACCAGATCCACCGCCCGGACCACACGACCGACATCGAGGAGACCCTGTCGGCGCTCACGGACCTCGTGCGGGCGGGGAAGATCCGCGCGTTCGGCTGCTCGACGTTCCCGGCCGAGCAGATCGTGGAGGCCTACCACGTGTCCTCGGCGCGTGGGCTGCACCGCTTCCGGACCGAGCAGCCGCCGTACTCGATCCTCGGGCGGGGCATCGAGCGGAGCGTGCTGCCGACCTGCGGGCGGCTGGGGATGGGCGTGCTGACCTGGGGTCCGCTCGCGTCGGGCTTCCTGACCGGCAAGGTCCGCGCGGGTGAGCCGGTCGATCTCGAAACGGGACGCGCCAAGCTGACCCCGTTCCGGTTCGACCCGGCCATTCCGGGCAACGCGGCGAAGTTCGAGGCGCTGGAGAAGCTGACCAAGCTGGCCGCCGAGCTCGGCTGCACGCTGTCGGAGCTGGCGATGGCCTTCCCCACCGCGCATCCCGCGGTGACGTCGGTGATCATCGGCCCGCGGACGATGGAGCAGCTGGACGCCTCGTTGAAGGGCGCGGCGCTGACGCTGGACGACGAGGTGCTCGACCGGATCGACGAGATCGTGCCACCCGGCACCGATCTGTACCCGGTGGACGGTGCGTGGCGCCCGCCCTCGCTCACCGACCTCACCCGGCGCCGTCGCCCGGTCGCCGAACGGGCCGCGGCCGAGGCCTAGAACCCTTGTGGGGCCGGGAAACGGCGCCCTCGCCGTCGGGGCGAGGGCGCCGTCCCGCGCCCGATCGTCAGTCGATTGTCAGCCGATGGCCGTCGACGTCAGGACCGGGTTGG
>CAWJCX010000012.1:0-158651 GCA_963841395.1 uncultured Actinomycetota bacterium
GCTACAAGTAGTCAACACATCCCGCACGCCGACCACGACGAGCACCAGCCCGTAGGTCACCGCGACACCCGCGGACGCGGCCATGCCGATCAGGAACGGCGATCGCCGGTCGAACCGCTTGCCGATCTCGCCCAGCGGCCGGTCGGAGTCACTGATCTCGGCAGCCTCGGCCTCCGCGGCGGCGATCATCGGCTCCGCGTCCGCGTCGTGCGGCTGACCGATCAGGTCGTGATGGCCTTCTGCGGCGGGATCGGGTGAGGCCGTCGCCATCTCAGTGGCCTCTCTCTGATCGCGGCGCCTGCCCTGCGGCCGCTCGTGCGAGGGGGATATCCCTTGCCACACAGTCGAAACCTCGAAAGTCACCAGGTCACGATCAACGCCGCCGCGACGCCGATCGCCGCGCCGGCAAGGACATCGGTCGGCCAGTGCACGCGGGTGCGCAAGCGGCCGTAGACGGCGGTGAGCGCCGTCGGCGCGATGGCCAGCGCGGCACGCCGATCCCGGACGAGCACGACCGTCATGAACGCCGCGGCCGTCGCCGCGTGCGCCGACGGGAACGACGACGACTCCGGGCGTTCGGGAAGGTCCCGGCGCGCCGGTCCGCCCGGCGGCTCCGGCCGCGCCCGCGTCGGCACGACCCTCTTCACGCCCTGCCCGATCCCGAGCGCGAGCACCACCGCGGCCGCCGCACGCCGGGCGAGGCGCCGGTCACCGCCCCGCCGGACCGCTTCGGCGAGGCACAGTCCGAGCCACACCGCACCGCCGCGGCCCGCGGTGGTCACCGCGGTCACGACCGGATGCGGGGCCCGGGCCGGCAGCCACGGCGACGCCGCGACCAGCCGGGCCTCTGCCCGGTTCAGCCGCTCCCATCTCGACGCCAAGCCCGTCCTTCCCAACACATTCCGGGTCACACCAGGTCGCGAGGGAAGTCGAGGTCCCAGTTCCGCGATGCCACCCGGCGTTCGCCCTCGTAGGCGTCCAGGCGGGCGTGCAGCAGGAACTGCGTCGGCGTGCAGGTCAGCTCCTGGAAGGTGACGACCCGCACGGCCCAGTCGCGGCGGCCGAACGTCATCGTCCAGGTCGTCTCGCCGCGGACGGAGCCGAAGTCGTCGGCGGTCGAGGTGTACCGCTCGAGCACGCGCTTGCCGATCTCCATGCCCGAGTCCTCGAACCGCAGCGTGCCGCCGTCCTTCACGATGTCGAGCGCGGACCGGTAGCCGATCAGGTCGCGGGTGACGTCCCAGCGGAACTCCTCCGGGGTGAGCCGGGTGGTGGCGAGCGGGCGGGTGCCTTCCGGCTCGTCGAAGGGCCGCAGGGTGATCTCGTCACTGACCGCGGCCGGCCGCACCGGAAGCTCCAATGTGGACTCCGCGGTGTGGACGGCCAGCCGGACCGGTTCGGGCGGCGGCCAGGCCAGCGGCCAGTACGATGTGGACAGTGACAGCCGGATCCGGTGCCCGGCCGGGAAGTTCTGCGCCACGCAGTTGAGCGCCAGCTCGATCGGGTAGTGCTCGCCGGGTTCGAGTGGCTCCGGGACGCCGTGCGAGTCGCGGTGGGTGAGGTTCAGCATCCCGTAGGTCACCCGGGTCGCCCGCCCGTCCGGCGCGACGTCGGACAGCCGGGCGGCGACCATGGCCACCGGCTCGCTCGCCGACACCACCAGCCGCAGCACCGGCGCGCCGAGGATCTCGCACCGCTCGGTGAGCGGCTCGGTCTCGAAGACGAGCGAGCCGCCGTCCTCCTCGCGCTGGTCGTAGGGCAGGTCCGGCGGCGCGCTGTAGGAGGCCCACTTGCCGGCGAACTGGCCGACCGACAGCGGCGAGGAGACGGTGAGAGTCTCGTCGGGCCCGGCCATGCCGGGGGCGAGCAGGCTGTGCGGCGCGAGCGCGTGCACCCGCGGCTTGACGTGCGGCGACGGCCACGTCGGCTCGCCGATCCAGCGACCGGGACGCTCCTCATAGGACGTCGACGGCGGCACGCTCTCCTGCATCCACGTGCGCAGCATCGGTTCCGCGTCGTAGACGGGGTCCTCGATCCCGCGCAGCCACCGGTCGAACCAGCGCACGACCTCCTGCAGGTAGCCGATCGCCGGGCCGGGCACGCCCAGGTGCGGGTACTTGTGCGACCACGGGCCGATCAGCCCGCGCCGCGGCACCGTCAACGACTCCAGCACCCGGAACACGGCGTTGGTGTACCCGTCGGCCCAGCCGCTCGCCGCGAACACCGGCACGTCGATCGCCGAGTAGTCCTCGCACACCGACGCGTGCCGCCAGTAGTCGTCGCGGCGCTGGTGGCGCAGCCACTCGGCCGCCCACGGCCGTGCCGCGTCGAGCCGCTCGTGCCACATCTGCCGCCAGCGGTCACCGACGAGCGCCGGGTCGGGCGGGCAGGTGCTGTAGGCGAACATCGTGCCGGACTCGGCCAGGTTGTCCGAGAGCAGGCAGCCGTTGCGGTAGTGCATGTCGTCGGCGTACCGGTCGTCGGTGAACGACGCGATGCAGATCGCGCCGAGGCTCGGCGGCCGCCGGGCCGCGACCTGCAACGCCGCGAAGCCGCCCCACGAGATGCCGAGCATCCCGGTGGTCCCGTCGCACCAGGGCCGGTCGGCGAGCCAGGCGAGCACGTCCTCGGCGTCGCGCTGCTCCTGTTCGAGGTACTCGTCGGTGAGCACGCCGTCGGACTCGCCGCTGCCGCGGATGTCGACCCGCACGCACGCGTAGCCGTGCCCCGCCAGGTACGGGTGGGCGATCGAGTCACGGACGGAGGTGAGGTCGCGCTTGCGGTACGGGATGTACTCCAGGACCGCCGGCACCGGCGCCTCGTCGGAGGACAGCGGCCGCCAGATCCGTGCGGCCAGTCTGGTGCCGTCCGACACCGGGATCCAGACGTGCTCCTCCTCCTTGACCTCCTGCGGCAGCGAGCTGACGACCCGCATCTACGACGCCTCCTCCTCGGCGAACTCGAACGGCAGCGCGGCGACCACCTTCTCGTACTTCTCCTCCATGGCCGCCACGCTCTGCGCACCGACGACGATCTCGGCCAGGTCGTAGCTGTAGCTGTCCTGGGCGTGCATCTCCGACAGGCGCTCCCCGTCCTTGGGGCGGCGCGTCACGATCACCCCGTCGAAGTCGCGCTCGACCGCGGCGATGTCCTCCGGGGACGGGCCGCGCACCAGCAGCCCGTCGGTGAACCGGCGCAGGTAGTAGCGCGCCGAGATCGCCCACGGGCCTTCGCCGTGCGGGCGGGCCGGGTCCTCGCCCAGGGCCACCCGGACCTGGTAATGGTGGTTGGCGAACCCGTCGACCTGCTCGAACATCGCCGCGTGCGCCTGCGAGTGCCGCGGGTTGATCTCGAGGACGTTGACCTCGCCCGAGTCGGGGTCGACGAAGAACTCGATGCTGAACGTGGTGTTCGTCAGTCCGATGTGCTCGATCACCCGCCGCGACACGTCGGTGAGCCGCTCCTGCAACGCGGCCGGCAGCTGCGAGGGGTACTGGTGGCGCAGGAAGCTCGACACGTCGGGGTAGACCAGCGAGTCGAGCACGCCGTGGATCTCCACCTTGTCGCCGAAGCAGTAACCCTCGACCGCCGCCCGGGCGCCGGACAGCGCGCGCTCCGCGACCGCGGCCTGCCCACCCGCGTCCGCGATCTCCGGCGGCAGGTCGGCGTGCTCGAGCAGGTACTCGAACGGCTCCCCCACCCGGCCGACTCCCGCGCGGATCTCGCGTACCGCATCGGCGAACTCCTCATCCGAGGTCACCTCGAAGGCGAGGTCGGAGGAGAACGACTTCACGGGCTTGAGCCAGCACGGGTAACCGACGGCCGGGTCGAGCACCGGGTCGTCCAGGTCGACCAGCGCGAACGGCGGAACCTCGTCGATCACGGCCCGCTGTTCGAGCCGGCTCCAGTACTTGTGCTCGCACTTGAGCACCGCGTCCAGGTCGGGACCGAGCGTGTCGAACCGGGAGCACAGCAGCGGCACCATCGTGCTGACCGGGAAGTCGTAGAAGCCGATGATCGCGTCGACCGGCCCGTCGAACTCCTTGATCCGCCGGGTCGCCTCGTCGAGCAGCCCGGCGATCGGAATGTCGCCGACCTGTAGCTCCCCGATGGTCATCAGCTGGTGGAAGGCTAGCTGGTCGGCGCCGGGTAACCGCCGCATCATCGCCAGGTTCCGATCGTCCAGCCCGAGCACGACGATGTTGCGGCGCGTCATACACACTCTCCGTCCACGTTGGTTGCTTTCCCCTGGTCCCGCTGGGAGTACCCCACGGTGCCGGGGCGCACACGTGAGTCCGCTGTGGCGCATGCCGCGTTCAGTCGTCGAGGAGGTCGATGACCGCCTTCTCGATGGTGCCGCGCAGGTCGTCCGAGGCGAGCTCGTCCGGGTCGCCGGGGACGCGGTCCGGCGCGATGGTGTCGCCCCGCTCCCAGGCCGCGAGAACCCGTGGGTCCACATAGGAGCGACGGGCGACGGCCGGGGTGTTGCCGAGCTGCTCGGCGACGTGGACCATCACCGCGCGCTCCACCCGTTTGCGGGCGCGCTCGGAGCCCGGCCGGTCGGCGCCGGCGAGCTGCACGGCGGCCAGCACCGTCGCGTGCCAGGTGCGGAGATCCTTCGCGGTGAAGTCGTCGCCCACGATCTCGCGCAGGCGGTCGTTGATGTCGTCCGCGTGCACCTCGCGGCGTTCGCGGCCGTCGCGGTAGGTGAAGAGCCGCTCGTCGTCCTGCCGGCCCCGGCGCAGGGCGGACACCAGTGCGGCCAGGCCGGGATCGCGGATGCGGACCTTGCGTTCGACGCCGCCCTTCGCCGGGTAGCAGAACTGGATCGCGCCGCCGCGCACGACGACGTCGCCGCGCAGCAGGGTCGCCACTCCCCTGGATCCGTTGTCCTGCGCGTACTCCTCGCCGCCGGTGCGGAACACGCCGCGGTCGAGCATCCGCAGCGTCCCACCCAGCACCCGGCGGCGGGTCAGGCCAGACGTCGCCAGGTCCGCCTCGATCGCCGTGCGCAGCTCGGGCAGGTGCGCCGCCAGCCCGACCACCCGGCGGTGCTTCTCCTCGTCGCGGTTGCGCCGCCACTCCTCGTGGTACAGGTACTGCTTGCGGCCGGCGTCGTCGGTGCCGACCGCCTGGACATGACCGTTGGGGTACGGGCAGATCCAGACCTCCCGCCAGGCCGGCGGGATCACCAGCGCCTTGATGCGGTCGAGGGTCTCGGGGTCGCGCACCGGGCCGCCGTCGTGGTCGAGGTAGCGGAACCCGCGGCCGGACCGCTGCCGCTGGATCCCGTTGCCCCAGACGTTGCTGCGCCGCAGTCTCATGTGGTCACACGAGCCGTGGGGCGACGTCGTCGCGCCAGAACCGGAAGAACTCCTCCCGGTCCGGGCCGATCTGCGCGACGTGCACCTCGTCGAACCCGGCGTCCGCGAACGCCCTGACCCGCTCGACGTACGGCTCGGGATCCGGTCCGGTCGGCAGGCTCAGCATGTCCCGCGTGACCAGCTCGCTCGCCTGCTCGAAGTGCTTGGGCTGCGGCAGGACCTGCGCCAGCTCGCCGGGCAGGCCTTCGTTCGGCCAGATCCGGTGCGCGGTAGCCAGACCCTGCTCGACGCTCGGTGCGTGGCAGACCTTGAACCCGCCCTGCGCCGGGCCCTTCCCGCCGGCCTCGCGGTACGCGTTCACCAGCTCGGCGCTGGGTTGCACGCAGACGAAGCCATCGCCGATGCGCCCCGCGAGCTCCGCGGCCTTGGGTCCGAACGCGGAGACGTAGATCGGCACCGGCTCGTCGGGCAGCGTGTACACCCGCGCGTTCTCCACGGTGTAGTGCTTGCCGCGGTGGCTGCGGTTGCCGCCCCGGTGCAGCAGCCGGATCACCTCGACCGCCTCCTCGAGCATCTCCAGCCGGACGTCCGCTTCGGGCCACGGATCGCCGAGGATGTGCTCGTTGAGCGCCTCGCCGGACCCGACGCCGAGAACGAACCGGCCGTCCAGCTGCACCGCGGCGGTGGCGGCGGCCTGGGCGAGCACCGCGGGATGGATGCGGACCGTCGGACAGGTCACCGCCGTCGCGACGGGCAGGTCGACCGCCTCGGACAGCGCGCCGATCACCGACCACACGAACGGGCTCTGCCCCTGGGTGTCGTTCCACGGGTGGTAGTGGTCGGAGACCCACAACCGCTCGAACCCGGCATCCGCGGCCTGCTTCGCCTGCCGGACCAGCTCCTTCGGCCCGAACTCCTCACAGGACAGGAAGTATCCGATGCTCACCATGCCCGGCGGATACCCCCGTCACCGCCGCCCAACCAGCGACTATCGCGGCTTCATGCGTCGGCGAGGGTGGTCGTGACGTCGTCAGCGCTGCGGTACTGGTGGGCCGGTAACCCGTACAGGGCGCGGCGGGTGTGCACGTCGGCACCGTAGAGGTCGGCGCAGGTGGTGATCTGCCACTTCTCCGCGGGGAACGTCAGATCCTCCAGGATCTCCGGCAGGCTGGGCGAGTCGTCCGTGGTGTCCATGCATTTCGGATGCCCGCCGAAAAGCGTTCCAAACGAGCTACACTTCGTGTCCACTGTGGAGCCACGGCGGGCAGCCATAATCAGGTCATGAACGTCGAACTGCGGCCGCTGACCGAGGCCGACATCGCCGCCGCCGAACGGACGTCGGACGTCACCTTCCTCGAGGGTGACCGGCTCACCCGGCGGGTCGGCGAGCCAGAGCCGACGCCGCGCTCGGCGACCGCGACGACGCGGTGGATCGACCGCACCCGCTACTTCCTCGACGAGGACCCGGCCGGGTGCTGGGTCGCGACGGCCGGCGACGAACTCGTCGGCTTCGCGTTCGCCCAGAACCGCGGCCGCTTCTGGTTTCTGTGGACCTACGGCGTGCTGCCCTCCCACCAGGGCCGGGGCATCGGCCGCCGCCTGATGGACGCCGTGCTGGCACACGCGGACGGGCGGCCCGGCATGTTCTCCGCCTCCGTCCACCCGGGAGCGACACGCCGCTACCGGCTCGCGGGTTTCCTGCTGTACCCGCAGATGCGCATGGTCGGCACCGTCGACCGCGCGACGCTGCCGGTGATCACCGGGCTGCGCGAGGGCGCCGTGGACGACTTCGAGTGGATGGACGCGCTGGACACCCGGTTGCGCGGCGACGGCCACGGCCCCGACCACGCGTACATGCTGAGCTCGCTGCGCCTGATGGTGACCCGGGCACGGGACGGCTACGTCTACCTCGACGAGCACGGCCGCGCGATGCTGCTCGCGGCCGGCAACGAGGAGTCCGCGAGCACGCTGCTGTGGGAGGCGCTGGCCTCGTCGAGCGGCGACACGCTCGTCAACTGCATCACCACGGCCAACCACTGGGCGGTCGACGTCGGCCTCGCCGCGCGGCTCGACATCGGGCAGGAGGGCTACCTCGCGCGGCGTGGCATGGCCGAGCCGGCGCCCTACCTCGCGAGCGGGCACTACCTGTGAGTCGCGCGGCTACCAGTGCACGGCCAGCTGCGGCAGCACCGCCATTTCGGTCAGCTGGGCAAAGGTCAGCAGCGGTTCCCGGGACGTGCCGGTCTCCAGGACGAAGACACTCGTGCCGTCCGGCCGGCGGGCCACCACGCTCCGCAGGGTGGGCAGGCCGTCGCCGGGTGACTCCTCGGTGAGCATGCGCAGCGACGTGCCGTTCTCGAGGGTGGTGGTCGTGCAGCCGGGCATCGGCCGGCCGCTCTGCGCACCGGTGCAGTCCAGCGTCTCCCGGGTCGCGGCCGGCCAGATGTCGACCATGAGCAGGCGGTCGCTGCCGGGCGCTTCGAGGCGGTACTCGACATGCCAGCCGCCGTCGACCACCGACAGGCCGCTCGGGTGGGCGGTCACGTCGGCGGGCAGTGCCGGCGGGCTGTTCGGCAGCACGCCGGCCAGCCGCTCCACCTCCGTGTGGGCGCGCTGCGTGCCGGGCCGGGGGACGTCGGCGCCGGCCACCGGGGAGCCCGGTGCCGTACCGCCCTCCGACGGCAGGACCGGTACTGCCGGCGCCGTGGTCGGCTTGGCGTGGCTGGCGGGTGGTGGTTCGAGCCCGGCGGATCCCGCTGGTGCGACCGGTGCGCCGGTGCGCCCGGCGGTGCTGGTCAGCGCGACCGCGCCGACCAGCACCGCCACCACCCCCGCGACCACCCCGCCCGAGACCGCCAGCCTGCGCCTGCGCACGATCCGCCTGCCGCGCCGCACGACCTCGTCGCGGTCCGTCCACAGTGGAGGCTCGGCGTCGAGGGCCCGGCCGAGCAGTTCCTTGCCGTCCCGCAGGTCCTGGTCGTTCATGCACGCCCTCCCGCGACGTCGTGGTCGGCACCGAGCAGGCCGCGCAGCGCCGCCATCCCCTTGGCGGCCTGGCTCTTCACGGTGCCCTCGCTCTTGCCGAGGATCTCGGCGGTCTCCGCCACGGACAGGTCCTCCCAGTACCGCAGCACCACCACGGCCCGCTGCCCCGGCGGCAGGGCGGCCAGCGCGCGGCGCACGTCCAGCACCTCGTCCACCGGCCGGGCCGCCACGCCGACCTCGGGCAGCCGGTCGACCGGGCTCTCCCGCCGGCGAAACCCCCGGCGCGACTCGTCGATCGCCGCCCGGACCATCACCTTGCGGGCGTAGCCGTCCACCCCGTCGGCGCGGCGCAGCCGGGGCCACGCCACGTAGACCTTGATCAGCGTGGCCTGGACGAGGTCCTCCGCGCGGTGCCAGTCGCCGTTGCACAGCAGGTACGCGGTTCGGCGCATGACAGCCGCACGGCTGTCGAAGTACTCCCCGAACTCCGCATCGCGATCAAGCACGGACACTGCACCTCCCGGTCACCGGGTGATACGGACGGCGTGCCCGCCAGGTTGCCTCGGGCGCAAAAACAGCGGCCGCGACGAGGCTTCGTGCCTCGGCCGCGGCCGCGTAGGTGCGTTGCTGCTAGTGCCGGCGGCCTACCGCCATGAGCTCCGCGGTGGACTCCGGCGGAAGCTCGGCGCCCGCCGGGGCACGGCTGCCGCGCCACAGCATCACGGCCACTCCCACGCCGCCGGCGGTCAGCAGGCCCAGCGCGATCCACAACCAGGCGGGCGCACCGCCGTCCGGCTTGGGGTCCTCGTGGCGGACGGGCGGGGGCGCGGGTGGCAGTAACGGACCCGCTTCCTGCGACGCGCCGCCGGTCGCGTCCGCGGCGGGCGGGGTCGACGGCGGGGCCCCGTTCACCGCGCTTGCGGGCGGGTCGGCGAGGGTGTCGGCCCCCGCGAACTGCGCCGCCCCCAGGATCGCGAACAGGGTGACGGCGATGACGGAAACCAGGCGTTTCAGGCTAGGCATGTGCTCCGGATCACTTTACGGTCCCAGGATCACAAACTTGATCCCCTCACTGACAAGTACGGTCGCGGACACCCTTTGGTTCGACTCAATGTGTACACACGCGCTGACCAGGCGCTATCGAAGGTCAAAAGCAGGTCAAAGGACGCCCCCGGCGGCTGATCGTATTGCCGTACGCGCATTGGTCGGCGCCCGGGTCGCCGATGCTGGTGCCGTGGCGGAGAAAGCGTCCGGAACTTGCAGTGGGACAGGTGCACATCGGGCCGCCCCGGGGAGCCGCCCTCGGCCGGGCTCGGACGGGCCGCGGGTCTGACCAGTACGGAGCCCGGCTGGCGGCCGGCGGGTCGCGTCGCCGGTGGCGCGGCAGGTGGCTTACCACCGACCCACGGACACGCCCCGATCACGACCCCGCATATTCCTCCAGATGCGGCATTTCACCAGTACTGGAACTCGCGGCGGCGCGAAGAATTCGACCGACCAGTGATCGGAATCCCGGACGACACGTTCTCACGATTCCGCGATACCTTCGTGAATCTCCGCCGCACCGATTGCGGCGTCACACGGAAATGCACACCGACACCACCCGGCCGATCGCAACGATCCCATTTCGACCCACCGTGGAATGTATCTGGCTGAATCAGGTCACCCACCGCGGATAAGGCAACCGAAATCGCGTCGCGAGGCCGTCGCCGCGACGTGGACCAGGGCCGTCCGCCGGCTCCCCGGCCACTCCCACAACGACACCGGCACCACGGCCTCCACCCCAGACACCCCCTGACCCGGCCAGGAACCGCGGGTACCGGCGATCTCAGCGGTACACCGGCGGGTACCGGGGCGCGTTATCGGGACGCGCCGACAAGGACAAAATTTCCCCAAAAGAATCCATCGACGATTTCGTCCCGAGGTATTACCATGACCGCCGGAGGTCAAGGTGGGAGCTACTAACGAGCGGCAGGTGTCCGTCGGCGACGACGGAAGTCGATTACCCCATTCGGCGGATTGTTCCGGACGCCGATCGCCCGTGCGCTTGCGCGTCCATTTGCGGCCACTCGCATTGACCGAACCACGTAAACAATACGCGGTCTGTTGGGAATTCTCAAAGCGCGTTCCGATGTCGTCGAACAACGACCATTCCCGCGGAACCGCGAGACTTCGCCCCGGCCTGAGCGAATTGTCTGAATTGCTGGAAATCGGCGGCGGCCGATCGCAGTGGGGAGATTGACTATGGCGATTCCTAAGATTCTCTTTGCACTTCCTTTACTTGCGGCCGGCGCGTTCCTTCCCGCCGCGGGCTCCGCTCCCCCCAGCCCGCCGTCCGACGTCGTGGGCATGGACCACGAGGTCTTCACCATCGACGAGATCACCGTGCACCGCGGGGACACGCTGACGTTCGCGAACAACTCGCGCTGGCTGCACATCCTCGGACCGGGCCGCGACGGCTCCCTCGGCGAGGTCAACGGCCTGCCGATGCACGAGCGCGCCCTCACCGAGATCAACGACCGCTACACGACGGGCCGGTGGGAGGACGCGGGCACCTTCTACATCACCTGCTCGATGCACCCCGACATGACGGTCAAGGTCACCGTCGTCGAATGAGCCACTGCTCGCACGTTGTGCGGGCAGGGCGGCGCGGCCGCCGGCCACGCCGCAGCACCGAAGAAATCTGAAGGGAGGATGTCGATGGTATCTCTCGTTCGCAGCTTCAAGCACGCTCGCTACGCACTGGGTTCTCTGACCGCAGTGCTGTTCGCCGCCGGCGCTGGCGCCGCTCTGTAGTTCACAGATCGCTACGGGCCGCCCACCGGGCTCCCCGCAGCGTGATCTTGCCGCGGGCCGGGCGACGTCGGGATGTACGCCGCCCGGTTCGTGGCACACGCAGTGACATGACACGAGGCAGGAAGAGGGAGGGGCAGTGTTCGAGACCGGTGTCCGGCAGTTCCGGATGGCGATGGGAATGGTGTGGGGTCGTCGGCTCGACCCGGACAACGTCGCCCGCCTCGTCGAAGACGCCCTCGGCACACTCGAGGAGTTCGGCGAACCCGGCTCGGACGTCGGTGAGCTGATCGACGGACCGCTCAACGATCCGGGGGCCCGGCTCGAGTTCGCCACCCGCGGCGTGCGGCGCACCGCGGTCCGCCTCGCGACCCAGTCGCCGTTCTACCAGCGCCGGTTCGCCGCCGCGGGCGTGACGCCGGCCAAGCTCGACGTCGCCGGTCTCGGCGCGATCCCGGTGACGGTGAAGCGCGACCTGGTCGAGCGGCCGGAGGACTTCCACTGCGCCGACGTCCCCCGGTACCTGACGACCCGCACCACCGGCACGACCGGCCGCCCGGCCGAGATCTGGCTGTCCCGCTACGAGATGGACCTCTGGCCGGCGCTGGGCGCGCTGGCCGGCGTGCTGCGCGGCGAGATCGGCCCGGGCGACGTCATGCAGGTCAACGTCAGCTCCCGCGCGACCGCGAGCGTGCAGCTCGACGTCGCGGTGTGCCGCCTGGTCGGCGCCGGCTGCCGCGTGCTCGGCATCGTGCCCCCGGACGAGGCACTCGACAGCCTCGGCGACCGCGGCGCGACGCTGCTGGCGACGACGCCCAGCTACCTCGCCGAGCTCGAGGTGGCCGCCCGGCGGCGCGGCATGGGCCCGGCCGACTTCCGGCTGCGCACCATCGACGTCGGCGGCGAGGTGCTGTCGCCGAGCCTGGCCCAGGCCGCGCGCGAGACGTTCGGGACGGCCCACATCAGGGACCTGTTCGCGATGACCGAGGTCGCCCCGGTCACCGGTCGCACCTGCAGCCAGAACCACCTGCACTTCGACATCAACACGGGTCTCGTCGAGTACCTCGACCTCGAGACCGGCGAGCCGGCCGAACCGGGCGCGCTGGCCACGGTCGTGATCACGCCGTTCTTCCCGTATCGCGACTGCATGCCGGTCTTCCGCTACGACACCCGCGACGTCGTCCGGTGCCTGCCCGCCGAGCCGCTCACCTGCGAGGTCGCCGGCATGCCCGGCACCGGCCAGGTCGTCGGCAAGGCCGACCAGCTGCTGCGGCTCGGGCCGGCCGACGTCGTGACCCCGCGGCAGCTGGTCGAGGCCGTCGAGGCACTGCCGACGCGGCCCTGGCCGGCCCGCTACCGCGCGACCGTCCACGAAGGACGGATCGGCCTGACGCTGCCGGTCTCGGCGACCGCCGGGCTCGGCGACGCGGAGGCCGTGCGGCACTTCGCCGACCGCGGCCTCGAGGTCGACCTCGACCGCGTCCCCGACGACCAGGCCTCCTCGCTGCGGCCCCTGCGCTGCGACCTGCACGAGACGACATTCGCCGGCCGCCAGGCTCTCATCGGAGCGTGACATGAACAGTTCACAGTGGGTGCTGTCCTCCTTCCAGCTCGTCGTGGCCCTCATCGGCGCCGCGGCCGCCAGCTTCGGATCCCTGTTCTACTTCCGCCGGGTGCGCATGGAACGCCCGGCGGTCGGCCGGTTCAACGGCCGCGACGTCGTCATCCTGTTCACCCTGCTGGCGATCCTGCCCGCGTTCTACCTGCTGGTACCGCGCTGGGCGCTCGAGAGCCTGCTGGTGATCACGTACATGGCGGCGCTGTCCAGCGGCTTCCACCCCGTGTTCAAGCCGGTCCAGCTGTGGATCTTCATCGGGGTGCTGGTCGGCGCGTGACCTCTGGCTCGGCCAGCACGCCCTCGGCACCGTCATCGGGTGGCAGGTGTTCTGGACCGAGAACAGCCTCATCGTGGTGCTGGCCGCGATCTCGGTGGCCAACCTCTACGTGCAGGGCGGCATGCAGCTGCGGCACGTGGCCTGGTTCGCGGCCGGGCTCGCGATCTACGACTCGATCTTCACCATCGGGTTCCCGATCACGAACCTGCTCGTGCGCGACTTCGTCGGCTACCCGCTCTTCCCGGCGATGGGCATGCGGATCAGCTTCAACGAAGCCATCGTCGGGCTCGGCGACCTGCTCGTGTACGCCGCGTTCACGATCGCCGCGTTCAAGGCCTACGGGAAGCCGGCGCTGCGGCTCGCGATCTTCCTGATCCTCATCTTCGGTGCCGCGATGCCCACGCTGTCGGGCCTGCTCATCAACTACATCGACGCCCGCGCGGACGTGATCATCCCGGCGCAGACGTGGTTCGGGCCGGCGGCGATGCTCGGGTACCTGTGGCTGCGCCGCCGCTACGGCCGCGAGCGCACGATGAAGGAATACCTGGCGAGCACCGAGCTCGCGCGCCGCGAGACACCTGTCACCCCCGCGGTGCCCGAGGAACCGACGTCCGAGGAGACACCCAAGACGGTCTCCGCCTGAGCGCGTGCCGCACCGCGTACAACGCACCACAGTGATGTGCCGATCGGGCGATGAGATTCGGGTGCGTGGTTGCTAGCGTGTGCGCGATGTCGGAGCGAGGACACACCGGACGGCTCGTGGGGGGCCGGTTCGAGTTGCTGGCGCGGCTGGGCGCCGGGGGCATGGGGACGGTGTGGCGCGCCCGCGATCTGGAGCTGCACCGCGAGGTCGCCATCAAGGAGGTGCGGCCGGTCGACGCCGCGCTGCACGAGCACAGCCCGGCGCTGGCCGCGCAGCAGCGCGAGCGCGTGCTGCGTGAGTCCCGTGCGCTCGCCCGGCTCCAGCACCCCAACGTCGTGTCGATCTACCAGATCCTCGACGCCGAGGGCTCGCCGTACCCGTGGATCGTCATGGAGCTGGTGCGCGGCACCTCGCTGCAGGAGCGGCTGCGCCACGGGCCCCTGACGCCGCAGGACGCCGCCCGCATCGGCCGGGGCGTGCTCGGTGCGCTGCAGGCGGCGCACGCGGCGGGCATCCACCACCGCGACGTGAAGCCGGGCAACGTGTTGCTGCGCATGGACGGCAGCGCCGTGCTGACCGACTTCGGCATCGCCGCGCTGCGCGACTCCGCCACGCTCACCGCGACCGGCGAGCTGATCGGCTCCCCGGAGTACATCGCCCCGGAACGGCTGCACGGCGACGAGACGCAGACGGCGTCGGACCTGTGGTCGCTCGCGATGCTGCTGTACGTGGCCGTCGAGGGCTACCACCCGCTGCGGCGGGCGAGCACGATCGCCACGCTCGCCGCGGTGATGACCGATCCCGTGCCGCCGCCGCGCCGGGCCGGGCCGCTGGCCGCCGCGCTCACCGCGGTCCTGGTCACCGACCCCGGCGCACGGCCCAACGGCGAGCAGCTCGACCGGATGCTCGCCGCCGCCGAGGCGGGGACGCCGACGCCGGCCGGCCTGCCGGCCTACGCCCAGCCCTACCCTCAGTCCTATCCGCAGCCCGGCCCCCAGTCGGGTCCGCAGTCAGGTCCGCAGCCGTACCCGCCGTCGGGACCGCAGCCCTACCCGCAGCCGTACGCGCCGCCGGCCTCCGGGCCGGTCTCGGCGCCCGGGCGCAGGCGGTCGGCCATCCTGGCGGGGATCGCCGCGGTGGCCGCGGCCGCGATCGCCGCGACGGTCGTGCTCGTCGTGTCGCGCACCGGCTCGACGGGCGACGGCGACGACACCACCGGCTCCGGCAGCCGGCCGCAGACGCAGGTCGCCACCCTGCCCCGGGTCAGCGTGCCCGGGATCAGCGTGCCCACCGAGCCGCCCACCGGCGGTGGCGGTACCAGCCAGCAGGACCTGCTCACCCCGGCCGGGGCACGCGAGGCCGTCGCCGCGCTGAGCAAGGTGATGGGCGGCAGCAAGGTCTCGGAGCTCGACATCTATCCCGACCACGCGGCGGCGACCGCGCCCACTCCCGCGGTGAAGAACGGCTTCGACGACTTCGTCTACCGCGACGGCGTCGCCGCCCGCGACGGCGCGGACGGCACGTCCGATCGCGCGGTGCTCGACCTCAACGCGGTCAACTGGAACGCGCTGCCCGCGCTGTGGAAGCGCGCGGAGAAGGAGCTGGGCGTCGACAAGCCCACGCTGCGCTACCTCGTGGTGGAGACCGACATCATCGACGGCACGGCGTCGATGAACTTCTACCTCTCCGACGACTACGGCGGCGCCTACCTCAAGGCCGACCTGAACGGCCGGGTGCTGCACCTCTACGGCCGGGGCGGCTGACGGCGCCGGTCAGCCCGGCAGCAGCGGCAGGCTGAACAGGAATAGCCCGACGGCGACCAGGACGATCGCCGCGACCCGCCGCAGGGTCGCCTGCGCGAGGCGGCGGGTGATCAGCGCGCCGCCCACGACGCCGACCGAGGCGAGCCCCCCGATGACGGCACCGAGTCCGAAGTGGACGGATCCCGAGGTGGCGTAGCCGAGGACCGCGAACACGACGAGCGGGAGCTGGATGACCTGGCTCGCCGCGACCGCGGCCAGCGGCGCGACACCGAGCACCAGCAGGACGGGGACGAGCAGCACCGGCCCCCCGGTGCCGGTCAGGGCCGAGCCGAACCCGACGACGGCCCCGGTGACGACCGCGGTGGCGGTGGGCAGCCCGGTGCGGTCGCCGCCGGGGCCGCTGCCGCACAGCCGGTAAGCGCCCGCGCCCAGGGTGATCGCGCCGAGCAGGAGCCAGACGACGGTCGCGGGCACGAGGCCGTTGGTCAGGGCGCCAAGTGTCGCGGCGGGGGCGGCACCAAGGGTGAGCCGGCCGACGAGCGGCCAGGGCATCGACCTCTGCCGCGCGTAGGCCAGCGTGCCCACGACGCCGGTGAACAGGAACGACCAGCTGCTCGTGCCCGTCGCGGCGTGGATGTCGAGCCCGTAGAGGTGCACGAGCGCGGGCGGCAGCAGCACCCCACCGACACCGATGGTGCCGATGAGCAGTCCCACGGGCAGGGCGAGCAGCAGCAGCCAGGTCACCGCCCGGGGCCAGCTCCACCGCTGAACACCGGCGGGCGCTTCTCGACGAACGCCTGCACGGCCTCCTTGTGGTTCTCGGTCAGCCCGCACGCGAGGTGGCGGGGCACCTCGCGGGCCATGGCCTCGTCGAGGTCGACGCGGTCGGCGTCGAGGAGGTTCTGCTTCATCGCGGCGAGCGCCTCCGGCGAGCCGGCCGCGAGCTCCGCGGCGGTGTCGAGCGCGAACCCGGCCGGCTCGCCGGACTCGACGACCCAGTCGAGCAGGCCCCAGTCGCGGGCGGTCGCGGCGTCGATCCGCTCACCGAGCAACAGTGCGCGGCGCGCCCTCGCCGGCCCGGCCAGCCGGGTCAGCAGCCAGGTGGCGCCGTAGTCGCCGGAGAGCCCGACCTTGCCGAACGCCGTGGCGAGGACCGTCGCGGCGCAGCCGACCCGCAGGTCGCAGGCCAGCGCGAACCCGAGCCCGGCGCCGGCTGCCGCGCCGGGCAGCGCGGCCACCGTGGGCTTGGCGAACGCGTACAGGCGGCCGATGGTGGCGCGCTGCATCGCCTGCTGGCGCGCGATCCGCTCCTCGTGTGGCACGTCGGTGCCCCCGCCCTCGCCGCCCCGCGCGGCGAACGCCTTGACGTCGCCGCCTGCGCAGAACGCCGCGCCCGCCCCGGTGAGCAGCAGCGCGCGCACGTCGTCGGCCGCCTCCAGCTCCGCCAGCGCGGCGGCGAGCGCGCGCATCATGTCCGGCGACAGGGCGTTGCGCCGGTCGGGCCGGTTGAGCGTGAGCACGCCGACGCCGCGCTCGACGTGGGCCAGCAGGTCCGGCGTGCCGGTGTCGATCTCGCGCATGTTGCCTGCCCCTCGTCGGGTTACGTGGACGCGTTCTGGGCCGGCGTGGCCCAGCGGTTGGCGGTGAGGCGGAAGCTCGGCAGGTCGTCGAGCGAGAGCATCGCCTCGTAGGTGCGTTCGTAGCCGGTGTGCCGGATGCGCCAGCGGCCGTCGGCCTCGCGTACGTAGCGGTCCTCGTAGAACGCGGCTCCGGTGATCACCACGCGGTGCTCGGTGACGATCACCGTGTCCTCGAAGGCCCAGATGCCCGTCGCCGTGTCGCCGTCGATGTCGATCTCGGGCTGGCTCGCGAAGTGCGTGGTGATGATGCCGGGGCCGAGCTTGTCGCGCAGGAAGCCGACGATCGCGTCGCGGCCGGTGAGGCTGACCGGGCTGCCCAGGGCGGGAGTGCCGTAGCCGGCCGTCGCGTCGGCGGTGAAGGTGTCCGCTATCTCGTCCCAGTTCTTGGTGTCGACGCAGCGGAGGTAGCGGTACTTGAGGCGCTTGATCTCTTCCAGTACAGCGAGGTCCATATGCCAAGCATGGCCTCAGACCTTGCCGAAGTCCTGGGTCCAGTACATCCCGTTCTCGTCGAGGCCGACGCCGAGCCGGGAGAAGTCGCAGTCGAGGATGTTCTCGCGGTGGGCGTCCGACGCCATCCAGCTGTCCATCACCTGCTGGGCGTCGGACTGGCCGCGAGCGATGTTCTCCGCGGTCCCCGGGTTCGCGTAGCCCGCGCTGAGGATCCGGTCCCGGAACGTGAGGCCCTCCGGCGTGGTGTGCGCGAAGTAGTCGCGCTCGGCCATGTCGGTGCTGTGCCCCTCGGCGGAGGCGACCAGCCGCGGGTCCACGACGAGCGGCTCGCAGCCCGCCTGGGCGCGCTGCTTGTTGACGAGGCCGACGACCTCGTCCTCCATGATCGAGTGCGTGTCGGCCATCGCGACGGGGCCGCGGTTGACGGTGCCCGAGTCGCCGAGGCCGGACATCAACGTCGCGACGCCGGCCCCGATGATGCCGACGATGGCGGCAATCAGGGCTGGTAGCACGGGCCTACGCCTACGTACCGACGTCACGCCTCGAAAACTATCACCCATTCGTGACTCTCGCATACCGGAACAATCACAGGAAGTAGTTGCAAAATGTAACGACGATCACGCCGACGGGATACGCGGCAGCGGGCGCGGGAGACCCGCTGGCGATAGCGTGCGGTCATGGCTCGCACGCGCCGGTACCGCGACGGTGTGCTGGAGGCCGAGAACTATCCGGTCTCCGAGGTGTCCGACCACCTCACCGATCCCGCGGTCACCCAGTGGGTGGACATGTGCGCGCCGACCGAGGAGGACCTCGCCCAGATCAGCGAGGAGCTCGGCCTGCACCAGCTGGCGGTGGAGGACGCGGTCCAGGAGCACCAGCGCCCCAAGTTCGACCGCTACGACGGCCACAGCTTCCTCACCGCCTACGCCGTGCGGTTCGACGCCACGGCGGCCCAGCTCGACACCGCCGAGCTCGCCGCGTTCATGACGCCGCGCGTCGTCGTGACGGTCCGCAAGGACGAGGGTTTCGACATCGACTCCGTGGTGCAGCGGTGGGACTCGGCGCCGGAGCTGGCCAAGAGCGGCGTCGGGTTCCTGCTGCACGGCCTGCTCGACGTCGTCGTCGACGGTCAGCTGGACGCGGCGCAGGCGCTCGACGAGCAGATCGACGCGCTGGAGGACCAGGTGTTCGCCGACGACGTCGACCACACCGAGCTGCAGCGCCGGACCGTGGCGCTGCGCCGGAGCCTTGGCCGGCTGCGGCGGGTGGTGCTGCCGATGCGGGAGGTCGTCAACACCCTGCTGCGCCGCGACCTCAAGCTCGTCGACGAGGTGCTGCTGCCCTACCTCCAGGACGTCTACGACCACGTCCTGCGCGCCACCGAGTGGACCGAGTCGATGCGCGACCTGATCGCCACCGTCCGCGAGACGCAGCTCAACATCCAGAGCAACCGGCTCAACGGGATCATGAAGAAGGTGACCGGCTGGGCCGCCGTCATCGCCGTACCCACGGCCGTCACCGGGTACTTCGGGCAGAACATCCCGTTCCCCGGCGCGCAGCACGCGTTCGGCTTCTGGATGTCGACCGTGGCGATCCTGGCGGCGTCGGTGGGCCTGTACGTGTCGTTCAAGCGCCGCGACTGGCTCTGAGCCGGTCAACCGGCGGTGCCGTGGCCCGTCGCCCAGCTCTGATTCTTGACGCGGAAGCGGTGTTCGCTCAGCCGCGACCCCGTCTCGCCGTCGAGGGGCACGTCGACGCCGGCCGGCCAGCGCCAGGACAGCCGGACGATGGTGCCGCCGTCGTCGCTGTTCATCACGATCTCGTCGGCCAGCACGTGCATGAGCCGCATGCCGACGCCTTCGCGGCTCCGCGCGTCCGGGCCGGGCCAGCGGCCGGTGTCCGAGACGGTGACCGTGACGCCGCGGCAGTCGGCCTGCGCGGTCAGCGTCATGAGGCCGTCCGGCCCGCCGGCGTAGGCGTGCGTCGCGCAGTTCGCCATCGCCTCGTAGGTGGCCAGCGTGATGTCGTCCGCGAGCTGATCGGGTGCGTCGTGGCCGCAGAGCCACCGGGCGAGCTCGTGGTGGAGCATGCTCGCGTGCTCCGGGTCCGCGGGTACCTCCCGGCGCAACATCGCGGGAGTCGTGTCAGGCGTGCCGTCTCGTGGTCCGGGCACCTGGTACACGATGACCACCCCCCGACAGAATGTGACGTACATCTCTCACATCGCGTCAGGATTGCGCAACGCGACGCGAAGGCCGGATTTGCCCGATGAAATACGCCGATAGCGTGCGCTCGTGGGCCTGTTCGGCCGCACGTTTCCGGGCAGTTCGCCTACCGCGGGTGCTCGGGCGTGCTCACCGAGCCACCGTCCGGCGGCCCGCGGGCACGGGCCGCCGAACCGGTCGACCTGTCAGGCCGTCGCGTTCGAGAGTGACCACTCCGGACGGACGTAGTGACAGGTGTACCCGCCGGGGTGCTTCTCGAGGTAGTCCTGGTGCTCCTGCTCGGCCTCCCAGAACGTCCAGTCGCCGGACAGCTCCGTCACCACCTTCGCCGGCCACAGGCCCGAGGCGTCCACCTCGGCGATCGTGGCCTCGGCGACCCGCTTCTGCTCGTCGCCCTCGTAGAAGATCGCCGACCGGTAGCTGGTGCCGAGGTCGTTGCCCTGCCGGTTCTTCGTGGTCGGGTCGTGGACCTGGAAGAAGAACTCCAGCAGCGCCCGGTAGCTCGTCACGGCCGGGTCGAACACGATCTCGAGGGCCTCGGCGTGGCCCTCGTGGTTGCGGTAGGTCGGGTTCTGCACCGCGCCGCCGGCATAGCCGACGCGGGTGGAGAGCACTCCGGACTCCTTGCGGAACAGGTCCTCCATGCCCCAGAAGCAGCCGCCGGCCAGAACGGCCCGCTCGGTCGATGTGGTCATGGGTGTCACTCTCCTCTACTTCCGGGTGAACAGGGAGCGGTAGTCGCCGTAGCCCTCCGCCTCGAGGTCGTCGAGGTGGATGAACCGCAGCGACGCGGAGTTGATGCAGTAGCGCAGCCCGCCGGCGTCCGCGGGCCCGTCGTCGAAGACATGTCCGAGGTGGCTGTCCGCGTTGGCCGAGCGCACCTCGGTGCGCACCATGCCGAGGTTGCGGTCCTCGTGCGCGACGACGTTCGCCTGGTCGATGGGCTTGGTGAAGCTGGGCCAGCCGCTGCGGCTGTCGTACTTGTCGACCGAGGCGAACAGCGGCTCGCCCGACACGACGTCGACGTAGATTCCCGGCTCCTTGTTGTCCCAGTAGACATTCTCGAACGGCCGCTCGGTCCCGTCCTGCTGCGTCACCCGGTACTGCTCGGGCGAGAGCCGGGTCACGGCCTCAGGGTTCTTCTCGTACTGCCGCACGCGCACACTCCTCCTCGTGGTCGTCCACGGTGTTCAGCGCCGGGCGGGCACCCACTCTTACCCGCCGTGCGCGAACTCACAGGCGGGTGGCTAGTCCCAGGCGCCCAGCCACTTGGGCACCGCCATGTCGACGCCCGCCGCGAGCTCCTGGGCGTCGTGGCGCAGGCGGGACAGCTCCTCCTTCGGGTCGTCCGCGCCCATGACCGTCCGCACGACGTCGGCGAGGGCGTACGAGTCGTGCTCGCGGGCGGCGGCCCGCACGTCGGCCGGGACGGCGGAGTCGAACGCGACGTCGAAGCGCTGCAGGCCCGACCCGGCCCGCGCGCAGGCGGCGCACCCGCAGTCGGTGACCTCGGTGCCCCGCAGGTCGATCCCCCGCTGCCAGTGCAGCAGCCGCGGCACGAACACCTGCGGGCTGCGCTTGGGCCGCACCCCGTCGGCGCGCCGCGCCACCGGACCGCCGAGATGGCGGGTGGACGAGGACAGCCCGATGGCGGCGAGCTTCGCGCCGGCGGCGATGGCGGGGATCCCGACCGGCCCGGTGCGCAGCAGCTCGAGCCGGCGCCCGGTCCGCGCGCTCCACCGCAGCAGCCGGCGCAGTCCGAGGACCTTGTAGGAGGAGTCGACCGGGTCGAACGGCGCCCCGAGCACGAGGGAGACGTCCCGGTCCGCGGCCCGCAACTGCTCGGCGAGCACCCCGCTGTGCCGGGAACCGAGCCAGCCGCCGTCGAGCACCAGCGTCACGGAGACCTTGACCGGGTAGTCGCGGTGCAGCTCGACCTTCAGCTCGTCCAGCTGCCCGACCCGCAGCCGCGGCCCGGCGGTCCGC
This sequence comes from uncultured Actinomycetota bacterium, assembly GCA_963841395.1. Lineage (GTDB taxonomy): Bacteria > Actinomycetota > Actinomycetes > Mycobacteriales > Pseudonocardiaceae > Actinophytocola. The sequence continues at coordinate 21,708 of CAWJCX010000012.1, forward strand.
ACGACCGCCAGCCCCAGCTCCGCCTGCGCCTCGACCCAGTCGAAGACCGGCAGGTCCAGGTCGAGCCCGAGCTGGCCGGTGACGACGGGAGTCGGCGGCCGGCCCCGCGCGAGGTACGCGGCCGGGTCGAGGTCGACGCCGGTCAGCTCACCGGCCCGCGCCAGCACGCGCGCGACCCGCAGGCCGTGCACGCCCTGCAGCGTGACCCCGCCGAACCGCTCGCGGTTGGCCAGCGCCTCCGCGGCGCCGCACCGGCCCAGGTAGGCCTGTACCCGGCCGAGCGACGACCGCGCAGCACTCCGTACCTGCCGATCGGCCATGACCACAACGGTAAGCGAAACCCGCGGGTCCGCGGCCGTCAGGCGGGTGCGGACTCGCGGACGAACTCGGTGATCAACCCGGCGAGGCGCGCGGGCTGGTCCTCCATGGAGAACGTGTACGCGCCGTCGATCCACTCGAGCCGCGCGCCCGGGATGTCGGCCGCCAGCCGCTCGGCGTCGGCGGGCTTGAAGAAGCGGTCCTCGCGCGACCACGCGACGAGGACCGGCCGGTCGTAGCCGCGCAGCCGCTCGATCGCGTCGAGCGTGTCCCGGCCGTCGGGCCGGAAGCGCGCGAAGTCCGCGCCGATCGCGTGGTCGGTGAGGATCGGCAGCACGTAGGAGTCACCGACACGCTCGTCGAGGTCGGCACGCATCAGCCAGCCGAACGCGAGCGGCGTCTTGCGCAGGGCCCGCAGCCGCAGCGGCGCGTACAGGACACGGGCGAGCGCCGGGATCCGCGTGGGTGCGAACAGGACGCGGAACAGCGTCGGCGGGAAGTTCTCGTAGGTGTCGCACGACGCCAGCACCACCCGGCCGGCCAGCTCCGGATGGCGCGACACCGCGATCTGGGTGAGCGCGCCGCCCGTGTCGCTGGCCACCAGCGTCGGGGCCGGGAGGTCGAGCGCGGTGACCGCCTCCGCGATCAGGTCGCCGAGGCCGGGGCCGGTGAGGTCGGCGTGTGGCATCGCCAGCTCGTGCGCCCCGAGCGGCAGGTCGAGCGTCACGCACCGGAAGTGCGGCGCCAGCAGCGGCACGACCTTGCGCCAGAGGTTGGCGTTGACGAGCGCGCCGTGGACGAAGACGAGCGGCTCGCCCGCGCCGGTCTCGAAGACCCGCAGCCGGCCCCCGGACAGCTCGAGCACCCGCGGCTCGCCGAGCGCCTCGTCGCGCCAGTACCTGTTGTTCTTTCCCATCCGTCTACCTCCCCGTCCCGAAGAACCCGGCGAGCAGGTCGCCGACCGTGCCCGGGTCATCCTCCTGCACGAAATGCCCGCAGTGCGGCAGCGCCGTGACCTCGGCCGCGGGCAGGTCCCGCCGGAGCCGGGCGAACGTGTCGGCCACGTCGGGCAGCACCCGGTCCTGCTCGCCGTAGACCACCCGGACCGGAACGTCCACAGTAGACAGACCGGCGGCGATGTCGGTGAACCCGGCGGGCGCGAGGCCGATGCCGGCCCGGGCCAGCGCGAGGCGGGCGTCCGCCGTCTCGAACGGCGCCAGCACTCCGGCGAGGACGTCGTCGGACACGGTGGTGGCCATGCCCAGGCGGATGATCTCGGTCAGCCCGTCGGGGCTCGTCGCGCGTTCCCGGGACTCCGGCCGGATCAGCGTGGTGACGAACTCGAGGATCTCCGGCGCGAACTCCGGGTACAGCAAGGTGTTCAGCAGCGCGATCGCGGTCACCCGCGCCGGCCGCGCGAGCGCCCAGTGCACGGCGATCGGGCCGCCGAGGTCGTGCCCGGCGACGGCGACCCGGTCGATCCCCAGCCGGTCGAGCAGGCCGTCGATCGCGCGCTCGAAGTCCGGGAAGCCGTAGCGGCCGCCGGCCGGCTTGTCCGAGGCACCGAACCCGGGCAGGTCCGGCGCGATCACCCGGTGGTGCCGGGCGATCGGGCGCATCACGTCGCGCCACAGGAAGGACGAGGTGGGCCAGCCGTGCAGGAGCAGCACCGGCGGCCCGGCCCCCAACTCGCGGTAGGCCAGCCGCATCCCGCCGTCGATCTCGACGGTGTGCACCACGTCCGTCGTGGTCATCGCTCCCCCTCACACCAGCACTGCTCGAACAAACAAACCGACTGTCGGTCGGTGACGTTAACAGACCGACAGTCGGTTTGGGTAGCCTCTACACTTGCCCGCGATGGACAACCGAGTCGAAAAGGGCAAGGCGACGCGCGACGCGCTCGTCGGCGTCGCGCGTGAGCTGTTCGGCGAACGCGGCTACGACGGCACGTCGATCGGCGCCGTGCTCGAGGCGGCCGGGGTCGCGCGCGGCGCGCTGTACCACCACTTCGCCACCAAGGAGGAGCTGTTCGACGCGGTACTCGACCGGGAGGTGGCCCGCGTGGCCGCCGTCGCGGCGCAGGCCGGACGCGCGGCGAGCGACCCGCTGGCGAGCCTGCGCGCAGGCTGCGCCACCTGGCTGCGAGTGGCGCTCGATCCCGCGGTGCAGCGGATCGTGCTGCTCGACCCGCCGGCGGTGGTGGGCTGGAAACGCTGGCGCGAGCTCGACGAGGCGCACACGCTCGGCGGCCTGCGCGCGGGCATCGCCGCACTGGCCGCGCAGGGCCGGATCGCCGACGCGGAGGTCGACACGTTCGCCCACATGCTGCTCGCCGCGGTGGCCGAGGCCGCGCTGCTGGTGGCGCAGGCCGACGATCCCGAAGCGGCGCTGGCGAAGGGGCTGGCCACCGTCGACACGCTGCTCACCCGGGTCCTGGGGGGACCATGACGAGCTTCGCGGCCACCGTCACGGTCGACGGCCTGGGGCTGGTCCTGCGGGAGTGGACCGACGCCGACGTGCCGGTGATGGTCGAGCTGTTCGACGAGTCCGAGGTCGGCCGGTGGACTCCGCTTAGCCACCCGTTCGACGAAGCGGCCGCACGCGCCTACCTCGACCGGGCCCGCACCCGCCGCGCCGAGGGCCTCGCCATCCAGCTCGCCATCACCACCGACGGCCACGCCCCGCTCGGCGAGATCCTGCTGTTCCGCACCGGGCCGGACGGCCGGGCACCGGACGGCGGCGAGGCCGAACTGGGCTACGCGATCGGTGCCGCACATCGCGGCAAACGGCTGGCGTCGCGGGCGGTGCGGCTGATGACCGGCTATGCCTTGCGCGAGCTCGGCATGCGCGCGGTGGTCCTGCACATCGACCCGGGCAACGCGGGCAGCATCGCCGTCGCGAAGGCGACCGGCTTCGAGCTCACCGGGACGATCACCGAGGACGGCACTGAGCTGGGCGTTTGGCACCACGGGCCGGCCGCCTGACGCCGACGGCGCCGTGGACCGTTGCCAGGGCAGGGTTACGTTTGGAAATTGTTCGGCCCAGTGCGACTTTCGGCGGAGTCGGACGCCCCGAACATCGGCGTAAGTTTCATCGCCTGTGCGTGAACTCCCTGCTCACGTACCGGGCTGGGGCATTCGACGGAACGAACGGGGCATCCCTATGGCTGAAGGTTTCAACGTGGTGGTCGGGGAGGTGCGGGCGCACGCGACGACGGTGACGACGATCGCTTCTCAGGTGCGGTCGGCTTCCAGTGGTGCGCAGGATTCGGTGGGTGGTGGGGCGTTCGGGGAGATCGGGGAGTTCTTCGCGTCGGCGATCACGCAGGCGTGTGACCTGTTGCGTCAGGTGACCGACCAGGCCAGCCAGACGGTGGATCAGGTCCAGTCGGGCCTGTCCCAGGTCGCGGATGCGTATCAGGCGGTGGACGAGAACCACGCCTCGTTGTTCGACAAGGCCGTCCCGACCGGTTCGCAGAGTGAAGGGGCGCTGGCATGAGCGACACGGCGACGACTACTTTGCCGGCCACGGGTTCGGGTGCGCAGCAGCACAATGGTGGCGCGGATTTGTTGAAGGACATTCAGTCCACGGCCAGTGCGTTCGAGTCGGGTGACTGGATGCAGGGCGGGCTGGGTGTGGTCAAGGTGGCCATGGACGTCCTCGACGTGGCCGGTGACCCGCTGGGTGCGATCGGTGGCGCCGGGTTGGGTTGGGTGTTGGGGGCGGTGTCGTTCCTGCGGGAGCCGTTCGATGTGTTGAAGGGCAACGCGGGCGCGGTGTCCTCCTCTGCCCAGTCGTGGGGCGGGTCGGCGTCGAGTTTGTTGTCGACGGCGGATCAGTACCGGTCGGCGGCGTCGGATCAGACGCGGTCGTGGACCGGGTCGGCCGCGGACGGTTACCGGGCGGCGTCGGGGAACCAGGCCAACGGCCTGTCCGCGTTGTCGGAGGCGTCCAAGGCGGTGTCCGGGGCGATCCAGCAGGGTGGGCAGGCGGTCGCGCAGGCCCGTAAGTCGGTGATGGATCTGATCTCCGACGCGGTGCAGAAGATCATCCAGATCTGTATCGAGGCGTTGTCGAAGTCCTGGATGTCCTTCGGTGCGTCGATCGCGGAGGGCATCGCGAAGTCGGTGCAGCAGGCGGTGCAGACCGCCCAGAAGCTGGCGCAGCAGATCCAGTCGCTGATCTCGACGTTGCAGAAGATCATGCAGGTGGTGCAGAAGGTCACCCAGATCGTGCAGCAGGTCAAGCAGCTGGTCGAGCTGATCGGTGGCAAGGCCAGCGCGGAACAGCCGCACACCATGTCCACCCAGCAGGTCACCTCGAACGGGGCGATGGCGACCAACACCAACCCCACCGGTGGTGGGGTGCAGACCGTGGCGCGGCAGGAGGTCGCGCCGGGCTACCAGTACCAGGACCCGGCAATGGCCGGCGCCAACGGCACCGGCGGCGTCCAGCAGACCACCGCCCAGCAGATCGCGCCGGGCTACCAGTCCCAGACCCCGCAGCTGGCCACCGGCGGCCAGACCACCTCCGCACAGCAGTCCACCACCGGCGCCCAGTTCCAGGCTCCGGTCGCCGCTGGCACGGGTGGCACCGGCGGGGTGCCGACGTCGTCGGTCCAGCAGCCGGTGACCGGTGCGCAGTTCCAGACGCCCGCGCTCGCCGGGGGCACCGGCACGGGCGGCGTCCAACTGGCACAGGCGACGACGTCCAACCCCAGCCAGTGGCCGGCGCCGCCGCGGGGCGTCCCGTCGTGGGGGCCGACCGGCCCGCCGCCGAGTGACGGCGCCGCCGGGAGCCCGCAGCAGGTCCGGGAGTGGATCGAGTCGGCCCGGCAGGTCCTGATCGGCCAGGGCGTCGACCCGTCGCTGATGAACGCGGACCAGATCGCCGGGCTCATCCAGCACGAGTCCAGCGGCAACCCAAACGCGATCAACCTGTGGGACTCGAACGCGACGGCCGGGCATCCGTCGAAGGGTCTGATGCAGACGATCGACTCGACGTTCTCCGAGCACCACCTGCCCGGCTACGACAGCATCTACGCGCCGGTCGACAACATCATCGCCGGCACCCGGTACGCGATCGACCGCTACGGCTCGATCTCCAACGTGCCGGGCGTCCGCGCCGTGCAGAACGGCAACGACTACGTCGGCTACTGACGGGGCTTTCTGACGGGCTACCGACGTCGGGAGAGGGAAGCGGGCCCGGGGCACTCAGTGCCCCGGGCCCGCCTTTCGTGTGCGGGGCACCCCGGCGCCGCGTAGCGTCTGACAGCTGTGTCCTCCGGTCCGCGACGTGCCCGGCGGCGGTTGGCCGGGCTGGTGCACCGCGGCCGGATCCCCGGGCTGCGGTTGGGCAAGACCACGGCGGCGGCGATGCTGTCGTTCGCGGTCGCCGACTGGATAGGGACCAGCGACGCCCCCGTGCTGGCGCCGCTGACCGCCCTGCTGGTCACCCAGGTGACCATGTACGACACCGTCCGGGAGAGCCTGCAGCGCATCGCGAGCGTGCTCGCCGGGGTGCTCGTCGCGGTCGGGGTGGCGGCCGTCGTCGGGCTGAGCTGGTGGAGCATCGGCGGCGTCGTGGCCGTCTCGCTGGTGCTCGGGCGGCTCCTGGGGCTCGGCCCGCAGCTGCTCGAGATGCCGATCAGCGCGATGCTCGTCCTCGCCGTCGGCGGCGACCGCGACGTCGCCGACAGCCGCGTGTACGAGACGCTCATCGGCGCCGCGGTCGGCGTGCTCGTCAACCTGGTCATCGCCCCTCCCCTGTACCTGCAGCCGGCCGGGGACGCCGTGCGCGAGGTCGCGGAGCGGATGGCCGGCTTCTGCCGGGAGCTGGCCGGCGGGCTGCGCGAAGGGTGGTCGCGCGCCGACGCCGACCGCTGGCTGACCGACGCCCGCGGGCTGGGCAAGGACGTCCAGCGCGCCGACCGCGGCCTCGCCCGCACCGAGGACAGCGCCCGGCTCAACCCCCGCGCCGCGCCGATCCGGCGCATCCAGCCGCGGCTGCGCACCACGCTCACCGGCCTGGAGCTCTGCCAGCTGTCGCTGCGCGAGGTGTGCCGCGCGCTGCTGGACCGGACCTACTTCGTCCCGCAGGAGGAGGAGAGCACCGCGTTCGGAGAGGACGTCCGGGCCGCGCTCGCGGACGTCCTCGAAGCGGCCGCCGACGCGGTCGAGACCGTGGGCGAGATCGCCGGCGCCCCGGCCGCGGCGGGCGAGCGGGACCGGGTCGCGGCGCACCTGGCCGAGCTCGAACGCCGCCGCGACCGGCTGAGCACGCTGCTGCCGGTCGACCCGTACGCCGACCCCGCGGCCTGGCAGCAGCACGGCGCGCTGCTCGCGGCCGTGGACCGGCTGCGCGTGGAGATCGAGACGGCCGCGCGGGACCCGGAGCGGACGTGGCGCCCGCCCCCGCTCGCCGACCGGCAGCGCCGCGCCGTGCGGCGCCTCATGACGACCCGCCGCCGGCGCCGCAGGCGCGGCCACGACGCCTGACTGGTCCGGTGTGGACTGTCAGGGTCCGTTGTGGACCAGCGCGATCGGGGCGTCGCCGCAGCGTTGCAACGTCGTGCCGCCGCGCAGCGGCGCCTGCGTCATCCACCAGGCGGGCACGTCGACCTCGCGGACCAGCGAGCCGGTCGCCTGCCGGATGCTGTTCGACACGATCACCCGGCCCTGCGCGTTGACCAGCGCCGCCCGGCTGCCGAGCGCGCGCAGCGTCGGGCGCAGGGTGCGCTCGAACTCGCGCACGTACACGTCCGCGCCGACCACGCCGGCGAACACGCCGCGGCGGCGGACCGGGAGCGTGAACGTCAGCGTGTACTCGTCGGTGCAGAGGTAGTCGACGTACGGGCCGGTGATGTGCCGGCGGCCGGTGTCGCGGGGGACGGTGAACCAGGACTGTCTCGTGTAGTCCAGGAAGCTCTCGCTCGCCGGGTCGAGGCTGATGAACAGCTGCGTGGGCGGCCGCGTCCGGGTTGGTCTCCCACCAGTGGAACCCGAACTCCTGGTCGGCGAGCACGCGCGCCGCGCTGACGAACCCGGCGCCGACGACGAGGCCGCCGAGGACGCCGAGGACCTGCGGGCGCAGCCGGTCCAGGTCGCGGGCGCGCAGCTCGCCGTGCTCGGCGAGCAGCGTCTCGGCCGCGACGAGCACCGGCTTGAGACGCTCGAAGACACCCTCCACCAGCGCGGAAACCTGCTCGACGATCTCGTCGCCGGCGACCTACGTGTCACGTCCACCGCACTCACCTCGATGCGAGCATCGGCTCAAGGGGCCACAGGTCCAAATGTAGTTCCGCCAGGCGGTCTACCGCATCAAGGACGTGTTCCTCGGTCTGGCGGCCGCGCCGCAGTCGCCGTCCCCGCCGGCGATCGCGGCGGTGATCGCGCGGTGCTCCCGTGCGCGCCGGGCTCGCCGCGAGGGCAGCCATAAGAGACCGCCGCACTCCCGCTTGCAGCGCCACCTCCTCCTGGGTCAGGCGGGGCGACTGCGCGGCCGCGGCGACCTCGAGGTGGAACTGCCGCTCGGCGCGGGACACCTCGACGCCGGTGGCCGACCGCAGGTCCGCGGTGGCCAGCTCCAGCCGCTGAATGTCCTCTGTGGAGCTGCGTTCGGCGGCCAGCCGGGCGGCGGCGCCGGCGATCGCCGCGTAGTGGTCGCCGATGTCGCGCAGGTCGCCCAGGGACACCGCGCGCAGACTGTCCTGCCAGGGCGGTGCCGGCCGGCGTGCCGGGCGACGTGACGAAGCTGCCGCCGCCGCGCCCCCGCCGGGTCTCGACGAGCCCGCAGCTGGCGCAGCGCGACCAGCGCCTCCCGGACGGTGACCGTCGAGACGCCGAACTGCGCGGCGAGCTCGGCCTCGCTCGGCAGCCGCTCGGCGTCGGCGAGCAGCCCGAGCGTGATCGCGTCGACCAGCCGCGCGGTGACCGCCTCGGCGCGGCCGAGCTGGTCGAGCGGCGCGAACATCGCGGACCGCGCGCCGTGCGACATCCCCTTGCGCATCACGTACCCAATCCTGCCCGACCCGTATTGCCATATTACATATGAACTTATATGTTTTTACGATGACGCCGGCCGTCGCGCTTCGTGGGTTGCGCAAGGACTTCGGCGCCATCACCGCCGTCGACGGCGTCGACCTCGACGTGCCGGGCGGCGAGTTCTTCTCCATGCTCGGCCCGTCCGGGCTCCGGCAAGACCACGGTGCTGCGGCTGATCGCCGGGTTCGAGCTGCCGACCGCGGGCACGATCGAGCTCGACGGCCGCGACGTCGGCCGCGCTCCCGCCGTTCGACCGCGACGTGAACACCGTCTTCCAGGACTACGCGCTGTTCCCGCACATGTCCGTGCGGGAGAACGTCGAGTACGGGCTGCGGGTCAAGCGGGTGCCGCGCGCCGAACGCCGCACGCGGGCCGCCGAGGCGCTGGAGACGGTGCGGCTGGACGACTTCGGCGAGCGCAAGCCCACGCAGCTCTCCGGCGGGCAGCGCCAGCGGGTCGCGCTCGCCCGCGCGCTCGTCAACCAGGCCCAAGGTGCTGCTGCTCGACGAGCCGCTCGGCGCGCTGGACCTCAAGCTGCGCCTGGACGATGCAGACCGAGCTGAAGCAGATCCAGCGCGACGTCGGCATCACGTTCGTCTTCGTGACCCACGACCAGGACGAGGCGCTGACGATGAGCGACCGCATCGCGGTCTTCAACGAGGGCCGCATCGAGCAGGTCGGCACGCCCGTCGAGGTGTACGAGCAGCCGGCGACGCCGTTCGTCGCCGGGTTCGTCGGCACCTCGAACCTGCTGCGCGGCCGGGGCGCGGAGTCCGTGCTCGGCCGCGACGGCACGTACAGCATCCGGCCGGAGAAGATCCGCATCGACGGCGACCTGTCGCACGCCGCCGCCGGCCGGCGAGGTCGCCGCGACCGGCACGGTCACCAACGCCGTGTACGCCGGCGCGACCGTCCGCTACGAGGTCACCCTCGACGCCGGCGGCCAGCTGTCGGTGGTGCGGCAGAACAGCGAGCCCGTCGACTTCCCCGACGGCCGGGTCCGGCTGACCTGGCGGAAGGAGCACAACTTCCGGGTGCCGGAAGCCGGTCAACGCGTCGAAAGGATAGCCATGAAGAAGTACCCACTCGCCCTGGCGCTGTTCGGCGCCCTCGTGCTGACCGCGGCCTGTGGCACGGAGAGCGGCGACAGCGGCGGACGCGGACAAGCCGCGGCGCGCAAGGGTTCCAGCCACCTGACCTCAAGGCGCTGGACAAGCTCGGCGAGCCGGAGGGCGAGCTGTCCGTGCTCGCGTGGCCCGGCTACGCCGAGGACGGCTCGAACGACCCGAAGATCGACTGGGTCACGCCGTTCGAGAAGGACACCGGCTGCCAGGTCAGCGTGAAGACGTTCGGCACCTCCGACGAGTCGGTGTCGCTGATGAAGACCGGCGGCTACGACGTGGTGTCCGCGTCCGGCGACGCGTCGCTGCGGCTCATCGCGTCCGGTGACGTCGAGCCGGTGAACACCGACCTGGTGCCCAACTACGCCGACGTGTTCGACTTCCTCAAGGACAAGTCGTGGAACAGCGTCGACGGCGTGTCGTACGGCGTCCCGCACGGCTGGGGCGCGAACGTGCTGGCCTACCGCACGCGACCTGGTGACGCCCGCGCCCACGTCGTGGTCGGCGGTGTTCGAACACGGACAGCGAGCACAAGGGCAAGATCACCGCGTACGACTCGCCCATCTACATCGCCGACGCCGCGCTGTACCTGATGAAGCACGCAGCCCGACCTCGGCATCAAGAACCCGTACGCCCTGGACGACAAGCAGTTCCAGGCCGCGGTCGACCTGCTGAAGCAGCAGAAGCCGATGGTCAGCGAGTACTGGTCGGACTACCTCAAGGAGGACCAGGCGCTCAAGAACGGCGACGCGGTCCTCGGCACCGCGTGGCAGGTGACGGTGAACCTCGCCAAGTCCGAGGGCGCGCAGGTCGAGTCGGTGCTGCCGTCCGAGGGCGCGACCGGCTGGTCGGACACCTGGATGGTGGCGACCAAGTCCGAGCACAAGACGTGCGCCTACAAGTGGCTGGACTACATCGTCAGCCCGGAGGCCAACGCGCAGGTGGCCGAGTACTTCGGCGAGGCGCCGGCGAACGAGAAGGCGTGCGACGCTGACGACCGACAAGGCGCACTGCGACACCTACCACGCCGGTGACGCCGACTACGCGTCGAAGATCTGGTACTGGACCACGCCGATCGCGCAGTGCCTCGACGGGCGCACCGACGTGAAGTGCAAGGACTACGGCGAGTGGACCCGCGCCTGGACGGAGATCAAGGGCTGATGGCGGCCGCTGCCGCAGCGCCTCGGCGTTCCTCAACCGGGCGCCGAGGCTGCGGCTCGGGCCTGCTGCTGTCCGCGCCGCTGCTCTGGCTCGGGCTCGCCTACCTCGGCGCGCTGGCGGCCCTGTTCGTCACCGCGTTCTGGCACGCGGACCCTTCACCGGCAAGGTGGTCACCGACTGGTCGCTGGACAACTTCCGCGACGCTGGTGACCGACTCGGTGTACCGGACGATCACGTTCCGGACCGTCGGCATCGCGGCCGGCGGTGACCGTCGATCGACGCGGTGATCGCGTTCCCGATGGCCTTCTACATGGCCAAGTTCGCCTCGCCGCGGGCCCGGCGCATCCTGGTGATCGCGGTGCTCACCCCGCTGTGGGCGAGCTACCTGGTGAAGGCGTACTCGTGGCGGACCATGTTGTCCGGCAACGGGGTGCTGCACTGGCTGCTCGACCCGATCGGCCTGGACACGTCCCGGCTACGGGCTGACCGCGACCGTGATCACGCTGGCGTACCTGTGGCTGCCGTACATGATCCTGCCGATCTACGCGGGGCTGGAGCGGCTGCCGGACTCGCTGGTGGACGCTTCGGGCGACCTCGGCGCGCGGCCGTCGCGCACGTTCCGGTCGGTGGTCCTGCCGCTGACGTTCCCGGCGATCGTGGCCGGGTCGATCTTCACGTTCTCGCTGTCGCTCGGCGACTACATCACCGTGAAGATCGTCGGCGGCACCAGCCAGATGCTCGGCAACGTCGTCTACGACAACATCGGCGCGGCCAACAACCTGCCGTTCGCGGCGACGGTCGCGACCGTGCCGGTGGTGATCATGCTCGCTGTACCTGGCCGCCGTGCGCCGCACCGGCGCCCTGGAGAACCTGTGATGCGATTTTCCCGGACGACGCAGGTACGTCCTGCTCGCCGCGCTGGTGGTCGGGCTCGTGGTGATCTGGTTCCCGCTGCTGCTGGTGCTGCTCAACTCGTTCAACGCGGACACCACGTTCGGCTGGCCGCCCTCGGCGCTCACGCTCGAGTGGTGGGCGCGGGTGGCGACGAACCAGGGCGCGCTGGACGCGCTGTGGACGAGTGTCCAGGCAGGACTCGCGGCGACGGTGATCGCGCTGGTGCTGGGCACGCTGGCGGCGTTCGCGTTGCAGCGCTACCGGTTCTTCGGCCGGGACACGGTGTCGCTGCTGATCATCCTGCCGATCGCGCTGCCCGGCATCGTCACGGGCATCGCGCTGAACAACGCCTTCCGCACGATCCTCGGCATCGAGCTCGGCCTGTTCACCGCGATCATCGCGCACGCCACGTTCTGCATCGTGGTGGTGTTCAACAACGTCGTGGCCCGGCTGCGCCGGCTGGGCGGGAACCTGCAGGAGGCGTCGATGGACCTGGGCGCGTCCGGGTTCACGACGTTCCGGCTGGTGACGTTCCCGATGCTGCGCTCGGCGCTGCTGGCGGGCGGGCTGCTGGCGTTCGCGCTGTCGTTCGACGAGATCATCGTGACCACGTTCACCCTGGGCACGGGCATGCAGACGCTGCCGATCTGGATCCTCGACAACCTGTTCCGCCCCAACCAGACGCCGGTGGTGAACGTGGTGGCGGCGATCCTGATCCTGGTGTCGACGGTCCCGGTCTACCTCGCCCAGCGCCTGTCCGGCGACACCGCGAGCGGCGGCCGCCTGTAGCCGGGGCTGTAACGCCGCGGCGACCTGCGGCCAAGTAGGGGCATGGACGACGAGGATCTGACCGCGATCGGGCGGGATCCGGACGTGTTCGAGGCGTTCTACCGCGAGCATCTCGACGCGGTGCAACGGTTCGTGGCTCGCCGGGTCGACGACCCGTACCTCGCCGCCGACCTGACCGCGGAGGTCTTCCTCGCCGCGATCCGATCGGCGCACGGCTACCGCCCCGGCCGGGGCAGTGCGACCGGCTGGCTCTACGGGGTTGCACGCAACGTCGTCTCCGGCGAACGGCGGCGGTGGACGCGGGAGCGGCGGGCCCACCAGCGAGCGGCCGGACGTCGCGAGCTGACCGGGGACGACCTGGCCCGGCTCGAGGAACGCATCGACGCCGAGGCCCGCACCCGCGAGCTGGGTGCGGCGATGGCGCGGCTGCCGAAGGGTGAGCGGGCGGTCCTCGAACTCGTCGCGCTGGACGGGCTCGCGGTCACCGAGGCCGCGGCCGTACTCGGCATCGCGCAGGGCACCGCCCGGGTCCGGCTGCACAGAGCCAAACGAGTGCTCCGCGACCAACTCTCCCCTTCCGTACCAAGGGAACTGACGATCACACCGGAGGCAGCGCCATGAGCCAGTTGGGAACCTTCGAGCAGAACCTGCTGACCGAGCTCCGCGAGGTCGTCCGGCTGCGGGGCGCGCCCCGCCCGCCGCGGCTGCCCGTCCGCCGCGGGCTCGCGCTCGCCGCGGGAGGCGGGGCGCTCGCAGCAGCCGCCGTGCTGGGCCTGCCGGCCCTGGGCGGCGACAGCACGCCGGCGGCCTACGCGGTCGAGTCGGGCGACGACGGCACGGTGACGATCACCATCAGACGGTTCGACGACGCGGACGGCCTGGAACGGGCGCTGGTGCGGCACGGCGTGTCCGCCCAGGTCGACTACGTGCCACCGGGCAAGAAGTGCCAGTGGCCGCGCTACGACCGGCACCAGAGCGGGATTCCCGACGGGTCGATCACGTACGTGGATCCGGCCGGAGGCCCGACCCCGCCGTACTTCGGGTTCACGGTGAAGGTGCGCCCTGACCTGCTCGCCGGCCGGACACTGGTCATCGTGCACGCGAAGGAACTCGGCACGCCGGTGCGCGGCAGCGAGCCGGACGACCGGTTCTACGCCCTCGGCGAGGCGATCGCAGCGGTCGCCGGGCCAGTCGCTCCCTGCGTGCTCGAGGACCGGTAGGCCGGCTCAGGCGGCGGCGCTGGTGGGTTCCTCGTCGCGCGGTGCTCTCAGCTCGGCCGCCACCTCGGCCGCCGGTGCGCGGACCACGGCGATCAGGACGGCGGCCACCAGGGTGAGCACGCCCGCGACGAGCAGGCTCAGGCGCAGGCCGGCGGTGAACGCCGCCGCGGCGGCGGGGTCGAGCGCGGCGCCCCGCCGGCCGGCGAGCTGCGTGCCCAGGTGGCCGTTGACGATCGCGCCGAGGGCGGCCACGCCCAGGGCCGTCCCGGTCTGGCGTGCGGCGTTCACGGTGGCCGCGGCGGTGCCCGACCGGCGGCGGCCCACCGCGCCGACCGCCGCCGAGTTGGTCGACGTGATCGCCAGGCCCATGCCGACCCCGAGCACCGCGAACAGCACGGCGACCGGCGTGTGGCCGATGTCCACGCGCAGCGTCACGAGGGCGAGCAGCCCGGCGCCGATCAACGTGTAGCCGGCGAGCATGATCCGGCCGCCGTCGAACCGGGCGCCGAGGCGGCCGCCGACCACCGACCCGATCGCGATGCTGACCGAGTACGGCAGGAACTGCATCCCGGTCGACGCCGCGGACGAGCCCTGCACCTGCTGCAGGAACAGGGATAGCAGGTAGAACGTGCCGTAGGCGCCGAACCCGAGCACGAACGACGCGAACGTCACGACCACGAACCGCGGGCGGGTGAACAACGCGGGCGGCAGCATCGGCCGCCGGGCCCGCCGCTCCACCACGACGAACAGTGCGAGCCCCACCGCGGCCACCGCGAGCAGCGCCAGGATCAGCGGCGAGGCCCAGCCGCGGTGGCCGGCCTCCAGCACCGCGTAGGTCAGCGCGGCGAGCCACACCACGCCGAGCGCCTGCCCGGCCGGGTCGCTGCCGGCGTGCTCGGGGTCCGCGCTCTCCGTGATGCCCGACCGCCCGGCCACGATCGCGACGACGCCGAGCGGCACGTTGATCAGGAAGATCGCCGGCCAGCCGAACGCGTCGGTGAGCACGCCCCCGACCAGCGGGCCGACCACGACGGCGAGCGCGACGCACGCTCCCCACAGGCCGATCATCCGCGCCTGCTCGCGGCGGCCCGGGAAACCCTGCACCAGCAACGACAACGCCCCCGGCGCCACCGCGGCGGCGCCGGCGCCCTGCACGCAGCCTGCCGAGGATCAGCACGGTCGTGGCCGGGGCGAGCGCGCACAGCAGCGAGCCCACGGTGAAGATCGCGAGGCCGCCCAGGAACAAGCGCTTGCGCCCGTAGCGGTCGCCGAGCGTGCCGCCGGAGAGGATCAGCGCGGACAGGCAGAGGGTGTAGCTGTCCACGACCCACTGGACGGTGCTGAACGCGGCGTCGAGCTCGTGCTGCATCGCCGGCAGGGCGACGTTGACGACGCTCACGTCGAGCAGCGACATGAACGTGCCGAGGAAGACCGCCACCACCAGGCCGACGGGTCTGCGCTGCTGCGTCACGCACTCCACGACAGCACCCCCGCCACCAGCGCGGGTACAGGCTCGCTCGAAACCGGTGGCCGCGGGGCATGGCGCTGGGCGGACGCAGGGGGTAAAAATATCCCGACCTCGTGAGAGCGCTTCCACGCTGGCGGAGAGGACGACTCATGACGACACGGCCCGATCCAGCGAGAAGGCGCCGAGGCCTGGCGCTCGTGCTCGGCCTCGTGCTGACCGCGGGCACCGTGACCGCCGCCAGCACCATGAGCGCGGCCAGCACCCTGACCGCGGCGACCCACCACGGCGACGCCGCCCTCGGGGCGAACGTCACCGTCTTCGACCCGGGCATGCCGGTCGAGCAGATCCAGGCGGCCCTCGACGCGACGCACGCCGCGCAGGTCGACAACGAGATGGGCACCCAGCGCTACGCGTTCCTGTTCAAGCCGGGCACCTACGGCACCGCCGAGCACCCGCTGCAGATCAAGGTCGGCTACTACACCGAGATCGCCGGCCTGGGCGCCTCCCCCACCGACGTCGTGATCAACGGCAAGGTCGAGGTCTACAACCGCTGCCTGGCCGACGGCGGCACGAGCAACTGCCTGGCGCTGGTCAACTTCTGGCGCACGCTGTCCAACCTGACGATCAACATCGACGCCGCCGGCCAGGACGGCTGCCGCGCCACGGCGAACTTCTGGGCCGTGTCCCAGGCGGTGTCGATGCGCCGGCTGAACATCACCGGCGGCGGGCTGTCGCTGATGGACTACTGCACCGCCGGGCCGCAGTACGCGAGCGGCGGCTTCATCGCCGACTCCCGGCTGCCGGCCACCACCAACGGGTCGCAGCAGCAGTGGCTGACCCGCAACAGCGAGATCGCCGGCTGGTCCAACGGCGTGTGGAACCAGGTGTTCGCGGGCGTCGTCGGCGCGCCGGACGAGAGCGCGTTCCCGGACCCGCCGTACACCACCCTCGACACCACCCCGGTGAGCCGGGAGAAGCCGTACCTGTTCCTCGACTCCGACGGCCGCTACAACGTCCGGGTGCCCGCGGCCGCGCGCGACACCCGCGGCATCTCCTGGGGCGACGGCATGACGCCGGGCCGCACCGTGCCGCTGTCCGACTTCTACGTCGCGCGCCCCGGCGACGACGTGCGCAACATCAACAAGGCACTCGCACGCGGCAAGAACCTGCTGCTCACGCCGGGCGTGTACGACATCGCGCGCAGCATCGAGGTCAAGCGGCCCGACACGGTCGTGCTCGGCCTCGGGCACGCCACGCTCACCGCATCGCACGGGTCGACCCCGCTGGACGTCGCCGACGTGGCCGGGGTGGTCGTCGCCGGCGTCACCATCGACGCGGGGCCGCAGAAGTCGCGGGTCCTGCTGCGGGTGGGCCGGGGGCACGGGCACACGTCGGCCCGCAACCCGACCACGCTGTCCGATGTGTACTTCCGGGTCGGCGGGCCGCACGTCGGCAGGACCGACACCGCGCTCGAGGTCAACAGCGACAACGTGCTCATCGACCACACCTGGGTGTGGCGCGCCGACCACGGCGTGGAGAACCTCACCGACACGCAGCGCTGGCACACCAACATCGGCCGCTACGGCGCGGTCATCAACGGCGACGACGTGACGGCGACGGGCCTGTTCGTCGAGCACTTCCAGCGGTACAACACCGTCTGGAACGGCGAACGCGGCACCACGATCCTCTACCAGAACGAGCTGCCCTACGACCCGCCGACGCAGGCCGACTGGATGAACGGCGACGTCGAGGGCTTCGCCGGCTACAAGGTCGGCGACCGGGTACGCAGCCACCACCTCTACGGCGCGGGTGTGTACGTGTTCAACCAGAACAACCCGGAGATCCACACCGAGAACGGCTTCGAGGTCCCGGCGCGGCCGGGCGTGAAACTGCACCACATCATGACCGTCAACCTCAGCGCCGGCACGATCGACCACGTCGTCAACGGCGTGGGCGAGGCGGCCGACACCACGAAGGTCGGGGTGCCGGTGTACGTCGCGGACTACCCGGCGCCGTAAGGCTTCTCCACCCGGCGCAGCGCGGCCCCCGCGACAGCGAGGGCCGCGAGGCGCGTCAGGTTGCCGCGGTGCCAGGTCCGCCCCAGCGCGCGGCGCTCGGCCTCGTCGAGCGGCGGACCGTCGCGCAGCAGGCGGAGGTTGACCGCCCGCACGAGGTAGGCGGTCAGCGCGGTGGCCGACGCCGTGCCCGCCGCGGCCACGACGATCGGCCGCCGGCCACCGCCGCGGCGCCAGCCGTCGGCCAGCGTGGCCGCGGTGGCGGCGAGGGTCAGCGGCGCGGCCGGGAGGTAGTAGCGCAGCGGGCTGCCCGGGGCGAGCAGTCCGGGCGCGCGGCCGGGCCGGGCGTCGGCGAGCAGCCGCGGCATGTCCACCGCCGCCTCGTAGAGGTTCCCGAAGAACCACTGGGCCTGCCCGAGCCGGGCGACCGCGGCCCACGGCGCGGGCCGGCCACTCGAACGGTTCCGCATGGCGGCAGCATCCCACCCGGCCGCCGCCGGACTGTCGCGGGTGCTCGACGCGCCGGGCGAGCGAGCGGTCGGGGTGGTCGAGACCGGCACAGCACCGGAGAGCATCGATCGTGGTCGATTGACGTGGGTGGTGGGTGCTGCCGAGAATGGCGGCCATGACGACCACCGCGACGACCACCGGGCCGGGCGCGCGGGTCCTCCCGGAGGCGGCGGCCGCGAGCTACGCCGAGTGGTTCGCCTGCCTGGCCGAGCCGAGCCGGGTGCGGCTGTTGCACACGGTCGCCACCACCCCGGGCGGCGTCGGCGTCGGCGCGCTGAGTGAGCTGCTCGGCATCAGCCAGTCCACCTGCTCCCACCACGTCCGCAAGCTGGCCGCCGCCGGGTTCCTGGTGCTGCACAAGGAAGGCACCACCACGCGGGTCACCGTCGATCCGGCGTGCCCCGCCGCCCTTCCGCACGTCGCCGACGCCGTGCTGGGCCTGCTCGCGCCGCGGCCGGAGCGACCCGTGCCCGCTGACGTGACGGTCCGCGCGCTGAAGCCCGGCGACTGGCCCGCGGTGCGCCGCGTCTACGCCGAGGGCATCGCCACCGGCACCGCCACGTTCGAGACCACCGTGCCCACCCGCGCCTCGCTCGACGCCAAATGGCTGCCCGGCCACCGCTGGGTCGCCGTGCTCGACGGAGAGGTCGCCGGGTGGACCGCCCTGTCACCTGCCTCGACGCGCGAGTGCTACGCCGGGGTCGCCGAGAGCGCGGTCTACGTCGCCGACGGCGCGCGCGGCCGCGGTGTCGGCACGGCACTGGTCCGCAAGCAGGTCACCGCCGCCGACGCCGCCGGCCTGTGGACGCTCCAGTCCGCGATCTTCACCGCGAACCGCGCGAGCATCGCCCTGCACCACGCGGCCGGCTACCGCACGGTCGGCGTGCGGGAACGCATCGGCCGGCTGGGCGGGGTCTGGCACGACACCGTCCTCATCGAACGCCGCGCCCGGGAAGGCGCCCGATGAAGATCGTCGTGGACGACCTCAGCGGGCCGGGGATCGCGGAGTTCCTGACCGAGCACCTCGAGGAGATGCGGTCCATCACCCCGCTGGAGAGCAAGCACGCCCTCGACCTCGACGCGCTGCGCAAGCCGGAGATCACGTTCTGGACGGCGCTGGACGGCGACACCGTGGTGGGCTGCGCCGCGCTCAAACGGCTGGACCCCGGCCACGCCGAGCTGAAGTCGATGCGCACCGCGCCCGCCCGCAAGCGCGGTGGCATCGCGTCGCGGCTGCTGGCCCATGTCCTCGCCGAGGCCCGGCGCGCGGGATACGCCCGGCTGAGCCTGGAGACCGGCTCGGCCGAGTTCTTCCGCCCCGCCCGCACCCTGTACGAGAAGTTCGGCTTCGACTACTGCGCCCCGTTCGCCGCCTACCGGCCCGACCCGCACAGCGCGTTCATGACACTCGTGCTCTGACCTTTGTGGACGGTCAGTCTTCGGGCGGGTCGGCGGCGCGCGGGTGGTGGTGGAGGCGGACCTCGGTGATGGCGTTGCGGTCGATCGCGGTGACCTCGATCGTCCACTCGATGAGCGTGACGCGGTCACCGGGACGGGTGGGAATGCGACCGAGCTCGATGAGCACGAGCCCGGCGATGGTGGCGTAGTCGCCCTCGGGGCGGTCGGCCATCTCGACGCCGAGGTCGGACAGGTCGTGGATGGGGAAGGTGCCTGGCAGCACCATCGTGCCGTCGTCCTGGGTGCGCACGGCCAGCACGTCCGGGTCGGTCTCGTCGTAGATCTCGCCCACGATCTCCTCGAGCAGGTCCTCGAGGGTGATGATGCCGTCGATGGCGCCGTGCTCGTTGGCGACCAGCGCGAACTGCTCGCGCTCGTCCTTGAACCGGCGCAGCGCGTCGGACACCCGCACCGAGTCGGGGAACACCACCGGCGGCCGGGCGACGTCGGCGAGGCCGCGGTCGTCGTCGAGCAGGTCGCGCAGGGTCACCACGCCGATCACGTCGTCGAGGTGCCCGTCGCGCACGATCGGCGCGCGGGTGTGCCCGGACTCCGCGAGCGCGGCTCGCGCTTCGGAGATCGGCTGGTCGGCCCGCATGGTGAACACCGCGCGGCGCGGCACGAGGACCTCCCGCAGGAGCCGCTCGTGGATCTCCAGCGCACCGGTGATGATCGTGCGCTGCTCGGCGTTGAGGCCGCGGTGCCCGACGACCAGGTCCCGCAGCTCCTCGGGACTGAGCTGTTCCTTGTCCGCGTGGGGATCCCCGCCGAACAGGCGGACGACGAGGTCGGTCGTGCGGCCCAGCGTCCAGATCGCCGGGCGGGACACCCGGGACAGGAAGTCCAGCGGGCGGGCGACGGCGAGGGCCCAGCGCTGCGCGTACTGCATGGCCAGGCGTTTGGGCGCGAGCTCGCCGAACACGAGCGTGAGGAAGGTGAGGATCAGCGTGATCAGCGCGATCGCCGCGGGTTCGGCGGCGCCGCCGAGAAAGCTGAGCATCGGCGCGACGGGCTTGGCCAGCGACACCGCGGCGGTGGCCGAGGCGAGGAAGCCGGCCAGCGTGATGCCGACCTGGATGGTCGCGAGGAACCGGTTGGGGTCGCGCGCCAGCCGGACCAGCGTCCGCGCGGTGCGCCCACCGCGCCGCTCGACGTTCTTGAGCTGCCCCTCCCGCAACGAGATCAGCGCGATCTCGCTGCCCGAGAACACCGCGTTGACGAGGATCAGCACGCCCACCAGCGCGATGTTGAACCAGTAACCGCCCATGCCGGCCATCGCCCCGATCCGCTGTGTGGCTGAGCGCAAACGGTAGCCGTGCCCCGGCGGGGCTGCCGGGCCCGGGCTAGCGGAAGTCGCGGGACTTGTGGGCGGTGCGCAGGTCGAGGGGTTCGAGCTTGTCCGCGTTGAGGCTGGCGGTGCCGCCGGTGTTCTGCAGGACGCCGCGGACGAGGAGGGCGGCGGCCTCGCGGGCGATGCGGCGGTAGCGGGTCCACAGGCCGGGGCTGCAGACGACGTTGAGCATGCCGGTCTCGTCCTCGAGGTTGAGGAACGTGATGCCGCCTGCGGTCGCGGGCCGCTGCCGGTGGGTGACCGCGCCGCCGACCAGGATCCGGGTGCCGTCGGGGATGTCGGGGACCGCGGCGGTCACCACGGCGCCGAGCTCGTCGAGGTGGTGGCGGAGGAACTCCACGGGGTGGCGGTCGGGGGTGATGCCGGTGGCCCACACGTCGGCGACGGTCAGCTCGACGGCGGACATACCGGGCAGGCTGGGCGCGTCGCCGGCGGTGGCGGTGCCGGGCAGGAAGTGGGCGCGGTCGCGGGCCACGGCGCCGGCGGTCCACAGCGCCTGGCGGCGGTCGGGGCCGAACGCGGCGAAGGCGCCTGCGGTGGCGAGGGCCTCGAGCTGGGGCTCGGTCAGCGTGGTGCGGCGGCCGACGTCGGCCATGTCGCGGTAGGGCCCGTGACGGTCGCGCTCGTCGACCAGCACCTGGGCGGGGTCGTCGCCGAGGTTGCGCACGGCGGCGAGGCCGAGGCGGACCGCGACGCCGCCGGTGCTGTCCGGGTCGGGTTCGAGGGTGGCGTGCGCGAGGCTCGCGTTGATGTCCGGGCTCAGCGTGGCGACGCCGTGCCGGCGGGCGTCGGCCACCAGGGACTGCGGGGAGTAGAAGCCCATCGGCTGCGCGCGCAGCAGACCCGCGCAGAACGCGGCCGGGTGGTACAGCTTCAGGTGCGCCGACGCGTAGACCAGCAACGCGAACGACATCGAGTGCGCCTCGGGGAAGCCGTAGCCGGAGAAGGCCTCGATCTGGGTGAAGATCATGTCCGCCAGCTGGCCGGTGATCCCGTTCGCCGCGGCCCCGGCGTAGAAGCGTTCCTTCAGCCGCTCCATCTTGGCGCGGGACCGTTTCGCGCCCATCGCGCGGCGCAGCTGGTCGGCCTCGGCCGCGGTGAAGTCGGCGACGTCCACCGCCATCTGCATGACCTGTTCCTGGAACAGCGGCACGCCCAGGGTCCGGTCCAGCGCGCCGGCGAGCAGCGGATGCGCGTGGTCCCAGGACTCGCCGTTGCGGCGCCGGATGTAGGGATGCACCGAGCCGCCCTGGATCGGGCCCGGCCGGATCAGCGCGACCTCGACCACGAGGTCGTAGAACTTGCGCGGCTTCAGGCGCGGCAACGTACCCAGCTGCGCCCGGCTCTCCACCTGGAACACGCCGACCGCGTCGGCGGCGCACAGCATGTCGTACACCAGGGGGTCGGCCAGGTCGAGCTTCGCGATGTCCACCTCGACGCCCTCGTGCTCGCGCACCAGGTCCACGGCGTAGTGGATCGCCGAGAGCATGCCCAGCCCGAGGAGGTCGAACTTGACCAGGCCGATCTGGGCGCAGTCGTCCTTGTCCCACTGCAGCACCGTGCGGTCGGCCATCCGCGCGTGCTCCACCGGCACCACCTCCGACACCGGCCGGTCGCAGATCACCATTCCGCCCGAGTGGATGCCCAGATGCCGTGGCGCGTCACCGATCTCGTGCGCCAGCGCCAGCACGTCCGCCGGGATCGGGTACTCCTCGTCGGCGGCGACCGTCGCGACCGGCCCCCACCGGTCGATCTGCTTGGCCCACGCGTCCTGCTGCCCCAGCGAGTACCCCAGCGCCTTTGCCATGTCCCGCACCGCCGACCGCGCCCGGTAGGTGATCACGTCCGCCACCTGGGCCGCGTGCCGCCGCCCGTGCTTGGCGTACACGTACTGGATCGCCTCCTCGCGGCGGTCGGACTCGATGTCCACGTCGATGTCGGGCGGCCCGTCGCGCTCCGGGGCCAGGAACCGCTCGAAGAGCAGCCCCCACTTCACCGGGTCGGCGTTGGTGATCCCCAGCGCGTAGCAGACCGCCGAGTTCGCCGCCGAGCCCCGGCCCTGGGCGAGGATGTCGTTGCGGCGGCAGAACTCCACGATGTCCCACACCACCAGGAAGTACCCCGGGAAGTTCAGCTTCTCGATGATCGCCAGCTCGTGGTCCAGCTGCGCGTACGCCTTCGCCGCGCCCGCCCGCGGACCGTAGCGGCGCGCCGCCCCCTGGGCGACCAGCTCGCGCAGCCAGGTGATCTCCGTGTGCCCGTCCGGGACGGGAAAGGGCGGCAGCTGCGGCGCCACCAACTTCAGGTCGAACGCGCACTCCAGGCCCAGCAACGCCGCCCGCTGCACCACCGCCGGGTACCGGCGGAACCGGCGGCCCATCTCCTCGCCCGTGCGCACGTAGGCCATCGGCGCCGGCGGCAGCCACCCGTCCAGCTCCGCCATGCTCCGCCGCGCCCGCACCGCCGCCACCGCGGTCGCCAGCCGCCCGTCGCCCGGCCGGGCGTAGTGCACGTTGTTCGACGCGATCACCCCGACGCCGAGGTCGGCGGCGATCGCCGCCAGCAGGTCGTTGTGCGTGGTGTCCAGCGGGTTCCCGTGGTCGATCAGCTCGACCATCACGTGCCGGCGGCCGAACCGGCCCACCAGCCGGCGCACCGCCGACCAGGCCGCCGCCGGACCGCGGGTCGTCAGCGCCCGGCGCGCCGCACCCTTGCGGCAGCCGGTCAGCACCACGCCGTGGCCCGCCAGCTCGTCGACGAGCTGGTCGGGGTCGTAGACCGGCCGGCCCTTCTCCGCGCCCCGCAGGTGCGCGTCGGAGATCACCCGGCACAGCCGCCGGTAGCCCTCGGTCTGGCGGGCGAGCACGAGCAGGTGCTCGCCCTCCGGGTCGGCCACGCCGTTCTGCGGGCCCGGCAACCCCAGGCTCAGCTCGGCGCCGTACACCGTGCGCATCCCGAGCTCGCGCGCCGCGTCGGCGAAGCGCACCACCCCGTACATCCCGTCGTGGTCGGTCAGCGCGATCGCGTCCAGGCCCGCCCGGGCGGCCTCCTCCACCAGCTGCTCGGGATGCGAGGCGCCGTCGAGGAAGCTGAAGTTCGAGTGCGTGTGCAGCTCCGCGTACGGCGTGCGCGGCAGCCCCGCGCAGATGTCGTCGAGGTGGTGGCGCTCCACCAGGTCCGGCGGCGGCCCTGCGTACCCCTCCCGGTGCCGCGACCACGCCGGCCCGTCCCCGCCGTCACCCTCGGGCGCCTCCACCTGCCCCGAGAGTGCCCGCTCCAGCTCCGACCACGAGCGACCACCGCTGTTGTACCCCACGCCGCAGCTCTCCCACCTCGGACCGCACCGCCGAGGGGAGCCAGCGATCGAACACGTGTTCGGAGTATGCGTGAGTACCGGCGCGCCGTCAACGACGGGCGAGTGCGACTGAGCTGCGACGATAAGATTTCTCCGGAGCCGTGTCGATCTGCGGACCGCCCGTTCGACCAGGGGGCGCGAGGGCCGAGAGGCGGCCCCGCCGGATGAGGAGAACGCGATGCCGCAGTACATGCTGATCATGCGGGGCACCGACGAGTCGAACGCGGCCCTGATGGCCGACGTCCACGAGCTGATGGCCGCGACCCGCCGGTTCCTCGAGGAGGCGAACAAGGCCGGCGTCTTCGTCGCGGCCGAGGGGCTCGACGATGCGGCCAAGGGCGCCGTGGTGCACTTCGACGGCGAGGCCCCGGTGGTCACGGACGGGCCGTACGGCGAGACCAAAGAGCTGTTCGGGGGCTTCTTCCTGTTCGATGTCGCCTCGAAGCAGGAGGCGATCGAGTGGGCCAAGCGGGTCCCGTCGGTCCCCGGGTCCAAGATCGAGATCCGGCGGGTGCCCGGTGACGACGAGCTCCCGCCGGACACCGAAAAGTCCGTCGAGGACGGGGTCGTGCGCGAGAGCAGCGGCCGGATCTGATGGAGGCGGCCGACGTCGAGGCCGTCTGGCGGATCGAGTCGGCGCGGATCGTCGCCGCGCTGACCCGGTTCACCGGCGATTTCGGGTTGGCCGAGGACGCCGCCCAGGAGGCGGTGGCCGAGGCGCTGGTGTCGTGGCCGGTTGCCGCGCCGGCGAGCCCGGCCGGCTGGCTGATGGCCACGGCCCGGCGGCGGGCGATCGATGCGATCCGCCGCCGGGCCGCCCTGAAGGACCGGTACGCCCTGCTGGCCGCCGACCCGGCGGTCGACGACCCGGCAGCCGACGACGAGGTCGACCCCGACCGGATCGACGACGACGTCCTGGCGCTGATGTTCGTCAGCTGCCACCCGGTGCTCTCCCGCGAGGCCCGGGTGGCGCTGACCTTGCGCGTGGTCGGCGGCCTGTCCAGCGAGGAGATCGCCCGCGCGTTCCTCGTGCCGGTGCCGACCGTGCAGGCCCGCATCACCCGGGCCAAGAAGACGATCGCGGCGGCCAGGGTGCCGTTCGAGCTGCCGGCGGCCGGCGAGCGCCAGGAGCGGCTGGGCGGCGTGCTCAGCGTCCTCTACGTGATCTTCACCGAGGGGTCGACGGCCACGTCGGGCGACCGGCTGCTGCGCCCCGACCTCGCGTACGAGGCGATCCGGCTGGCCCGCACGCTGGCCGCCGTGGCGCCGGACGAGCCGGAGGTGCACGGCCTGCTCGCGTTGTGCGAGCTGACGGCTGCGCGCTTCCCGGCCAGGACCGGCCCGGACGGTTCGCCGGTCCTGCTGGCGGACCAGGACCGGCGGCGGTGGGACCTCTCGGCGATCCACCGCGGGCTGGCCGCGCTGGTCAAGGCGTCGGCTCGCGGCCTCGGCCCCTACGGCCTGCAGGCCGCGATCGCCGCCGCCCACGCGTCGGCGCCCTCGGTCGAGGAGACCGACTGGGACCGGATCGTGGTGCTCTACGAGGCGCTCGGCCGGGTCGCGCCCTCGCCGGTGGTGGAGCTCAACCGGGCCGTCGCCGTGGCCATGTCCTCGGGTCCCGCGCAAGGCCTGGCCATCGTGGACGAGCTGGTCGCCTCGGACCGGCTCGCCGGTTCGCACCTGGTGCCGACCGTGCGCGGGGAGCTGCTGGCCCGCCTCGGCCGGCGACCGGAGGCGCGCGCCGAGCTGGAGCTGGCGGCCCGGCTGTGCACCAACCAGCGCGAACGCTCGGTGCTGCTGGGAAAGGCCGCCGCGCTGGACTGACTTCTCCGACACAGAACCGAAACCAGCAGGAAGGCACCGGGCATGGCACGACTCGTGTCGGTCAACGTCGGGATGCCGGCGGACGTCGCGTGGCAGGGCCGGACCGTCCACACGGGAGTATGGAAGTCTCCTGTGGACGGTCCGCGGATGGTGCGCAGGCTCAACATCGACGGCGACGGCCAGGGCGACCTCGGCGGGCACGGCGGCGAGCAGCGCGCGGTCCTCGTCTACCAGCTGCAGTCCTACGCGCACTGGCGCGACCACTTCGGCCGCGACGACCTCGAGCACGGCCAGTTCGGCGAGAACTTCACCGTGGACGGGCTGCCCGACGACGAGGTGTGCATCGGGGACCGCTACCGCATCGGCGAGGCCGAGTTCGAGGTCACCCAGCCGCGGGTCACCTGCTTCCGCGTCGGCATGCGGTTCGGCGAGCCCGAGCTGCCCGCGCTGCTCGTCTCCCACCACCGGCCCGGTTTCTACCTCCGGGTGATCCGCGAAGGACACGTGCGCGCGGGCGACGAGATCGTCCGCACCGCGACCGGCCGGCACGCGCTGACCGTCGCCGGCATCGACGCCCTGCTCTACCTGCCCGGCCGCGACCCGGACCTGCTGCGCGCGGCGGTCGACGTCCCGGCGCTGAGCCCCGGCTGGCAGCAGTCGTTCCGCGAGCTGCTCGCCCCGCCGGCCCCGGCCGCGCCCGGCTGGGACGGCTTCCGCCCGCTGCGGGTCGCGGGCATGGTCGCCGAGAGCGCCACGATCTCGTCGGTGCTCCTGACCGCCGACGAGCCGCTGCCCGCTCCCACGGCCGGGCAGTACCTGCCGGTGCGGGCCGCGGGCGCGGTGCGCAACTACTCGCTGTCGTCCGCCCCGGACGCGGGCACCTACCGGATCAGCGTCAAGCGCGAGCCCGGCGGGCTGGTCAGCGGCTACCTGCACACCGAGCTGCACGCGGGTTCGGTGCTCGAGGTGGCCGCGCCGCGGGGCGAGTTCGTGCTGGACGGCGGCACCGGCCCGGTCCTGCTGGTCTCGGCCGGCATCGGCGTAACCCCGGCGATGGCGATGCTGCACGAGCTGGCGGCGCGGCGCAGCACCCGCGACGTCTGGTGGCTGCACACCACCCGCAACCGCGAGCAGCACGCGTTCGCGGCCGAGGCGCACGAGCTGCTCGCCGGGCTCGACCACGCGCACGAGCACGTCTTCTACACCGAGCGGCAGGCCCGGCTCACCCGCGCCGTGCTGGCCGGCCTCGCCCTGCCCGCCGGCGCCACCGCCTACGTGTGCGGTCCGGCGGCGTTCATGGCCGACATCCATGACGCGTTGGTGGCGCTGGGCGTCACCGACGTGCGCACCGAGCTGTTCGGCGCCCGCACCGCGATCAACCCCGGCATCACCGGTGCGCGGCCGGTGTCGCCGCACCAGCCGCCGGGGCCGCCCGGCACCGGCCCGGCCGTCACCTTCGCCCGCAGCGGCCTCACGGTCCGCGCCGCCGACGACGGCCGCTCGCTACTGGAGCTGGCCGAGGCGTGCGACGTGCCCACGCGGTGGTCCTGCCGCACCGGCGTGTGCCACACCTGCGCGACGCCGCTGCTGGCCGGCTCCGTCACGCACGACCCGCCGCCGCTGGAACCGCCGGCCACGGGCGAGGTGCTGGTCTGCAGCGCCCGCGCCACGACCGACGTCGTCCTGGACCTGTGAGACCTCGGCCCTTTGGGTCAGCCCTTCACGAGGACCGCGCGGGTGTAGAGCAGGTCGAACCCCCGGCGCTGGGTGTTGTGCTGCGACCGCGACCCGGGCTGGGTGGTGACGACGGCGATGTCGCAGCCGGCGGCCGCCGCGTCGGCGAGCCGGGCCGCGAGCAGTGCCGCCTGCACGCCGTGGCGGCGGTGCGCGGGCGTGGTCGCCGCGCCGGTCAGCTGCGCGACGCCGTCCGCCAGGCGCATGCTCGCGCCACCGGCGACGACGCCGTCGCGCAGCGCGAGGTAGCGCCGGACGCCGGCCGCGGCGCTGAGGTCGCGCACGGCGTTCGCGAGCGTCTCGCGGGAGAACTCCTCGTGCGTGGGCACGCCCTCGGTGTCGGGCTGGGCGACGCCGTCGGCCACGACCTCGAGCCACGCGCCGAACTCGCCGTCGCCGCTGGGCCGGACCTCGATCCCCGGCGGCGAGACGCGCTCGGGCGGCTCGTCGAGGGCGCGGCCGAGCACGTTCTCGAACGAGACGAGCCGGTAGCCCCGCCCGGTCAGCAGGGCGCCGACCTCCGGGTCCGCGAGATGCGCGAGCTCGACCTGCGTCGGTGCCCCGCACGCGGCGAACGCCCGCTCGAGCTCGCCGAGCTCGGCCGCGCCCGGGACGCCAGCGAAGCCGAGCCCGCAGACCTTGTTGAGCGGCGAGCCCTCCTCGGCGAAGCTCGCCACCCCACCGGCGACGTCGAGCACGAAGCCGGTGGTGTCGCCGCGGCGGTGCCGCGCCGCCTCGCTCCCCCGCGCGACCAGCTCCGCCTCGACGCGTTCGATGCGCGCCGCCAGCGCGGTGTCGCAGAACAGCGGAACCCGGGCGGCCATGCCCGGAGGCTAGCGCGCCACTACCCTCGAAAGCTTCCCGTCCGCGACACCCTGGGAGCGCGATGTCGGCCCTCGCCCCGATCGCGTTCGTGGTCGCGTTCGCCGCGGTCCTCGGCCTCGTCGGCTGGCTCGTGGTCCACACGGCGCGGCACAACCGCGCCCCGCGCGACCCGGCGAGGAGCCACGACCTCGCCCGGCTCGCGGCCGCGAAGCGGTGGCAGTACAGCCCCCGCGACGACGGCTTCACCCGGCGGTACACCGGCTACCCCTTCGGCCGCCGCGCGTCGGCGCTGGACCTGGTGATCGGCACGCACCGGGGCCGGGAGTTCGCGTGCTTCCAGTACGCGCCACCACGATCGCTCCCGGCCGGCGAGTACAGCGCACGGATCGACTTCGTCCGTGTCGTCGCGGTGTCGCTGCCGGCCGCGGTGCCGACCGTGCTGGTGACCGGTGCCCGCGGCGCCCCGCGCCGGACCCGCCGCCACACCACCGGCGACGACGCCTTCGACCGCGCGTTCGCCGTGGGCACCGAGGACGAGGCGTTCGCCGCCCGGCTGCTGACCGCGCCGGTGCGGCGCCGACTGCTGGCAAACCCGCCCGCTGGGCCGGTGCGGTTCGGCGGCCCGGACCTGATCACCTGGCACCCCGACACGGGCGGCTTCGAGGCGGGCATGGTGGAACCGGCGCTGGACCGGCTGTGCGACCTGCTGGACCTCGTCCCGGCGGACGCGCTGCGCTAGTGCTGCTGGCTAGTGCTGCTGTGCGGGCGCGGGGCGGACGGTGCGCACGAAGGACTGGAAGTCGTCGAACACGGCGTCGAGCTGTTCGGGTGTGCAGGTCAGCACCAGCTCCAGCACCGCGCGCCGGCCCGGGTGGTCGACGTCCTCCATGGAGACGTACACCTGGCACTGCACGAGCTTCTGCTCGGTGCCCACCTGGATGTCCAGCACCTGCGTGATGCCCGGCGCGTCCGCGTCGCCGACGTCGACGCGGTAGGCGGACGTGCACCTGGCCGACGGCGTCCTCGAGGCGGCGCACCGACTCGTCGGCGATCGCCGCCATCGTCAGGGCCGGGTCGCGGAACTGGCCGGCGATCGTGAAGTTCGCGGTGAACCCGTTGGCGGAGGCCGGATGCAGCGCGACGAACGCGACCCCGGGTGCGCCCGCCTCGTCCGGCGGCGTCACCAGCCAGCCGTCCGGCAGCGCGAACTCGATGCGTACAGGCAGGTCGGTGGCCATGGGCGGCCCTCCAGGGTCAGTCGAACGGGTTCAGCGCGCCGGCCGCGTCGCCCAGGGTGTCGGTGACCGAGCCCGGGTCCACGGTGAACTCGAAGCCGACCTTACCGCCGACCCCGAGGCCCACCCCGGCCTCACCGCCGATCGTCCACTTGCCGTCCTCGCCCTGGCCGAAGGTCGCGTCGGCCTCGGCACCGATGCCGGCCCACGCCTCGCCCGTGGCGCCCGCCCCGAACCCGCCGACGTCGCCGTGCACCACGCCGGTGGCCTTCGCCCCGGCGAACGCGTCCGCGCCGACGTTGATCCCGTCGAGGCCGACCGCGCCGTGCGCGCCGGCCTCGGCGCCGACGAAACCCTTGGCCAGAGCCGTTGACCTCGGCCGGGCCGAGCTGCGCCCCGCCCTCCGCGGACACCTGCGCCACGTACGCGTTCACCTTGGCCTGCGCGTTGAGCCCGTCGCGGCCGATACCCGCGGTGGCCGACGCCTGGCCGCCGAGCGCCCTGGCCTCGGCCTGGCCCGCCAGCGTCACGTCGCCGAACTGCCGCGGCGCCCTTCGCGGTCGCGCCGAACAGGCTGCCCTTCGCGGTGCCGCCCACCAGCGTGGCGTTGACGCCCGGGCCCTGCCGCTTGTCGAACTCCTCGCCCCACCGGGCGTAGCGGGCGAACCGGCTGCCGGCGCCCTGCTGGCGCTCGGCCTTCTCCAGCCAGCTCTCGGTCTGCGCGATGTCGACCGCGACCTTCTGCGGGCCGGTCTTCTGCACGAACTGCGCGGGCCCGGTCAGCCAGTCCGGCGCGCCGGCGCCCTTGCCGCCCACCTTGTCGATCGCGCTCGCGTGCGCGTCGCCCGCCTTCTCGAGCTGCTCGCGGGCCCGCCGCAGGGTCTCGACGGCCTGCTGGCGCAGCCCCGCGCCCGGGTCGGCGAACGCCGGGCCGAACGGGCTGCCCACCGGCGAACCGTCCGCCATCGCCTGCCGGGTGACCTGCTCGCCCTGCTCCCACAGCGCGATCGCCTCGGCCGCCTGGCCCTGCGCCCAGCTCAGCGACGCGGCGTGCGCGTCGAGGGCGCCCGCGGCGGTGGTCATCGCGTCCCGGCCGAGCCGCCAGTTGGCCGCCTCGGGCGAGAACTGGTCCCAGAACGCGCTGCTGGCCGGGCCTTCCCAGTCCGGGATCCGCACGCCGGACAGGTCGGCCGCGACGTCGTCCAGCACCCGGGAGCGGGCCCGCAGGTCGTCGGCCACGCCGGTCACCGCCGCCGGATCGCCGGGGACGAGCTCGCGGGGGTCGCCGGTCTGGCCGAGCTCCGCCATCAGCGGCTCCCGGGCGGCGTCGGTGCCGGGCCGGGCAGCGGCGTCGGCAGTGTCGTCGGTTGCGGGGCGGCCGGGTCGAACGTGGCCACCCCGTTCGCCTCCTGCCGCTCGTAGACGCCGGCGTCGTCGTCCAGTGCGTCACCGGCGGCCGCGCTGCGCTGCTGCAGGATCTGTTTGGCCAGCTCCCAGGTGGTGCAGAAGGACGTCAGCGCGGCGTTCACCTTGGCGTGGCCGTACGCCGCGCTCGCGCCGGGAATCGATTCGAGGTTCGTGTCGTCCGCGGCGCCGATCGCGTCACCGATCCCGCTCGCGGCGGTCCGGAGCTGCTCGGGTTCAACACGGTAGCCGTCCATCTGGGCACGCACGGTAGCGAGCCCGGATGCCGGGACGGCAGGGTCGATCGGAGGGTTTTGGCTAATCTGGGCCGATGGCATTGCCGTCCCTGGGTGAAGCAGCAGGTCAGGGCTGGACGCAGCTCGCCGAGCTGGGCCTGGCGCTGGTGCTGTCGGCAGCGGTCGGGCTGGAGCGCGAGATCCGGCAGAAGAGCGCCGGGCTGCGCACCCACACGCTGGTCGGCTTCGCGTCCGCGCTGATCATGCTGGTGTCCAAGTACGGGTTCTTCGACGTGCTCGGCGAGCACGTCACGCTGGACCCGTCACGGGTCGCCGCGCAGATCGTGTCCGGCATCGGGTTCATCGGCGGCGGCCTGATCTTCGTCCGTCGCGACGCGGTGCGCGGCCTGACGACGGCCGCGGTGATCTGGCTGACCACGGCCGTCGGCATGGCCGCCGGTGCCGGGCTGTGGCTGCTCGCGATCGCCGTGACCGCGGGGCACTTCGTCGTCGTGTTCGGCTTCACCCCGCTCGCCGCCCGGCTGCCGCGGTCGAGGTACGCGCCGTCCCGGATCCGCGTGACCTACCTGGACGGCCAGGGCGTGCTGCGCCGGGTGCTGGCCGAGAGCACGCAGCGCAACTTCAGCGTCGGCGAGGTGTCGGTCGACCAGCACGGCGACGAGCACGGCACGCGCTCGGTGAGCGTGTGGACTCAACGTGCGGGGCACCGGATCGGTCAACGACCTCGTCGCGGCACTTGCCGACCTCGACGGCGTCCTCACCGTGGCCGGCGACGACGCCAACGACCTGTCCCTGTGACCGGCCTCAGACGACGCGTTCCATGCACACCAGCCGCTCCCGGTCGTCCCACGAGTCCACGACCACGAACCCGAGACGCTCGTACAGCGCGATCGCGCCGGTCCGCCAGCCCCACACCGACAGGCGCACGCACCGCACCCCGGCGGTTTCCGC
The DNA here is from genome assembly GCA_963841395.1 of uncultured Actinomycetota bacterium. Lineage (GTDB taxonomy): Bacteria > Actinomycetota > Actinomycetes > Mycobacteriales > Pseudonocardiaceae > Actinophytocola. The sequence continues at coordinate 53,640 of CAWJCX010000012.1, forward strand.
GTGGGCCAGCGCGGCCCGTATCAGCGCACCGGCGACACCTCGCCCGCGCGCGGCCGGGTCCACCCACAGCCGCTTGATCTCCGCGCCGCCGGCCAGCACCACGCAACCCACCGGGGCGCCGCCCGCTCGCGCGACCAGCACCGTGTCCCCGGCGAACGCCGCCGCCGGATCGGTGACCTCGCGCCGGTAGCGGTCCGGCAGCTCCGCCGCGGCACGCACCGGCCGGCCCTTCTCCGCCTCCGTCGCCAGGTGGTACCCGGCGACAAGCGGCACGAGGCCGTCGCCGCCCCGCCAGGGGCTGACGACGACCTCGTGTTCCACAGTGGACGGAAGGCCCGGCGGGGTCAGCCGCCGAGCTTGTCGTTGTAGTCGGCGATCTGCTTGTCCGCCGCGTCCTGCGCGTCGGTCAGGGCCTGCTTGGCGTCGGTGCCCTGCAGGATGGCCGCCTGCAACGCGTTCTCCACGTTCTTGCGCACCTCCGGCATCTCACCGACCGAGCAGCCCTGCGTGGCGTGGGTCAGCTTGGTGCCCTGCAGCTGCTCGATGGCGGTGGCGAACTGCGGCTTCTGGCTCACCCACTGCTTGTCGGCGGGGTCGTCCAGCGCCGCCTTGCTGATCGGGAAGTACCCGGTCTTGGTGTGCCAGGTGACCTGGGTGTCCTTTTCGGACAGGAACTTCACCAGCTCCCACGCGGCCCGCTGCTTGGCCGGGTCGTCCTTGTGCATGATCCACAGCGACGCGCCGCCGATGATCGGGCCGCCGTCGTTGGCGGCGTCGACCTTCGGGTAGAAGCCGGTGCCCACGGTGAACGGGTTCTTCGATGCCTTCGCGCCCGCGGTGAACGTGCCGAGCGAGCCGGTGGACTCCAGGCTCATCGCGACGGTCCCGGAGCTGAACGCGTTGTCCCCGTTGTCGGTGTTGCTGTCCAGCTTCATCGCCAGGCCCTGGTCGACCATGTCCTGCCACCACTGCACCAGCTTGACGTTGGTGTCGTTGGCGAGGGTGACCTTGCTGGCCCGCCCGGTGCGGCCGTTGTCCGCGTCGCACAGGGTCGTGTCGGCGACCGCGTTCCACTGCTCGACGAACCAGCCGTACAGCGACGCGCCGAAGCCGTACTGCACGGTCTCGCCCGGCGTCGCCTTGATCTTCTTGGCGGCGGCCATGATCTCGTCGAGGCTCGTCGGCGGCTTGTCCGGGTCGAGGCCGGCCTTGGTGAACGCCTCGCGGTTGACGTACATCAGCGGCATCGAGGTGTTGAACGGCATCGAGTACAGCTTGTCGTCGACCGTGTAGTAGCCGGCGATGTTCGGCTGCAGGTCCGATACGTCGTGCTTGTCGACGTCGATGAACGACTGCATCGGCACGATCGTGTTGGAGTCGATCATGTACCGGGTGCCGATGTCGTACATCTGCATCATGTCCGGCCGCTGCTTCTCGGAGGCGTTCTTGTACGACGCGAGCACACTGTCGTACTGCCCCTTGTAGTTCAGCGTGACCTTGATCTTGCCCTTGTGGTCGTTGTTGAACTGGTCGACCAGCGCCTGCAGGGTCTCCCCGTTCGTACCGCTCATCCCGTGCCAGAACGTGACGTCGACCTCGCCCTTGCCGTCGAGCGCGTCCTTCCCCGGCGCGGTGACCTCGTCGCCACTGGAGGAGTCGCCCGAGTTCGCCGCCGACGAGCACGCCGACGCGGTGACGGCCATCGCGAGCATGACCGCAAGAGCGCCGACCCGGCGACGCAGTGTTTTCCGCACGCTTGTTCCTTCCTCTAACACTCGAATCACTTCACGGCCCCGGCCATGAAGCCGCGGACGAGCCACCGCTGCCCGAAGATGACGAGCAGCAGCGTGGGCACCAGGGTGATCGTCACCCCGGCCAGCACCAGCGCCTGCTGGGTGCCGTTCCCGTTGTTCTTCAACGCGAACACCGCTGTCTGCAGGGTGTTCATCGCGTTGTTCGACGAGGAGATGATCAGCGGCCAGAAGTACATGTTCCAGCCCTGCAGGAACGACCACACGGCGAGCGCGGTCAGCGACGGGCGCGCGGCGGGCAGCACGATCGTGAACAGGAACCGCAGGTGCCCGCAGCCGTCGATCAGCGCGGCCTGGTGCAGCTCGGTGGGGAACTGGCGGAACGCCTGGCGCATCAGGAACACGCCGAAACCGTTGGCCAGGAAGGGAAGTACCAGGCTCCACTGGCTGTTCTCCACGCCCATGCTGCGGATGAACAGCGCGTTGGGCACCACGATCGCCTCGTAGGGCACCATGATCGTGGCCATGAACAGCCAGAAGATCGGCTTGCGCAACGGCATCCGGACGAACACCAGCGCGTAGGCGGCCAGGCACGAGGTCACCAGGTGGCCGAGCATGATCACCACGCCGACGAACAGCGAGTTCGTGAACGCCGGCAGCAGCGGCACCACGGTCTGCTGCCACGCGGCGACGTAGTTGTCGATCGAGTACTCGCCGCTGGCCAGTCCCGGTGGCTGGCGCACCAGCTGGCCCTCCGGCAGGAAGCCGCCGACCACGGTCATCAGCACGGGGAACAGCAGCACGACCGCCATCACCACGACCCACACGTAGGTGAGCGTGGTGACCCCGGCGCGCGGCCGGTCGGTGGCGCGGGTGCGGCGCGGCGGCGGGGCCGGGCGCGACCCGGGCTCCGCCGGCCGCGACGTGGTTGTCTGGCTCACCGGTAGTGCACCCGCCTCTCGATGACGCCGAACTGGATGGCCGCGAGCCCGATGCCGATGATCAGCAGCACCAGGCCCTGGGCGCTGGCCAGGCCGTAGTCGTTGTTCCCGTACTCGAACGCGTTGTGGAAGATGGAGAACACCAGCGTCGAGGTGCTGCCGTTGGGCCCGCCGTCGGTCATCACCTGCACCTGGCCGAGCGCCTGCAGCGCGGTGAGCGTGGTCGTCACGACGACGAAGAACACGCTCGGTGAGATCATCGGCAGCACGACGCTGAAGAAGTTGCGGAACCCCGTCGCCCCGTCGAGGCGCGCGGCCTCGAGGACGTCCGTGTCGACCCCGGCGAGGCCGGCGCTGAGCACCAGCAGGTTGAACCCGGCCACCACCCAGACGGTCGCCCACGCGACGGTGATCAGCGGCCACGGCGCCTCGGTGGTCCAGCCGGGCGCGTCAGCGCCGACCAGCCGCAACGCCCAGTTCACCGGCGACATCGACGGGTCCAGCATCAGCAGCCACACGACGCTCGCCGCCGACGCGGAGTAGGCGAACGGCAGGGTGAACAGCGTCCGGAAGACCCGCATGCCGGGCAGCCGCTGGGCCAGGGGTACTGCCAGCGCCATGGGCAGCAGCAGCCCGACGACCACCACGAACAGCGTGAACAGCAGCGTGTGCATCAGCACCGTGCCGAACTCGGGCGTGAACAGCGCCGCGAAGTTCTCCCCGCCGACCGACCGGGACGGGTTGCCGTTGATGTCGGTGCCCCGGGTGGACAGGAAGATCGCCTGGAACAGCGGGAAGATCACGAAGGTGCCGAGACCGGCCAGCGCGGGCACGCAGAACAGCACGCCGAGCGCGACCTCCCGCGGCGAGAGCCGCCGGCGCCGCCGCGGTGGACCCGCGGCGCTCACTCTCGGTGATTTTCTGACGTCATCGGTCGTGACCATGGCGGCATCCTGCCACCTCCAGGTCACCGGATGACAAAGATTCACCTCGCGATCAACAGCGGCACCGTTCCTGTGTCGACTTCAGCGCTCCGCCGCTGGAAGGGCACCGCGCTCCACGGCCGACGTGTCCGGACGAGCCGGCGAGCGGCAGTGCGGAAGGCGACCGCACGCACGTCCACGTCGCGGCCGCCGAACACGAACGTCGTGCGGGCGTCGCCGTGGACGGTCTCGGCCTGGGTGCCGTCGCGTTCGCCGATCGGCGTCTCCCCTGTGACGGCATTTCTCACGCGTCTCGCTTCACCCCTGTGGAGACGGGTTTGCGGCCTGTTGTGACGGCATTCGCGGATGCCGTCACATCCGTCACAAGCCACGTTTCCGCTGGTCAAGCCCGATCCGATGCTGTCACAGCGCTGTGACAGCAAGACAGCATCGGCTGTCCCGTGTGACAGCATCCGCGCCCCTTGCCGTCACAGCACACCAACCGGGCAATATGGCACTCGTGTCTCTGCCCACCCCGACGCTGCACACCGCTCGCCTGCGGCTGCGGCCCTTCACCGACGCGGATGCGGACGCGCTCTTCGCGCTGCACAGCAGCGCCTACGTGCTCCGCTACTGGGACTCACCGCCCTGGCGCGACCAGGCGCGCGCCGGGCGCTTCGTCGCGGCCTGCCGGCAGCTCGCGGACGACGGCACCGGGGCGCGGCTGGCCATCGACCGACTTTCCGACGGCGCCTTCGTCGGCTGGTGCAGCCTGACCCGGTGGAACCCGGACCACCGCAGCGCGTCGCTGACCTACTGTCTCGGCGACGCCGCCTGGGGCCACGGCTACGCGACCGAAGCCGCGCGCGCATTGCTGCGGTGGGCCTTCGACACGCTCGACCTGAACCGCGTCCAGGCCGAGGCCGACACGCGCAACGTGGCATCGGCCCGCGTCCTGGAGAAGAACGGGTTCGTGCGCGAAGGGACGCTGCGGGAGGACTGCGTCGTGAACGGCGAGGTGTCGGACTCGTGGGTGTTCGGGTTGCTCAGGCGGGACTGGCTCCTACTTCGCGATCAGCAGCAGCACCGCCCGGCCGCCCAGCACGTACGTCGAACCTCCTAGGGCGTCCTCCGCGCCGGGTGGACGGACCTGGTCGGGGCCTTCGGCCCACGCCGACGTGTCGGTGACCCGGTACCACTGCCGGCCGGCGGGCGGCGCGGGCAGGGTGAAGGTCACGTCGCCGGACCAGCCGTTGTACGCGACGTACAGGGCCGGGGCCGGGTCGCCGAGTGCGGTGCCGTCCAGGCGCCACGCGAGCGCGTGGTTGTCCGGGTTGTTCCAGTACGCCGTGTCCGGCGCGGTACCGGCCGGGGTGTACCACTGCAGCTGGCTCGCGGCGTAGAAGTTCGCCGGGCGCAGCGCGGGGTGCGTCGCGCGGAAGGCGGCGAGCCGCGTGGTGAAGGTGGTGAAGTCGCTGCCGGGGTGACCGTGAGCCAGTTCGCCGGCGAGTCCAGGTTGTACGGGTTGTTGTTGCAGCGCAGGCTGCGCAGGTACTCGTCGCCGCCGGTGATCATCGGGATGCCGGCCGACAGCATCAGCAACGCCGTGCCGTTGCGGGCGGCCTTGCGCTGGGCACCCGCGTCGCCGCCCTGGTCCCACGAGTCGTTGCCGTCGCTGCCGCCGTCCGACGGGCCGTACGGCCACGCCTGGCCGTTGTTCTTCCCGTTGCAGGAGTACAGGTCCTTCAACGTGAAGCCGTCGTGGGCCACCATGAAGTCGACCGAGGCGGCCGGCCGGCGGCCGTCGTCGCCGTAGAGGTCCGACGAGCCGGCGAACCGGGTGGCGAGCTCGCCCGGCGTGACGGCGGCGACGCCGAGCTCGTTCTGGTCGCGGCGCAGCGTGTCGCGGTAGATCCCGTTCCACTCCGACCAGCCGGCCGGGAAGTTGCCGACCTGGTAGGTGCCGGCGCCGATGGCCCAGGGCTCGGCGATCCAGTCCACTCCGGACCCGCCGGTGGCCGGCCGGGCCGGCATCTCGGCCGCGAGCCGGTTCAGCGCGGTGCCCGGGTCGGTCCGGCTGTAGCTGAAGCAGCCGTGCTGGCAGGTGTTGCCGAGCACGCTCGCGAGGTCGAACCGGAAGCCGTCGACGCCGAGGGTGTCCTTCCAGTACGCGAGCGAGTCGACGATCAGGTTCTGCGCCACGGGGTTGGCGGTGTTGTAGTTGCCGCCCACGCCGGTGTTGTCCCACGGGGACTGCCGGTCGCCGGTCAGCGAGTAGTACGTCGGGTTGTCCAGGCCCCGCCAGGAGAACAGGTTGTAGGTGTTCTTGTCCGAGGCGCTCCACGGGCCGCCCTCGGCGGTGTGGTTGTAGACCACGTCGACGAACACCTTGAGGCCCGCGTCGTGGTAGGCCTTCACCATCTCCTTGAACTCCCGCGTCGGCCCGCCGGGCGAGCGGTCGGCGGCGTAGCGGCGGTCGGGGGCGAAGTAGCCGACCGTCATGTAGCCCCAGTAGTTGTCGCCCGCGGTGCCGGTCGGGTCGACGTCGTTGGTGTCGTTCTGGGTCTCCTGCAGCGGCAGGAACTCCACCGCCGTCACGCCGAGCGCGCGCAGCGCCGCGGCCTTGCTCGCCGCGCCCCGGTAGGTGCCCCGGTCCGCGGCCGGGACGTCGGGTCGCCGCGGGTCAGGCCGCGCAGGTTCACCTCGTAGACGACGTCGTCCTTGAACGCCCTGGCCGGCTTCGTGCCGGTGCCCGTGCCGTCCGTCGCGAGCACGATGCCCTTCGGCGCGGTCGGCCCGGTGTCGGTGGTGCGGTGGGCCGGGCCGGACCCGTAGCCGCTCCCGTCCGGGTTCGCCGCGGTCAGCGGGTCGTGGCTGACCTCCCGGGCGTACGGGTCGAGGAGCAGCTTGTTCGGGTCGAACCGGTTGCCCTGTGCGTCCACATCGGACACGAAGCCGGCGGCGGAGCCCTTGGTCCACGCCGGGTCGTACGGCCAGTTCGGACCCCAGGCGCGGTAGCCGTAGTAGACGGTGCCGGTGACGCCGGCGGCGCGCAGGTCGGCGACGCTCACGGTGGCCGACCACACGTTCGCGCCGTCCCTGGCGAGCAGGTAGCTCGCCTTCTCCTGCTCGCCGGCCGGCGCGGCGTAGACGTACACGGCGATCCGGGTCGCGGACGCGGAGTACACCCGGAAGGTCACGTCGGAACCGGTGAACCGGCCGCCCAGCCCGGCGGTGTCGATACCCGTCGGGTGTCACCGCGGCGGTTGCGCCGGTGGCGGGACGAGCAGCGCCACCACCGCGAGCAGGGCGGCGAGCCAGGCGGCCGGGCGCATCAGTTCCGCCAGGTGTCGTCGAGGGTCATCGTGCAGGCGGTGCCGGTGGCCTTCACCCGGTTCGCGCCGGTCTCCCAGATCACCTGGGACCCGTTCTTCTTGATGTACTTGTACTCGAACGTCGTGCCCGGCGGCAGGTTCGCCGTGCCGCGCCAGACCGGGTAAGTGGCCGACGAGAGCGCGAGACCCGCGTTGGTGTCCCAGTTCCCCAGCTCCGCCCGGTTGCCCTCGACGAACACGTTCTCGCCCCACACGGTGGTCGCGTTCACCGCGAACGTGACCGCCACGCTCGTGCAGCCGCCGCCGGTGGTTCGCGCACCGACGTGCAGGGCGAGCATCCCGCCCGGCGGCAGCGACGCGGCGAACCGGCCCGACGAGTCCACTGTGTACACCGTGCCGGTGCAGCTGCCGCTCGTGAAGTCGCCGTTCGCGACGTCGCAGTAGGTGCCGGCGGGCAGGTCGGTCTGGAACGTGCGTGACAGGGTGGCGCCACCGCGGTTGAACGCCACGTATCCCTTGCCGCTGCGGCCGAACGCGATCTGGTTCGACCCGTTGGACCACCAGTTGGTCACCGCGGCGCCGGACGTGGTGTTGCGGAAGCCGACGAGGTTCGCGGTGGTGCGCCACCGGTGCTCGCACACCCAGCCGCTGCCGCAGCTGACCTGGTTGGTCGTGCCGTTGCCCGCGGCCGGCGGGCCCTGGTCGGGCGAGCCGAACGAGAAGCTGGACATCACCTGCGGCACGCCGTAGGGCCAGGCGAGCATGAACGCCTCGGCGAGCGCGTAGTTGTTGCCGTCCTTGTAGGTGAGCCGCGCGCGGCCGTTGCGCTGGGTGTCGTGGTTGTCGACGAACGCGACCGCATCGGCGGAGCCGAGCAGCATGGACGAGGCGAGGTTGTTCAGGTTGCCCAGGTTCCCGTCGCGGAAGGCGTTGCCCACCACGTCGCCGTAGCGGAACTCGGTGACGTCGCCGATGCCGGTGTACTCGGTCGGGCTGATCTCCCCCGGCCCGCCCTCGATGACCTCCTGGTAGACGTAGGCGCCGCTGATCCCGCCGTAGACCGCCTGCAGGTCGGCGACCGGCACGTGCTTGGCGGCGTCCACCCGGAAGCCGTCCACGCCGAGGGAGCGCAGGTCGGCCAGGTAGCCGGTGAGCTTGCCGCGCACGTAGGACGACTCGGTCTTCAGGTCGGACAGGTCGACGAGCTCACAGTTCTGCACCTCCCACCGGTCGGTCCAGTTCGCGATGTCGTCGTTGCCGTTGCGGCCGCAGTGGTGGAAGTCGTCGTTGCCGTAGGCGACGGACGGGTAGCCGTAGTGGCTGAAGGTCGAGCCGTCGCTGCCGGTCCCGGTCGACGCGCCGCCGGCCATGTGGTTGAGCACGGCGTCGACGTAGATCTTCACGCCGGCCGTGTGGCAGGTGCTGACCATGTTCGCGAACGCCGCCCGGTCGCCGCGGCGGGAGACGAGCCGGTAGCTGACCGGCTGGTAGTCCTGCCACCACGGGTAGCCGCTGCCCGCCAGCACGACGTGCTCCTGCGGCGGGGAGACCTGGACGCCGCCGAACCCCTTGGGGCCCAGCACGTTCACGCACTCGTTCGCCACCGACGCCCACGGCCACTCGAAGAGGTGGACGATCACGTCCTTCGGACCGGGGTCGGCGCTCGAAGCGGAAACGGCGGTGGGCGCGGCGTGGGCCGCGGCCACGGGGATGACACCGCTCGCCACCACGGTGAACGCGAGCAGGGCAGTACGCAGGGATCGATGCATGGGGACGCCTCCTCGGAGGCCCGAAGTGCAGGGGGTTTGAAAGACCATGCAGCTGCTTGCAGAAAGATTACCAGCGGACTTTCAGGCCGTAAAGGGTCAACTACGCTTCGCGGGCGCCGCACCGGTCGAGCCGCGCACGACCAGCTCGGGCATGAAGACGAACTCCGCGTGCGGCGCCGGCGTGCCGCCGATCTCCTCGAGCAGCGCGTTGACCGCGGCCTGCCCCATGGCCTCGACGGGCTGGCGCAGCGTGGTCAGCGGCGGGTCGGTGAACACGATCAGCGGCGAGTCGTCGAACCCGACCACCGACACGTCGCCGGGCACGGCGAGCCCCCGCTGGCGCGCGGCCCGCACCGCGCCGAGCGCCATCAGGTCGCTGGCGCAGACGATGGCGGTGCAGCCGCGGTCGACGAGCGCGTGCGCCGCGGCCTGGCCACCCTCGACCGTGAACAGCGAGTGCTGCACGAGGCCTTCGGCCTGCTCGGCGGAGTACGGCAGCAGGGTCCGCATGTGCTGGACGAAGCCCTCGATCTTGCGCAGCACCGGCACGAACCGGCGCGGGCCGACGGCGAGGCCGATCCGCTCGTGGCCGAGCTCGACCAGGTGCGTGACGGCCAGGCGCATCGCGGAGCGGTCGTCGGTGGACACGAACGGGGCGGACACCTTCTCGGTGTAGCCGTTGATCATCACGAACGGCACGCCGCGACCGGCCAGCTTGACGTAGCGGTCGGCGTCGGCCGTGGAGTCGGCGTGCAGCCCGGACACGAAGATGATCCCGTTGACGCCGCGGTCGACGAGGGTGTCGGTGAGCTCGTCCTCGGTGGAGCCACCGGGGGTCTGCGTGCACAGCACCGGCGTGTACCCGACCCGGGTCAGCACCCGCTCGATCACCTGGGCGAACGCGGGGAAGACGGGGTTGGACAGCTCCGGCGTGATCAGCCCGATGAGCCCGGCGCTGCGGGCTCGCAGCTTCGCGGGCCGCTCGTAGCCGAGCAGGTCGAGCGCCTCGAGGACCGCTTCCCGCGTGGTGGCGGACACCCCGGCCTTGCCGTTGAGGACGCGGCTGACCGTCGCCTCGCTGACTCCGGCGTGCGTGGCGATGTCGGCGAGGCGGATCGCCTGGCCGGCCGGTGGGGTCCGTTCCATGCCGTCAAATCTACGGTTTGCAGCAAGTTCTTGCAGTCATGCCGCGCCGACGGCGCTGTGCACCACCTCGTACAGCGCCGGGGTGGGTGGGAACTCCGCCAGGAAGGGGTGTGTGGCCAGCTCGCGGAAGCGCTCGTCGTGCGCGGCGGCCCAGTCCTGTCTGGACTCCCACCGCACGACGTTGACGAACCGGTAGCGCGCGTCCGGCAGCACCGTGCGGTGCAGGTCGTGGCCCAGGTATCCCGGCTGGGTGCGCATGTAGGCGTTGATCCGGGTCCACGCGTCCCAGAACTCCTCGTCGCGGCCCGCGGGCACCTCGAACAGGTTGATGAAGGTGACGGCCATCGTTCCGATCCTTTCGTTGCACAGCTGTGCAGTTAGCGCACACATGTATAGTGAGCGCGGACGGACCTGATGTCAACGAGGAAAGGACGCCAGGTGAGCAAAGCTCAGGACGGAGCCGGGCGGGTGGCGCAGCGGCGCCGCACCCGCCGGGCGATCGTGGACGCGGCGAGCGAGCTGATCGCCGCGGGTGGCACGCCGTCGGTGAACGAGATCGCCGCGGCGGCGGACGTCTCGCGCCGCACCGTCTACGCCTACTTCCCCACGCTCGACCAGCTCCTGCTGGACGCCACGCTCGGCGCGCTCAACACGGGGATCGACGAGCTGCTCGACGCCACCGGCGACGAGGACCCGCGTGCCCGGGTCGAGGCGATGATCCGCGCGGTCGGGAACGCGTCCGCCGAGTCGCTTCCGTTGGGCCGCAAGCTGATCAGGCTCACCGTCGACGCGCCGGTCGAGCCCGGTGCCGCGCCCCGGCGCGGCTACCGGCGCGTCGAGTGGATCGAGAAGGCAGTCGGTCCCCTGCGCGAGCGGCTGGGCGCGCGGCGGTTCGAGGACCTCGTCTCCGCGCTCGCCATGGTCATCGGCTGGGAGGCCCTGATCGTCCTGCAGGACCTGCGCGGTCTCGGGGCCGACGCCACCCGCGTGTCCGGCTGGGCGGCGCGCGCCCTCGTCGACGCCGCCCTCGCAGAGGCCGACCAGCACGAGTGACCCCCGTCACCCGAGCTTTTCTCGTGATCGATGTCGAAGTAGGCCGCGCGGATTCGACGTGTTGGTGACAGGCGACGATCGACCACGAGGACGGGATCATGCTGGAGACAACGAAGGCCGGCCGCCGGGAGTGGATCGGGTTGGCAGTGCTGGCGCTGCCGACACTGCTGCTGTCGCTGGACATGAGCGTGCTGCACCTCGCGGTGCCCCACCTCGCCGCCGACCTGCGGCCCAGCGGTACCGAACTGCTGTGGATCATCGACATCTACGGGTTCATGATCGCGGGCTTCCTGGTCACCATGGGCACGCTCGGCGACCGCATCGGGCGCCGCAAGCTGCTGATGATCGGCGGCGCCGCGTTCGGCCTCGCCTCGATCGGGGCGGCGTTCGCGACCAGCCCGGCCATGCTCATCGGGGCGCGGGCCGTGCTGGGCATCGCGGGCGCGACGCTGATGCCCTCTACCCTGGCGCTGATCAGCAACATGTTCACCGACCCGCGCCAGCGCGGCACGGCGATCGCCGTGTGGATGAGCTGCTTCATGGGCGGCATGGTGATCGGCCCGGTCGTCGGCGGGCTGCTGCTGGACGTCTTCTGGTGGGGCGCGGTGTTCCTGATGGGCGTCCCGGTCATGGTGCTGCTGCTCGCCACCGCGCCCCGGCTGCTGCCCGAGTACCGCGACGAGCACGCCGGCCGGCTCGACCTGACCAGCGCGGCGCTCTCGCTCGGCACGATCCTGCCGGTCGTCTACGGGCTGAAGGAGATCGCCAAGGGCGGCCCGGACACGCGCAACCTCCTCGCCCTGGCCATCGGCCTGGCGCTGGGCACGGTGTTCGTGCGGCGGCAGCGGCGGCTGGCCGAGCCGATGCTGGACCTGCGCCTGCTCCGCAACCGGAAGTTCAGCGCGGCGCTGGCCATCATGCTGGTCGGCGCGGTCACCATGGGCGGCGTGTTCCTGCTGGTCAGCCAGTACCTCCAGCTGGTCGAGGGCCTCACGCCGGCACAGGCCGGGCTCGCGCTGGTGCCGCAGGCCCTCGCCGTGGTCGCCGGCTCGCTGATCGCGCCGCGGCTGGCCCGGCGCATCCGGCCGGAGTTCGTGCTGGGCTTCGGCATGCTGCTCGCCGCCGGGGGCATGCTGCTGTTCACCCAGGTCGGCGCCGGTCACGGCGTGACGCTGGTGGTGCTGGGCATGTCGGTGGCCGCGTTCGGCATGGGCCCGCAGGGCGTGCTGTGCACCGAGATGGTCGTCAGCTCGGTGCCGGCCCGCAAGGCCGGGGCGGCGTCGGCGATGTCGGAGACCGTCGGCGAGTTCGGCATCGCCATGGGGATCGCGGTGTTCGGCAGCCTCGGGACCGCCGTCTACCGCGGCGACCTGACCGTCCCTGACCAGCTGTCGGCCGACGCCGCGGCCCGGGCCACGGACAGCCTGGCCGGCGCGGTCACCACCGCCGACGGCCTCGGCGACCGGCTCGGCGCGACGCTGCTCGACTCCGCCCGCGACGCGTTCAGCAGCGGCCTGCACACGGTCGCCGCCATCGGTGCGGCCGTCGTCGTGACCTTCGCCGTGGCCGGCATGATCGCGCTGCGCACCCGCCGGCCCGCCGCACCTGAGGTCGAGGCCGTCCCGGCGGAGCCGGCGCTCACGCACTGACCGGTCAGACCTGGACGTCCACCGCGGCGAACAGGGCGCGCACGCACAGCGCCCGCAGCTCGTCCTGGGTCACCGTCTGGTGGTCGAGCCAGTCGAGGATCACCGCGCTGACGAACATCAGCCAGCCGTGGACGGCGAGCCGGGTCGCCTCGGTGACCGGCGTCAGCTCGGCGAGCGCGGCCAGGATCCGCTCCTGGTTGGTGGCCATGCCGGCCTCGCGGATCTCCCGGATCTCGCCGTCGATGGTGCCCGCGGCGCGGTGCACGATGCGGTAGCCGTCGGGGTGGGTGCGGGCGAACTCCAGGTACACGTCGAGGCCGGCCCGCAGCCGCTCGAGAACCGGCAGCGACGGGTCGGGCGCGCTCATCTCGAGCAGCTGGTCGCGCTGGGCGCGCACGATCTCGGCGAAGAAGTCCTTCTTGGTCGGGAAGTAGTGGTACAGCAGGCCGCGCGAGACCTGCGCGATCTCCGCGACCTCCTCGATCCAGACCTCGTCGTACGGCCGGTTCGCGAACAGCCCCGCGCCGATCGAGAGCAGCTGCTCGCGCCGCCGCTCGGTGGAGAGCCTCGTCCGCATCGACCCACCTTACTTGACACCGGTTCAGTAACGCGGGATCGTGGCGCTATTGGACCCCGGTTCAGTAACGTGAAAGCAGGAGGGCGTCTCGTGGACACGACCGGCATCCCGCACCGGCCCGGCCGCTTACCGGTGATCGGCGACCTCATCGGGACCAACCCGCGGACGCCGCTGCAGGACACCGTGCGCGTGGGCCGCGAGCTGGGCCCGGTCTTCACCCGCAAGCTGTTGGGGCTGGAGATCGTCTTCGTGTCCGGCGTCGACCTGGTCGCGGAGCTGAACGACGAGACGCGGTTCGGCAAGCACGTCGGCCTCGGCCTGGAGAACCTGCGCGCGCTGGGTGGCGACGGCCTGTTCACCGCGCACACCACCGAGCCGAACTGGCGGCTCGCGCACGACATCCTGCAGCCCGCGTTCCGCGCGGAGGCGATGCGCGGGTACCACCCGATCATGCTCGACGTCGCCCGCGAGCTGGTCGCGTCGTGGGACCAGGCGACCGGACCGGTGGACGTCGCCGCCGACATGACCCGGCTGACGCTGGAGACCATCGGGCGCGCCGGGTTCGGCTACCGGTTCGGCTCCTTCGAACGCGACGAGCCGCACCCGTTCGTCACCGCGATGATCCACGCGCTGCGCTACGCCCAGCTGCAGAACGTCAAGCTGCCGTTCGTCCGGCGGCTCGTCGCCGGCAGCGCGCGGCAGAACAAGGCCGACATCGCGACCATGACCGACCTCGTCGACGAGGTGATCGAGGGGCGGCGGCACAGCGGCGAGCAGAGCCGCGACCTGCTCGGCCTGATGCTCACCGAGGGCCATCCCGAGACCGGCCAGCGGCTCGACCCCGTGAACATCCGCAACCAGGCCATCACGTTCGTCGTCGCCGGCCACGAGACGACCTCCGGCGCGCTTTCCTTCGCGCTGTACTACCTGACCCGCCACCCCGAGCTGCTGGCCCGCGCGCAGGCCGAGGTGGACGCCGTCTGGGGCGACCGCGAACCGGAGTTCGGCGGGGTCGCGAAGCTGCGGTACGTGCGGCGCGTGCTCGACGAGGCGATGCGCCTGTGGCCGACCGCGCCGGGCTACTCCCGCGAGGCGCGCGAGGATCTGGTGCTCGGCGGCCGGTACCCGATGCGCCCCGGCGACTGGGTGATCGTGCCGCTCCCCCTGCTGCACCGGGACCCGGCGGCGTGGGGACCCGACGCCGAGTCCTTCGACCCCGACCGGTTCGAACCGGCCGCGGTGCGCAAGCGTCCGGCGCACGCGTACAAGCCGTTCGGCACCGGGGAACGCGCGTGCATCGGCCGGCAGTTCGCGCTGCACGAGGCGGTGCTGGCGCTCGGCATGGTGCTGCAGCGGTACGACTTCGACATCGACCCGGACTACGAGCTGACGATCATCGAGTCGCTGACGCTCAAACCGGCCGGCTTCAGGGTGACGCCGCGGGTGCGGGACCGGTCGGCCGTCGCGAGTCGCGCCTAAACCCGAAGAACGGCCGTGGCGGGGGTCCGTCCGGCGGTGATCCAATCGCTGCGTGGGCACACGACTCTCGCGCCGGACCGTTGGCTTCCTGCTCGCCGCCGCACTGGCGGCCGGGACGCTGGGGGCGGTGCCGGTCCTGGCCGGGGCCGCGAACTCCGCACCGGCCGGCCCGCGGGCAGGCGACCTGCTGGAGGTGTCGCTCGGCGAGCTGCACCCGACCCAGCCGGCGATCGGGTTCGACGAGATCTACTACAAGCTCGGCCGCTACCGCTCGGACAAGGACACCCAGGCCGGCAAGGTCAACAAGCGGTTCGACGACTGGTGCGAGTCGAACGGCCAGGGCGAGGCGGCCTCGGCCGGCCCGGACGCGCGGCTGGACACGCCGGGCAGCTTCACCTGCGAGGTACCGGTCGGCGAGGAGACCCCGGAGTCCCTGGCCGAGATGAAGACCGCGGTGATCGGGCCCGGCGGCGTGCCGTACCTGACCGACGGCCACCACTCCCTGACGGCGCTGCTCGCGAGCCCCGACGGCGGGCCGGCCACCCGCATCCGCGTCCGGGTCGCCGCGGACCTGAGCGCGCTCGACCCGGCGCAGTTCTGGGCGCAGATGGAGAGCAACCACTGGGTGTGGCTGCGCGACGCGGACGACCAGCCGATCACCACCGACCAGCTGCCCGACCGCCTCGGCCTGGACACCTTCGGCAACGACCACTTCCGCAGCCTCGTGTACTTCACCCGCGACATCGGCTACGAGCAGATCGCCGACTCCGACGGCGGCTCGCCGGAGTTCCTGGAGTTCTACTGGGGATCGTGGCTGCGCGCGAGCTACGACCTGTCGCAGTACGACCTCACCGACCCCGCCTCGTACCTGGACCTGATCGAGCACGCGTCGAAGGACATGGCCGACCTGAAGGACGGCGACCCGGTCGCCGACGGCCGCACCGCGGGCGAGCTGGGCAGGATGAAGGACTGGAACGACGGCAAGGACGCCGACAAGGGCGAGTTCGCGGCCCTGAGCGCCCCGATGTCCGACGCCGACCCCGGAAAGCTCGCCTACGCCCTGGACTTCGAGAACAACCCGAGCTGACCGGCCGGACCGCGGTGTCCCGCGGCCCGGCCGGCGAGGTGGCTCAGAACTGCAGGCTCCACGAGTTGATCGTGCCGGTGTCGGCCTGGGCCGCGTCGCGTACCCGCAGGCGCCAGGTTCCGTTGGCGACCTCGCTGGAGGCGTTGACGCTGTAGGTCGCCACCAGGTTGTCGGCGCTGCCGCCCGCGCGGTTGTGCACGTTGTAGACGCTGCCGTCCGGTGCGATCACGTCGACCACCAGGTCACCCCGGTAGGTGTGCCGGATGTCGACGCCCACGCCGAGCGTGGCCGGCGCGTTGCCCGTCACGCCGGTCACGGTGATCGGACTCTCCACTGTGGACAGGTCGGGGATCGGGACGTCGGTCTGGTTCTCGAACCGCGCGCCGGGCGGCGGGGTGGTGGCCGTGGACAGGGTCCAGATCGCGTAGGCGATCGCGTCGGTGTTGCGGTCCAGTGCGGTCACGTTGATGTTGCTCGAGGTGTCGCACGAGGCGTGGTAGCAGCGGTCGAAGGCCTGCCCGGCGGTGCCGCCCCACTTCTGCGCCTGCGCGCTGGTCTTGGTGACCTCGGCGCCGGTGAACAGGCCACCGGTCGGGATGCCGGCGTTGGCGAAGGCGGCGTGGTCGGAACGTCCGCCGACCACGGTGAGCTCGGTCGGCACGCCCATCGTGGCGAACGGGGCCTCGAGCACGTGCTGCAGGTCGGTCGACCCGGCCGGCTGGCCGCTGCTCGAGTAGACGAAGTAGCCCGGGTTCGGCGAGCCGATCATGTCGAAGTTCACGTAGCCCTTGAGCTTCGCCCGCTCGGTGCTCGAGAGGCTGTTGACGTAGAACGTCGAGCCGACCAGCCCGCGCTCCTCCGCGCCCCACCAGCCGAACCGGATCCGCTTGGTCGGCGTGAGGTTCTGGCTCGCGACGGTGAGCGCGACCTCGAGCAGGCCCGCGGAGCCGGACCCGTTGTCGTTGATGCCCGGCCCGGCGGTGACGCTGTCCAGGTGGCCGCCGGCCATGATCACGTTGTTCGCGTCGCCGCGGGGCCACTCGGCGATCAGGTTCCAGCCGGTCGCGCCGCCCGAGGTGAACGGCTGCAGGCTGGTGACGTAGCCGGCCGCGTTGAGCCGACCCTGGACGTAGTCGATCGACGCGCGGTACCCGGGTCTGCCGTGCGCGCGGTTTCCGCCGTTGGCGGTCGCGATGGACTGGAGCTGGCTCAGATGCGCCTGGACGTTGGCGACGGGGATGTCCGGCGCGGCGAGGGTCTGCGGCGGCGCCGCGGCGCTCGGGGCTGCGGCGAGCCCGACGGTGACGGTGGCCGCCGCGGCGACGGCCGTGAGGGTGGCGAGGAATGTTCGCATGACGTGGTTCCTCCAGCAGGGACGAGAAGGACGAACCGAGCGTCCACGAACCAGGCCGCCATCGCGTACAGCCGTTGGCGCAGACTTCTTCCCAGTTACCGGCTGGCGGCGAGCACCGCGCGGGCCGAGTCGAGGGTGGCGCCCAGCCGGGCCAGTACCTGACCGGCGACGCCGTCGGTCTCGCGGATCAGGGCGAGCAGCAGGTGCCCGGCGTCGACGTGGTCGTGGCCGAGCAGCGCGGCCTCCTGTCCGGCGAGGTCGAGGACCTTCGCGGCCCTGGCCGTGAACCGGAGCGCGTCGTCCTCCGGCGGGCGCTCGGCCGGCCCGATGATGTCGTGCACGAGCGCGATGGCCTCGACGGTGCCGACGCCGATCCTCTCGAGCGGGTCGCCGCCGGACTCGGCGAGCCCGAGCAGCAGATGCTCGGTGCCGATGTAGTTGTGGTCGAGAGCGCGGGCCTCGTGCGCGGCACGGTCCAGGACGTGGCGCGTGCGGTCGGTGAAGAGTTCCTGCATGCCGCCGAGTCTGCGTGCCGCACACCACCGGTGACATGGGGGATCTCCCGGAGGTCGGCCCCGGACTCCGCCACTACGGGGCCTGGATCGGGCGCGCGATCGGCTCTAGTGTCGATGGTGGCCGAGAGGGGGCTGGGAAGAGATGACCGGCGTCTGGGTGCTCGGCGGCGCGCAGTCCGACTTCGCCCGGAACCTCACCCGGGAAGGGCTCGACATCGCCGACCTGACCGGCGAGGTCGTGGACGCGACGCTGGCCGCCGCCGGGGTCGACGCGGCGGCCGTCGAGGTCGTCCACGTCGGCAACGCGTTCGGGCAGCTGTTCACCGGGCAGGGCCACCTCGGCGCGATGCCCGCCACGGTGCGCCCCGACCTGTGGGGCGTGCCGGCGGCCCGGCACGAGGCCGCGTGCGCGTCCGGCAGCATCGCGGTGCTCGCCGCGATGGCCGACCTGCGGGCCGGCAACTACGACGTGCGCGCTGGTCGCTCGGCGTCGAGCTGGAGACGCACCGTGCCGGGCGACGAGGCGGCGCGCCACCTCGGTGCCGCCGCGTGGGTCGGGCACGAGGCCGAGGGCGCGCGGTTCATGTGGCCGCACATGTTCGACCGGATCGCCGAGGAGTACGCCGACCGCTACGGGCTCGACGACGCCCACCTGCGCGCGATCGCCGCGCTGAACCTCGCCAACGCCAAGCGGAACCCGAACGCGCAGACCCGGGCCTGGGACGTCCCCGACCTGACCGGCCCGCTCCCCGACGAGGTCAACCCCGTGGTCGAGGGCCGCATCCGCCGCTACGACTGCAGCCAGGTCACCGACGGCGGCGGCGGGTGTCGTGCTGGCCTCCGACGCGTTCCTGCGCCGCCACCCCGCGCTCGCCGCCCGGCGGCTCGCCCGGATCGACGGCTGGGGCCACCGCACCGTCGGGCTGTCGCTGGAGCAGAAGCTCGGCGCGCGACGCGGACGAGGACCTACCTGCTGCCGCACGTGCGCGACGCGGTCCTCGACGCGTTCGGCCGCGCGCGGGTCGGCCTCGACGGCGTCGACGCGCTCGAGACCCACGACTGCTTCACGCCGTCGGAGTACCTCGCCATCGACCACTTCGGACTCACCGGTCCCGGCGAGTCCTGGAAGGCGATCGAGAACGGCGACATCGCGCCGGGCGGCCGGCTGCCGGTCAACCCGTGCGGCGGGCTGATCGGCGGCGGGCACCCGGTCGGCGCCACCGGCGTGCGGATGCTGCTCGACGCCGCCCGGCAGGTCACCGACCAGGCCGGCGAGTACCAGGTGGACGGCGCGCGGACGGCCGCCACGCTCAACATCGGCGGCAGCACCGCCACCACGGTCTCGTTCGTCGTCACCGCACCCTGATACCCGCCCCGATTCGCACGAGGAGAGTCATGGACGTCGAGGTCGTCGGCCGGTTGCTGTCCACCCTCCCCGCCGACGACGACCACCCCTACCGCACCGGGCCGTGGCGCCCGCAGACCACCGAGTGGCGGGCCGACGACCTGACCGTGGTCGCCGGCGAGATCCCGGCCGACCTCGACGGCGTGTACCTGCGCAACACCGAGAACCCGGTGCACCCGGCGATCCGCAACTACCACCCGTTCGACGGCGACGGGATGGTCCACGTCGTCGGCTTCCGGGACGGGAAGGCGTTCTACCGCAACCGGTTCGTCCGCACCGACGGGTTCCTCGCCGAGCAGGAGGCCGGCAGGCCGCTGTGGGCGGGCCTGGCCGAACGACCCCACACCGCGCTGCGCGAGGACGGCTGGGGCGCGCGCGGCCGGATGAAGGACGCGTCCAGCACCGACGTGGTCGTCCGGCGCGGCGTCGCGCTGACGAGCTTCTACCAGTGCGGCGACCTGTACCGGCTCGACCCGCTCACGCGGAGACGCTCGGCAAGGAGACCTGGGGCGGCGCCTTCCCCGGCGGGGGCGTCTCGGCGCACCCCAAGGTCGACGAGCGCACCGGCGAGCTGCTGTTCTTCAACTACGGCACCGAGGCGCCCTACCTGCACTACGGCGTCGTCGACCCGGCCGACGAGCTCGTGCACTACGTCGACATCCCGCTGCCCGGCCCGCGGCTGCCGCACGACATGGCGTTCACCGAGAACTACGCGATCCTCAACGACTGCCCGCTGTTCTGGGAGCCGGCGGTCCTGGCCAAGGGCGCGCACGTCGCGCGGTTCCACCCCGAGCTGCCGACCCGCCTCGGCGTCATCCCGCGCCGCGGCGCGCCGGAGCGATCCGCTGGTTCGAGGCCGAGGCGACCTACGTCCTGCACTGGGTCAACGCCTACGAGGACGGCGACGAGATCGTGCTCGACGGCTTCTTCCAGGGCGACCCGGAGCCGGCCGACAACGGCATGGGCACCAAGTGGGAGCGCGCGTTCCGCTTCCTCGCGCTCGACCGCATGCAGGCCCGGCTGCACCGCTGGCGGCTGAACCTGGTCACCGGCGCGGTCAAGGAGGAGCCGCTGTCGGAGAGCATCACCGAGTTCGGCATGATCAACCCCGGCTACGCCGGCGCGGCCGCACCGCTACACCTACGCCGCCACCGGCAAGCCCGCGTGGTTCCTGTTCGACGGGCTGGTCCGGCACGACAACCGGACCGGGCAGGAGGAGCGCTTCTCCTTCGGCGACGGCGTGTTCGGCAGCGAGGCCGCGATGGCGCCCCGGCTCGGCGGCACCGCCGAGGACGACGGCTACCTGGTCACGCTGACCACCGACATGAACGCCGACGCGTCGTACTGCGTGGTCTTCGACGCGGCGCGGCTCGCCGACGGGCCGGTCTGCGTGCTCCGGCTGCCCGAGCGGATCTCCAGCGGCACCCACGCCACCTGGGCGGCCGGCGCGGACCTCCCCGGCTGGCGGGAGGGCGACGACCCCGCCCGCGCGGTCGGCCTCTGAGCCGGCCGTCCCGATTGGACACAGGAGTGTCACGGCCAGGACACGGTTGATGGCCGAGGCGGCGCCGGCCGTCATTCCACTGAGGACAACCCCTCTTCTATACTCGACGGAATCCCGCACGTCACCGAGCAACCATTTTCACGATAAATTGGTGAAAAGAGCACCGCAAAACCTGAATGCGCACACATCGCATTTCAAAGACTGCGGTCGGTGACGTTCGCCGTCAAACCGTTGCCCCGTCCGGTAAATCGCCGCCACGAGCGCCGATTGCCGTATTCGATGCGGCCGAGCGGATCTATGAATTCGAGCGGCGCGCTGGGTACGGTGATCCCCTTCATAGTGAAGATCGCATGTCAAAGGAGTAACCGATGGGCGCCAATCGTCGAGCCGTGTTGATCGGCGGGCTCGCGGCGGCCGCGTCTGTTGCCGGCATCGCCGGTGGCCGTGCAGTCTCCTCCTCCGCCAACTCCGCCGCCGTCACTCCCGGTACCTGGCCGATGCCCGACATCGACGGTCAGGTCAAGACCGACCCCGCGTCCCTCGCCGCGGCGGCCGACGACTTCGGGCACATCGTCCACAAGACACCGCTGCTGGTCCTGCAGCCCGGCTCCAGCGACGACATCGTCACCGCGCTCCAGTACGCCAAGATCTACCACGGCAAGGCCGCGCCGCAGGGGCAGAGCCACTCGCTGTGGGGCCGCGCGATGACCGACAACACCGGTGGCGTCATCGACATGACGTCGCTGCGCTCGATCGGCCCGGTCCAGAGCGACCGCATCACGGTGGGCGCGGGTGCGAAGTGGAGCGAGGTCCTCGCCGCCACGCTGCCGCAGGGTAAGACCCCGCCGGTGCTCTGCGACTACCTCGAGCTGTCCATCGGCGGCACCATCGTCGTCGGCGGCGTGGGCGGCACGACCTCGCGCTACGGCGTGCAGGCCGACAACCTCATCTCCATGGAGGTCGTGACCGGCAAGGGCCAGAAGCTCACCTGCTCGCCGTCGAGCAACTCCGACCTGTTCAACGCGATCCGCGCCGGTCTCGGCCAGGTCGCCGTCATCACCAAGGTGACGCTGAAGCTCGTCGCCGCACCCGCCCAGGTCCGCCGGTTCCTGCTGTTCTACCCGACCCTGGCGGCCATGCTGCAGGACGCCCGGCTGCTCTCGAACGACAACCGGTTCGACGCGGTGCAGGGCGCCATCCTCTCCCCGCCCCCGCCGGCGACCGGCTGGGCCTACCGGCTCGACTGCGCGAAGTACTTCACCGGCAGCCCGCCCAGCGACGCCTCGCTGCTCGCCGGCCTGCACGACGTCCCCGCGCAGCGCCAGCCGACCACGATCGCCTACTTCGACTACCTCAACCGCCTCGCCGCGCTGGAGGCGGCGCTGCGAGCCAACGGCCAGTGGTTCAACCCGCACCCGTGGCTCACCACGTTCATCGGCGACTCGCAGGTGCAGGCGGTGGTCACCGACGAGGTGAACCGCACCAACCCTGCGACCGACCTGGGCATGTTCGGCCAGATCGTGCTGTCCCCGCTCAAGAAGTCGTCGATCACCAGCCCGCTGCTGCGCAAGCCGTCGGACAACCTCTTCTACGCGTTCAACTTCGTCCGCGTCCCGGCGACGGCCGACATCAACAACGCGAACCGGCTCGTCGAGCTCAACAAGGCCACCTACCAACGCGTCAAGAACGCCGGCGGCACGCTCTACCCGGTCAGCGCTTTCCCCATGTCCAGCAACGACTGGCGCAACCACTTCGGCTCGGCGTTCAACCAGCTCAACGCCGCGAAGCAGAAGTACGACCCGAACGATCTGCTCACCCCGGGCTACGAGGTGTTCTGAGCCCGGTCGTCCCCGGCCGCGACGGAACCGAGCAAGGCCAGCGCCTCGGCGCCGGCCGAGCCCGGTTCCGCGTGGTAGATCACGAGCAGCTGGCCACCGGTGTCGCCGATGGCCAGCTTCTCGCGGCGTAGTTCCAGCATGCCGACCCGCGGGTGGCGCATCCGGGCCGGCGCACCGGCGAGCGCCTTGACGTCGTGGCGTGCCCACAGCCGGCGGAACCGCTCGCTCGCGAGCGACAGCTCGCCGACGAGCTGGGCGATCCGCGGGTCGTCGACGTCCGTGCCGAGCGCGGTGCGGAACGACGCGACCATGCCGGCCGTCGCCCGTTCCCAGTCCGGATGCAGGTCGCGCTCGGCCACGTCGAGGAACATCGCCCGCAGGCGGTTCTCGCCCGGCCGGATGGTGGGCGACAGCGCGGTCGCGAGCGGGTTCGCGGCGAGCACCTCGAACATCCGGTTCTCCACGAAGGCCGGCAGCGCGATCGTGTCGAGGAGCTGCCGGATGCCCGCCGGCACGACCTCGCGGTGGGGCCGGCGCGGCCGCGCGGGCCGGGTGGCCGACAGGCTCAGCAGGTACCGCGTCGCGGCCGCGTCGAGCCCGAGAACCCCGGCGAGCGCCTCCAGCACCTGCGGCGACGGGTTGCGGTCGCGGCCCTGCTCCAGGCGCAGGTAGTAGTCGGCGCTGACGCCGGCGAGGGTCGCGACCTCCTCGCGGCGCAGGCCCGGCGTGCGCCGCACGCCCGTCACGCGCAGGCCCACGTCCGCCGGGTCCACGAGCTCGCGGCGCGCCCGCAGGTACTCGCCGAGCACGTTCGACCTGGTCACGGCCCCACTATAGGTACCGTGCGGCCGGCCAGCCTGGTCCCGCGACTCCCAGGATGAGCGGAGCACTGCCTCGTCCCGCGCGCCCGCGACAGAGTGGACCCATGACATCCCAGGAACTGCCCGGCGGCACCTACCGCGTCGGCGACCTCGAGCTCACCCGCGTCGGCTACGGCGCCATGCAGCTCGCCGGCCCCGGCGTCTTCGGTCCGCCCGCGGACCGCGAGGCCGCGATCGCCGTGCTGCGCGCCGCCGTCGACCTCGGCGTCAACCACATCGACACCGCGGACTTCTACGGCCCGCACGTCACCAACGAGATCATCCGCGACGCGCTCGCGCCGTACCCGGACGACCTGCACATCGTCACCAAGGTCGGCGCCCGCCGCGACGAGACCGGCGGCTGGCCGCACGCCCGCACCCCGGCCGAGCTGCGCGAGCAGGTGCACGACAACCTGCGCCACCTCAAGCTCGACGCGCTCGACGTGGTGAACCTGCGCGTCGGCGGCGTCGAGGGACCCGAGCCGGGCTCGATCGCCGCGCAGTTCGAGGCACTCGCCGAGCTGCGGCAGCAGGGGCTGATCCGCCACCTCGGGCTGTCCACCGTGACCGCCGACCAGCTCGCCGAGGCGCAAACGATCGCGCCGGTCGTCTGCGTGCAGAACCTCTACAACATCGCCCGCCGCGAGGACGACGCACTGATCGAGCACACCGCGGCGCAGCGGCATCGCGTACGTGCCGTACTTCCCGCTCGGCGGCTTCTCGCCGCTGCAGTCCACCACCCTGCACGACATCGCCGGCCGCCTCGGCGCGACCCCGATGGCCGTCGCGCTCGCCTGGTTGCTGCGCCGGTCGCCGAACGTCCTGCTGATCCCGGGCACCTCGTCGACCGGGCACCTGCGCGAGAACGTCGCCGCCGCGGCGCTCGACCTGCCGGCCGACGTGCTCGCCGACCTCGACGCGATCGGGGCCTGACTACGCGGGGCGGGTGGCGAGCAGCGCGCGGCGGCGCTCGGCGACCTCGGCCTTGAGGGTGGCGTCGGCCGGGTTGGCGTGCCACCTCGCGATCGCGGCCAGGGCGTCGAGGTGGGCGGTCAGCAGACCGAGGTCGGCCGGCAGCCCGTCGGTCCGGGTGTAGATCCCGCGGCGGATGTCGTCGGCGCCGCGGTAGTCCGCCTCGACCATCGCGCTCAGGTGGTGCAGGGCGATGCCCTGCCGGGCGACGTCGTGTGACTGGAGGAGCAGCAGGACGCGGTCGTGGGCGGAGTTGCGCAGCCACGTGTAGTGCGGGTCGGTCCAGCGTTCGGTGAAGATCCCGTACAGGATCGCGGCATGCTCGGAGCCCTCGCGGCGGGGCAGGTCGAAGTAGCCGTTCCAGATCCATTCGTGCCAGCGGCGGAAGTACGGGTCGGGATCGGGCACCCGCCGGACGACGAGGTCGAACGCGTCCATGTTCAGGCCGCCCGGGCCGCGGTCGGGGTGCAACAGGTAGGCGGCCAGCTCGTCGGGACCGTGCGCCAGCACGAGGTCCAGATGCCGCACGAGGAAGCGGTGGTAGTACCCGTCGTTGCGCACGACGGTCGTCAGGCGGTCGTGCCACCACATGATCGCCCCGGACGTGGTCAGCTTCTCCAGCCGCAGGGCGACGTGGTCGAGCAGCCGCGCCGGCAGCACGCCGAGGCAGTGGTCGAGCGCGTCCCGCCCGGCACCGCGCCGGTCGAGGTAGTCCGGCAGCGAGAGCGCGAGCCCGAACACGCTCGCGTCGGGGATGCCCCGCGCGGCGAGGCTCAGGAACTCGTCGAACTCGGTGTCGGTGACGTCCACGGTGATGAGCGCCTCGGCGACCGCGTTGCTGATCCCCGTGTCACGCAGCTCCTGGAGCGCACTTCTCAGCAGGGCGTTTCTCGCGGCCAGCTCACCGAGCCGATCCATCGCGGCCTCCTCGGCACGTCTCGAAGACATGGCGCGGAGCCCGGCGCGACACCTGATGAATCGTCCGGCGGGCGCGGCCATTACGCCGGATTTGCCGGGGATTCTCATTTTGGGACAGTGGCTCGCCCGGCCAGGGCCGGCTACGGGCTGGCCCGGAGGTGGCCGGCGGTCCAGCAGTCCGGCCCGCCCCGGCAGTGCCGCAGCCGGTCCAGTGCGGTGTGCAGGCGGTCGAGCCTGGCGTGGTCGATGGTGCCGGCCAGGTTGTGCAGTTGCAGGGGGTCGCTCGTCAGGTCGTAGTACTCGCGGGACCCGTCGACGTACTCGACATAGGTGTAGGCGTTCGTGCGCATGGCCTCGTAGCTCGGCGGGTTGCCGCCGGCCGGTGCCTGGCGGTCGGGATCGTCGGCGCGGTAGTTCGGACCGTGGTGCTCCACCAGGTTCGCCGTTCGCCAGCCGGCCGCGGACCCGCCGTGCAGCAGGGACAGCAGGCTGCGTCCATCCATAGTGGACGGGATCGGGGCTCCGCCCGCCTGGGCGAAGGTCGGCGCGAGGTCGATGTTGGACACGGCGGCCGCGCTGCGCCGGCCGGCCGGCACGCCGGGCCCGGTCACCACCAGCGGAACCCGGATGTCGGTGTCGAACGCCGTCATCTTTCCGGGGGTCAGCCGGTACTCACCCATGTGGTAGCCGTTGTCGGAGCCGAAGACCACGTAGGTGTCGTCGGCCACGCCCGCGTCGGCGAGCGTGCGGCGCAGTCCGGCGATGAGGTCGTCCACGGCCAGCACCGACCGCGCCCGCGCGCGGAAGTCGTGGTCGATCACCTTCTTGCTGGACGCCGACAGCGGGCCCCGGCCGGCCAGCCACGGCGGCGCGTCGGCGGGCAGCGTGTCGTAGGCCGGGCCGCGCGGCGCGGTCACCCCAGGCAAGGCGTTCGCGTCGCGGGGGGCCGGGGTGTACGGCGCGTGCGGGGCGAACGTGGCGACCTCCAGCAGGAACGGCTTGCGCGCCCGGGCCGAGTGCCTGATGAACGCCGCGCCGCGGCCCGCCAGCACGTCGGTGAGGTAGTCCTCCGGCGCCCTCCCGTAATGCCGCAGCCCGTGGTTCTCGTTGAGGTTGTAGCGGAACTCCGCGTACCCGTTGCCGGCCACGTCCCACTCGTTCCAGCCGGGCGGGACGTACTTGCGGCTGCCGCCGAGGGTGTCGGCGGGCTGGTAGCCGTTGAGGTACTTGCCCATCAACGCGGTGCGGTACCCCTGGGCCTGCAACGCGGTGGCGAACGTGTCCGCCTCCTCCCCGCGCCCCTGGAAGGCCGCGAAGCCGCCGTCGCGGCCGGTGTTGGTGAACACGCCGGTGTCGTGGGGAAAGCGGCCGGTGAGGATGGACGCCCGGGACGGGCAGCACAGCGAGTCGGTCACCACGTAGTCGTCGAACGTCATGCCCCTGGACTGGAGCGCGCGCACCTGCGGCAGGTAGCGGACGAGGTTCCAGGACAGGTCGTCGGTGAGCACGAACACGATGTTCGGCCGCGCGGCGGCCGGGGTGGCCACCCGGCCGGCCACGGCGCCCGGCTGGGCGCCGGCCGACCCGGCCAGCACCGCGACGAGCACCGCGGCCGAGGCCAGCACGCGGCGTCGGGAACGTCTCATGCACGCAGTGTCGGCCACGGCGCGTGAAGCCCGTTTCAGGCCCCGGGGCGCACTCCCCGCGTCCGCGCCGCCACACAATGCGATGGGCGTTTTACGGGAATTGCCATCGCCGACGTCGATGGGCTCATAAATGGTGGTTTTCACGGTTTTCACATACGGTGCCGAACGGGGCACATCGAGTCATGTTGATCTAGGAAACAATTCCCTACGCAAACGAAAACCAGTTCGTCCGAAGCCGATCGTGTCAATTCGGCGCGCCGTGACCTACCCTACGCGCGTGGTGATCAACGGGGCGGAGCCGACCGAGCCACCGGCTGTGACCAGCTACGACCGCTGGTTGAACTGGAAGTACGGATCGCAGTTCCGTGAACGCGCGCTGCGCGCGAAAATGCCCGATCACAACGTGCGGAATCCCGGCGAACTGGACTGGGGCGACCAGTCGACACTCGAAGCAACCATCACGCTGATCGCCCCGGTCAAGGCGAATGTCATCGTCACCTTCTATACCGAGCTCTTCACCCGGCTGCCCGGCCTGCGCCAGTTGTTCCCGGCCGATATGTCAGTGCAACACGACCGCTTGCTGGCGGCCCTGCTCGCGCTGGTCGCCGGCGGCACCGAGCCCGCCAAGCTGATCGACGTGCTCCAGCAGCTGGGCCACGACCACCGCAAGTTCGGTGTGCGGCCCGCGCAGTACCGGGCCGTGGGCCACGCGCTGATCACCGCGCTGGCCCGCTACGCCGGTGCACAGTGGACACCCGAGGTCGAGCGCGCGTGGCGAGCCAGGTACGAGGCCGCGGCCTCCGTGATGATCCAGGCCGCGGCGCAGGCCGAGGACCGTCCGCCGTACTGGTTCGCCACCGTCACCGCGCACCAGATCTGCGGGCGGGACGTGGCGATCCTGCGGGTCCGGCCGCACCACCCGTACCCCTACGTCGCCGGCCAGTACGCGACGGTCGAGTCCGCGCGCCTGCCCCGGGTGTGGCGTCCGTACTCGATGGCCACCGCGCCGCGGTCGGACCAGCAGCTGGAGTTCCACGTGCGGGCCGTCGGCCGCGGCGGCCTGAGCGACGTCCTGCTCGGCTCCGCCGTCGGCGACGTCGTGCGCATCGGCCCGCCCCGCGGCACGGTCACCCTGGCCGACGCCGCCGAGCGGCCGCGGCTGTTCGTCGCGGGCGGCACCGGCTGGTCGACGGTCAAGGCACTGCTCGGCAGGAGCGCCCGGGAGTACCAGCGCGCACCGTCCCGCCTGCTCGTCAGCTGCCGGCCGGGCGAGCCCTACGATCCCGACTTCAGCCGGTTCGTCCACGACCTGCCCAACATCCACACGACGCTCGTGCACGGCGCGGCGGACCTGCGCAACGAGCTGGCGCCGGAACGGGTCGCCAGCCCGCACCTGGACGCGTTCGTCTCCGGGCCGCCCGGTCTGGTGGAGACGGCGACCGCGCTCCTCAGCACGGCCGGCGTCCCGCACACCCAGATCCACCACGACGAGCTGCTGACCGCCTGAGCGCGGGTGTGTGAGACTCGGCGGCGACCGTGACGTCGAGCGATGGGCGAGCATGCCGGACGCGCCGCAGATCCTGAGCAACGAGCCCGGTTCGTTCCCCTGGAGCGTGTTGCACGACCGCCACCCCGCGCTGATCGAGAAGGTGCGCGACGGCCTGCCCTACCCGCCGGACCGGCGGCGCGCGCTGGACGACCTCGCCGGTGAGCTCGACGGCGTCATCCGCCCGCTGCCCCGCGACGCCCACGACCACGACGTCTGGGCGGACTGGGGCCGCGACCACCTCGGCGAGCGGTGGTACGACGTGCCGTTCCTGTGGGCGGAGAGCTACTTCTACCGCAAGCTGCTCGAAGCGGTCGGCTACTTCGCGCCCGGGCCGTGGCGGGGCATCGACCCGTTCGAGCCGTTCAAGTCCGCGGAGCTGCGGCGGCCCGGACTCGAGACCGACCTCGCCGCGCTCGACGCGCTGCCGGCCGCCGACCTGGACGCGGCGCTGCTGGCCGCGGCCCTGTGGGGCAACCGCGCCGACCTCGGGTTCCGGATCACCGCAGCGGGGCAGGCCGACGGCCCGGGCGCGCTGGTCGCCGACGACAGCGCGCGCCTGTGGCGCCTGCTCGCGGACGGCCCGCCCGGCACCGTGTGCATCGTGGCCGACAACGCGGCCCGCGAGCTCGTGCCGGACCTCGTGCTCGCCGACCACCTGCTCGCCACCGGCCGGGCGAGCACGGTCACCCTGCACGTCAAGCCGTACCCGTACTACGTCTCCGACGCGACGACCGCCGACGTGACCGCGGCGGTGCGTCGGCTGGCGGACGCGTCCGGGCGCGCCGCCGAGGCCGGGCGGCGGCTGTGGCAGGCGATGGCCGACGGCACGCTGTCGGTGCGCGCCCACCCGTTCTCCTGCGCGCCCTGGTCCTACGACCGGATGCCGGCGGACCTGGCGGCGGAGTTCGCCGCGGCCACCGTCACGATCATGAAGGGCGACCTCAACTACCGCCGCCTCGTCGGCGACCGCGCGTGGCCCGCGACCACCCCGTTCGACGAGGTGACGGCCTACTTCCCCGGCCCGGTCGTGGCGCTGCGCACCCTCAAGTCCGACGTCGTGGTCGGCCTGTCCGGCCATGTGCTCGCCCGCCTGGAGGCGACCGGCGAGCCGTGGCGAACGGAGGGCACCCGGGCGCTGGTCCAGGTGCGCCGCTGACCTGTCGGTCCCCGGTGGCACCATCGCGGGCATGACCATGACCGACCGCGCGACGCCGCCGATGTCGGCCGGCGAGCGCGAGACCCTCGAGGGCTGGCTCGACTTCTACCGCGCGACGCTGGCCAGGAAGTGTGCCGGGCTCACCGACGCGCAGCTGCGGACGGCCGCCGCGCCGCCGTCGCCGCTGACGCTGCTCGGCCTCGTCCAGCACATGGCCGAGGTCGAGCGGAACTGGTTCCGCCGCGTCCTGACGGGAGAGCAGGCGCCGCCGATCTACGACCCGGAAGCCGACCCGGACGGCCGCGACGGCGGGTTCGAGCTGTCCGCGGATACCTCGTTCGAGACGGCCGAACGGATCTGGCACGAGGAGGTCGACCTGGCGCGGACCAACTGCGCCGCGCGGGAGCTGGGGCAGACCAGCACGTTCATGGGTGCCGCGGTCAGCCTGCGGTGGATCTACAGCCACCTGGTCAGCGAGTACGCCCGCCACTGCGGGCACGCCGACCTCCTCCGCGAACGCATCGACGGCACCACCGGCGAGTGAGGTTCACAGCGAAAACACAGGCGCCTCCTGGGTGGTTCCCAGGTGCGGTGGGAACGCTGGGCGGTCTACGACGAGAGGACCGCCGTGACCGATCACCCCGGCCCACCCGGCGGACCCAGCCGGGATCCGTCCACATCAGACCCCGGCCCCGCGAGGACGGAACCACTGCCCGGCGAGGCCGAAGCGACTCCCGTCGACCCACCGCCGGATCCGGCGACCGGCTCACCGGCTGACCCACCGACCGCCCCGCCTGCCGACCCGCCGCACCCTCCCGTACCGCCGCCGGCCGCGGCGCCGCGGCGCTACGGGCGGGCGGTGGTCGCGGGCGTCGCCGTGGCGCTGCTCGTCATCGGCGGGGTCGGCGGTTTCGTGCTGGGCCGGACAACCGGCGACACGCACGACCAACGCCCCGGCATCGGCGAAACCCGGCACCTGCCACCCGGCTTCGACGGCCGCGGACGTCCGGACTTCCCCGGCGGCCCGAACGGCCCGGACCGCGGCCCTCGCGGTGACCGGGACGGTGACCAGAACGGCGGGCCCGGCGGCACCGGCACCTGACGCACCGGGCCGCCGGCCGGTGAACACCGCCGCACTCCGCGTGGTCTGGCACCCTGGTCGGTGGAGCCAACCCCGACCCGAGGAGCCCGATGGCGGACCGTCCCGAACGCAAGAGGCCAGCGCCGAGGCTCGGCATCGTCCAGCGCACGGAGTGGATCACGCCGCACATGGTCCGCGTCGTGCTCGGCGGGCCCGGGCTGGCGGACTTCCCTGCGGGCGAGTTCACCGACCACTACGTCAAGCTGCAGTTCCCGATCGAGGGCGCCGACCCCGCGGACCGGCCGCGGACGCGTACCTACACCGTGCGCCGCTGGGACGCCGCGAGCGGTGAGCTGTCCGTCGACGTGGTCGTCCACGGCGACGAGGGGGTCGCCGGGCCGTGGGCCGCGCACGCGAAGCCGGGCGACGAGATCCGGTTCGGCGGCCCCGGCGGCGCCTACGCGCCCGACCCGGAGGTGGGCTGGCACCTGCTGGCCGGCGACGAGAGCGCGCTGCCGGCGATCGCGGCGGCGCTGGAGCGGTTGCCGTCGGGCGCGCGGGCACACGCCCTGGTCGAGATCGCCGGCCCGGAGGAGGAGCAGCCGGTGGACACCGCGGCCGAGGTCACGCTGACCTGGCTGCACCGCGGCGACGCCCCGGTCGGCAAGGCGCTCGTGCACGCGGTCGCCGGGCTGGACATCCCGGCCGGGGAGGTGCAGGCGTTCGTCCACGGCGAGGCGGGCCTGGTCAAGGAGCTGCGCCGGCTGCTGCTGATCGAGCGGGGCCTGCCGAGGAACCGGGTGTCGATCTCCGGCTACTGGCGGCTCGACCACGACGAGGACGGCTGGCAGGCGAGCAAGCGCGAGTGGAACCGCCGGGTCGAGGAGGAGCAGGACACCTGAGCGGGTCACACCACGCGGTCACACCACGCTGGGCACGCTCGGCTGGTCGGCCTCGCCCAGCGCGGTGATCACGCTGCGCAGGTGGGCGCGGGTGGCGTCCTCGGCGGCGGCCGGGTCGCGCGCGCAGATCGCGTCGATGATCGCGAGGTGCTCGGGCAGGGACACCGCCGGCCGGCCGGGCCGCATGGCGAGCTTGAACTGGTGGCGCACGCTCTGGGCACGCAGGCGCTCCAGCACCTCGCGGGCCGTCCGCTGGGCGCTGATCTCCCGCACGCGCCGGTGCAGCAGCTGGTTGAGCTGCGAGTAGCCCAGGACGTCTCCCCCGCCGACGGCCGCCCGCATCCGCTCGCCGACCGCCTGGAGCTCCGCGATCTCCTCGGCGGTGACGTGCTCGGCGGCCTTCGCCGCGCACAGCCCCTCCAGCACCATCCGGACCTCGCTGATCTCGACGGCCTCGGCCAGCGAGACCGCGCGTACCCGCGCGCCCCGGTTCTGCACCCGCTCGACGAGCCCCTCGTTGGCCAGCGTCGCCAGCGCCGAGCGCACCGCCGACCGGCCGGCCCCGAACTGCTCGGACAGGTCGGCCTCCACCAGCCGCTGGTTGGGCACGAAGTCGCCGCGCACGATGGCCTCGCGGATCTCGTCCACCACCGGCCGCTGGCCGTCGCTCACCGTCACGCCGCGCTCCCGCCGACTTCAGTCAAGATTGTCACCAATTTTGTTCGTGCAGTGTAGCGTCGGGCGCGGTGAATTCCTCGAACCTCGTGACGGTGGCGGTGCTGGGTCTCGGCGAGGCCGGCGGCGAGCTGGCCCGCGACCTGGCCGCGGCCGGCGCCGTGGTGCGCGCCTACGACCCGGCGGTGCCCGCGCCCGCCGGGACGACTCCGGCGGCAAGCGAGGCCGACG
The DNA here is from genome assembly GCA_963841395.1 of uncultured Actinomycetota bacterium. Lineage (GTDB taxonomy): Bacteria > Actinomycetota > Actinomycetes > Mycobacteriales > Pseudonocardiaceae > Actinophytocola. The sequence goes on from CAWJCX010000012.1 coordinate 85,956, forward strand.
CGGCGACCGGCGCCGACCTGGTGCTGAGCGTCAACAGCGCAGCCGCCTCCGTCGGCGCGCTGCGCGCCGGAGTCACGGGCGTGGGCACGGGCGCGTGGGCGGACCTGAACACGGTCTCCCCCGGCACGAAGCGGCGGCTCGCGGAGCTGGCCGCCGGCCACGACGTCACGTTCGCCGACGTCGCGATCATGGCGCCGGTCCCGGGCCGCGGTCTGCGCACGCCGATGCTCGCCAGTGGCGGCGCGGCCGCGGACGTGGCGGCGATCCTCAACGCGCTGGGCGCGTCGGTCGAGGTGCTCGACGGCCCGCCCGGGCTCGCGGCGGAGCGCAAGCTCCTGCGCAGCGTGTCTTCAAGGGCCTGGCCGCCGCCGTGGTGGAGGCGCTCGAGGCCGGCCGCGCCGCGGGGTGCGAGGACTGGCTGCGCGCCAACATCGCCGAGGAGCTGACCCGCGCCGATCAGTCCACTGTGGATCGACTGGTCGACGGCAGCCACCGGCACGCGGTCCGGCGCGCGCACGAGATGGCCGCGGCCGGGCAGATGCTGGGCGAGCTGGGCGTCGAACCCACGGTCACCGCCGCGACCTACGAACTGCTGACCCGCCTCGCCGGGCGTTGACGCCGGCGGCGTCATGGTTGACGATTGGCGAGCACTCCTACCTACTCGTGAGTAGGGTGCGGACACCGTCGTCGACGCCGGGAGAACGCCATGCCTCGCCGCCTACTCACCGCGGCCGCCGCCGCGGTCGCCGCGCTGCTGTCCGTCACGACCTACTCGGTCGCCCAGGCCGACGGTCCGCTGGACTACGTCGCGCTAGGCGACTCCTACAGCGCGGCGTCCGGGGTGCTGCCGCCCGACCCCGGCGCGCCACTGCTCTGCCTGCGCTCGAGCCGCAACTACCCGCACGTGGTCGCGGCCGCGACCGGGGCCCGGCTGACCGACGTGACGTGCGGCGCCGCCGAGACCAAGCACTTCACCACCGCGCAGTACCCCGGCGTCGCGCCGCAGGTCGACGCCCTCGGCGCGGACACCGACCTGGTCACCATGACGATCGGCGGCAACGACAGCGGCGTGTTCATCAGCGCGATCCTCGCCTGCGGCGCCGCGGGGATCACCACGCTGGGCCACGGCAGCCCGTGCGCGCACCTGTACGGCTCCCGCTTCGAAGACACCGTCCGCACCACCATGTACCCGGCGCTGGTGAACGCGCTGCAGGCGGTCCGCGCCAAGGCGCCCCAGGCCGACGTGGCGATCCTCGGCTACCCGTGGATCGTCCCCGAGACCGGCGGCTGCTTCACCAAGCTGCCGATCGCCACCGGCGACGTGCCCTATCTTCGCTCGCTGCAGGCGACCCTGAACGACGCGGTCGCGCGGGCGGCCGCCGCGACCGGCGCCACCTACGTCGACCTGGCCGAAGCGTCGAACGGCCACGACGCCTGCCAGCCGATCGGTGTCCGCTGGATCGAGCCGGTGCTGCAGACCACCAACCCCGTGGTCGTCCACCCCAACGCGCTCGGCGAGGCACAGCTGGCCGCGCGGACGATGGCGGTGCTCGGGCTCGGCTGAGCGCCAGTAGCTTGACCGCATGGTGGCGCCCACGCTCGACTCCGGCGACCCGGTCCACGACGCCGCCTACGCCAAGGCGGTCCGCGACATCGCGGCCGGCACGGACCGCGGCGCGTTCGTCGCCGGCGAGTCCTGGCCGACGGTGTGGGTGCGCGACGCCGCGTACGCCATCGACCTCGCCGCCGGCCTGCTGCATCCCGACCTGTCCCGCGCGACGATGCGCGCGGTGGCGGGGTCGGGCGCGGCGTGGACGCAGGACCGGGCCGCGCACTTCGGCGGATGGCCGCGACTGACCGACTCCGTGGTCGGCGCGGTCGGTGCGTGGGCGTGCTACGTGGCCACCGGGGACCTGGACTTCCTGCGGTGGAGCCACGAGGTGACCCGCGCGACCCTGGCCCGGGCGGAGCGGGAGGTCGCCTCGGGCGGGCTGTTCCGGGGCTGCGCCAGCTTCATGGAGTCCAACAGCGGCTACCCGCCGCGGTACGCGTTCAACGGCCGGGCGGTCGGCGCCACGAAAGCCTTGAGCACCAACGTCCTGCACCACCGCGGCTACACGCTGGCGGCCCGGGCGGCGGTGCTGCTCGGGGAGGATCCGGAGCCGTTCGAGGCGAGGGCCGCAGCGTTGAAGCACGCGATCAACGAGCGCCTGTGGCTGCCCGAGCGGGGGCGCTACGCGTACTACGAGGACGCCGACGGGCGGCCGTCGGACCGCTGGGAGGGACTGGGCACCGCGCTCGCCGTGCTGTGGGGCGTGGCCGACGACGAGGCCGCCGCGGCCGTCTTCGGCACGGTCACCGCGAGCCCGCACGGGCTGGCCTGCCTCGGCCCGCGCTACCCGCTGTGGAAACCGTGGCTGGTGCGCGACGAGTACTTCTACCACAACGGAATGGTGTGGCCGTTCGTCCAGGGCTACTGGGCCTGGGCCGCCGCCGACCGCGGGTTCGCCGACGTGTTCGCGGCCGAGCTCGCGTGCCTCGCCGACCTCGCCGGCCGGGCCCCGACCTACCACGAGTTCTACCACCCGGGCACCGGCCGGCCGGGCGGCTCCGCCCGCCAGCTGTGGAGCGCGGCGGGCTACCTCGCGATGGTCCACCACGGACTCTTCGGCCTGTCCTTCGACGGCACCGAGATCGGCTTCCGGCCGGTCGTCCCCGCCGGCTTCGCCCGGCTGCGGCTGACCGGCCTCGCGCACCGCGACCTCACCCTGGAGGTCACCGTCACCGGCTCGGGCACCCGCATCGGATCGTTCACCGTGGACGGTGTGCCGCAGCCCGGGCACGCGATACCCGCCACGCTGCGCGGCCCGCACCGCGTCGAGATCACGCTCGGCTGAGCAGCCTCACTTGCCTCGGGCGGCCTGCGCACGCTTGCCCGTACGGCGGGGCTTGTCGCGCGCGTAGATGATCGCCGCCTTGCCGTCGCCGGGGCTGCGGCGTTCCAGCTCGAACAGGGTGGTGGCGGCGATCAGGTCGCTGAGCTTGGCGTAGCCGTAGTTGCGCGAGTCGAAGTCGGGCTGCTGGTTGGTGATGATGTGGCCGACGGAGGCGAGCGAGGCCCAGCCGTCGTCGTCCGAGGCCGCCTCGACGGCGTTGCGCAGCTGGTTGACCAGCGCGGCGTCGCGCTTGAGCTGCGCGGCTGAGATGGCCGGCCGCGACCGCGTCGGCGCGTCGGCCGCCTCGACCGGGCTCTCCGGGTAGGTGAGGTTCTCGACGTAGATGAACTTGTCGCACGCCGACACGAACGGCTTGGGCGTCTTGCGCTCGCCGAAGCCGTACACGGTGAGGCCGGACTCGCGCAGCCGCGCGGCCAGGCGGGTGAAGTCGCTGTCGCTGGAGACGATGCAGAACCCGTCGAAGCGCGCCGAGTACAGCAGGTCCATCGCGTCGATGACCATCGCCGCGTCGGTGGCGTTCTTTCCCTTGGTGTAGGCGAACTGCTGGATGGGCTGGATCGACTGGGCGAGCAGCTGGTCCTTCCAGCCCTTCAGGCTCGTGCCGGTCCAGTCGCCGTAGGCGCGCTTGACGTGCGCGGTGCCGTACTTGGCGACCTCGGCCAGCAGCCCCTCGGTGATCGACGGCTGCGCGTTGTCCGCGTCGATGAGCACCGCGAGCCGGGCGGCGTTCTCGCTGACCATGCGGGCGGTCCCCTCGTCGTCGGATGTGGCTGACCCCTCCGGGACATCCAACCACCGAGCGGCTGGTTCGGATGGAACACTCGCGGCGTGGCCGCGATCGTGTGGATGGACGAATGGCAGCAGGCGTGCTGCGGCGAGCCCTTCGCGGTCGGCTCGGTGGTGACCTGGACGCTCGAACCGCCGGACGCCGATCGGCTGGCCGCCGTCCTCGGTCCGGCCGAGGCGCGGACGGTCACCCACCGCGAGGAACGCCACGACGAGCGCACGGCGCAGACGCCACACGTGACCGGGTCGGTCCGGTCGATCCGCGCCGTCCTGAGCCGGCCGGGACCGGGCGGGGCCGCCCCGGTGATCGAGGACATCTGGACCCTCGAGGACTACGCGCCGCCCGACGGCGAGCTCGGCCTCGTCGGCTACCTCGTCGAGCTGAACGTCCGTCCCGGGACCTGATCCGCCGGGTCAGGCGCGCTTCGCGTACTCCGGCAGGCGGCGGGCGACGTCGGCCGGGGATGGCATGCGCGCGATCTCCGCGGCGACCGCGCGGGCCGCCTCGCGATAGGTGTTCCCCTTGGGCGTCAGCAACGTCCGGGCGTGGTCGGCGATCGCGTCCGGGGACAGCTCGCCGGGCAGCAGGGTCAGCGCGGCGCCCGCCGTGGTGACGGCCTCGGCGTTGGCGAACTGGTCGGCGCCCTGCGGCAGGACCAGCTGCGGCGCGCCGACGGAGAGCGCGCCGAGGGTCGTGCCGCTGCCCCCGTGGTGCACGACCAGGTGCACGTGCCGCAGCAGCTCCGCCTGTGGCACCCAGGTGTGCACGCTGACGCCGTCCGGCAGGGTGCCGAGCTCCTCCGGGCGCACCCGGCCGGCGGCGACCACCACGCGCACGTCCAGTTCCGCGAGTCCCGCGACGGCCGTGGCGAGCAGCGCGGAGGTGCCGAACGCGGTGCCGAGGGTCAGGTACACCAGCGGCCGCGAACCGTGGTCGGTGTCCCATGCGGTCGTCGCGGAGTACGGCACGGGGCGCAGCTCGATCCGCTCCTCGGTGGCGAGGAAGTCCTTGTCCTGCAAGGACGGCGGGCAGATGTCCAGGTGCGGGCGCCCGGGCGCCTCGGTGTTGCGCGTCGGCAGCTCGAGACCGATCCCGTCGGGGATCATGCGCCCGAAACCGTGCCAGAGACCGGGAATCCCGGCCCGCGCCGCGGCGACCGCCGCGCCGGGCAGCCCCCACTCGTGCACGACGAGGTCGGGCTCGAGCCGGACCAGGTCCGGTGCCAGGTCCTCGGCGTAGATCTCGTAGAACGCGTCCGCGGGACGGAACGGCCGCAGCCCGTCGGCCACCAGCGGCGGGTGCACCTCCTCGCCCGCGGCGAAGTGCACCTCGTGCCCGGCGTCCCGAACGGCGATCGCGAGCGGGATCATCGGGTACGTGTGACCGACCGACGCCAGGCTCGCGAACAGGACACGCATACGAGCGAACCCTACGCCGTCCGTGACCGCGCCCCCACCGCCGCAGGGCTCCGGGGACGGCGGCGCCGTCCCCGGAGCGGGCGTCACCCGCCGAGGGTGTGGAACAGATCGGTGTGGTCGTTCGTGCCGAGGATGTCGGCCGAGCCGGGGCCGCTGCCCCACACCGGGACCACGGTGCCCGTGTGCTGCTGGCTCGGCGGGACCGCGACCGGCGCCGCGCCCGGGCCGCCGTAGCCGGCGGTGCCGTAGGTCAGCGTCAGGGTCTGGCCGTCCTTGGTCACCACGTTGGTCGAGTAGCCGGTCGGCAGGCCGGTCCCGCTCGCGTCCTCGGACACGATCTGGCTGGTGTGCCCGTGGTCCGCGGTGACGATCACCATCGTGTCCGGGTGTGACCGCTGGTAGTCCAGCGCCACCCCGATCGCCCGGTCGAACGCGACGGTCTCGCCCAGCTGGCCGCAGGCGTTGGTGGCGTGGTCCTGCTTGTCGATCGAGGCGCCCTCGACCTGCAGGAAGAAGCCGTGCCGGTTCTCCAGCAGGCTGATCGCCTTCGACGTCATGTCCGACAGGCTGGGCTCGGTCGCCGGCCGCTGGTGCTCCGCACACGTGGCCGGGCGCGTTGCCCTTGCCGGTCGCGGCGGCGGGGCCGCTCCACTCGAGCGACATGTTGCCGGGATGGAACAGGCCGAGCAGCGGCTTGCGGCCGTCGGCCTTGCGCAGCCCGGCGGCGTCGGTGACGTACTGGTAGCCCTGCCGCTGCGCGGACGCCACGACGGAGGTGCCCGCGTCCCGGCCGCTGGTGATGGTCTGCTCGAAGCGGCCGCGGCCGCCGCCGAGCAGCACGTCCAGGTGGTGGTCGACCTCCTGCTCGGCGATCGAGCCGAGCCCGCCCGCCGCCTTGGTCTCCGTCGCGCACGGGCCCATGTCGGCCGGGCCCTGGCAGCCGCGCAGCGACATGTGCGAGGACTGCACGGCCGGGGTGGCGTCGGTGAGCTCGGCGGTGGAGACGTTGCCGACCTTCATGCCGCGCTTCTTCGCGCGCTCCATGACCGTCTCGGCGTTGCGGCCGGGCACGTCGATCGCGCTGCTCGGGCCCTGCGAGATGCGCTCGTCGAGGGTCTTCACGCCGGTGGCCCACATTGTGCCGGTGGACGCGGAGTCGGGGTCGTAGTCGGGCAGATACGGCGCCTTCGCCGCGGGCTTGACCGACCAGGTGGTGTCGAACCCGGTGAGCGGCATCCGGTCGACGTTGAGCCGGTTGTGCACGCCCTGGTAGTACCGGGCGGCGGTGATCTCCTGCGTCCCCATGCCGTCACCGATCAGCAGGATGACGTTGGCCGGGTGGTGGTCGTGCAACGCCGCCAGGATGTCTCGCTCCGTGCCGCCCCGGCCCGGCGAGCCGTCCGCGGCGGTGGCGCTCGCGACGACGGCGACCGCGATCGCCCCGAGGGAGAGCGCGGTCAGGGCGCTACGTCTGTTCATGTGCCGGCCTTTCAGCTGGGATGTGCCGCGCCGGACGCTATGCGCCGCGGGCGGACAGCACGTGTCCAGAAGAAGGCCGGCACGTGACGGACCGGCGAGGTCAGCGCGACCGGCCGCTACCCCGGGTCCGGCCGAACAGGACGCCGACCGCGACGCCGGCGACGGCCGCGCCCACCGCGAGCCACACCCACAGCGGCACGCCCTCGTCCTTCGCGCGCTCCGCGTCGGCCACCGGGTCCGGCTCGGCCGCGGCCGAGGTGGGCGCGCGGCTCGGCGCGGCGGTGGTCATGGTGAAGCTCAGCTGCCCGCTGACCGGGTCGTCCTCGGACGCGATCGAGTAGCGGACGGTGCACCGCCCGGCCGGCCCGGCCGCGGTCACCGGCATGGTCAGCGTGTTCCCGTTCGCGGTGATCTCCCCGACCGGCCAGGTGACGCCGTCGGCGCCGGTCACGAAGATGACCACCAGGTCGGGCTCGACGGGGGCGCTGAAGGTCAGCGAGATCCGTTCCGGCGCGGCGGCCACCTCGGCGCCGTCGGCGGGGTCGCTGCCGGTCAGCGTGGTGTCCGCCGACGCGCTCGGCGGTGCCCCCAGCACAGCCACGACCACGAGGACCAGGGCGGCGGTCAGTCGTCTCACCGGAGCGAGGTTAGTCCAGCTCGGTGTTGATGATCGCCTCGACCAGGACCTCGCCGTCCGGGGTGAGGTGGACGCCGGCGTCGTCGACGCGCGCCAGGCCGCGTTCGGCCAGCGAGCGCGAACCGCGACGCGCCACGGCTCGGCGAGCAGCGAGCGCGCCGAAGCGGGCGCGGTGCACCTCGTCGCGCAGCGGCCGCAGGGTGGACAGCGCCATCTTGACCGCCCGGGACTCCTGCGCGGCGGTGGAGAAGCGGGTGGCGGAGCCGAGCGGGATGCGGCCGGCATCGACCGCCTCGGCGTAGCGCTGCCAGTTCACGTCGGTGATCGCCTCCGAGCGGCGGCAGCTCGAGCTGCCGCCCAGGCCGATCGCGACCTCCGCCTCCTGCCGGTCGCTGGTCGACCATGATCGACTTCCACTCCTCCGGGCCCTGGCCGGCGCGGGCGAAGTACATCGTCGGGTGCTCGGTGTACCCGGCGGCGCGCAGGCCGTCGGTGAGCACCTCGCGCATCTGGTACTGCTCGCCCAGCGGCGGCCAGCGGTGCCCGGAGTCGGGCGAGCTTGTCGCGGTAGGACGGGATCTGCCACGCGGCCGGCTGCACGCCGGCCACCCCGGTCCGGGTGTCCGAATAGGACTTCAGGTGCAGCTTGGTGCACACCACGGCGGTGAGCCTCGAGGTCGAGCACGGTGTCGAGGTCGCGGCGGACGCTGTCGAGCGTCTGGTCGAGCAGGCCGTACATCAGGTCGATGCTGATCCACTCGAACCCGGTCCGCTGCGCGTTGCGGACGAAGTCGACGCACATCCGCGCCGAGTGCTCGCGCCCGCACTCGTGCAGCACCTTGTCGTCGAAGGACTGCACGCCGCTGGACAGCTTGGTGCACGCCGAGCGAGGCGAGCAGCTCCAGCTTCTCCGGGGTGAACGTGCTCGGGTCGCCCTCGAACCGGATCGCGGTGTCCGGGCCGAACCCGAAGTTCTCCCGGTAGAAGTCGAGCAGCCGGCGGATCGCGTCCGGCGGCAGCAGCGACGGCGTGCCGCCGAAGACGTTGAACTCGCCGACCGGCGCGCCGCGCAGGTGCGGCACCGCGGCGCAGCCACAGCTCCGCCTCCCGGATGTTCCAGTCCACCCACTGGTCGCGCCTTGTCCTCGGCGTGCGTCCCCCTTGGCCAGCACGACCGGGTACTGGCAGAACCGGCACCGGTAGGCGCAGGTGGGGATGTAGGACCAGAGGTGGATCGGGCGCGGTGTCGGCGAGCTGCTCGTCGAGGTCGGCCAGGAAGTCCACGGCGGAGTAGCCGGCGCAGGTTGCCGGGGAAGACGTGCGCGCCGAACGGGTCCTCGACGACGTACTCCAGCAGGTGCCGGTTCTCCGGCGCCGGCAAGGGCATCGGTCACGGCCGCGGCGGCCGGGCGCGCCGGGTCGGCGAGCGCGCAGCGACGCGAGCGCCTCGTCGTAGGTCGATGCCCATCAGAACACGCCTCCGTTGCCGAAGTAGTTGTGCGCCTCGCCGGACTCGCGGTCCTCGCAGTAGTACCGGACGAACTCGGCGAAGCGGTCCGCGCGGCACGTCGGCCAGGCACGGCGGCAGCGGCGGCGGGTACCCGATGTCCTCGCCGACGGTCGCGCGCAGCCGGGCGAAGATCTCGTCGGCGAACTCGAGGTACAGCCGGTAGGACGGGGTCTTGTACGAGTGGATCGGGGTGAAGTCGCGTCATCCGCATCTCGTCGGTGATCTCCGCGATCCGCCTGGCCGAGCCGCTCGGCCAGGACGGGCCGAAGAACTCGACCACCGCGTCGTCGTCCAGCAGCGACGGGGTCAGCAGGACCGGCAGGATCACGTTCTTGGGCGTGAAGTCCTTGATGGAGAACTCCCACGCCTGCAGCGCCTCCGCCTCGGTGAGGTCGGTCGGCGGTGCCGCGCGCCGGGCGGCCGGATGTCGCGCATGACGATGATCCCGTCGGAGCCGTAGGCGCGGCCGGTGATCACCTCGTCGATGGTGTGGTCGACCCGCCGCGGGTTGATCTCCACCCGCGACCGCGGCACGAAGGCGATGTCCTCGCCGGACCCGCGCACCCGGATGCCGAAGTCCCAGTCGTCGGACAGGTGGCTGACGAACCGGCCGTCGTGGAGCTGGTAGAAGATCTCGATGCCGCCGACGCGGTCGTGCACGTCCCGGTCCACGGCGAAGCCCTTGCCGTCCGGGAACCCGCCGAACAGCGCCCAGGTGACCGCCCGGCAGCGCAGCGTCCGGGAGATCGCGTCCCACAGCCGCGGCCGGCCGGCGAAGTGCTCCGGCGAGTAGTAGTAGTCGCAGACGCCGATGGCGGCCTTGCCGGACTCCATCGCCGCGAACAGCTCCGCCAGCCAGTCCGGGTCGACCCGGCAGTCGGCGTCCGCGGAGACCAGGTAGAACCGCTCGTCGGCGTTGGCCCGGCCGCGGCTGCGCACGCTCGCGAACCGCATGCCGGTGCGGCGGGCACACGAGACGCCCTGCTCGCGGCTCGGGCACCACGTGCACCGCCAGGTCCGGGTGCTCGGCGGCGAACCGGCGGACGATGCCGGCCGAGTCGTCCGTGGAGTTGTTGTCCACCACCACGATCTCGTAGCGCGCCCGGTCGATGCCGCGCTGGTGGTACAGCGAGTCCGAGCACCGCGGGCAGGTTCGCGGCCTCGTCGTAGACGGGCAGCACGACGCTGACACCGCACCCGCTCGTCCATCGGCGTGAGCAACAGCCGGTCCAGCACGTCCTCGGCGCTGTCCTGGCCGAAGTGCCGCTCGCCCAGCCGGTAGTTGTGCTCCGCCATGTCCGCGCGCCTCTCCTCGTCGTGGAGCAGGTCCCGCACCTCGCCGGACGAAGGCCGGGCCGGGCAGGTCGCCGCCGGCCGGGTCGAACACCGCGGCGCCGGAAACCCTTGCCGCCGTAGACGGTGTCGTAGAGCTGGTAGCGGGTGGTCAGGTACGGCACGCCGGCCGCGATGGCCTCGCCGATCGGGTTGCCGTAGCTCTCGTAGTCGTACGAGGTCAGGAACGACACGACCGTCGCGTGCGCGAGCAGGTCGCGCACGCCGTGGCGCCGGGCCGTCGTCGTGCGGGGCGAGCCGGCCGCCGAACACCACGCGGTCGGCTGACCCCGAGCCGCGCGGCCAGCGCGGTCAGCCGCCGGAACTCGGCCGGCGACTCGTCCGGGTCCCCCGCGACGAACAGGTACGCCTCGGGGATCCCGGCCAGCAGGTGCAGCTCCCGGTCGATCCGCTTCTGCCGGATGATCCGCGTGCAGCGGGCGATCAGCGGCGCGTCGGCGGGAATGCCGTGCTGCGCGGCGGAAATCCGCGTTGCGGGCGCCGACGGCCGCGCGCGGTGGACGAACGTGTTCGGCAGGACGTCGATCGCGGTGAGGTGCGGCGCCCACGCCAGCGTGTCCGCGGCGGGCCTGTTCGTGCAGCGCCAGCGTAGTGGATGTGCGGCGAGGTGACCGGCGGCGGCGTCGCTGGGTACGGGAACTCGCCGTACTTGCCGGCGCTCGGCTCGCTCTGCCACATCAGGTCGTGGTCGCGCCACAGCACGAAGCGACCGAGGCCGCGGCGTGCGCCGTACTCCTCGATCGCCCGGTACAACGCCTTCGTGTAGACGATGTTCTCGGGCAGGGTCCCGTTCTCGACCAGGACGAACCCGACGTCGTGCCGCTCCCACGCCGCGACGATCAGCTCGCCGAGCCGCGTCGCGATCCGCGCTCGACCCGGGGTAGCAGGTGCCCGCCCGCGCCGCGCCCGACGACCTCGCGCAGCACCTCGGCGACGAAGTCGCGGTCGTACCCGTCGAGCTCCGTCCACGCCGTCGACCCGGGCCAGCCGCAGCCACCGCGGCAGGAGGTCGCGCTCCTCGCGGTAGGGCCGGAAGAACGCGTGCTTGTCGGCCTTGATGTCGTAGCCGAGGTCCAGGAACACCTCGTGCCCGCGGTCCGCGAACAGCCTGGCCGTCTTCACGAACTCCACCACGACGCCCGGAGATGGGCGTGGCGTCGAACGAGATGCCCCAGACCGACGTCATGGCTCGAAGCTAACAACTCCGGTGCCGGTTCGCGTGGTTACGCTGTGTGCGGTCACACCACCGCGGGTGCCTCGTACAAACCCGGGCCGGTGACCGCCAGACCGTCCAAAAAGGACCGCGACACGGCGTGGGCCTCGTCGATGAGCGCCTCCGTATGGCCGAAGTCCAACGGGGACAGGCGCAGGATCGCCGGTCCGGGCAGGTAGACCACGGGTACCCGGGCAGCGGCGAGCGGCGTCTCGAGCCGGGTCTGCACCCGCATGGTCACGATCGCCGTGTACAGCAACGCCTCGGCGAGCGTGGCCGGCGCCGCCGGCAGCCGGCCGGGGAACGTCGCGTCCAGCACGACCAGGGACCGCGCCCCCATCGCCAGGGCCTGGATGAGCGGCACGTTGGCGACGACACCGCCGTCGTAGAGCTGGTGGCCGTTGACGGTCACCGCGGGGAAGATGCCCGGGATCGCCGCGCTGGCAAGGAGTGCGGGCAGCAGCGGGCCGTCGGTGAGCACGTGCGGGCCGGCGGTGGCCACGTCCATGGTGACCGCGCCGAAGGGCACCGCGAGGTCGGCGAACGTGGCGTCGCCCGGCAGCGCGGCGCGGATCACCGCCGCCAGGCCGGAGTTGGGGAACAGGTGCGTGCGGCCCGCCCGTAACGTCCGCGCCTGAGCCAGCGGCCCGCCCGGGAACACCTGGCGCCGCGTCATCGACTGCCAGACCTCGCGCAGCCGGCCGGCCGCGCCGCGCGGGTCGAGCGCCACGACCGCGCCGTTGAGCGCCCCGACCGAGGTACCGACGACCAGGTCCGCGACCACGTCGTGCTCGGCCAGCGCGGTGAGCATCCCGACCTGCGCGGCACCCAGGCTGCCGCCACCGCCGAGCACGAACCCCACCGGCCGGGGCAGCTCGACGGGGGTGGCGGTCACGCCGTCCCGTCCCGCGCCGCGGGGTCGCGGCCGTTCACGTGGCCCGCGACGCCCGCGTGCTCGCGGGCGTGCTCGGCGTGCGCGCGGTGGAGCAGGTCCATCAGCTTCTCCTGCTCGCGGATGCGCGCCCGGTACTTCTCGGGTAGCTGCTTGAGGGTCGACTCCTCGGCACACAGCCGGGCGAAGACCTGCTCGCGCCAGGCCGGGTCCGCCTCGATGTCCAGGTACTCCACCGCATGGCGGCGGGCGGCGGCGATCACGTTCTGCGCGCGGCCCCACGCGCTGGTCACCGACGCCACGATCGTGACGAGCAGGACGGCGAAGATCACGGTCAGGGACAGCCCGGTGCTGATCTCCACCACGTCGACCGGCCGCCCGTGGTTGACGAACGGCACGTTGTTCTCGTGCAGCGCGTGCAGGACGAGTTTCACCCCGATGAAGGCGAGGATGAGCGCCAGCCCGAAGGACAGGTAGACGAGCCGGTTCAGCAGCCCGTCGATCAGGAAGTACAGCTGGCGCAGGCCCAGCAGGGAGAACGCGGTGGCGGTGAACACCAGGAAGACGTTCTGGGTGAGCCCGAAGATCGCGGGGATCGAGTCCAGCGCGAACAGCAGGTCCGTGCCGCCGATCGCGACCATCACCAGCAGCATCGGCGTCATGACCCGCTTGCCGCCCTCGACGGTGAACAGCCGGTCGCCGTCGTAGCTGTCCGTGGTGCGGACGAGCTTGCGCGCGGCCCGGATCATGATGTTGTCCGCGGTGTGGTCGCCCTCCCGCACCGGCTTCACCAGGTTGCCGGCGGTGACGAGCAGGATGAGGCCGAAGATGTAGAAGACCCAGGCGAACAGGTCGATCAGGGCGGCGCCCAGCGCGATGAACGCGGCGCGGGCGATGAGGGAGAAGGTGATGCCGAACAGCAGGACCTTCTGCTGGTCGGCACGCGGCACCTTGAAGCTCGACATGATCACGAGGAAGACGAACAGGTTGTCCACCGACAGCGCCTTCTCGGTCACGTAGCCCGCGAAGTACTCAGTCCCCATCGCGGTGCCGCCGAGGAGCAGCACCCCGAAGCCGAACGCGATCGCGATCCCCACGTAGACGACCGACCAGAACGCCGCCTCGCGCAGCGTCGGCACGTGTGCCTTGCGCACGTGCACGACGTAGTCGAACAGCAGCAGGCCCACGATCCCCGCGATCGTGAGCCACCAGACGACCTGCGGCACGTCCACTGCGGCCCCCGGCCTCTCGGTGGGAAATACGATCACCACACCAGCACGCCGCGCGGCCGCGCGCAACCGGTGCGGCCGACCTAGCGCGGTTCCGTCGCGGCGCGGACGAGCAGCGGCGCCGCCTGCCTGGTGAGTGCGTTGGGCGCCAGGCGGTCCGGCTCGACGTAGGCCTGCGCCAGGCCGCCCTCGTGGAGCGCGAACAGCCAGCGGATCAGGTCGTCGACCGGCACGGTGGGGCGGCGGTCGAAGCGGTCGAGGAGGTCGGCGAGCCGGTCGGCGAACGCGGCACGCACGCGGGCCCTGGCGCGCGCGAGGACCTGCCCGGCGGCCGGGTCGCGGACGGCGTGCAGGGCGAACTCGGTGTTCACCAGGAACCACCGGCGGTCCCGCGGCACCGCGGCGACCAGGTCGGCCATCAGCTCGTCGAGGGTCGTCGCGCCGGTCTGGTCGAGCGCGGTCAGCGTGGCCAGGATCTGCGTGGTCTGCCGGTCGTACAGGGCCACGAACAGCTCTTCCTTGGAGCCGAAGTTGCTGTAGAACGCGCCGCGGCTGAACCCGGCCCGCTCGCACACGTCCTCGACCGACGCCCCGTGCAGACCCCGCTCGGCGAACGCGTCCAGGGCCGCGTCGAGCAACCGGCCGCGCGTCTGGCGGCGCTTGCGGGACAGCGGTTCGACTGGCTCCGTCACGGCCCCGAGAGTACAGTTCTGTATCGGATACATCAATGTATATTTTGTGGAGGAACCGGTGATCGCCGAAGGACTGGGCCTGCGCACCCGCCGCGGCTGGGTGTTCCACGACGTCGACCTGGCGGCACCCGACCCGGCCGCGCTGGCCGTCGCCGGGCCGCCCGGCAGTGGGCGCAGCATGCTGCTGCTCGCCCTGGCCGGCCGGGCGAAACCGTCCGCCGGCACGCTCACCGTCGCGGGCACCACCCGGCGCGCGGAGATCCGCCGGCGGGTCGCGGTCGCCCGCGTCACCGGCGCCGTGGAGCTCGACCCGGACCTGCGCGTCGCCGACCACCGGCACGAGGCGGACCTGCTGTCCCCGGGTGCGGACCACGCCTGGGCCGCGGACCTCGTCGGGCTGCGGGTCGACGGGGGTGCGGACCACGCCTGGGCCGCGGACCTCGTCGGGCTGCGGGTCGACGGCACGACGGTCACCGGCGACCTCGCCCCGGACGACGCCGCGCTGCTCGCGCTCGCCCTCGCCGCGGCGACCAGGCCCGCCGCGCTGGTCCTCGACGACGTCGACCTGCACACCACCCCCGCGCAGCGCCGCCGGATCTGGTCCGCGCTGACCGCCGTCGCCGACGCCGGCATCACCACCATCGCGTCCACAGTGGACGAACCGGAGGGCGTCGCGGTGTTCCGCATGCCCGGCACCGAGGAGGAGAGCGCCGATGCGGCCGATTAGGCTGGCCTGGCTGGAGATCAAGCGGTTCCGCACCCCGCTGCAGCGGCTCGCCGTCGTCTTCGTCGTGCTCGTGCCGCTGCTCTACGGCGGCCTCTACCTCTGGTCCAACTGGGATCCCTACGGCCGCCTGGACCGGATCCCCGTCGCGGTGGTGAACGCCGACCAGCCGGTCACCGTCCAGGGCCGGCGGGTCGCCGCGGGCGAGCTGTTCACCGACGAGCTGGAGAAGGACCGGATCTTCGACTGGCGCTTCGTCGACGCGGACGAGGCGAGCCGCGGCGTGCACGACGGCGACTACTACTTCACGATCTCCGTGCCACGCGACTTCTCCGCCAAGCTCGCGAGCGGCGCCGAGAACACCCCGCGGCGCGCGTCGATGCTGATCACCCTGGACGACGCGAACGGCTACGTCGTCGGCAAGATGGCCCAGACCGTGCAGTCCGAGCTCGAGAACAAGATCAGCGCCGCCGCGGTCAGCGCCTACTTCCAGTCCGTCTTCGACAACCTCGAACGCCTCCGCAGCGGCATCGACGACGCCGCGACGGGCGCCGGAGAGCTGGAGAAGGGCGCGGGCACCGCGCAGCAGGGCGCCCAGGATCTCACCGACGGCCTCGGCCGGCTCGAGACCGGCGCCGGCTCGCTGAAGGCGGGATCGCGGCAGGTGGCCGACGGCGTCTCCGCGATCGCCGACGTGGTGGTGCCCGCCGCCGACCGCCTCGCCGCCGCCATCCCGGACCTCACCGACGGCGCCGCCGACGCGGCCACCCGGGCCGACACCCTGGCCGGCGGCGCGAAACAGGTCGCCGACACCGTGTCCGGCGACGCCGACTCCGTGCAGGGCACGCTGACCCGGCTCGGGCGCGAACATCCCGAGCTGGCCGACGATCCCGCGTACCAGGACCTCGTCCGGCGCACCGGTCAGGCCGCGACGCTCGCCGACCAGGTCGACACGACCGCCGGTGAGGTGAAGACCACGACCGGCACCGTCGCGACGCTCGCCCGACAGCTGGACGAGGACTCGCCGGGACTCCAGTCGGACGTGCGCGGCGCGGCGGACAAGGTGCGCGCCCTCGACACGGGCGCCACCAAGGTGGCCGACGGCGCCGCCGATCTCGACACCGGGCTCGGCACCGCGGCCGGCGGCGCGAAGGACCTGACTGCCGGCATCACGAAGCTGCACACCGGCGCCGGCCGGCTCGCCGACGGCCTCGCCGACGCCGAGGGACAGTTGCCGGTCCTGTCCGACGACCAGAAGAAGAGCAACGCGGCCACCCTCGCCTCGCCGGTCGACGTGCGCACGGACAACCTGCACCCGGCCGTCGCCTACGGCCGCGGCCTCACCCCGTTCTTCTTCGCCATCGCGCTCGTCGTGTTCGGCATCACCGCGTTCCTGGTGCTGCGCCCGATCTCCGCCCGCGCCCTCGCGAGCCGCGCGCGGGACGTCACGGTCGCACTCGCCGGGTGGCTGCCGGCCGCCGCGTGCTGCGTGGCCGGCGGTGTGCTGCTGTACCTGGTCGTCGACCTCGGACTCGGCCTCGACCCGGTGCACCCGTGGGCGATGCTCGGTCTCGTCGTGCTCGCCGCGGCCGCGTTCACCGCGATCGCGCACCTGTTCCGCACCTGGCTCGGCGGCGTCGCGAGCGCGGTCGTGCTCGTCCTGCTGCTCCTGCAGCTGACCACCTGCGCGGGCACCTTTCCCGCCGAGACGCTGCCCGACGTGTTCCGCGTGCTGCACCCGATCCTGCCGATGAGCTACCTCGTCGACGGGCTGCGCGTGACGATCACCGGCGGCAACACCGCGCACCTGGTGCGCGACGCCGGGGTCCTCGCCGGCTTCGGCGTCGCCGCTCTGGCGCTCACCACGTTCGTCGTCCACCGCAGGCGCGAGTGGACGGTGACCGACCTCAAGCCGGAGCTGGCGATCTGACCCGCCGGCCCGCAGAATGGCCGCCATGAGCTACCAGGTCGACCCGCGCGTGGACGACTACATCGACCGGCTGCCGGACTGGCAGCAGGAGATCTGCCAGCGGGTCCGGGACCTGGTGCACGCGGCGGACCCCGAGGTGGCCGAGACGATCAAGCGGACCGTCCAGCCCTACTTCGTGCTGCAGGGCAACGTGTGCGCGCTGCTGGCGGCGAAGACCCACGTGAACGTGTTCGTCTACGACGGCGCGATGGTGCCCGACCCCGACGGCATCATCACCGCGGGCCACGACAACAAGACGGCGCGGACCGTCTCCTTCCGCGAGGGCGAGACGGTCAACGCGCCGGCGCTCACCGCGATGTTCCGCCAGATCATCGCGAACAACCGCGCGGGCGGCTGGCGCCGGCTCCAGCGAGACGGCCTGCCGAACGCCGCGTACTGACGCGCGGATGGACTCCGGACAAGCCGCCGTTCGCCGCTGACCCGGCGCCGGTCCGATGCCCTACGGTCGACGGCATGGCGTGGCTGGGGACGATCTCACGGCGGGAAGCGGCGGGGGATCTCGCGGAGACCTACGCGGCGATGGCCGCCCGGCCCGTACCGGAGGTCTACGTGCCACCGCACGACGACGCGCCGGGCATCATCCGCGCGCACAGCCTCGACCCGGAGCTGATGCGGCGCGCGTTCGCGATCTCGGGCGCGCTGCACCGCACCGCGCTCGACTGGGCCGAGCGGGAGCTGCTCAGCAGCGTCACCTCGCGCACCAACCAGTGCTTCTATTGAACGTCCGCCCACGCGGAGTTTCTGCGTGTCGCGAGCGGTGACCCCACGGTGCCGGAGACGATCCTGAAGGGCGAGGACCTGCTGCCCGGACGCGGCGCCGCGCTGGCCCGCTACGCCGCCCGGCTCACGGCGCGGCCGTGGTCGGTCACCCGCGAGACCGGCGCCGAGCTCGCCGCGCACGGCCTCGGGCCCGCGCAGGTCGAGTCCGCCACCGGCGTCGTCGCGATGTTCAACTACCTCACCCGGGTCGCGGACGCCTCCGGCATCGAGTTCGACTACGCCACCCCGCTGCCGGCGTTCACCCCCGAACGCGACCGCGAGCCGGCGCCGCGCCCGGACCGCGAGTCGTGGCCCGTGCTCGGCGCGGAGCTCCGCACGCTGCCGAGCCTGCCGGACCTGAGCGAGGCGTGGAGTCGTTGGCACGCCTACGTCTTCGACTCCGCCGAGCCGCTCACCCGCCACGAGCGCCGGGTCCTCGCCCGGGCCGCCGCGCAGGAGTGCTGCGACCGCACCCGCGCCGACGAGCTCGCCGACGCCCCGCCCCGCACCGCCACCGAGACCCTGCTCGACGCGTTCGCCCGCAAGCTCAGCCGGCAACCCTGGCGGATGACCCCCGCCGACCTCCAGGCGCTGCGCGACGCCGGCTACGCCGAGGTCGCGCTGCTGCACGCGATCGCCGTCGTGGCACTGCAGAACGCCGAGTCCCGCCTGGCCATGGGCCGCGGGCTCGCCTAGCCCTACCGGCCCACGGCCGCCGGCGCCGCCACCGGTTCGGACCGCGCGGCGACCGGACCGCGGGCGGGCAGGAAGGCCGCGATGGCGAGCGCGAGCAGGGCGGCGCCGGCGCCGATCCCCATGACCAGCCGCAAACCGTCCTGGCTCGGCACCATGACCGGTCCGAACGCGACGGTCAGCTGCGCCAGCACGACACCCGCCACGGCACTGGAGACCGACGTGCCGATGGAGCGCGCCAACGTGTTGAGGCTGTTGGCCGCGGCCGTCTCCGACACCGGCACGGCGGCCATGATCAGCCCCGGCATCGCCCCGTACGCCAGGCCGATGCCGGCCCCGATCACCGCGCCGGCGAGCACGACCTGCCACAGCTGCGCCATCAGCACCATGCCCAGCAGGTACCCGGCCGCGACCACGACCGCGCCGACCATCAACGTCACCTTCGGGCCCCGCGTCCGCGAGATCCGCGCGGAGAACGGCGCTGTCAGCATCATCACGAACCCGGCGGGCGCCATGACCAGCCCCATCGCGAGCATCGACTGGCCCAGGCCGTACCCGGTCTCGCGCGGCAGCTGGAGCAGCTGCGGGAGGACGAGCGACATCGCGAACATCGCGAACCCGAACACCGCGGACGCGATGTTGGTCAGCAGCACCTGGCGGCGCGCGGTGGTCCGCAGGTCCACCAGCGGCTCGCGGATCCGCAGCTCCCACCAGCCCCACACGAGCAGCACGGCGACCGCGACGGCGAACAGCCCCGTGGTGCCGGCGCTCCCCCAACCCCAGTCGCCGCCCTTGGAAATGGCCAGCAGCAGGCAGAACAGACCCGCCGACAACCCCACCGCACCCACGACGTCGAAGCGTCCCGGGGAGGTCACGCCGGACTCCGGCACGATGGCCAGCACGAGCACGGTGGCCAGCGCGCCGACCACCGCGGAGGTCCAGAACAGCACGTGCCAGTCCGCGTGCTCGGCCAGGAACGCCGCCATCGGCAGGCCGAGCGCGCCGCCGACCCCCAGCGATGCGCTCATCAGCGCGATCGCCGAACCGAGCCGCTCGGCCGGCAGCTCGTCGCGCATGATGCTGATGCCCAGCGGGATGACGCCGGCCGCGAGCCCCTGCAGCGCCCGGCCGGTGACCATCGGCGCGAGGCTGTCGCTCAGCGCGGCGATCACCGAGCCGACCACCATCGACGCCATGCTCAGCAGCAGCATGCGGCGCTTGCCGAACATGTCGCCGAGCCGGCCCACCGTGGGCGTGGCGACGGCGCCGGCGAGCAGCGTGGCGGTGATCGCCCACGTGGTGTCCGACGCCGGGGCGCCCAGCAGCACCGGGAACTCCGGGATCAACGGGATCACCAGCGTCTGCATCAGCGAGACCACGATCCCGGAGAAGGCCAGCACCGCGACGAACAGGCCGGTCCGCCTCGGCGCGGGCGAGCCCGGGAGCTGGGCGGGGACAGCGGGCACGGCGGGGCCTCCGTCACGACGGTGGGGTGTGGTGCGGACGTTGCACCGGTTAAAGCAACTGCTTGACCGAAGCTAGCAGACAGCGGTTGACTCCCAGTCGTGATCAGCACCACCGGCCGTGGAACCCGCGCCGACGCGACCCGGGAGTCGATCCTGGCCGCGGCCGAGCGCCTGTTCGCCGAGCACGGTGTCGTCGCCGTGTCCAACCGGCAGGTCAGCGAGGCCGCCGGGCAGGGCAACAACGCCGCGGTCGGCTACCACTTCGGCACGAAGGCCGACCTGGTGCGGGCGATCGTGCGCAAGCACACCGGGCCGATCGAGCGGCTGCGGGTACGGATGCTGGCCGACATCGGCGAGGCCGCCGGCGTGCGCGACTGGGTGGCCTGCCTGGTGCGACCGGCCGCCGAGCACCTGGCGGAGCTGGGCAGCCCGACCTGGTACGCCCGGTTCGGCGCGCAGGTGATGACCGACCCGGCGCTGCGGTCGATCATGCAGGACGAGTCGTTCAGCGCGCCGTCGCTGCGCGAGATCGTCGCCGGGCTCAACCGGTGCCTCCCCGAGCTCCCGGCCGACGTGCGCGGCGAGCGCGACGACATGGCCCGCCAGCTGATCGTGCACGTGTTCGCCGAGCGCGAGCGCGCCCTCGCCGACGGCACGCCCACCCCGCGGGCGACGTGGCAGGACGCCGCGACCGGTCTGGTCACCGCGATCGTGGCGGTGTACCTGGCCCCGGCCTGACCACTACGCTCGCGCCGGTGTCGAACATGGACCGTCTGGAACAGATCGTCGGCCGCCTGCCCGAGGCGGTGCGGGTCGACATCGAGGCGTGGGACGGTGAGCCGACCTTTCGCGTCAACGGCAAGAACTTCGTGTTCGCCGGGTCGGACGCCAGCGGCATCAGCGTGAAGCTGCCCAAGGACGAGGCCGCCGCCCTGGTCGCCACCGATCCCCGCGCCGAGCCGACCGGGTACGGCCTCGGCCGCCACGGCTGGGTGTCGATCAAGCTCGGGAAGCCCACGAAGGAGGGCTGGCGCGAGATCGAGGAGTGGGTCCGCACCTCCTACACGCTGATCGCGCCCAAGCGGCTCGCCCGCCAGGTCCTGGAGCAGGACGGGGCGCCGTGAGCGCAGCTTGCGGAGCGAACCAGACAACACAGGGCGACCGCGAGCGGCGCGACCGAGCCCGCGAGGGGGCGTCGTGAGTGTGACCCGCGCCCGGTTCCTGGCGATGGTGGACGAACTCGCCGACGTCGAGCGCGCGGACGCGCGGGACTACACGTCCTTCAGCGTGCACGGCAGGCGGTTCGGCTACCACTGGCCGCGCACCAGCACGGTCGGCCTGAAGCAGACGCTGTCCGAGCAGCTCGCGCTCGTGTCCGAGCGGCCGGAGGTGTTCGAGGTGCAGTTCACGGCGGGCGGGTTCGGCTGGGTCGTCGTCCACCTGCCACGCATCGACGCCGACGAGCTCACCGAACTGCTCTACGAAGCGTGGCGGCTGTCGGCCCCGGAGTCCCTCGTCGAGGAGAACCCCCTCACCTGATCGACTGAACCCCACCCGGCGGCGGTATCCGCACCACGCCACGGGCGCTCTTCCCTGATGAGGAAATCCGGCCGCGGGGGCCGGAGATCGTCATCGAAGGGGGAGAAACATCATGGGTATCAAGGGATTGCTCACCGGCGCGGCGGCGCTGGCCGTCACCGCGGCGATGGTCGCGTCCGTGGTTCCGGCACAGGCGGCCCCGGCGGACGCGGGTGTCGCGCACACGCGGACCGTCCAACCGGGAGCGTCGGGCGAGCTGGCCACGGCGGTACGGCTGCTCACTCCGCACGTGCGCAGGCAGGCCGACGGCACGTTCGCGGTGCGCGCCTCCGCGCGGGTGGTCGCCGAGGTGGGCGCGGCGCGGTTCGCGGCGATCGACGGCTCGATGCAGCGGGTCAACGCCATGATCGCGAGCGGCGAGCTGGTGTCGGACGCCGATCTCGGCGTCCGCCTCGCCGACGGCGGGGCGCTCGCCCGGGGCGGGGTGAACAAGCTCAGCTTCCACTGGTGGGGCGTCGAGCTGGCACTGGACTCGTACTGGACGAACAAGCTCATCGCCGCGATCAACGCCGGCGCGGGCGCTGCGGCCATCGCCGCGGTGCTGGCCGGCGCGGGGGTCATCTCCTCGCCGGGCGCCATCCCGGCCGGCGTGGCGTCGGGGATCCTGTGGGTCGGCGCCAGCGCGATCCAGTTCTGCTCGAACGAGAACGGCGTCGAGCTGTACCTGACCTACAACGGCATTCCGTGGTGCGGCGGGCAGTAACCCCGCTCGTGCGCCGGCGGCCCTGGCAGCAGGGCCGCCGGTTTCTTTGTGAGACGGACTTCCGGCGACCGTCTACCTAGGATGGTGCTCGCGCACCACCAGGGAGGTCGGCAGATGGATGCTCGGTTCACGCCCGGGACGGACGCGGCGATCGCGCGGGCCCGCCAGCACACGGTCGGCGACCTGCTGCGCCGCACCGCGCTGCGGTACCCGGACAAGCTCGCGGTCGTGGCCGGCGACCGGCGGGTGACCTACGCGGAGTTCGACGCCGCGGTGAACCGGTGCGCGCGTGCGCTCGCCCGCCGCGGCGTCGCCAAGGGCGACCGGCTGGCGCTGCTGAGCCACAACTGCTGGCAGTACGCCGTGCTCGCCTTCGCCACCGCGCGAGCTCGGCGTCGTGCTGGTGCCGGTCAACTTCATGCTCGGCGCCGAGCGAGATCGCGTTCATCCTCGACCCACTCCGGCGCCACCGGCATGGTCGCCGAGGACGCGCTCGCCCCGACGGCCGAGCAAGGCGCTCGCCGCGGCCGGGGTCGCCGGCGGCGATCCGCGGCTGGATCGGCGCGTCGGCCGCGCCGGCGGGCTGGGAGGACGTCGACACCTGGTCGACAGCGGCGACGCGAGCCGCCGCGAGGTCGCCGTCGCCGACGACGACCCGCTGCGGCTGATGTACACCTCCGGCACCGAGTCGCGGCCCAAGGGCGTGCTGCTGTCCAGCCGGTCGCTGATCAGCCAGTACGTCAGCTGCGCGATCGACGGCGGGATGGCCGCCGACGACGTCGAGGTGCACGCGCTGCCGATGTACCACTGCGCCCAGCTCGACTGCTTCTTCTCCGTCGACGTCTACCTCGGCGCGACCAGCGTCATCCTGCCCGGCCCCGACCCGGCCGCGCTGCTGGCGACCATCGAGCGCGAGCGGGTGACCAAGCTGTTCTGCCCGCCGACGGTGTGGATCTCGCTGCTGCGCCACCCGGACTTCGACACCCGCGACCTGTCGAGCCTGCGCAAGGGCTACTACGGCGCCTCGCCGATGCCGGTCGAGGTGCTGCGCGAGCTGCGCGCGCCGGCTGCCCGACGTGCGGCTGTGGAACTTCTACGGCCAGACCGAGATGGCGCCGCTGGCCACGATCCTGCGGCCGCACGAGCAGCTGACCGCACGCCGGCTCGGCGGGCCGCGCCGTCGCTCAACGTCGAGACCCGCGTGGTCGACGACGACGGACGGCCGAGCTCGCCGCCCGGCGAGGTCGGCGAGATCGTGCACCGCAGCCCGCACGCCACGCTCGGCTACTACCGCGACGAGGAGAAGACCGCCGAGGCGTTCCGCGGCGGCTGGTTCCACTCCGGCGACCTCGGCGTGATCGACGAGGACGGCTACCTACCGTCGTCGACCGCAAGAAGGACATGATCAAGACCGGCGGGGAGAACGTCGCCAGCCGCGAGGTCGAGGAGGCGATCTACCAGCTCGACGGCGTGGCCGAGGTCGCCGTGTTCGGGATCAGCCACCCGCACTGGATCGAGGCGGTCACCGCGGTCGTCGTGCCAAGCCCGGCGTCACCCTCGACCGCGGAGGAGGTCGACGCCCACGCCCGCGAGCGAGCTCGCCGGCTACAAGCGGCCGAAGTACGTCGTGCTCGCCGACGCGCTGCCGAAGAACCCCAGCGGCAAGATCCTCAAGCGGGACCTGCGCGCCACGTACGCGGAGCTGGCGGACGGGTCCTAGGCGACCGGGCGGACCGAGGCCGGGCCGTCGGTGGGCTCGGCGTCGGTCAGCGGCCGGGCCGCCTCGTGGAACGCGGCGAGGGACTCGCCGGTCAGGCAGGCCGCGGTGGGCAGGGTGAGCCCGGCCAGCCGGGCGATCGCGGTGGCGGGCAGCGTGCGCGCGCCGACCACGACGACGTTGGCGTTCGCGGCGCCGGTCAGCATGGCGGGCAGGGTGAGCACCAGCACCGACTCGTGCACCGCGGCCATGGTCGCCACTACCCGGCGGGCGAACCGGGCCCCGGGTGCGTCGATCACGTTGACCACCTCGACGCCGTCCGGGCGCAGCAGCTCCGCGACCCGGCGGGTGGCCTCGGCGGTGACCACGCCGCCGACGCACGACGCCCCCTCGTAGGCGTCCACCACGACCAGGTCCGCGGACTGCGCCGGCCGCGACTCGAGGTAGGCCCGGCCGTCCCCCACCAGCACCGACAGGCCCGGCACGGCACCGAACTCGGCGTGCACCAGGTCCATCAGCTCGCCGTCCGCGTCGACCACCACCTGCGCCGAGCCGGGTCGCGTCACCGCGAGGTAGCGGGGCAGCGTGCACCCCGCACCGCCGACGTGGACCGCGGTCAGCGGGGCGGGCGCGCCGGCCACGCAGTGCAGCGCGACGGCCATGTGCCGCAGGTACGGGAACTCCAGATGGGTGGGGTCGTCGACGTCCACATAGGACTGGGCGAGGCCGTCGACGCGCAGCAGCCACCCGCCACGGCGGCGCGGGTCCCGGCTCAGCTCGGCCGTGCCGAACCGCACCTCACGGACTCCCGCGCGCGGGCCCTCGTTCGTCGCCACACCACCCAGCACAGCACACGTCGCCCGGCGGCGCCGGGATCACCCCCGCCCGAGGCGCAGCCGCCGGTGTGCGGCCATCCGCACCGGCGAGTTGACCACGCCGTAGCCGGTGTACACGCCCACCCGCTGCACCACCTCGAAGAACACCCGGCCGCCGACGATGCGGGTGTAGAAGTGCAGGAACTCGCCATGCTCGTCGCGGTCGTAGAGCACCGAGTTCTCCCGCAGCGCGGCCAGCAGCGCGTGCGGTGGGGCGAGCCGGGCGTCGAGGTCGTCGTAGTAGTTGCCGGGGATGTCGAGCAGCGGCGCGCCCGCGGCCCGCATCGCCCGGGCGGCGGCGATCGCGTCGGCGGTGGTGAACGCGACGTGCTGCGGGTCCGGGACGCCCGGCGCCCACTCGCCGCGGCGCAGCGTCGCCACGTTGTGCGCGACGCGGACCCGCCCGCCCGGGTCGCTCGCGGACAGGCTCCGGACGAGCCCGAACGGCGCGGCGAACTCGACCTCGGGCGCGGGTTCGAGGTCGAGCACGCCACGGTAGAACAGCGCCGTCTCGTCGACGACGTCGTAGGGCGCGGTCAGGGACACGTGGTCGGTGCCGGTCACGAAACCCGCGCCGGGATCGGGGCCGGCGAGGTCGAACCCGGCGAGCCCGGTGCCGAAGTCGACGGCCGTCCCGTCCGGCGCGGCGACCGCGTGGCCGGGCAGGGCCGTGGCGAGCAGCCGCTCCGCACGGCGCACCGACACCGCGGGGTCGGCGCTCGCCACGCCGACGGCGGCGATCCGCGCACCGGCCTGCTCGCTGGTGTGCAACAGGATCCGGGCGTCACCCTGACCCCACAGCTCGACCGGTCGCTCGCGATGCCGGCCGAGCGAACGGAAACCCAGGGCCGCCAGCGTGTCCGCCACCTCCGGCGCACCCGCGGCCACCTCGGTGTAGACGTGACCGGTCAGGCGCGGCGCGGGCGGCAGGCCGATGACCCGCACACGCTCGCGCACGGCCGGCGGCCCGCTCGCCGCCAGCCGTTCCCGCAGCACGAGCAGCGAGCGCATGGCGTCGACGGCGGTGCGGGTCGGGTCGGACTGGCGGAAGACGTCGTTGAACACCTCGAGCGACAGCGGCCCGGTGTAGCCGGCGGACAGCACGTGGCCGAGGAACGCGGTCAGGTCGAACGCGCCCTGGCCGGGGAACAGGCGGTGGTGGCGGCTCCACTGCAGGACGTCCATGCGCAGCCGGGGCGCGTCGGCGAGCTGGAGGAAGAACAGCTTCTCGCCGGGGATGACGCGGATCGCGGCGGGGTCGCTGCCCCGCGACAGCACGTGGAAGCTGTCCAGGCAGAGCCCGAGCGCGGGGTGCCCGGCGCGCCGCACGATGCGCCAGGAGTGGTCGAACGTGTCGACGAACCGGCCCCAGGCCAGCGCCTCGTAGGCGATGCGCAGCCCGCGCTCGGCCGCCCGCTCGGCGAGGGTGTGGAGCTGCTCGGCGGCGAGGTCGTCGTCGTCCACGGCGTCCGGCGAGACCGACGAGCAGACCAGCATGGTGTCGGCCCCGAGCTGTTCCATCACGTCGAACTTGTGCTCGGCGCGCCGCAGGTTCGCCGCGAGCACGTCGGGCGGCACGGCCTCGAAGTCGCGGAACGGCTGGTAGAGGTCGACCGACAGGCCCAGGTCGGCGCAGCGCTCGCGCACCTGTTTCGGCGACCACGGCGACACGACGAGATCGTTCTCGAAGATCTCCACGCCGTCGAAGCCGGCGGCCGCCGCGGCGGTGAGCTTGTCGTCCAGCGTGCCCGACAGGCACACGGTCGCGATGCCGAGCCGCGGCGCGGTCACGGGGCCGGGCACGGCGCCTCCTCGGGGACCAGGGTGTCGAGGTCGCGCAGCATCCGGTCCGCGTCCGGCTCGATGCCGGTGAACAGGCGGAACGCGTCGGCGGCCTGGTGGACCGCCATCCGACCGCCGGGGAGCACCCGGCAGCCACGCTCCCGCGCGGCCGCCACGAGCGCGGTGTTCAGCGGGCGGTACACGACGTCGGCCACCCACAGCCCGGGGTCGAGCAGGTCGGCGGGCAGGGGCAGGCCGGGGTGCGCGCGCATGCCGGTCGGTGTCGCGTGCACCAGCCCGTCGGCGCCGGCGGTGTCCGGCGAGTCGACCGCGACCGCGCGCGGGCCGAGGCGGTCGGCGAGCGCGGTGGCGCGCGGCGCGTCGCGGTCGAAGATCCGCAGCAGCCCGGCGCCCAGGGACAGCAGCGCGTGCGCGCAGGCCGCACCCGCCCCGCCCGCGCCGAGCAGGACCACCTCGCCGAGCGCGGCGTCCGGCAGGCCCTCCGCCACGGCGCGGGCGAACCCGGACGCGTCGGTGTTGTGCCCGGTCGCGCGGCCGTCCGCGAGCACGACGGTGTTGACCGCGCCGACCGCGGCCGCCTGCGGGTCGAGCTCGTCGAGGTGGTCGAGGACGAGCTGCTTGCAGGGATGGGTGACGTTGAGCCCGTCGAAGCCGGCGAGGCGGGCAGCGGCGAGCACGTCGCCGATCGCGGTCGCGGGCAGCCCGAGGTCGTCGAGATCCAGCCGGCGGTAGAGGTAGCGCAGACCGAGCCGGTCCGCCTCGCGCTCGTGCAGCGCCGGGCTCAGCGACGGGCCGATGCCCGTGCCCACCAGGCCGACCAGATAGCTGTCCACGGCAATGAACGTACCAGATAGTTACTTATCGGCACGCTACATTGACCAGGTGGTACAGCCCGACCGTCTCCGCGATGCCGAACGCACCCGTGCCGAGATCATCGAGGTCGCGACGCGCGAGTTCGCCGACAAGGGGTACGCGGGCGCCCGGGTGGACGAGATCGCCGCGAAGATGAGCAGTACCAAGCGGATGATCTACTACTACTTCGGCAACAAGGAGCAGCTCTACGTCGAGGTGCTCGAGCAGGCCTACGCCGGGATCCGGGCCATCGAGCAGGAGCTCGACGTCGAGCACCTCGCCCCGGTCGACGCCATGCGCCAGCTCGCCGAGCTGACCTTCGACCACCATGAGTCGCACCCGGACTTCATCCGCCTGGTCAGCATCGAGAACATCCACCGCGCCGAGTACATCGCGCGCTCGACGATGCTGTCCGGGCTCGCGAACCCGGCACTGGACGTGCTGGCGCGCATCCTCGACCGCGGGCGCGCGGACGGCGTGTTCCGCGACGGCGTCGACCCGCTCGACATCCACATGGTGATCAGCGCGTTCTGCGTCTTCCGCATCGCGAACCGGCACACGTGGAGCGCGATCTTCAAGCAGGACATGCTCGATCCCGCCCGGCGCGCCGGCCACCGCCAGATGCTCGGTGACCTGGTGCTGGAGTACCTGGCGGTCCGCTGACCGCTCCCCCGCCCTTGACAAGGCATGGTCGTCGCTCGTATTAACTATCCAGTTCGTACGTAACGTCCTCCTGTTTCGCGACGAGGCATGAACAGAGGAGCCACCGTGACCACCGAACCGCCCACCGTGCACGGCAAGCCCCGGCAGGCCGCGGTCGCCGCCTGGATCGGCAGCGCGCTGGAGTACTACGACTTCTTCATCTACGGCACGGCCGCGGCGCTGGTGTTCAGCAAGGTCTTCTTCCCCGACTCCGACCCCGCGACCGGCACCCTGCTCTCGGTCGCGACGTTCGGTGTCGGCTACGCCGCGCGCCCGATCGGCGCGTTCATCCTCGGCCACGTCGGCGACCGCTTCGGCCGCAAGAAGGTCCTGGTCTTCACGCTGCTGCTGATGGGCGCCGCGACGTTCCTCGTCGGCTGCCTGCCGACCTACGACCAGGTCGGCGTGCTCGCGCCGGTGCTGCTCGTCGTGCTGCGCCTGCTGCAGGGCCTGTCGGCGTCGGGCGAGCAGGCAGGGGCGAACTCGATGACGCTCGAGCACGCGCCACCCAACCGGCGCGCGTACTACACGAGCTACACCCTCAGCGGCACCCAGGCCGGCCAGATCATCGCCACGGCCGCGTTCCTGCCGGTCGCCGCGATGCCCGAGGACCAGCTGCTGTCGTGGGGCTGGCGGCTGCCGTTCTGGCTCAGCGCGATCGTCGTCGTGGCCGGCTACGTGATCCGCCGCCGGCTCGAGGAGACGCCGGTGTTCGAGCGCCAGGTGGCCGCCGGCGGCGTGGCCCGGCTGCCGGTGGTCGACCTGTTCCGCGACCACTGGCGCGACGTGCTGCGGGTGGTCTGCGCGTCGGTGATCGCCTCGGTGAGCACGATCTTCACGGTGTACGCGCTGAGCTTCGCGGTGAACACGGTGGGCCTGGAACGCACCCCGATGCTGTGGGTCGGCGTGCTGGCGAACGTGGTCGCGCTCGCGGCGCTGCCGTTGCTGGCCTCGGTCGCGGACCGGATCGGCCGCAAGCCCGTGTTCATCGCCGGCTCGCTGGGCAGCGCGGCGTTGATGTTCGCCTACCTCGGCGCGATCTCGGCGGGCAACTACGTGCTGGTCTTCGTCGTCGGGATCGTCATGTTCGGCCTGGTCTACAGCGCCACCAACGGCATCTGGCCGTCGTTCTACGGCGAGATGTTCACCGAGCGGGTGCGCCTGTCCGGGATGGCGGTCGGCACGCAGATCGGCTTCGCGATCGCCGGCTTCTCCCCCACGATCGCCGCCGCCCTGGACGGCGACGGCACGCGGTGGGTGCCGGTCGCCGTGCTGGTGGCGGTGCTCTGCCTGGTGAACGTCGCCGCGGTCGCCTCCGCCCGGGAGACCTACCGGGTGCCGACCGAACAACTCGGCCGGTCCACTCAGGACACCACGACCACCGATCCGGTGTCGGCCTGAGCCCCGCACCGGCCGCACGGACGCCCGCGATCACCCCGCTTTGATCGCTCGCTGGATGACCTTGGTGACCGCCGCGGCCGTGACCGACACGGTGCGGACCTGCTCCTGCAGCTCGCGTAGCCGGGCCTGCCGACCCTCGACACGTTCGCGCGGCTCCCACGGCGGGAGGTTCACGGTGAGATTCTTCAGGCTGTTCAGCCTGCAGCGCAGCTCGTCGTCGACCGCGTCGAGGTCATACGGGCCGGTCTCGAAGGTGAACGTGCCCTTGGCGTGCAGCCCTTGTGCGTTGGCCACCGTGACCTGGACCGTCACGCTGGTCCCGGCCGGCGGGAGGGCCGGGAGGGACAGCGTCTCCTCGTCCGTCGCGCCGTGCGTCGCGCCGGCCACGGACCACCCGAACTTCATCCCGGCCGGGTTGGCGAACACCGAGAGGTTGTTGATCCGGAACACCTGCGAGCCGCCTTCGATGAACAGCGGGCGGCAGCGGTCCTGGGAGCGGTCGGTGTCGATGACGAGCGCCGGCAGGCCGACGGCGTCGGGGTTGACCACCCGGACGGCCGTGGTGAGCGCGCGGCCGGCATAGGTGGCCGTCAGCGTGACCAGCTCCGAGGTGAAGCCGGACGGCTGCGGAAGCACTGTCAGGGTCCGGGTGGCGGCCTGCGTCGAGGACGAGATCGTCACGACGGAATCCGGAACGATCGCGGGGTGGCTGCTCGTGACGGGGACGCGCAACGGGATTTTCGCCGGATGGTCCACGGTCACGGTGAGCACCGGCGGAATCTGCGCGGGAACCCAGCTGACCTGACCCGTCGCGGAGAACCTCGCCAGGTCGGACACCGGAAAGACGGTGTCGAGTGGCGGACTGTACGAGGGCGTGAAGACACCGTTCTTGTCGGCGGCGTGCGGAAGGTGCGCGTCGACGAGTCCGCTGAAGTTCGGCCAGGCGTTGACCCAGCTGTCCCGCGTCAGGTTCTCGTACACGTTGGACAGATGTCCCGCGCCGGCGTTGATGATGTCTTCGATGCTGTAGCCGAGTTGGTCGTGCAGATAGAACAGGAAGAGCGTGGCGCAGCCGGTCACCGGATCCGGCTGGATGTCCTCGTCGTTCACTTCGAGCCAGTTGGTCCGGTCGCTGTCGAGCCAGAGGTTCGTGACGTTCCATACGCCCGCGCCACCCGGAAAGATCAACGACGGAATCGCGGCGGCTCCGGGGGAGGAGCGCATCAGGAACTGGGCCGCCAGGAATCGGGACAGCCCCTCCCCCTTGTTGCCTTCGCTGAACCGGAACCACGGGTTCGGGCCGTGCGCGTTGAACGCCCGCATGTACATCTCGCTCACTTCGGAAACCAGAAGGTAGCGGGCGAGCATGGTGGGCGTGCCGGACGCGATCGGGAACTCTCCGATCGACAAGGTGACCTGCAACGGCCAGGCAACAGCGCCGATCCACTGCGCACCGATGAACTGGGACGGGAGCGGGTTGCCCGCGCTGTCGGTCGCGACCGTGCCGATCGAGAAGTTGATGGGTGGCGACATGTCCAGCTGCCGCCCCGAGAACCAGGCGGCGAGCAGCGACAGATCGGCGTCGCAGAAGTTCATCAGATCGGTCGCCAGCTCCACGCCACGAGCAGCGCTCAGCGAATCGTCGTACTGGAAGTTGAAGAACTGGGTTCGTCCATTGTTCGGAAGGTCGGTAGTCACCTGGGACATGTCGACTCCGTTGCGATCGCGCTGCGTGTTGGCAGGGGCCGGGACATTATCGCCGGGCAACCCCGGCCGGACCATGCTCGCGACGTACCCGGCCCACGCCGGCCCGCCCGCACTCGTCCGCTCGTGTGCGATCGCCGGAATGCCTGGGCGGCAAGGGAATCAGCAACCGTGCCGACGCTCTGCGGCCAGCCGTCCCGCGGGTCGGCCGCGACCGCCTCGGCGGCGACCGAGCAAATCTGCCGGTCCACTCAGGACACCGCGACCCGCCGACCCGGTGTCGGCCTGAGCCCCTATGCCGGCCGCACCTCGAAGACCGGATGCAGCGCGGCGGCGACAGCGAACTCCGCGTCGGTCGCGCCCCGGAACACGGTGAGGAACGACCGTCCACCACGGATCTTCACCGGCCGGCCGGGACCTCGGTCAGCACGATAGGCTCGTGACGGGTGCCGCGGCGCAGCTCGGCGCGGCCGGCGTGGCGCGCGGGACCGCGGTGCGGCGGCCGGGCACGGCGAGGATGTACTGGCCCGGCGGGCCGAACCCGCGGCGCAGCAGGGGCAACGTGACGCGGTTGAGCACCTTCGGCCAGCCCGGCGCCCGGCGGTCCGGCGCGGTTACACCGGCCGGTCCGGCCCGTCGGTGGCGGCCGTGGTCGCCGGCTCGGGGGTGATCTCCTCGTGCGGTTCCTGGACGCCCATGCGCTTGCGGACCACCATGGTGACCACCAGTCCGGCGGCCACCGCGACGCCCAGGCCGATCCAGGAGAAGCGGGATAGCCACTGCTCGGCGACCCGGCCCAGGTAGTAGACCCCGGCCGTGGTGCCGCCCGCCCAGGCGATGCCGCCCAGCGCGTTCGCGGCGAGGAACTTGCCGTAGGGCATGTGCAGCGAGCCAGCGAGCGGGCCGGCGAGGATACGCAGCAGCGCGATGAACCGGCCGAAGAACACCGCCCACACGCCGCGGCGCTGGAACAGGCCGCGCGCCTTCGCGATGTGCGCCGGGCCGAAATGCTTCGGGAACTTGCGGCCGGCCCAGGCGAACAGCCGCGGGCCGCCCTTCTTGCCGATGAGGTAGCCGATGCTGTCACCGATGATCGCGCCCGTGCTCGCGCAGACGCCGATCCACAGCGGGCTCAGCGCGTCGTGCTGCGAGGCCAGCAACGCGGCGCTGACCAGCACGATCTCACCCGGCAGCGGGATACCGAGGCTCTCGGTCCCGATGACGACGCCGACGATCAGGTAGACCGTCAGTGGTGGGATCGCGTTGAGGATCTCCTCGACGTGCAAACCTGCCCCCTCATTCGTCCGAACGCCCAGGACATGGGACCACACTCCCCGGCACGGCGAAGGGCCGGGCCGGAGTGACCGGCCCGGCCCTTCGCGGTTCAGTGGGTCAGATTATCTCGCGGGCGTGGAACGCGGCACGAACCTTCGCCGCCGTGTTCTTGCCGTACAGCGCCTTCGCGGTGTTCACCGTGACCTGCGCCGCCGCCGCCATCGAGGTGTCCGGCACGTAGGAGAACTGCGCCTCGAGCACGAGCTTCGCCGACTTGGTGCGGCCCAGCGCCTTGTAGACGTCGAACAGCGCGCGCGACCAGATCTGCCCGTCGTCGTGCACCTCGCCGTCGAGGTCGGCGTAGGTCAGGTCGGTGTCGGTGCGCCGCAGGCAGTGCGGCTCGTCGTCGGTGTAGGACGTCGCGTCCCAGTCCATGATGCAGGCGAGCGGGGTGACCCGGGTGTTCGGACCCGCGCCGGCGGCCATCACGAGCGCCCACCAGTCGCCGAAGCCCTCACCGATGGCCCCGCCCTCCTCGCTGCTGCCGAAGCCCGGCACCTGCGCGTCCTGGATGGCGTGGCCGTACTCGTGCCAGATCACCTCGGCGTCCTCGGCGTCGTCCACGCCGCCGGTGCCGAACGTGATCGAGTCGACCTCCGGGTCGTAGAAGGAGTTGTCGTCGGTGAACCCGGTCGTGACCAGGTCCTGCGCCTCGTTGTTGACGTCGCGGAAGCCGAGCTGGTGGATGTAGGTCTGCGCCTGGGTGACGCTGTAGTACGCCATCACCTGCTCGAAGTGATCGTTCTCGCGGAGGTAGTTGAACTGCAGCTTGCGCGAGTGCGGCTGGGTGTTCGCCGGGTCGATGATCGTGGCGTAGCTGCCCTGCAGGCCGCCCTTGCCGTCCAGCTTGGTCAGCTTCACCGTCTTGTAACCGCGCTTCGGGACGGCCGCGTTCGCGTCGTCCTGGTCGGTCAGCGACTCGTTCTGCAGCGTCACGACCGGGTTCGGCGAGAACACCCGGCCGGTGCCGGTGTCCCGCTTGACCAGGTTCTCGACCTTGAGCACCGCGCCGGACCCGGCGTCGACCAGGGTGCGCGTGGTGCCGGCGGCGGAGTGGCTCAGCACGGCGTACACCAGCTTGGCCTGACCGCCCGGCAGCACCGCCACCTCGCTGTCGTAGGCCTGGCCCGCGGCGCGCTTGTCGGCGGCCGCCTCGGCGGTGCCGGTCGCGACGGACGGCGCGGCCGAGCCGGACAGCCCGGACACCGCCTTGCGGCCGTCGTTGACGGTGACGTGGCCGTTGGCCTTGTCGACGTGCTTGACGTAGTAGCCACCCAGGACCGAGTGCCCCGCGTAGGTCTGGGCGTACCAGTAGTGGGTCGCCAGCAGCGAGTCATGGGTGGCGACCAGCCGCAGGCCGTCCGGCGCCGGCGCGGCTTGGGCGCCCGCCCCGGACAAGGGGATCAGGACGGCGGCGACACACGCCGCCGACACACTGAGACGACGCAGACGCATGGTCAGGTCTCCTGGGCTTTCGGGCCCGGCAGGAGTGCCGGGCGTGCCTGGAGAACGGTAGACAACCCGGCTCGATCAGGCGATAGGCCAAACCGACCATTGCCGGACTGTCGCCGAACGGTTGCCCAGCGGAGCACCGACCGTGAATACGCACAGAACGCACAAGGCGCCCATTCCGCCGCCGAGACACAAGGCGGCGCGCGGTCCGGTGTGTCCATTACGGACAACCAGACCGCGCGCCCGGCCCCTGTACCTACAGGTCAGTCACGCACACATCGGATCAGAACCAGTGCGCACGGCCACCGACCCGGCGGCCCGTGCCGCCCAGGATCGCCAGCACCGCACCCACGACGATCAGCACCAGGCCGATCGTCCACAGGATGCTGATCTTCGCGATGAAGCCGATGATGAGTAACACCGCGCCAAGAATAATCAACGGGGACTCCTTTGGAGAGAGTCGACAAGCGACTTTGGAATCATGGCGTTCTATTCCGACCACGGAGTTCCCGGTTGTGCGGGTCCCAAACCTAGCCAAGATTCTCCGTGTCGAAGGTGTTACACCGCGTGGGATCGCCCGACCGGTATCCGACCGTGTACCACCGCTGCCGCTGCGCGGACGTGCCGTGGCTGAACTGCGTCGTGTCCACCCGGCCGCCGCCCAGCTCGCGCTGGATGTAGTCGTCACCGATGCGCGCGGCGGCGTCCAGGGCGGCGTTCACGTCCTGCTGCGTCACGCCGGTGATCAGCGGCTTGCCCGACGCGGTCGGCGTGCTCGTCGCGTGGTTGGCCCAGGCGCCCGCGTAGCAGTCGGCCTGCAGCTCCAGGCGCACCGAGCCCGACTTCGGGCCCGTCGCCGTGCCACCTGCTCGGAGGTGCCCAGCAGGTTCTGCACGTGGTGGCCGTACTCGTGGGCGAGCACGTACCCCTCGACGAAGGGTCCGCCGGTGGCTCCGAACCGTTGCCGCAGCTCCTGGAAGAAGCCCAGGTCGATGTAGACCTCCGCGTCGGCGGGGCAGTAGAACGGGCCCGTCGCCGATGAGGCGTCGCCGCAGCCGGTCTGCACGCCGCCGGAGAAGAAGTTGGTCTGTACCTCTTGGTAGGTGCGACCGGCGGCCTCGAACTGGCCGCCCCAGTAGGCCTGGACCGAGTTGATGAAGGCGATCGCGCGGCAGTCGGCCTCCCGGTTGGCGTCCGCGCCGGTGCGGCACTTGTCCGAGATCGCCTCGGACCCGACCTGCTGGTCGGGACCGACGTCGCCGAACCCGGCACCCGAAGGCAGCGCGTCGCCGCCGCCGAGCTGGGAGATCAGGAAGTAGATGACCAGCCCGATGATCCCCAGCCCGCCGCCGCCCGCGGCGATGCGCCCGCCCATCCCCCGCTGGTCGCTGACCTGTGAGGTGTCGAGCTCGGCGTCGTCGTTGAACTCCACGTATCTCCTTCGCGTGCCTCAGCGCCGGCGGCCGCGGCGCCAGTTGCTGCCGCGCACGTTCGAGCCGATGCCGGCCATGTGCAGGGCGACGCACAGTAGCCCGGCGAGCAGCAGCGTGGTCGTGGTGATGGTGCCGAGCGCGGCCTTGGCGAGATCGAGGATAAGGGCTAAGGCGAAGATCACGGCGGCGATGATGGCGAACAAGGACAGCCTCCTTTGTTGGGGTGAAACAGGGTCAACGTCGTGCGGGCAGCGCCGGGTTCGTGGTCGCCCCGGTACTCGCGCTGCCCACCTGCGCCTCGTACTTGGCGAGGACTCCGGTGCGGTGCGGGTTCGGCGGTGCCTGCCACGCCGCGGCCCGCGCCGCGATCTCCGCGTCGGGCAGGTCCACGTCGATGCGCCGCGCGGCCACGTCGATGGTGACCGTGTCGCCGTCCCGCACGGCCGCGATCGGGCCACCGCGCGCCGCCTCCGGCGCGACGTGGCCGGCCATGAACCCGCGGGTGGCGCCGCTGAACCGGCCGTCGGTGATCAGCGCGACCTCGCCGCCGAGACCGGCACCCTGCAGCGCGCCGGTGACCGCGAGCATCTCGCGCATCCCAGGGCCGCCGGCGGGTCCCTCGCCGCGGATCACCACGACGTCGCCGGCCAGCACGCGGCCCTCGAGCACCGCGGCCATCGCCGCCTCCTCGCCCTCGAACACCCGGGCCGGGCCCTGGTGCCACATCCGTTCGTGGCCGGACAGCTTCACCACCGACCCGTCCGGCGCGAGGTTGCCGCGCAGGATCGCGAGGCCGCCGGTCGGCTTCAGCGGGCGGCCGAGCGGAAGGACGACCTCCTGGCCGGGCGTCTCCGGCGCTTCCCGGGTCGCCTCGCCGAGCGTCTGTCCCGTGACGGTCACCGCGTCCGGGTCGAGCAGCCCGCCCTCGAGCAGCCGCCGCACGAGCAGCGGCACGCCGCCCGCCGCGTACAGGTCGGTGGCGACGAACCGGCCGCCCGGCTTGAGGTCGCAGATCAGCGGGGTCTTGGCGCTGATCTCGTCCATGTCGTCGATCGTGACGTGGACACCCGCCTCGGCGGCGATCGCGAGCAGGTGCAGCACCGCGTTCGTGGACCCGCCGGAGGCCGCCACCGCGACCATCGCGTTGCGGATCGACGTCCGGGTGATCACGTCGTGCGGCCGGATGTCGCCGCGCAGCACGTCCATCGCGAGCAGGCCGGCCGCCCGTGCCACGTCGCCCTTGTGCTCGTCCTGCGCCGGCACCATCGCCGAGCCGAGCGGGCTGATGCCCATCACCTCGAACACCATGGCCATCGTGTTGGCGGTGAACTGCCCGCCGCACGCGCCGAAGCCGGGCGAGGCGGCCTCCTCCAGCTCGCGCAGCTCGTCGTCGCTGAGCCGGCCGGCGGAGTGCGCGCCGATCCCCTCGAACACCTCCTGCACCGTGACGTCGCGGTCGCGCCAGCACCCGGGCCGGATGGAGCCGCTGTAGAGCAGCACGCTCGGCACGTCGAGCCTGGCCATCGCCATGACCGCGGCGGGGATCGTCTTGTCGCAGCCGGCGATCCCGACGAGCGCGTCGAAGCAGTGCCCGCGCGCGACGAGTTCGATCGAGTCCGCGATGACCTCGCGGGACACCAGCGAGGTCCGCATGCCCGGCGTGCCCATGGTGATCCCGTCGGAGATCGCGATCGTGTTGACCTCCATGGGAGTGCCGCCCGCGGCCCGCACGCCGTCCTTTGTGGACTCGGCGAGTGTGCGGTGGGTGAAGTTGCACGGCATGGTCTCGGTCCAGCAGTGCGCGACGCCGACGAACGGCTTGGCCAGCGCCTCGGCGTCGTAGCCCATGCCCTTGAGCTGTGCTCGCGCCCCGGCTCGTGCCGGACCCTCCACAAGAGACCGTGAGCGGTGTTTGAGGTCCATCATGACTCCTCACCGGGACCGCCGCCGGGTGGCAGGGACGGCGCGCGAGACAACGTTAGCCCCGCGCACGCCGGAAGGCGCGGCGACGAGGGCTCACCTGGGCCGTTGCGGTTCCCGGCCGAGCCCGCAGATGCGGGGTGCGAGCGCGGACCAGGGCCGCGTGGTGTGCCCGAGGGCGAGGACGGTCTCCCGAAACGTCGGAAACCGGCCGCACCTCGTCGAGGCGCGACCGGTCCCGGTACCCCGGTCAGCCGCGCAGGCGGGCCATCGCGGCGTAGCTCTCCGCGGCGAACTCCAGTGACTGCTCGGGATGTGCGGCGTCGCCGGGTGCGTTGTCCTGTTCGTACATGGGGTTGTGGTAGCCCCGCGCGCCCATGTTCGCGAAGAAGTTCTGGTAGTCGATGTCGCCCTCGCCGAAGGGCACCATGTCGTAGCCGTCGGCCGAACCCGGGTTCGAGTCGCCGTCCTTGGCGTGGAAGAGCGGGAACCGCTTGGTCTGCTTCTGCACGACGCCGAGCGGGTTGAAGACCTTGGTCTGCGTCGAGCCGTCCGGCGCGGTGTAGGTCTTGTACCGGAACTGCGCCACGTGCGCCCAGAAGACGTCCATCTCGAGCCAGACGACCTTCGGGTCGCTGGCCTTCAGGAAGTACTCGAGCCGGCGGATGCCCGACGAGCGGGTCGGGCGGCCCTGGTCGTCCAGCGGGCCCCTGTCGAGCAGGAAGTCGTAGGCCTCGTGGTGGTTGTGCGTGTAGAGCTTGATCCCCTCGGCCTGGGCGATCGTGCCCATCGTGTTCCACTTGTCGGCCGCGACGTCCCAGTCGTCCTTGTACGGGCTGCCCGTCGGGTCGCCGCCGGTACCCATGTGCGCCATGCCGAGGATGTTCGCGATCTCCAGCTGCCGCTTGAACTCGTCGCGGTCCGCGCGCGACAGCGGCCAGGAGGACGGGATGAAGCCGTGGTTGCCCTGCGCCACGAGCCCGGCGTCGTCGAGCCACTGGCGCAGCTGGCGCGCGCCGTCGGCGGTGCCGAGGTTCGCGCCACCCGGCGCGTTGGCGTGCTGGGTGTAGCCGGCGAACTCGACCTGCCGGTAGCCGATGCGGCCCAGTTCCGCCAGCACGTCACGGAATCCGGACGGCAGGTCCGTCGTCAGCGGGTCGCGCCCGGTCGCGTCCCGGACGGTGTAGATGATGATGCCGCGTTTCGCCGGCGGCACGAGAACGGCCTTCGGCGCGACGGCCGCCGCCGCGGCCAGCGGGTTCGTCGCGGACAGCGCCGCCGCAGCCGCGACGCCGGTGGTGGCCGCGCCGAGGAACCGGCGCCGGCTCAGACCCAGCGCGCGTTGCAGGGTTTCCGCGGGAGTGACTTCTCTGTCGTGCTCGCTCATCAAACTCCTACCTCTCGATGGAGTGCCCCCGAGCCCTCGCCACAACGGCCGACACTAGGTTCACTTTTGCGCGATCGTCAAGCAAAAGGTTGACGACAAACGAGCAGAAAAGAGGATCTTCTAGACTGAAGTGCGAACATGCCCGAGAGTGACCGTGGAGGTTACGGAGAATGGCGGCTGACCGGGCGTATCCGGCGGGCCTCGGCGGCGCCGTCGGAGCGGGCCGCGGCGAGGTCTTCCAGCTGCTGCGCGACGGCCGGCCCCGCACCCGCGCCGAGCTGTCGGCCGAGACCGGGCTCGCCCGCTCGACCATCGCCGAGCGCATCGACACGCTGCTCGCCTCGGGCCTGCTGCGCTCCGCGGACAAGGCCGGCTCGACCGGCGGCCGCCCGCCGACGATGTTCACGTTCAACCCCCAGGCGCGCGTGGTGCTGGCCGCGGACATCGGCGCCACGCACGCGACGGTGGCGCTCACCGACCTGACCGGCGACGTGCTCGCGGAGACGGAGCGGCAGGTCGACCTCGCGGTCGGCCCGGAGGCCGTGCTGACCTACGTCACCGAGGCGAGCGCGGCGCTGCTCGAACGCACCGGGCGGTCGGCGGCCGACCTGCTCGGCATCGGCGTGGGCCTGCCGGGCCCGGTCGAGCACTCGACCGGGCGGCCGGTGATCCCGCCGATCATGCCCGGCTGGGATGGCTTCGACGTCAGGTCCCACCTGAGCGAGCGGCTGGGGGTGGGCACGCTCGTCGACAACGACGTGAACCTGATGGCCCTTGGCGAGCACAAGAACCACTGGCCGGACGCGCCGAACATGATCTTCGTGAAGGTAGCGACCGGCATCGGCAGCGGGCTGATCAGCGACGGCCGGCTGCACCGCGGCTCCCGCGGCTCAGCGGGCGACATGGGGC
The DNA here is from genome assembly GCA_963841395.1 of uncultured Actinomycetota bacterium. Taxonomy (GTDB): domain Bacteria; phylum Actinomycetota; class Actinomycetes; order Mycobacteriales; family Pseudonocardiaceae; genus Actinophytocola. Next base: position 125,547 of record CAWJCX010000012.1, read on the forward strand.
ACGTGCAGCTGCCGCACGGCGCCGACGTCACCTGCCGCTGCGGCAACCTCGGCTGCCTGGAGGCCGTCGCGAGCGGCGCGGCCATCGCCGCCCGGCTGGCCGCTGCGGGCGTCCCCGCCGAGACGAGCTCGGACGTCGTCGCGCTCGCGCGGGCCGGCTCGGTGGACGCGATACAGCAGATCCGCCAGGCCGGCCGGGACATCGGCGAGGTGCTCGCCACGGCGGTCAGCCTGTTCAACCCGTCGGTGATCGTGGTCGGCGGCTCGCTGTCACAGGCGGGCGAGCATCTCATCGCCGGCGTGCGCGAGGTCGTCTACCGACGCTCACTTCCGCTGGCCACCACCGAGCTGCGCATCGTGCAGTCCCGCGCGGGGCACCAGGCGGGCGTCATCGGTGCGGCCACCATGGTGATCGACCACGCGCTCTCGCCCTGCCAGCTCGACGCCCTGCTCGACCGCTGAGCAGCAAGGCGAGCCGAGCTCCTCCCGCAGGATCGTGTCGATCCGCGTGGACGCGCGCCGCAGAGCACGCCGTGCGGTTGCGGCCATGGCGATGCCGAATGCGAGTGCCGCGGCAGCCGGGATGACGACCCGCAACGGCATGCCCTGCCACACTGAGAGTGCGCCGAGCAAACTCAACACCACCAACACCACAACGGTGCCAGGAACCCGGTAAACGGGTGCCTCCGATATTGGTAACGGCTGGCGCATGATTTCCCCCCCACACTTCCGGTCGGTTATTTGATCGCGGTCACCCGGGCTCCCGTTACGGAAAGCCCCTGGTCAGAGCCATAGTCACGAGGCGTGACGAGTTTTAGGTGGACTGTCTCATGTCGACTACATAAAGTGAGAACATCGAATTCATGTGAGCCTTGTTCAGCTCTGACGGCCAGTTTCATTTAGGTCACATATATCTACGTAGATAACTACTGGACGGTTCACTTGGTCCACCCGAGTGAACCCCGAACGAGTGGCGCCCGCGACAATAATCGGATGGACGCGGCGCGCGTGATGATCGTCGAGGACTCCGAAGCCATCCGGCTGTCGGTCGAGTCCGCGCTCGCCGAGGCCGGATACACCGTGCTCGCGCGGCCCGACGGACACGATCTCGAGCAGCAGCTGGCCACCTTCCGGCCCGACCTCGTCGTGCTCGACGTGATGTTGCCGGGCCGGGACGGGTTCACCCTTCTCGAGGCGATCCGCCGGCACTCCGCGGTCGGTGTCGTGGTGCTGACCGCCCGCGACGCCGTCGACGACCGGCTGCGCGGGCTCGGTGCCGGCGCCGACGACTACGTGGTCAAGCCCTTCGTGCTGGCCGAGCTCGTCGCCCGGGTCGAGGCCGTGCTGCGCCGCCTCGGCCGCGTGCACCCGGTGATCGAGGTCGGCGACCTGGTGATCGACGCGGAAGCCGGCGTCGTGCACCGCGGCGGCGTGCCCGTGGACCTGACCGCCACGGAGCTGCGGCTGCTCCTCGTGCTCGCCCGGCGCCGCGACCGGGTGGTCGGCAAGGCGCAGCTGCTCGCCGCCGTGTGGGGCTACGACGACTACGCGGCCAACCTCGTCGAGGTGCACGTCAGCGCGCTGCGCCGCAAGCTCGAGGAGCACGGCCACCGGCAGCTGCACACCGTGCGCGGCCGGGGCTACGTGCTGCGGGACCGATGACCACGCAACCCATCGCCGCCCCCGGGACGCGCACCGGGTCGCTGCGCCGCCGCGTCACGCTCACCGCGCTCGCCGTGCTCGGCGTCGTGCTGCTGGCGTCCGGGCTGACCGTGAACGCCGTGTTCACCACGCAGGCCGAACGCGGCCTCAACGCGCTGCTCGCCGGCCGGATCCAGCTCGCCAAGCAGCTCGCGCGGCAGAACGTCGCGCCGGAGAAGCTGGTCCGCCGCGTCGACGCGCCCGGCCTGCGGGTCGAGCCTGCGGCTGCCGTCGGGCGAGCAGCTCGGTGCCCAGCCCGACTCCGGCGGCGACCTGCGCCAGGTGCGCGCCGAGCTGACCGGGCCGGACCGCATCGACGGCGCCCGCATCGTGATCAGCGCCGACACCGCGCTGCTTTCCGGCGCGCAGCGGACCCTGCAGCGGGTGCTGGTGATCGCGGGCCTCGCCGCGCTGGTGCTGACCGCGCTCGGGTTGATCTTCGGCATGCGGGTGGCACTGTCCCCCGTGGACGCGATGACCGGCCTGGCGCGCTCGATCGCCGGCGGCCGGCGCGGCGGCCGGCTGCGACCGTCCAAACCGGACACCGAGCTCGGCCGGGCGGCGACGGCGTTCGACGAGATGCTGGACGCGCTGGAGGGCGCGGAGCGGACCGCGCGGGCCTCCGAGGAGCGCACCCGCCGGTTCGTCGCCGACGCCGCGCACGAGCTGCGCACGCCGATCGCCGGGGTGCGGGCCGCGGCGGAGGCGGTGCTCGAGCTGGGCCCGGACGCGGACCCCTCGCTGCGGGAACGCCTGCAGGTGCTGCTGGTGCGCGAGTCCGAGCGGGCCGGCCACCTCGTCGACGACCTGCTGGATCTGGCCCGCATCGACGCCGGGCTGACGCTGCGCCGCGAGCCGGTCGACCTGCGGGCGCTGGCGTCGGCACAGCTGGACCGGCTGCGGCTGGTCGCGCCCGGCGTCGCCGTCGACCTGACCGGCGAGCGGGTGTGGGCGGCCGGCGACGCGGACCGGCTGACGCAGGTGCTCACGAACCTGGCCGACAACGCCCGCCGCGCGATGGGCGGCACGGGCTCGCTGACGATCGCGGTCAGCCGCGCGGGGCCGGCCCGGGTGCTGGTGACCGACTCCGGGCCCGGAGTGTCCGAACGGGACAGCGAGCGGATCTTCGACCGGCTCGTGCGCCTGGACGACTCCCGCGAGCGAGCCGGCACCCCACGCGGCGGCGCGGGCCTGGGCCTCGCGATAGCCCGCGGCATCGCCCGCGCCCACGGCGGCGACCTGCGCTGTCTGCCCCGCGCGGACGGCCGCCCGGGCGCGGTCTTCGAGCTGACGCTGCCCTAGACGGTTGCGATCCGGCCTTTCGACGTCAGCTCACGTGCGCGAAGTCTTCGGGACGAAACAGGCGAATCCACGCCTCGGCCAACGTCTCCTTGTTGCGTACCCGCACTTGCCGAAAGGCCTCGGGGCGGGCCGCCGGGCTTTGCGAGATGACCTCGTTGAAAAACCACGACGAGGCGATGACGGCGAAGGTGCAGGGAGCGCTCGCCAGCTGCCGACGAAAGACGCGGGAATCGACCAACCGGAACGCGTGATTGACCGCCCAGCCGACGACGCCGTGCTCGTCATAGAGAACCTCGCCGGCATGGACGGCCATTCGAAGCCGGATCTGTTCCTCCGGGCAGTGAGTGCGGTTGTGCTCCTCGAGTGCGCCGGCCATCTCGGCCGGTAACGAATCCACCAGGTTCGCCTTCGAAATCGTTGCTGGTACGAGAATGAGCGCCCCGTCGCCGCGATCCTCTCGATCGCAACCCGCCCAGTCGATATCGGACCGGCAGAACGTACTCTCCAGGATCTCGTAGAGTGCGCGCCGCACGGCCCACCGGTGAACACTGAGCCTTTTTCATCCGTTCGCGAGTTCGTAGTTCTGTAGGACGTGGATGGCTTTTGTCAGGCGGCCGGCACGGCGTGGGCAGCTGCGGAGTTTGCGCAGGATGCGCCAGGTCTTGAGCTGGGCGTTGGCGCGTTCGCCCGGGCCGCGGAGCCGGGCGTGGGCCCGGTTGGCGTCGTTCTGCGATTCGGGCTTGTTGCGGCCCTTGTACGGCGTGATCACGTGTTCTCCGGTCGGGTCGTAGCCGTGGTAACCCTTGTCGCCCAACGCGATCAGCCCGGCGTCGCGCAGGGCGGCGAGAATGTTCCAGATCCGGGCGGCCGCGGTGTCATGCGTGCGCACCGGGCAGGTCACCGGACACCCACAGGATGGTGCCGTCCGGTGAGGCGATGACCTGCACGTTCACCCCGTGCTTGCGGTGTTTGCCCGAGTAGAAGGGCCGGTCGGCGGCGACCCGGTCGATCGGGATCAGCGTGCCGTCGATGACCACATAGGCATGGCCTGCACGCTTGGCCTCCCGCAGCGCCGCACGCAGCTTTGGCGCCCGCGCGGCGAGCAGTTCGACGGTCTCGGTCACATACCGCCAGCACGTCGTGGTCGACACCCCGAACCCAGCGCCGACCTCGGCAAACGGCTCGCCTTTGCGCAGGTGGACCAACACCAGCAACGCCTGCTCGGCCGTGTTGAGCAACCGCCACGGCGAGCCGATCTCGCGGCGGTACGCGCGGATCAGCCCGGACACGAAGGTCAGGGTCTGACGTGACAACGGCAGCGCAGCACGGTAGAACAACACCTGAAGCCCCTGGCTCAGCAGAACGATCTTGGTCGAAAGTCCTGCTACCAGGGGCTTCACCACATCACGGCGCCGACACGCCGAAGATCATCAACTCGTGATCAGCGAGAGTCCTTGCCTGCCAACACATCCAGACCAGGATGAAATCGGCTCATTGGTCCGCGCCCGGCTGCCGAAGCCCTCCACATCGCAGACGACGACGGAACGGTGGACCGCCGGAGCGAGGTAGTCCCTACGACACACAGATTCTGTCATGATTGCCCACTCCGCGCGTGGAGCCTGTCAGGTCAAACGCCTTGTGGTGCGCGAGGCGACGACGTCGTGTAACTCTCATTTCGCAGTTCGGCGAACTTCCGCAGTTCGGTGAAATCGAGAAGCACGATCCTGCCCCGTTTCGTGCTGACCAAATTTTGTTTTCTCAACTCTCGAAGCTCTACCGCGACAGCATCGCGGGAAGCTCCGATGCAGCTGGCGTAGTCAGCCTGCGACAAGGTCGACTCGATGATCCAGCTGCCGTCTTCCGCCTCGTCCCCGATCTTGTCCTTCAGGTCCAGAAGCCAGTTGATGAACTTGATCCGGACGTCGGGACGGCCCAGCAGATTCGCTTCTTCGCTCTCCCGGCGACGGTAGACAGCGGCGCGATACATCATCGGCCAGAGCCCGTTGTCGTCGATGAAACCGATGAAATCATGCGCCGCGATGTCCAGGCCTTTGATGGTCTTGACCGCAGTCAGCGTTGCCGATCGAACCTCACCCATCAGCACGCCTTCGTCACCGATGATCTCTTTTGGTCCCCGAATGGCGAGGATCACGTCCTTGTTGTCCGGCCCACGCTGGCTGACCTTGACGCCGCCGGACTGGATCATCAACACCGAGTGCGCAGGCTGGCCCTCCCAATACACGGTGGCCAATGGCGGATACGTGACAGGCTTGCCCAATGCCTCGAGAGCCCGCCGCTGAGCCGCGTCCAGGCCATCGACGACGTGAAGCGGTGTCTTCTGCACCATACCTTGAGTGTAGTCTACTACACACTCACATGAGTACTGAGCTACCTCAAAACTAGTACCCAGCCATAGTTCGGTCAGGGTCGGTCGTCGTTTCGCTGGCGGCCGGCTCGTGTCGGGGCAGGAGGAACGGGGTCGCCAGCAGGAGAACGCCGGCGAGCGCGATCGCCGGGCGGGGGCCGGTGAGGGCGGCCAGCAGGCCCCACAGGGCGGTCAGCGTCGCGATCGTGAGGTTGCTGGAGACCGACCATGCGGACAGCGTGCGGGCGACCCGGTCCGGCGGTGTCTGGTCGAGCCGGGTCGTGGCGTACACCGGGTTGAACACGCCCATGCAGGTCACCAGGCCGGTCTGCAACGCCATGACGAGCACCAGCCCGCCCACCCCGGGCTGGACGAAGGCGAGCCCGGCCGGCCAGCACGCGCGCAGCGTGCCGGCGACACGCAGGACCGGATACCGGCCGAACCGGGTGACGAGCCGGTGGGCCAGCCGCGAGCCGACGAGGCCACCGGCGCAGGGCGCGCCGAACGCGAGGCCGTACTGCCAGGGCGCGAACCCGAGGTCACCGAGCATGAGGACGGCGAGCAGCGGCGCGGTCGCCATGATCAGGCCGCTGACCAGGATCGTGTTGGTGAACAGCGGGCGCAGCACCGGGTGGGCCAGGATGTGGCGCCACCCGTCGAGCAGGTCGCCGGCGCGCAGCCGGGGGCCGGTCCGGACCGGGCGCGGCTCGTGCCCGCCGATGGCGCGGATCCCGGCCGCCGATGCCAGGTAGCTGACCGCGTTGGCCACCAGGGTCGTCACCGGGCCGAACGCGCCGATCGCGGCCCCGCCGAGCGGCGGTCCGAGCGCGGTGGCGGTCCAGGCCGTCGACTCGAACCGCCCGTTCGCGATGAGCAGGTCCGCCCGCGGCACGAGCGACTTGAGGTAGGCGCCGCTCGCCGCCTTGAACGCGATGTCGGCCGCCGCGACGACGACGGACACGACGAGCAGATGCGCGAAGCCGAGCCGGCCGAGCGCGAACGCGGCGGGCACGGACAGCACCGCCGCGAACCGGACCAGGTCCGTCGCGATCAGCACCGGCCGCTTGCGGCGGAACTCCACCCACGGGCCGAGCAGCACCGCCACGGCGGCCCCGGCCGCCAGCCCCGCCGCGGCCAGTGCCGACACCGCCGCCGGGCCGGCGTGCAGCACGAGGATCGCGACCAGAGGGAGCGCGTCGAACGCGAGCCACGTGCCGGCCGCGCTGACCGAGTAGGCCGCCCAGAGCCACCCGAACCGCCGACCCAGCGACCGCCTGGCGCGCATGCCCCGCACACCACGAGCAAAGCGACGGGCGTCCGGCCGCGCAACCCACCACGCCGCGTCAGGTGACGACGAGCCCGTCGAGCTTGTCCGGGTGGTCGTCGAGGATCTTGCCCGGGTCCGTGCCGAGGACGTCGGACAGCATGGCGGCGTAGACGTCGCGGAAGTCGGTGGTCGACTTGAGGTCGTCGTCGTCGAGGTCGGTCAGGCTCGGCTGCTCGCCGTGGAAGCCACCGGCCACCCGGTCGCCCAGCACGAACACCGGGCCCGCCGTGCCGTGGTCGGTGCCCTCGCTCGCGTTGCCCTTCACCCGGCGGCCGAACTCCGAGTACACCAGCACCACCGCCTGCTTGCCGCGGTCCGTGCCGGCCAGCCGCTGGGCGAACGGCGTCAGCGCCGTGTCCAGCTCCTGGAGCAGCCGCTCCTGCGTGCCCCGCTCGTCGGCGTGAGTGTCGAAACCGCCCAGCGACACCGAGTACGCCCGGGTCGGCACGCCCGCCTCGATCAGCCGCGCCACCACGTCCAGCTGCGCGGCCAGCCCACCGTTGCCGCCGGCCGACGCGCCCTTGTCGCGCTCCTCGTCCTGCTCGCCGTCCTCGCCGTCCGGCCCGTGCACGGCGCCGCCCAGCGTCTTCGCGGCGTTGTGCAGGTCCGCGATCGACTTCGCCGCGGTCGCCTGCCAGCGCTCCTCGCCGTCCGCCGGGGCGCCGAGCGCGGCGAACCCCTCGCCGAGGTCGCCCTTGGGCAGCACGAGCCCGCCGGCCGGCAGCGACGCCGCAGCGGTCTTCTCCCCCGCGAACAGGGGCGGCAGCACGGGATCGATGGCCAGCGCGTGCAGCGGGTTGCCGTCGGTGGCGTCGAGCCAGCGGCCGAGCCAGCCGGTCGGCACCGCGCTCTGCGGCGAGCCGGTCTGCCAGATCCCCATCGACCGGAAGTGGCTGTGGTCGGGGTTCGGGTAGCCGACCCCGCGCACGATGGCGAGCTTCTGCTCGTCCCACAGGCCCTTGAGGCCCTTCATACCCGGGTTCAGGCCGAGCCCCTCGCCGAGGTCGAGCACCTCGTCGGGCTGGTACGCGAGGTCCGGGCGGGCGTCCTGGTAGGCCTTGTCGGCAGCCGGGACGACGGTGTTCAGGCCGTCGTTGCCGCCGTAGAGGGTGAGCACGACGAGCACTCCCGCGTCGGGGTCGAGCGGGTCGCCCTCGGCCGCGGACATCAGGTCGTCCCAGTCGACCTGGGTGGCGCCCACGGTCGCGAGCGCGCCCGCCGCGGCGACGCCGGACCAGGTCAGGAAACGCCTGCGGGTCAACGGGTTCAGGTGGTCGTTCATCGGCTCACCACGTATTCCGGCGCGCACGCCGCGAGGGCGGCCACCTTGGCTGGGTCCCCGCCGACCTTCTGCAGCGCGGCGCGGGTGCGGTCCGACCAGGCGTCGACGGCGAGCAGCTCGCGCGCGCCGTCGGCCGGGTCCTTGCTCTGGCTCAGCGGGTCGAGCTTCGCCTGCTCGACGACCGCCTGGGCGACCTTGAGCCGGGTGAGGCCGGCGGCGGTGGTCAGCCAGGACGCGCCGGAGGGCCAGCCGCCGACGCTCGGCGGCCGGAACGGCACCTGACCGAGGCCCATCAGTCCTTTGTAGAGCTTTCCCTGCGTCTTCTCGTCCAGTGTGGACGGGCGGACGCCGAGGTGGCGCATGAGCCCGACGAGCCACTCCACGGGCTGCTTGACCAGCGCGGTCTTCTCGTCGCGGAACGCGGCCTCGCTCGCCATCGCGTGCAGCGTCGCGCGGATGTCGCGGTTGTCCCCGTAGGCCGCCAGCAGCCGCGCGCGGGCCGCGTCGTCGGGTGGGGTCGGCGACACCAGCCGGTTCCACATCCGGCCGACCACGAACGGCGCCGACTCCTCGCGACCGAGCGCCAGGTCGACGAACGAGTCCGCGGTGTACTCGTCCTTCTGGCCGAAGATCGTGGCGGCCTTGTCGTCGTGCCGCTTCGGCACGAACTTCGCCGCGCCGGTCTTCCGGTCGACCGACCAGCCGGTGAGCGCCCGGGCGACCTCGCGCACGTCGTCCTCGGAGTAGTGACCCACGCCGAGGGTGAACAGCTCCATGTACTCGCGGGCGAGGTTCTCGTTGGCGGCGCCGACCTTGTTGTCGTTGCCGTCCAGCCAGAGGATCAGCGCCGGGTCCGCGATCATCGCGTGGGCGAGCTGGGTGAAGCTGCCCATGCCGAGCCGGCGGAAGGTCTCGTTCTGGCGCAGCATCAGCGCCGCCACCTTGACCTTCTGCGAGCTGGTGGCGAAGTGCCCGTGCCAGAACCAGGTCAGCCGCTCGGCGGTGGCGACGTCGACGGCCACCATCCGGTCCAGCCACCACGCGGCGAGCTGCTTCTGCTGCGCGGCGCGTGCCTTGTTGGCCGCCTTCTTCGCGTCCTTGTCGGGCTTCTCGCCCTTGGCGGGCTTCTCCGGGCGAGGTGGCGGCGGCAGGTCCGGCGGCGCCGGCGCGTTGCCACCCGGCGGTGCGGTCAGCAGCCGGTCGAGCGCCTGGGTAAAGGTCTGATCCAGGTCCCCGGGACTGGCGCCGAAGCCGAACCTGTCGTAGAGGCGGCGTACCGCGCTCCGTTCGTTGACGTCGACCATGGCGCTGATCGTGGCCCGCCGCGACGGTCGCGGGCCACGGACGGAGGGGGTTCTTCAGCAAACGCTCAGCCGTCCGCGCACCGGTCGGCGCAAGAGTCCCACAGAGGTGCGAAAAATCTTGACTCTCGTGACCGTTCCAGGAAAGATCTGACCTAAGGTTGCACGACCCCCTGCTTGGATCGATCAAGGACACCCTGCGTCCGATGGAGATCCGATGAATCGTTCGCAACTTCTCTTCGTGGTGCTCGCGACCGTGGCAGCCGGTCTCGCGGTGCCCACAGCGCTGACGACCGCACCCGCCGCCGCGGCAGCGGGCACGACCGCGTGGCGCGACGGGACGTTCGTTGTGGACACTCCGAACCTGGTGCGCCGCTCGGACATCGTGCTGGGGCGGGCCAACTCCGCGGCCGCGGAGTCGATGCCGCTCGGCAACGGCGCGCTCGGCGCGGCGGTCTGGGCCGCGGACGGACTCACCGCGCAGCTCAACCGCGTGGACACCTTCCCCGACCGCAAGTCCCCCGGCCAGCTCGTCATCCCGGGCCTCTCGCGGCTGACGGGCGCCGCCGACTACAGCGGCCGGCTCGACCTCTACGACGGGATGCTGCGCCAGTCCGGCGGCGGGATGACCGCGACCACCTTCGTCCGCGCCGACACCCAGCAGCTCGTCGTCGACGTCACGGGCGCGGACCCGAACAGCACGCAGACCGCGCGGGTCCGGCTCTGGAGCGGCCGGCACGCCACCGCGCGGGCGTCCGGCGCGACCGCGGCGCTCGCCGAGACGTGGGTGGACAACACCGCGACCGGCGCGTCCGGGCGGACGTTCGGCTCGCTCGCCGGGATCTCCGCCGGCGGCCGCGGCGTCACGGCGTCCACACCGGACTCCTCGACCGCCCAGGTCGCCTTCCAGCCCAACGCGGACGGCTCGTTCCGGGTGGTCGTCGCCGCGCCCGCGTGGACCGGCGGCGACTCGATCGCGACGGCGAACTCGGTGCTGAACGGCGCGCCGACCCGGCCCGCGAACGAGGTGCGCGACGCGCACCTGCGGTGGTGGCACGACTTCTGGCAACGCGCCGGCCTCATCAAGATCACCTCGGCCGACGGCACCGGCGACTACGTCGAGAACCTGCGCACGATCTTCCTCTACGCCAGCGCTGCGCAGAGCCGCGGCACGCTGCCCGGCTCCCAGGCGGGCGTCGCCGACCTGTTCGCCTTCTCCGCCGACCACCAGGACTGGTACCCGTCCGGCTACTGGTTCTGGAACCTGCGCATGCAGGTGGCCGCGAACCTCGCCGCCGGGCTCGACGAGCTCAACGACCCGGTGTTCCGGCTCTACCACGACAACCTCGACGCGATCGCCGCCTGGACCGCCGGGCACCTGCCGGGGCGGCAGGGCCTGTGCGTGCCGGAGACCATGCGCTTCAACGGGAACGGCTACTACGAGGGCGGCGCCGCGCAGAGCAACGCCTCGTGCGACTCGACCATCGCGCCCAGCTACAACTCCCTCAACGTCACCACCGGCGCCGAGCTCGGCCTGTGGGTCTGGCAGCACTACCAGCTGACCGACGACCGCGCGTTCCTCACCACGCAGTACCCGCTGATCCGCGGCGCCGCGCAGTTCCTGCTCTCGCACGCGACGACCAGCCCGGACGGGCGGCTGCACACGTTCTCCAACGCGCACGAGACCCAGTGGGGCGTCACCGATCCGGCCACCGACATCGCCGCGATGCAGGCGTTCTTCCCCATCGCGATCAAGGCGGCGCAGACGCTCGGCGTGGACGGCGACCTCGTCACCCGGCTCACCGCCGCGATCCCGAAGATCCCGCCGCTGCCCCGCACCGACACCGCGACGCAGACCCAGCTTCTCGGCCCGGACTCCGACGCCGGCAACGCGAACATGGTCGGCCTGTCCACCCAGCCGACCGCGCCGCGGCACAACAGCGAGAACATCGGCCTCGAGGCCGTCTGGCCGTACTCCCTCATCGGCGACAGCGGACCGGCGACCGCGCTCGGCCGGCGCACCTACACCTCGCGCAGCTACGTCAACGGCAACGACTGGAGCTACGACGCGCTGCACGCCGCACGCCTCGGCCTGCCCGAGGACATGCGTACCGCGCTGCTCGCCGCCATCCGGTCCTACCAGGTCTACCCGTCCGGCCTCGCGAGCTTCACCGGGCAGCAGGCCGCCGAGCCCTACATCGAGCAGTCCGGCGTGCTGGCCGCGACCGTGCCCGAGGCGCTCGTGCAGTACCACGACGGGCTCGTGCGGATCGCGCCCGCGTGGCCGGCCGGCTGGACCGGCGAGGGCACCGTCGCCATCCCGCACAACTCGCGGGTCTACGTCCAGGTCGGCGGCGGCACCGCGACCACCGTCGCGATCGCCTCCGGCGCCGACCAGCAGCTGACCGTGCGCAGCCCGTGGCCCGGCCAGAGCGTGCGGGTGGTCGACGGCCGGACCGGCACGGTCGTGGTGGGTCCGCAGACCAGTGCCACCGTGGTGATCCCGGCCCGCGCCGGCGGGACCTACCTCGTGGAGCGCCCCGGATCGCCGACCACCGGCCAGCCGTTCCAGGCGCTGACCGGCACGCCGGCGACCGCGGCCCGGCGCTACGACCGCGTCACGATCGGGCTGCCCGGCGGCGCGGCGCCGAGCGGCACGGTCAGCCTGCGCGCCCACGCCAACGGCCGCTACGTCAGCGCCCCGCCCGGCTCGCCGCTGGTCGCGAGCCAGTCGAGCGCCGGCACGAACGAGCGGTTCGACCTGATCGACCGGGGCAACGGCGAGGTCTCCCTGCGGGCCAGGTCGAACAACCAGTACGTGACCGCGGAGAACGGCGGCGCCGCCGCGCTCGTCGCCAACCGCACCGCGCTCGGGCCGTGGGAGACCTTCCTGCTCGTGCACAACCCCGACGGCTCGGTCAGCTTCCTGGCCCGCGCCAACGGGAAGTACGTGTGCGCGGACAACGGCGGCGCCGCCCCACTGATCGCGAACCGCACCGCGATCGGCCTCTGGGAGCAGTTCGACCTGATCACCAACTGAACAAGCGAGGGAAGATGACGAACACCGTTGTTCGGCGGAGGCGACCCCTGCTCGTCACCGCCATCATGCTGGGCGCCCTCGCGGTGTCCACGCCGGCCGCGCAGGCCGGCTCGACCATCCCGGCCGGCGACTACCAGCAGGTTTCGCTCGCGAGCGGCGGCGCCGAGCTGGGTGAGGCGATGTCGCTCGCGGTGCTGCCCGACCGGTCGGTGGTGCACACCGCGCGGGACGGCACGGTCCGGGTCACCGACGCGGCCGGCAACACCACGGTCGCCGGCCGGCTCAACGTCTACACCCACGACGAGGAGGGCCTGCAGGGCGTCGCCGCGGACCCGAACTTCGCGACCAACCGGTTCGTCTACCTCTACTACTCACCCCGGCTGTCCACACCGGACGGTGACGCGCCGACCGAGGGCACCCAGACGGACTGGGACCGGTTCAAGGGCGAGCTGCACCTGTCCCGGTTCGTGCTGAAGACCGACCGCACGCTGGACCTCGCGAGCGAGAAGGTCGTGCTGCGGGTGGTCAACGACCGCGGCCAGTGCTGCCACGTCGGCGGCGACCTGGACTTCGACGCGGCCGGAAACCTCTACCTGACAACGGGTGACGACACCAACCCGTTCCAGTCCGACAGCTACTCCCCGATCGACGAGCGCACCAACCGCAACCCGCAGTTCGACGCGCAGCGCTCCTCGGCCAACACCAACGACCTGCGCGGCAAGCTGCTGCGCATCCACCCGCAGGCCGACGGTACCTACACGATCCCGGCCGGCAACCTGTTCGCCCCCGGCACCGCGAACACGCGCCCGGAGATCTACGCGATGGGCTTCCGCAACCCGTTCCGGATGAGCGTGGACAAGGCCACCGGCATCGTCTACCTCGGCGACTACGGGCCGGACGCGGGCGCGTCGAACCCGAACCGCGGGCCGAACGGCCAGGTCGAGTTCAACCGGATCGCCGCGCCCGGAAACTTCGGCTGGCCCTACTGCACCGGCACGAACACCAGCGCCGAGACCTACAACGAGTTCACGTTCCCGAGTGGACCGTCCGGCGCGAAGTACAACTGCACGGGCGGGCCGACGAACAACTCCTTCCGCAACACCGGCCAGACCACGCTGCCCGCGGTCAGGTCCGCGTGGATCCGCTACGGCGGCGACGCCGGCAGCCCGCCGGAGTTCGGCGGCGGGTCCGAGTCGCCGATGGGTGGCCCGGTCTACCGCTTCGACCCGAACCTGAACTCCGCGGTGAAGTTCCCGCAGTCGTTGAACGGGCGGTTCTTCGCCGGCGAGTACGGCCGCCAGTTCATCAAGGCGATCGAGGTGACCGGCAGCGGCGGTGTCGGCGACATCGGCGCGTTCCCGTGGACCGGCACCCAGGTGATGGACATGGCGTTCGGCCCGGACGGCGCGCTCTACGTCCTCGACTACGGCACCGGCTCGAACAACCAGGCCCTGTGGCGCATCGAGTACATCGGCGCCACCAACCGCAACCCGGTCGCGCACGCGAGCGGCAGCCCGACGTCCGGACCGGGCCCGCTGAACGTCACGTTCTCCTCCGCCGGCAGCAGCGACCCGGAGGGCGGTGCGCTCACCTACCGCTGGACCTTCGGCGACGGCGGCACGTCCACGGCGGCGAACCCGAGCCACACCTACACGACCAACGGCAACTACACAGCGACGCTGACGGTCACCGACCCCGGCGGGCTGACCGGCTCGGCGGACGTGCAGGTCAGTGTCGGCAACACCGCGCCGCGGGTGACGCTGCAGACCCCGGCCGACGGGCAGCTGTTCTCCTTCGGTGACACCGTGCCCTTCCAGGTGAGCGTGACCGATCCGGAGGACGGCACGATCAACTGCGCGCGGGTGAAGGTCACCTACCTGCTCGGCCACGACCAGCACCAGCACCAGATCACGTCGAAGACCGGCTGCAGCGGCTCGATCGCGGTGCCGGTCGACGGCGAGCACGACCCGGCGGCGAACGTGTACGGCGTGTTCGACGCGGAGTACACCGACAACGGCGGGCTGACCACGCACAACGTCCACAAGCTCCAGCCACGGCACCGCCAGGCCGAGCACTTCGGTGCACAGCAGGGCATCCAGCCGGCCGCGCACGCCGGCGCCGAGGGCGGCCAGACCGTCGGGTTCACCGACAACGGCGACTGGATCTCCTTCGCGCCCTACGCGCTCGGCAACGCCACCTCGATCACCGCGCGGGTGTCCTCGGCCGGACCGGGCGGCACGCTCGAGGTCCGCGCCGGGTCCGCGACCGGCACCCTGCTGGGCACCGCCGCGGTGGCGCCGACCGGCAGCTGGGACACGTTCGTGAACGTGTCGGCCAACCTGGGCGGCGCGCCGTCGGGCACCACGACGCTCTTCCTGGTGTTCAAGGGCGTCACCGGCCAGGGCAACCTGTTCGACGTCGACGCGTTCACCCTCGCCACCGGCGGCACCGCGTCGCCCACGATCGAGGGTGAGGCGTTCACCTCCCAGTCCGGCGTGCAGGCGGCCGGGCACGCGGGGGCCAGCGGCGGGTTCACCCTCGGCTACATCGAGAACGGTGACTGGGCGGGGTACTCGGCGGTGAGCACCAGCGGGGCCCGCGGGTTCGCCGCGCGGATCTCCTCGGCGGGCGCGGGCGGCACGATCCAGGTGCGGTCCGGGTCGGCCACCGGGACGGTGCTCGGCTCGGTGAGCGTGCCGGTCACCGGCGGCTGGGAGACGTTCCAGAACGTCTCGACCACGCTGACCGGCTCGACGACCGGACCGCTGTTCCTGACGTTCACCGGTGGCGCGGGTTCCCTGTTCGACATCGACACGTTCACCATCACCCGCTAGAAAGCAGGCATGCCATGCGCACCCTCACCAAGGCGGCCGGCCTGCTGGCCGTGCTGGCGGTCACGCTCGTGACGGCGGCCGTACCGCCCGCCGCGGCCGCACCGCTGACGAAGATCCTCGTGTTCTCCAAGACCGCCGGGTTCCGGCACGACTCGATCCCGGCGGGGATCGCGGCCGTCCGCCAGCTCGGCACGCAGAACGGCTTCGCCGTGGACGCGACCGAGGACGCGGCCGCGTTCACCACGCAGAACCTCGTTCAGTACCAGGCCGTCGTGTGGCTCTCGACCACCGGCGACGTGCTCAACGCCACCCAGCAGACGGCGTTCGAGTCCTATGTCACCGGTGGTGGCGGGTACGTCGGCGTGCACGCCGCGGCCGACACCGAGTACGACTGGCCGTTCTACGGCACCACGATGGGCGCCTGGTTCGCCTCGCATCCCGCTCAGCAGCAGGCATCCGTGATCGTCGAGGACCGCACGAACCCGTCCACCGCGCACCTGCCGGCGGTCTGGAGCCGCTTCGACGAGTGGTACAACTACCGCACCAACCCGCGTGGTGCGGTGAAGGTGCTGGCGCGCCTGGACGAGTCGTCCTACAGCGGCGGCACCATGAACGGGGACCACCCGATCACCTGGTGCCACGACCAGGGCGCCGGACGGGCCTGGTACACCGGGCTCGGCCACACCATCGAGTCCTACTCCGACCCGCTGTTCACGAAGATGCTGCTGGGTGGCATCCGGGTGGCGAGCCGCGCGGTGGCCGCCGACTGCGGAACGTCGACCGGCAGCCGGGAACTGGCCCGCGGCCGCCCGGTCACGGTGTCCAGTGTGGAGCCGAACACCCCGCACGCCGGCGCGAACGCGGTGGACGGCAACACCGGCACCCGGTGGAGCAGCGCGTTCGCCGATCCACAGTGGATCGCCGTGGACCTCGGCGCCGCGCACGCGATCAGCCGCGTCCGGCTGACCTGGGAGACCGCGTACGGCCGGGCATACCGGATCGACACGTCGCCGGACAACGCGAACTGGCAGACCGCGTACTCGACCACCACGGGCGACGGCGGCACCGACGACATCGCGGTGTCGGCGAACAACCGGTACGTCCGCGTGTACGGCACCCAGCGTGGCACACAGTGGGGCTACTCGCTGTGGGAGCTGTCGGTGACCGGCACCTGACGCGCCGGTCAGGTAAGCGAAAGGCCCCGGAACGTTCCGGGGCCTTTCGTATGTGCGCGGAATACAGGCGCGCCCGACCGCGTTGATGACCTACGATGCCGTAGGCCTATCCTCGGCAAATCCCCTTTCCCACCTTTTCACGAGTCGTTCGCGCGCGGGCGGCTCGACGCCGTGATTGGAGGCGGCTCGACCCATGGACAAGACGATGACCGACTGGCGGCAGGGTGCCGCCTGCCGGGACACCGACCCCGAACTGTTCTTCCCCATCTCCGCGATCGGCCCCGGCGCCCGCCAGACCGCCGAGGCCAAGGCGGTCTGCGCCCGCTGCCCTGTACGCGAGCAGTGCCTGCGGCACGCCCTGGACAACGGGCTCGACCACGGAATCTTCGGCGGCACCACGGAAACCGAGCGCCGGAACCTCGCGCGCCGCACGCGCGAAGCCGCGTAGCTACGCCGAGATCACGACCTTGAGCGCCTCGTTCGCGGCTGCGTTCTTGAACACGTCGTAGGCCTCGTCGAACTGATCGAAGCCGAAGGTGTGCGTGCCCATCTTCTCCGCGGGGATGCGGCCGCTGGCGACCATCGTCAGCAGCGTCGGGATGGACACGGTGTCGACCAGGCCCATCGTGATCTTCACGTTGTGGATCCACAGTTCCTGCATCGGCAGCTCCACCGGCACGCCGTGCACACCGATGTTCGCGATCGTCCCGCCGGGGCGGACCAGCGACGCGGCGGTGCGCAGCGTGTCGGGGTAGCCGACGGCCTCGATCGACACGTCGACGCCGAGGCCGTCGGTGAGCGCCAGCACGGCCTCGGTCGTGTCGGGGCCCGCCTCGACGGCGTCGGTGGCGCCGAAGTCGAGGGCCTTCGTGAGCCGGAACTTGTTGGTGTCCACGGCGATGACCTTCGACGCGCCCCACAGCCCGGTGGTGAGGATCGCGGACAGCCCGACCGCACCGGCGCCCACGACGGCGACGGTGTGGCCGGGCCGCACCTCGCCGGCGAGCACGCCGACCTCGTAACCGGTGGGCAGCGAGTCGGCGAGGAAGATCGCCTGCTCGTTGCTGACGCCTTCCGGTACCGCGTAGAGCGAGGTGTCCGCGTAGGGCACGCGGACGAACTCGGCCTGCGTGCCGTCGATGAGGTGGCCGAAGATCCACCCGATGCCGCCGACGGTCTGGCAGTGCGATGGCATGCCGCGCTGGCAGTACGCGCAACGCCCGCACTTCGTGATGGCCGGCACCAGCACCCGGTCGCCGACCGCGAAGCCCTTCACCGCCTCCCCGACCTCGGTCACCGTGCCGACCGCCTCGTGGCCGAGCACCCGGCCGTCGGTGACCGCGGCGACGTCGCCCTGCAGGATGTGCAGATCGGTGCCGCAGATGGTGGTGGTGTCGACCCGGACGACCACGTCGGTCGCCTCCTGGACGGCCGCGTCGGGCACGTCATCCCAGGACTTCTTGCCGGGGCCGTGGTAGACGAGCGCCTTCATCTCTGCCTCCGTTACGAGCCGAGTGCCCCTGGCCCGACGCTAGCTCCGCGCGAACCCCGCGGCTGTCGCAATATGTGACAGGTCAACGCAGCAGCAGCCACGCGGTGCCACCGAGCGCGGTCGCCACCACGAGCGCCTGCAGCGCGGGGACCGGCAGCCGCCCGACGAGCTTCGTGCCGAGCCAGCCACCGGCGGCGGCGGGCGCGGCGAGCAGCGCAACCAGCCGCCAGTCCACCAGTCCGGTCACCGCGAACGCGACGCTCACCAGCACGGCCATGGCGAGCAGCAGCACGTTGCGGGTACGCAGCAGGTCGCGCAGCGGCCGGCCGGCGAACCCCGGCGCCAGGCCGAGCACGGCCAGCGCGAGCGTGCCGGTGCCCAGGCCCACCAGCCCGGCGTACACGCCGCAGCCGAACGTCGCCGCCATCGTGGTCACCGGGCCCGCCGTGCGGCCGGTGCGCGCGACGAGGCGGCGCACCGGTTCCTGGGCGAGCACGAGGCCCGCGGCCGGCAGCAGGCACCACGGCGCCACCGCCTGGAACGTGCCCGGCGGCGTGACGGTCAGCACCGCCACCCCCGCGAGCGTCCCCGCGCAGCCGGCCACCAGCGGCGCCCGGCCCGGCGGGTGCCGCCGCACGAGGCGCACCCCGCCGAGGAACGAGGCCGGCGTGACGAGCTGTCCGGTGGCGTGCGCGGTGAGCGCCGGGACACCGGTCGCGGTCAGCGCGAGGAACGTGACAACCGCGCCACCGCCGCCGGCGGTGTTGAGCACGCCGGTGACGAGCGCCGCGGCGACCGGCACCGGGGCGAGGACCGCGGCCACCGCGACCGCCGCGCCGACCGCCACCGCGACCACCACCCACGTCGCGCGTTTCCTGGCCGGCACACACATCCCGGCCAGTACGTCCCGTGCGACAGCGGTCGCGGTCACGCCTGCCCCCTCCCGCGCCGATTTCGGCGTCGTCCCGGACAAAACCCGCCCATTCGAACAGACGTTCCCCAGGCTGTCAAGGCGGGTTTCAGTCCACTATGGACGGCGGAGGAGGCGGCGTCCGAGCGCGACCAGCAGGAGCACGAGCGTGCCCCCGCCGACGGTCGACAGCAACCCGGTCATGGAGACCGCCGGGCCGCTCACGTAACGGATTTCCGTGACCACGGCGCGGTACGACGCGTCCTTCGCCGCTTGCGTGAAGCGGATGTCGGCGGAGATCTCGGCGGGTTCGGGCGTCGCGTCGTAGCGGGTGAGGAAGCGCTGTCCGTGCACCTGCTTCGCGAGCACCGGGTGGTCGGCGAGATCGGCCGGGCGCACGGTGCCCGCGTAGGTCAGCTGCGGCCGCGACCCGGCGGGTGCCGGGTTGCTGACGTCCATCCGGTGGTCGGCCAGGACGTAGAGGCGCAGCGGCTGGGCGTACTCCGCGGTGGCGGACAGGCGCATCGGGTAGACCGGCTCGTCGGTGTCGAACGTCAGCCGCATCGACGGCAGGCCACCGGCGAACGTCTCGCCTGCGGTGTCCGGGGCGAGCTTGACGGCGACCACGAGCCAGCCCTCGGCGAGGTACGGGTCGAGCGCGCCCTTGAGGGCGGGCGGGAGCTCGAAGTCGTTGGCACCGAGCCAGGTCGTGACCGCGGCCGAGTCGTGCCCGGCGAGCTGGGCGACCTCGAACGGCCCGACCGTGGTGTGGTCGATGACGGTCACCCGCTCGGCGCCGCCGGGCGCGGCGCCGCCCGACCCGTTGCCGTCGGTCTCGACGTCGCGGTACTCCACCCGCGGGCGGCTGATGTCGTCCAGCTCGGCGAAGACCTTCGCGTCGGCGAGCTCGAAGCGCGCACGGGCGGGTACGGGCATGAGGAACGCCGCGCGCGTGGCCTCGGTCTGCGCCGCGACGTTGAGCGTGACCGCCTCGGTGCGGCCGGTGAGGGTGACGAGGGCGGTCTCCTGTACCGCCTGCAGGCGCTGGTCGGCGAGG
This sequence comes from uncultured Actinomycetota bacterium, assembly GCA_963841395.1. GTDB lineage: Bacteria > Actinomycetota > Actinomycetes > Mycobacteriales > Pseudonocardiaceae > Actinophytocola. Next base: position 145,332 of record CAWJCX010000012.1, read on the forward strand.
ACCGCGCCGCATGCGCACGCGCCGGCCACGCCGGGCCCGGCACCGAGCACGGCGAGTGCCACGAGAGTGAGGACCAGCAGTCTGGCCAGTGTTTTTCGCATGACCGTCGGACGCGGGCTGGACGTGACGGTTTCCGGCCGTGACCCTTTCGTCATGAACACTGCCCCAAAGGGAAGGTGACGGGAATGACGCGACGGCCCACCGCGGCGGAGCTTGCGGACCTCTGGCAGCTCCGGTCGCTGATGCCCCAGGAGGACGTGCTCTTCACGCCGACCTACGAGTCGCCGGGAAAGGGCGCCGACGGGAAACCGCTCGGCACCGCGATGGTGGCGATGCTCACGCCGAGCCCGAGTTCCTTTTCCGACATGCACCGCCTGCCGACGGACGAAATCTGGCATTTCTACCTGGGTGACCCCATCGAGCTGTTGCTCCTGCACCCCGACGGGCGCGACGAGCTCGTGATCCTGGGCACCGGCGTGCTGGACGGTCAGCGCATCCAAACCGTGGTTCCGCACGGCGCCTGGATGGGCGCGCGACTTCGCCCCGGCGGCGAATACGGCGTGTACGGCAACACGATGGCCCCCGGTTTCGTCCCGGCCGACTTCGAACTGCCGAATACCACAGAGCTCGTCGACCGCTGGCCACACCGGGCGGATCTGATCAGAGCCCTGTCGCGCGAACCGTGAACGTACCGCGGGGTGTGGCGATAGCCCGCGAGCCGCTCACCGGCGCCGGCCACCGCGGTGGCCGGCGAATATCTCCCGGCGCGCTCCCCTCGTGACGCTCGTCGCGCCGGACGCGTAGGCTTCGCGCACCGTTTGACGGCCGCTCGGTCGTCATCGTCGCCACCTTCTTCCGGCACGGTCAGCACGGCGGATCCCGGCGTGCGCCAGGAAAGAAATCGCGCTCGCCGCGGAACTCCGCGCGCCCGGAAGCCGTTGAATAGTGCGCCGGGTCTGCAAGTTGCTGTACGCAAGAACACGCGGGGACGATGTTTATTTCCCAAATGAACAGTCCACTTGGACCAGACGCCGAAATATTTGATAGTGTTCGGGCGCAACCGATAGGTGTCTTCACACCCCACGTCTCAGAAGGTGCTCTGCAATGGCTCAGAAAGTTCTTGTTCAGCTGGTCGACGACCTGGACGGCACGACGTCGGACAGCGTCAACACCGTTCAGTTCGGGCTGGACGGCGTCACGTACGAGATCGACCTCACAGATTCCAATGCTGACCGCCTCCGCGACCTGTTCGCGGATTACGTCAATTCCGGCCGGCGCACGGGCGGCCGCGTCAAGCGCGGCTCCGGCCCCGGCCGAAATGGTTCGTCGAACAACGATGCGGGCCAGATTCGGGAATGGGCGCAGGCCAACGGCATCGAGCTGGCCGCGCGCGGCCGCATTCCCGCGCACGTCGCCGAGTCCTACCGCGAGGCGCAGAAGGACGACAAGTCGAAGGCCGCTGGTGGGGCCACCAAGCGTCGTACGCGCGCGAAGAAGAGTTGACACCCCGATATCGGGCCCGGCCGGAGTCTCCGGCCGGGCCCGTTGTCGTTTCACCGGTCAGGACAACGCGGCGACCGCGAGCTCGTGGACCCGTTCGTAGGCGTTCATCTCGACCGGGTTGAACCGGTTTTTCGTCACCGCCACGGTGACTCCGGTGGCGGTGTCCGCGTACGCCGCGCTACCGCCGACCCCCACCATGCCGAACACCGTCGCTTCGACGGGGCGCTGTCCGATGGTGCCTACCGTGTAACCGAGTCCGTACCGCGCCGGCGCGGTCGTCATCTCGTCGGTGCCGCTCGTCGCCACGGTCGTCATGGCCGCCAGCCGTTGCGGTGAGACGAGCCGCACGCCGTCGACGTCGTCGAGCAGCGCGGCGTACATGCGGGCGACCGCGCGGGCGGACAGCACGCCCTAGGACGGCGCGTCGGCGGCCAGCACGTCGGTGCGGTTGGCGAGCTCGGCGCTGGGCGTCAGCTCCGGCGGGCCGGAGTCGAACACCGGCAGGTCCGGCACCATGGCGGCGAACATCGCGGTGCCCGCCGGGTCGGCCTCGAAGCGGGCCAGCCGGCCGAAAGCCCGCTCCGGCACCCCGAAGTACAGCTCGTCCGCGACGCCCCCGGCGCCCAGCGCGGTTCGAGGTCCGCGACGACCGCGCACATGGCGTCCCAGTCGGTGAACGTCTCGACGCTCAGATCCTTGGGTAACACCGGAATGCCCGCGGAGTGGGTCAACGCGTGCCGGACGGTGGTGTCCTGCTTACCGTGCGCGGCGAACTCCGGCCACAGCTCGGCGATCCTCGTGTCGTAGCCGAGGACGCCCCGCTCGGCCAGCACGTGCACGACGGTCGCCGCGACGCCTTTGACCGCGGAGGCGGCGAAGAAGACGGTGTCCGGCGCGACGGCCCGGCCGGTCGCGGGATCGGCGACCCCGGCAACGACGTCCACGACCAGCTCGCCGCGGTGGTACACGGCCGCCTGCACGCCGTTCTCGGTGCCCGCCTCGACCATGCCGTCGAGAAGTGCCTGGACCTGCTCGGAAAGATCGCTCATGTCGTTCCCTCGGTGACGGCGCCGGTCGCCGGCGCCTCTCGCCGTGAGTCGGAACCGCCGCCCGGGACTCGACACGAACCGCTCAGCCGCCGCCGTGCGTCCCGTCACCAGGGCCGAGCGTGCCGTGGCCACCGGGGCCGGGCATGCCCAGGCCGGAGCTGTGCCGGAGCTTCACGAGCACCGTGGCCAGGCCGACGAGCACGATCCACCCGAGCGCCACGGCCCACGGACTCCACCCGGAGTGGTTGACGGCGTTGGCGACGACGAGGGTCGCGACGGTGCCCAGGACGGCGGCGGTGGTGGCGATGAGCCACTGGGTGCCCGTGGTGAGACGTCGGTCGTCGGACATGCGGTGTCCCGTGCCCTTCTCGAAGCCCCCACCTGTGAGTCGCGCCCCGGGCGCCCGGCGTGACACCGGGCCGCGTCCGTCCACTTGCTACTCGCCCAGGAAGCCCGCCAGCACGACCGCGTGGTTTATCTCGTCGCTGCGCGCGCCGTAGAGCAGGGTCACCGTCGGCTTCGCGCAGGCGAGGGCGCGCAGCTCGCCGGCGGCCGGGTTGGTCTCGAGCTCAGCGGTGTAGCGGCCGGCGAACTCGGCGAACCGGTCGGCCCGGTGGTCGAACCAGGTGCGCAGCTCCGGGCTCGGCGCGGCGTCCTTGAGCCACAGGTCGAGCGCGGCGCGGTCCTTCGACACGCCCCGCGGCCAGAGCCGGTCGACCAGCACGCGGTACCCGTCCGCCGGGTCCGGGTCGTCGTAGATCCGCTTCGTCAGGAGCGTCATGCGCTCATCGTCGCATCCGACTCCAGGTCGAGCAGGAAGCGCTTGCGCCGCAGGCCGCCCGCGTACCCGGTGAGCGCGCCGCCCTTGCCCACCACGCGATGGCAGGGAACGAGGACGGACAGGGGATTCCGGCCGACCGCGGCACCGACGTCGCGGGCGAGCGCGGGGTCGCCGAGGTCGCGGGCGATGTCGCCGTAGGTGGTCGTCCCGCCGTAGGGAACCCGCGCGACCCGCGTCCAGACGGCCCGCTGGAACTCGTCGCCGCCGGCACGCAGGGGCAGGTCGAACCCGGTGCGCCGCCCGGCGAAGTACTCGCCGAGCTGTCGGGTGGCCGCCGCGAACGCACCGTCGTCACGCACCCCGAACGTGGCGGGATCGGGCCGGTACCAGTGATGTGCGAAGTAGAGCCCGGCGAGCACCCCACTCTCGGCGACGAGAGTGAGCTCACCGACGGGCGATGCGATAACCGTGTGGGTGGTGGTCGACATACCTGGTAGACGCGCGGGGCGGCCGATCCGTGAGATCAGCCGTTCATGTAGGCGCTTACACAGCGTGAGAGACACGAGCATTCTTCACTCATTTGCGGGGCTGCTCTTGATCTTCCGCCCGGCCACACTTGTCCCGGGGTACGCGCGCCGCATGGAGGAATGCCACCGGTGGGTCTGCGAACATCTCCGTCGCGTCATGACGCCACGGCATTGCGCTTCCTGGCCGTTGCCGCCGAGCTCATCGACGCCTACCTGCAGCCCGAGCCGATCCGGCCCGAGCAGTCGAACCTGGTGCGGCACATCCAGTTTCCCACCGCGCTGGACTGGTTGCGGGTCGAGGACGTCATCCGGCTGACGCCCTCCCGCGTCCAGAAACGGCAGGAATTCTTCAGCCGCTGGCCGACCCGGGCGGAATTCCTGCCGGACGCCGTCGTCTACACGTTGCTGCGGGAATACGAAACTCCCGTTCTCGACCCGGGCGCGCCCTTTTCCCGGATCATCGCCAATGCCGCCGACGACCTTTTCGCCGACCTGGTCCGCCACCCGCGGAGCTTCCTCGTCCTGCACCTCGGGCCGCTGCTGCCCCGCCACCCGCAGCTGTCCGACTCGCTGCTCCCCGCCTCGCGCGCGGCCACCAGCGTCTGGCTCGGCATCTACCGGCTGCTGGCGCACGGGCTCGACCTCGTCCTGCGTCCGGAGTGGACGTTCACGCGGATGTCCGTGGTGCTGCAGGCGATGCTGGACGGGTTCGTCCTGCACCACCGCACCCAGCCCGACGACCACGCGGCCCACCGCTGGCAGGGCGCGAGCATCCTCGCCGACGCGATCATCGCCTTCCTGCTCGGCGCGGTCGACTGGGACCTGACCGGCCGGCCCGGCCGGGCCGCGCTCGACCTGCTCACGCGCCCGTGAAGGGTCCATGATGTCGGCATGACGCAGCGCGCACTCGTCCTCGGCGGTGGCGGGATCACCGGCATCGCATGGGAGTGGGGGATCCTGGCCGGCCTGAAGGCGGCCGGGGTGGACCTCACCGGCGCCGACCTCGTGGTCGGCACGTCGGCCGGCTCGGTGGTCGGCGCCCAGGTCGCCACCGGGCTCGACCCCGACGAGCGCTACCAGGCCCAGCTCGCGCCGCCGGACGGCGAGGTCGCCGCCTCGCTCGGCACCGGGCTGCTGCTCCAGTACGGGCTCGCGATGGTCAGCTCGCGTACGCCGCGCAAGGTCCGCGCGCGCATCGGCCGGCTCGCGCTGCGCGCCGACACCGTCGGTGAGGACGACCGGGTCCGCGTGATCGAGTCCCGGCTGCCGGTGCGCGAGTGGCCCGACCGCACGCTGCGGGTCACCGCGGTGGACGTGGCGACCGGCGAGTTCCGCACCTTCGACCGGGACGCCGGGGTGCCGCTGGTGCGGGCCGTCGCCGCGAGCTGCGCGGTGCCGGGCGTGTGGCCGCCGGTGACCATCGACGGGCGCCGCTACATGGACGGCGGCATCCGCTCCGGCGCGAACGCCGACCTGGCCGCCGGGTACGACCGGGTGGTCGTGCTCGCCCCACTGCCCCGCGGCTTCGGGACCGGGGCGGCCAGGCAGGTCGAGGCGCTGCGCGCGGCGGCGCGGGTGGAGCTGGTGAGCCCGGACGCGGACGCGCTGAAGGCCTTCGGGCGCAACGTGCTCGACCCCGCCCGGCGCGCCGACGCCGCGCGCGCCGGGCTCGCCCAGGCGGCCTCGGTCGTCGAACGGGTGCGCTCGGTGTGGGAGTAGGCGGGCTACGCTGTGTGGTCATGACGGTTGAGCTCCATGTGAGGACGAAAGCATGAATTCGCCGACGAAGTCACCGAGCCAGATCCCGGTGGGCGTGGACCCGAACCGGCCGAGCATCGCCCGCGTGTACGGCGGTTTCCTCGGTGGCAAGGACGTCTACGAGGTCGACCGGCAGGTGATGGCCAAGATCAACGCCGCGTGCCGGAGGCCGTGGACATCGCCCGCGGGCAACCGTCGCTTCCTCAACCGCGCGTGCCGGTTCCTGACCGTGCAGGACGAGCATCGACCAGTACCTCGACTGCGGCTCGGGCCTGCCGACCGCGGAGAACACCCACGAGATCGTGCAGCGCACCAACGACGAGGCGCGCGTGGTGTACGTCGACAACGACCCGGTGGTGCTCGCGCACGGCCGGGCGCTGCTCGAGGAGCAACGACCACGTGCACATGGTCGGCGCGGACATCTTCGTCCCGCGCAGGTGCTCGAGAACGAGGTCGTGCGGCGCGCCATCGACTTCTCGCAAGCCGCTCGTGCTGCTGCACGTCGGCACGATGCACCACCTCGAGGGCGACAGCGGCCCGGCGGTGATGCAGGCAGTACATCGACGCGCTCGCCTCCGGCAGCTACGTCGTGTTCTCGCACTTCTTCGACCCGGAGGTGCCGGAGCTGAGCGAGATCGCGCGGCGCATCGAGCACATCCTCGTCAACGGCCCGATGGGCGCCGGCCGGTTCCGCACCCGCGGCGAGATCCTCGACATGCTCGACGGCCTGGAGCTGATCAAGCCCAACGCGCTGGCCGAACCGGGCCCCGCGCCGTGCGACGAGTGGTGGCCCGACGGCCCGCAGCTGACCCCGCTGAGCAGGGCGGCGCGGTGCATCATCGGCGCAGTGGGCCGCAAACCGTGACCGATGACCTGTACGGGCGCCTGGTCGCGGACCTCGACGCGATCGCGGCGCGGTACCGGCTGATCGACCACGAGCCGGAAGGGCGCACCGAGCTCGTCAGCGCCCTGCGCGGCAACGAGCTCGCGCAGGCGGCGAAGTGCCTGGTCGTGCTGGTGAAGGTCGGCAAGAAGCAGTCGCGGTACGTGCTCGCCGTCGTGCCGGGCGACGCGCGGCTGGACCTGGCCGCGGTGAAGTCGTTGCTGGGCGGCACGTACGTGGGCTTCGCGGCCACCGAGCGGGCCGAGGAGCTGGCGGGCAGCGTGAGCGGCACGGTCCTGCCGGTCAGCTACCACCCGCAGCTGGAGCTGATCGTCGACCCGTCGCTGCTCGCCCACGGCGAGCTGTACTTCAACGCGGCACGGCTGGACCGCTCGATGGCGCTGGCGACCAGTTTTTGATTCGCCATGACCAGTTTCTGGAATAGTAACCATAGAGCCTGCACGATAAGAGGTAAACACAACTTCTTCCGCTTCAGGAAAATCATTTCGAAATGCATCCGGCAAAACTGCAGGTATACCTGCACTATATGCTGCCATGGTTACCATCCGATTGGCTCACTACACGATAGATCCGATCCCGTTTTGTATGATATTGATCAATACTTGTAAAATGTTTTAACATCAGGAATAATACAAGACTGCAAGTAATACCTAATGTGAGGCCTGATATATTAATGAATGCGCTCCCTTTTTCACGGATTAAGTTGCGAAATGCTGTAGTAAAATAATTTTTCAACATGGATGATCAAAGTCTATCCGCCCTGCAGTTCAACATAGGTGCCATTTTGTACAATGACTTATGGGAGTCGATTTTGTATGATTTAACAAATCAGGCTGTACGATCTAGCGCAGGTCTGTCCGGGATCGGACACTTTTTAAAAAGGATTTACATTCAGATTTTTCCGTTCTTATCCGCGTTTTAATTCAGAATCACCTATTTTTGCGTCATGTTAGTGCAGCAAATTATACTTCTTTTTCTTTTTCTCGGTGCCATTTTCTACGTGGCATTGCTCATCTATAAAAGCCTCCAGGCCAAATCCGGATGCGCAACAGGTTGCGGTAAGTGTAGTGCTGTGGATTTTGCTAAGATCGAACAGCAACTCAAAGAAAGGGAAATTTAATTCTGCGTATTCAGGGAAGCGATAAGAACCTGATGACAGTCGCTTCTACCGATTACCAACTACTAATAACCGATTACCCTTTAACACTAGGCCCAGACCTTAGTCCCTTCCGTACAAATCTTACAAATTTCAATTTCACTTCGCGACTGTAGCAAAGACGCTCTGAATTGATTGTACTTGTCACTCTGCCAGATTTCAGAAAAAGAATTGGAAGCAGATCACCTAATGTGTAATGTGCATCCTTATCAAAACAACACGGAACAACTTTTCCATCCCATGTAATAACACAACTGCGCCACATCTTCCAGCAGTGGTTTAATAACTTATTTTTTATTGAGTACGATCCGTCTTCATTTATTTTGTAACGTGAATATTGATGTTGAGCAGGAATCAAAGAAGAGCCGCTTTTGTAATCATAAATTCGGGCAGTCTTTAACACAACCTGGTCTACCCCCAGTTCACTGGCAAGCTTATATACTTCCGGGATCTGATGCTCATTCGGCTTCACGACAAGAAATTGAAAAATCACGTGGGGAGTTTTTGATTTTAATTTCTTCTTCCAGTAAATGATGTTCCGGGTGCCTTTAATTACTTTTTCCAAAGATCCTCCCATTCTATAGGATTGATAAGTATCCTGGGTCGTTCCATCAATAGAAATAATTAATCGGTCAAGCGAAGACTTTACTGTTGCTTCAGCTAAATCTTCTTTTAAGAAATGTGCATTAGTAGACGTAGCCGTATAGATTTTTTTCCTTGAGGCATACTGCACCAATTCTAAAAATTGAGGATGAAGGTATGGCTCACCTTGAAAATAAAAAGTTAGATAGTTAAGGGTTGGCGCTAGTTGATCGATCACGCTCCAAACAAATCAGAACTTAACATGCCCGTGGGTCTTGTGAAGGAACGCAACCCACTCGGGCATTCAGGACAACGAAGATTACAGGAAGTAGTTGGCTCGAACGCAATGCTAATCGGCATTCCTTTAATGGAAGGCTCACCATTCCATTGTGAATAATAATAGCTTGAAAAAATTTTTGACGCATTTAGTGCGCGCCTTCCTGTAAGCTTTAAAAGAAATTTACATTATCCGTTAGTCCTCCCGTCATACTGCAAGATAACTGGAAATTACCAGCCGGATAAACTGATTGTATATCTTAGCGCGTCTTAAGATGATGAAAAAAATCCTTTCACTGCTCCTATTTGTCACATACATGAGTAACGCTCAGCTATCGGAGCATTCCATTAAACTCTCTGATCAAGCTGAAATATCCGTGGTTACCTGCGGTCCTTTTCACGGAGAAGTTTATTCGGCCTTTGGCCATAGCGCTTTTCGTGTTTCTGATCCCACACAAGGCATTGATGCGATTTATAACTATGGTGTTTTCGACTACGATCAACCGAATTTCTATTTAAACTTTGCACTGGGCAAAAACAAATACATGCTGGGCGTCCAAGATTACAAGCGCTTTCGGGATGTTTATATTTATTACAACCGATTCATTCACGAACAATCACTCGATCTGAACAACTTTCAAAAACAAAAATTATTTTCATACCTCGAATGGAACGCGCGACCCGAAAATCAATATTACTACTATGATTATTTTTATAATAATTGCGCCACAAAAATTAGAGATGTCGTTCTCACAATCTTTGGCGACTCCGTGCACTTTAATACTGAATACATAACGACCGACTACACCATTCGTGAGCTCACCGATTTCTACTTAAAACCCCAACCCTGGGGGGATCTGGGTATTGATATTGGCCTTGGCCTGCCCATGGACAAGAAAGCGGCCCCCTTAGAATACATGTTCCTCCATTATGTCGAATCCGGATTCGATCACGCTACCATAAAACAAAATGGGTCGACAGGTCCGCTGGTAAAGGAGAAACGTACCACATACGAAACCCGTCCAGAAGAAATTCCAAGGACGATCCCTCATCCACTATATGTATTTAGTTTCGTGGCTTTGTTCGCCTTGGTTCTTACCATAAGGGATTTCAAGCGTAAAAAAATATCTACCTGGTTTGATATGATTTTATTTGCAACGGTAGGCCTGACTGGCGTATTGCTTTTGTTTTTATGGTTTTTTACTGATCATAAGGCCTCAGCAAAAAATTTCAATTTGTTGTGGGCGGTTCCTACGCATCTCATTGCAGCCGTTGCCTTAATGAACTCATCGGCGTGGCTTAAAAGGTATTTTCTGTGCACAGCAGTTTTGGCAATCATCACGTTACTTAGCTGGCCTGTTCTGCCGCAGATGTTGCATTATGCCCTGATCCCTTTGGCGGCAACTTTAGGTATGCGGGGTTTTGCACAGTTTTATTGGAGAAACAAAGTAGGAAAACTACCTGTCGTCGATACACACGTCCAAACTTATTAATCCACCCGGGTTTGTAAGACCGCTGCATGCCTTTTATACAAGTCTTCAATCTTTTTCGCAAGGTCTTCTTCACCAAATTTGTATAATATCCTCTGTAATTCCCCCAAAATCATCACGTTCATTTGTAACTCCCTGCCATACGAGCGCTTTTCAATGTTATAGGCGGATAATTCATCGGACCGCTTGCTCATGATATTTGCTATCTCTAGGGCTTTGTCCTTTTCACCTACTTCAAAAAGCATATCAACGGTTTGGATATTCGTGAAATCATAAGGCACTGATGCATCAGGCATCTTTGCAAGATTATAAAGTATCACTTCGCGCGCTTTGGCAGTGTCACCATCTAATATCAGAAACTCAGCTAATGAATTAAAGCTGCTTCTATGGTTAAGGATCATGTTGCGATAATCCGGGCTATAGTAAGCCTTTGATATCTGTCCCCCGGAACTGGAATTTTTTCATCATGTTCTCATAGCTGACTTTAGTATTAACCAATTCCAACTGATTGAACGGCCGCGGGTTGTAGATAGGAAGAATTCGGTATGCATTGCCCTCTTGCACAACGTACCGGCTTAGATCAACACTAAATTGTGCGAGTGATGTAGCATTGACATATAAAGGGCGTTCCCAATTTGCTGTAGCCAGAACATCAAGCATCGCCAAATCCTTTTTCTCCAGACCACCCGTTCGAACGCGTAACCGCATTTCAGGAACGATAAGGCTATCCATCCCCTCCGGAATAATACCCATCTTCCTCACTTTCTCAACATCTACTTTGAGTATAATTTCTTTCGCCGGAAGCATATTCCGTGTCCCCTCGTAATTCGGATGTAACAAGCTTTTGTTATTGTCTCTAACGAGTTCAAGAAATTTGTGCAAATCCATTTGCTTTATGCCAGCATCGTAATATGGGAGATAATCATTTAATCCACTTTGCTCATAATTCTTAAGGGTCAATGTATAAGGAAACGGTTCTGAGGAATAGGTTTTACGCATGCTCTGCTCTATATACCAATCCGTATTATAATAACTTAACACGATCACGCGAGTATCTGTGCGGACACCTCCACCTCCTGCGAATACCAAAGAGGAAAGGTATCATTGTCACCTCCTGTAAAAAGTATTGCGTTTTGTGCACAAGATTGAAGGTAGTTAACGGCAGAGTCAACAGAGAAAAATCGATCAGAGCGATTATGGTCATCCCAACCGTCAAATGCCATTAGTACCGGAGCAGAGAAACCAATCAACGTAGCAATGATCGCGGCTGATTTTAAGTTCTTAGTATATTTCAAAAAGGTTTCCGCCATTCCGATAACAGCTAACCCGATCCAAAAACAGAAAGCGTAATAAGAACCGGAATAGATGTAATCGCGCTCACGCGGTTCTGTGGAGGAGAATTTAAGTAAATCACCAACGCTACCCCTGTCAGCACAAACAACAATGCCAGCACTGCAAAATTTCGTGAATTGTTCACAGATTGATAAAACATACCAACTAATCCCAGGATAAAAGGCACCATAAAAAAATTATTCCGTCCTTTATTTTCCGCGAGCACAGTGGGGAGTTTTTCAAACCAACCTAAGGGACTTAGCCAGTCCGCATTTTGAATGTCGCTTTCCCGGCCGGCAAAATTGAAAAAGAAATATCGCACGTACATCCACCCGATCTGATGCTGAAACATAAATGCAAGGTTATCAGCAAAGGTTGGTTTCTCGCCTTCACTCAAGCCTAAATTCTCCCTGTAAATTGCTACATGGTCAGGGTCATGCTCCAGATACGGGGTAAAATCGTCTGCGCCTTAGGTTCATATTCATATTCAAATTTCCTGTCTCTGACCTCGTATCTATCTTTTCCTTTTTTATACGTTGCAGCTCCTTCCTTATATCCCACAGGTTGTGATGTGAAATACCGTCCTACAATAAAGGCCTGCTCCCATATTGCTCACGTTTTAAGTAGCTTACAAAGCTCATCACATCGGAAGGATCGTTTTCATCGATAGGAGGATCATAGGATGAACGGATCACCACCATCGTGTAAGACGAATATCCAATCAGGATGAATGCAATTGCCGTAAGAGCGGTATTGAGAACTACCCTTTTATGTTTTTGAGAATAAATAATACCCCAAACCAAAGCCGCGACAAGCATTAAACTGAATACAATCACTCCGGATCCAAAAGGCAGACGAAGACTATTGACAAAATATATTTCAAAATAACTGGCGATAGTCGGCAATCCTGGAATGATAAGTTCGTTAATGAAGAAAATGATCAACAAGCTAATCAGCAGAGTGGCCACTACGCCCCAGGTTGTAGGAGTATATTTTTTGAAATAATAGAGCAAGGCGAGTGCAGGGATAGTTACCAGGTTAAGCAAATGCACACCTATAGAAAGGCCCATCATGTAAAAAATCAAAAGTAGCCAACGGTTAGCTTTGAATTCATCTTCGATAACTTCCCATTTTAGCATCGCCCAGATTACAAAGGCTGTAAAAAAAGATGACATTGCATATACCTCAGCCTCTACGGCAGAAAACCAGGCGGAGTCGGAAAAAGTGTAGGCTAATGAACCCACTAGAGCGGCACCCATAAGTTCCCATGTCTTTTCCTCCGTCAACTCTTCTGCCTTCGTTATCTTCATAACTTCCGTCCAAACAATACAATCGACCAAAAGAGAAAAAGAACTGAAAATGAGCTGGCCAGCACACTGATGAAGTTTATCCAGTAAGCAACTTTTGTAACGTCGCCAAAGGCAAGAAAAGAAAATAGCCGCCCGATCATAAGGAATAACGGGGCTCCCGGAGGATGAGGCACCTCCAGTTTATAAGATACTGCTATAAACTCACCACAATCCCAATAGCTGGCAGTCTCTTCCATGGTGACCCAGTAAACGATCAAAGCCACGGCAAATACCGCCCAGCCAGCTATATTATTTATTTTTTGAAATTTCATCGGGTTAGCATCCGTTAGTTATCCGTTGACAGTTATTTGCTAATGGTCTATAAGGAGGGTTTTAACTTGCACCTTAAACTTTAAACCAGAATCATCTAACTTAAAATTAAAGGGCGAAAATAGCGAAATTTTGGTTTTAAGCAGGGATCATTTATTTTGTTTGGTAATTTCACACCCATTATGCTTATCCCTTGAAGCCTGTTCCATTTTTATCTTTATCCTACCAGCATGAAAAAATTCGAACCGAAGTTCTGAATGCCGTAACGAGCGTTTATGATAAAAATCGGTTTATACTCGGGAACGAACTGGATACTTTTGAAAACGAATTTGCCAGTTTTACA
>CAWJCX010000013.1:0-541006 GCA_963841395.1 uncultured Actinomycetota bacterium
GTGCCTGCGGGGGCCCGCGCTTGGCACCAGACGTATTGCTTGCCGTACCGGAGGCGGATCTACTGGCACGTGCCAACCTCGTCGCCGAGTAGGACTGCCGCGGCACGGCGTGCGCGTGCGGCACCAGCGGAGTCATGGCCCAAGGACGGACCGCGCCTGATCGACTTCGAGGGCGCCTGCTGCGAGTCGCTGTTCCTCACCGCCGCCTACACGCGGATGCCGTTCGCCACCTGCTGGTGCGTCTTCTCCCTGCCGAGCGAGCTGGCATGCGCGCTCGAACACGGCTTCCACGGCGAGGTGACGGCGGCCTACCCGCAACTCGCCGACGACGCCGGCATCGAGATCGCCCAGTACCAGCACGACGCCGCGATCACCGCACTCGCCATGACACCGGCCGGCACACCGTTGGTCGTCGTGGCCGACGACACGCCAGCGGTCACGGTGCTCGCGGCCGAGACCGGCACCAGGCTGGCCCGCAAGCCTGTCCCCGGCACGCTCGCCGGGCTCGCCTTCGCCGACGGCGGGCAGTCGGTGGCCGTCGCCGGCAGCGGCGGGGTGCGGCTGTTCTCGATCCTCGGCAACCGGTCCTGGAAGCTCGACACGATCGGCACGAGTCAACGCCATCGCGGTCGGTGGGGCGGCCGGGGAATGGATCGCGGCGGCCCGCCGGCCGGTCGGCACGCATGCTGAGCACCAGCGACGGCAGCGAACGCTGGGCGAGCCCGAGCCCATCCGCAGACCGTCACCCGCATCGCGATGAGCGCCGAGGGCCGGTGGGTCGCCACCGGCTGCGCTGACCGGCGAACCCGGCTCCTCGACGCCGCCACGGGCGCCGAGACGTTCGGCACGGACGCCGACGGGAAGGTCTTCGACCTCGCGTTCGGCCCGCGAGGCACGCTGCTGGCGACGGCCAACGAGGACGGCACCGTGGTCATCGTGGACACCGGCCACCATGACCGAACGCGGGCGCATCACCCGGACCTTCGCGTGCTCGCTGCTCACCTTCAACCAGGACGAGACGCTGCTCGCCACCGCCTGGGACGACAACACCGTCTCGATCCACGACCTCACCACCCCCGGGACGCCACCCGAACTGCGCCGGCTCAGCTACACCAGTCCCGTCACCACGCTGTTCTTCGACCCGGCCAGCTCCGCTCTGTGCGTTGCGACCGGCACCCCCACGGTTCTCCTAGTGGACCCGCTCAGCGGACTCGACGTTCGACGTCTCCTACACCGGAAACCCGTGCGAAACGCGGTGTTCAGCGCCGACGGAACGCTCATGGCAACCGCAAGTGACGACAACGCCGTGCGCGTCATGTCCACAGTAGAAACCCGCTAGCACGGCACGGTGCCGGATCAACCTGCCGGCGCCGGGCGGCGGTACGGCCGATGTCATCGGCTGCTGGCGGAGCGCGTACGTCGACGCGACCCGACCGTACGACTGCGATACTGGCCGGACCCCTGATAGCTCTGCTTGGCGCGGGAGCCATCGCTAGCGTGGCGCCCTACTCATCCGCCGTAGCGAGCCTGAACGTACTCGAGGGCATGGAGCCGGACGAGGCCGGGACCATGCCGTCACGCGTTCCCCGTGACTTTCACGCCCACCCGTACGGGGGACCCTCGTAACACGGGAGCCCGCACAACGATGGCCAGAACGGAAATCACCACCGGAACAGGAAATCAGGGGACCGTGAACAAGTCCGTCAAACGCCTCGTGTTGGCTGTCTGTACCGCTCTCGCCCTTGCCGGGTGCACCGCTCACACGAGCGCCGGCACCGGCGAGGACGCACCCCAGCTACCGGGTGACGACGCCAGCCCTGCGGCCAAGGCCGCGCCGGCCAACGCCAAGACCAACGAGCGTGGGTTCGTGGTCAAGAAGCTCGGCGAGATGGCCTGCTTCGGCGGGGCTGGCAAGAACTGCCAGGGTGGGGTGTCTTTCGCCATCGACAAGGTCGACGTGGACCCGAAGTGTGCGGAGTTCGGCTCACCCCCGGCCAACGGGCACACCCTGCTGCTGCACCTGCGCGTGGCCACTGGCAACGATCCAGCCGTGGTCGACCGCGCCGCCGGCATCATCAACCCGTTCAGCTTCGTGGAAATCGGCAAGGACGGCGTCACCCGCGAGTCCAGCATCGGCATGTGCGCGGACCCCTCGACGAACAAGCTGCCGGGCACCTACGGCCCCAACCAGAAGTACACCGGCGTCATGGACCTCGAGGTGCCCAAGGGATCCGGAACCATCGCGCTGCAGCTGATCGGCGGCGAGGAGGACGGCCAGCGCGGCTGGGAATGGACCTACCCGGCCTGACGCTTGCGGGCATATCGCTCATCGTCACTGCGGATCCACTGTTGACCAGGGTTCGGTCGGTGATCCCGCTGACCAGGCTGGCCCACAGACCGGGCCGGTACACCGCGGCTTCCACCCGGGAGCCCTCACGTGCAGGCGGCCTCGTCGAGGTGGGGGAGCGGGGAGTCAATTGGGAGGATCCATCGTGCGAGAACGGCATTGGACCGCGTTGAATTGCACTCAACGGCACCGCGTTCACCTGCGGATGTGGTGTTTCCGCAGGTAGCTGGCTTGTCCGGGCGACGCTGGTCGTTAAGGCTGCGACTTACCGTGTGGACAAGGGGTCGCGCTCTCGACCCTGGGCTCGAGGGAGGCGCGCTGATCTGGCGATGTTATCAAGACAGGCCTGGAAGGTGTATACGAGGATCGCGCTGCCGCTGAGGAACTCGTTGCGTTTCGCGTCGGTAGTGACCTTCAGCCCGAGATGGTGGGTTCCGTCGACTACCTGGGCGACGAGCTAGACGGACCGGGTGCGGCGGTGTCGCCGAATGACGAGCGTTGCTGTGAGGGCGATCGTGGCGCCCGTTGCGGCGATCGCGGCGGTGGTTCCGAGACCGGAGAGCGTGTCGCTGGCTGCTGGTCGTGTGTGTGCAGGGTCCGGTGCGGTCGCGGGGTGGGAGGGCTGACCAGGTGTGTTCGGGTGCAGATGTTGTCCTGGAAGGGGCTGGTGGAGTTGGTGGGATGGAACTCGTAGCGTGCGCCGATCTCATAGGCGCGGTCCACGGACGTGAACCCGCCGGTAGACGACGTTCCACGACTTCCACCCGGTGTCCGTCGTCGGCTTGCACCGCTGCGACCCTGCCGTCGCGCTCGGTGGATACGACGGTGCCGGTGAACACCCACGGCGACACCGAACGGCGGCGCACAAACGTTGAGCTCAGTCCACCCCGGCCCGGCGCGGTGCCGCCTCGAAGCGTGATCTTGCTGGCCGATTAGGTTGACACGCAGCACTACGTCCTGACGATGTAGTCCCCGAATGATGACGACGAGAACGGGAGTCGTAGGGATGGACTGGCTGACGGCGGCGTGGCTTGGCGCAGCCGGCGGCGCGTTGGTGCAGGCAGTCGCGCTGTATGTCTATGTGGGCAACTGGCATGAGGCTCGACGGCAGTGTCGTGACCGTCAGGATCCTGTGCTGCCTCCGCTCAGCAGGTTTGTGGATCTTCCTGCCGATGCCGCCGTTGCTCTCACTCGACTCGTCTTGGGAGCCGCCGCTGGCGCCATATTTCATGGTCAGATTATTGGGATGGCCGCGGCCATCGCGGTCGGCGCGTCGGCACCGGCAGTCCTTCAACAGCTGGGACAGGTCCGAAGCATTCGTGCCGCCGTTCAATTTGATGCCAACTCGGACCGTGCCGCCACTGCGGAGGCAAACGCGTAATGGGGCAAAACTCAACGTTTGGCTATCGATACTGGGCGTCCCTGACATCAGGCGATACGCGCCGTCGATCACCATATGAACGGGATCGCGAATATTATGGATTTGGTCGCCGGTACTGCGCAGCTTTGCTTGGCGTGCCACTTCCCAAGCGAGTCGGCGCCGAGAATAAACAACACGCAGTCGAGCAATTTTCTGCTTCGTGGGTATCAGCTGTAGTCAACGGGAACACCTCGTCGATTATTGATGATGATCTGCAGATTGTCATGGCGCAGCCGATGGATCGTCTGGAGGTCGACGACCGGCCGCCCGTACTGCGTTTGCCAGATGCCTTTTGGGCGCTCATTGCGACATGTGGAGTACTTCTTACGCTGCTGATCCTAATTCAAGGAACGATTATTCTACCGCTGCCCGTATGTATACTTCTTACTATTTCATGCCCATATGCTGCGGCTCTCGCTAAACGACAGGTGCGGAGGTTTCGCGAAGAAGTTGGCCAAGAGCTTCGACCCAAGGTGCGAATAGCGGTCACACTGGTTGTCGTTGGCATGGTTGGATTGTCGATGGTATTTTGGGTTGCGCGCTTCTCGGCGCCGTCGATAAGGGAGCAAGTTGGAGTTTCTCAACTTTCGGAGGCGGAGCACGGTACTTTGTCGAGACTCAAGGCAGCGGCTGCGGCTGCGGGGCAAGATCTTCTCAAACATGAGTCAGATGCGCGCATAGCTGAGGCGAACGCGCAGCAGGCGCAAGCCCGATACGAGCAGGCTGCAAGTGAAGCGCAATGTGAACTTGATGGAACATGCGGTACTCACGAGCCAGGCGATGGCGAATCGTACAAGCAAAAGCAGGCGGTTGCGGACGCGGCTCGGATTGAGCGAGACCAAACGCGAACTGCTGTTCGAAACCAATCGGCTCAAGTATCCGCAGCTCGCGATCGCGTAGCCGAGAAGCAGGCTCAGTATCTCGCTGCCAGTCGCGAGATTTATGAACGTGCTGCACAATCAGGTTCCAACATACTCGTAGCCGAAATAGGAAGTCTTGCAAGTCGGTTGTTCCAGGCTCCCTTTGGAGCGTTCTTTCTGGTTGTGTTAATCGCCATTAGTTTATGGACAGCGCGTTACCTCAAAACTATGTAGATCGACAGCGTGGCGCATTCCTCGGCTGCGGTGGGCTCGGGCGCGGTCACTCGTCCCGGTCGGATCATCCACCCGCGCCCCCACAGCCGCCGGCCCCACTCGCCGAGCCGTTCCACACTCGACGGGTCGGCCAACTCCTGCTGCCACGAGCGCAACCCCGCGGGAAGGCCGGCGTCGTGCTCCCCGAGTACGGTTCCCGCCAGCAGCGTCCGCGTGCGCAGCCGGCCGTTGTCACGCAGGTCGACCTGGAAGACGACCTCGCGACCAAGCGCGTGCTCGGTGGAGCTGATCGAGTGATCCCGTGCGAGCAACGCCGGCGCCTGCCCCAGCGGGGTTCGGTCTCGGCGGGCCGGCCGAGCAGCACCCGGAGCAGATCCTCCATGCCGCCCGGGGTGAACTCGTCGAGCAGTGCGCGGTTCTGCTCGTTGTGATTGGGTCAAGGTGGTTGGTGGCAGCCGACCGTGATGGCAAACCCCGCCTCGAGCAGCACGACGGTCTGGTCAGGCTCGAGATCGAAGCCGCCCTCGAACGCGGCATTCGAGTGATCCCCGTTCTGGTCGACGGAGCCGCCATGCCGCACGCTGACCAGATACCAACCGGTCTGACACCCTTGACAAAATGACATGCACTCTCGATCCGCCACGAAACTCTCCGCCAGGACGTCCTCCGCGTTCATGACGTTATCGCCCGAATTTATGACCACCCACGACAATAGCCACGACAACCCATCCACTCTAGGACGGGTGACCAGCAGGGATCTGGTTTTCAGCAACCACCGAGTCGGTCTGACGCATTTGTGTCACCGTCGGCTGCGTCCAGGTCAGGGATGACCAACCGCGCGGCAGGATGATCCGTCGTGCTGCTTCGACTGGCCTAGCTCGGCCTGGCCAACACCCTTCACCTTGCTCCACCTGCTTCCGAGAACCGACCGCGACGAAGACGTCGAGATCCTGGCCTTGCGGCAACAATTCTCCGTACACCGACGCCAACTCGGCGACACCAGGGTGCGGTTCACGCCGACAGACCGGGCGTTGCTCGCCGATTTCTGGGTCTCGACGCTGCTGGACGAGGTGGGCGGTCCGGCGGCGCCGGCTGTCGGGGCTGGTGAGCGAGGTGTTCGTGGCCGGGCGTGGCGCCTACCGTTGCCGACGGGTGGCCGTCCGGCGTGCCGTCGTACAGCAGACCGATGAAGAACCTCATCGAGAGGCCTTGGCCGGGTCGGTTGAGGCTAAGCGGCCGGAGTCCCCGGCTGCCGGTGCGGGTCGGCGGTCGGGACAACTGGGCGGCACTGTCGGACACGTTGATGATCGATCGCCGGACGTTGCAGCGATCGCCGGCGCCGTACCGGACCAGTGCTCGGGCGCTGCTCAAAGGGCCTGCGCGACATGGTTCTCTTCGACACCGGGTCGGTGGCCGCCGCGGCGGCCACCCGTCGTCCGCTGAAGGGTCCGGACGGGCATCTGATCCGGGTGGCCGAGCTTCCGCCGAGGCTCGCCTTCAGCACGCCTCGCAAGAAAGGATCCGGCGAACCCCGGTGCTCCACATCCTTCCGACGTACTACGCGCTCTCGACTGGTGCGACGGTGTGATGGCGCGCAACGGCCAACAGTTTCCTCCGGCTCTGTGGCCACCAGAGCCACTGCCCGGTGGGCATGGTCCGATTGCGTGGCGGCAATGCGACCGACCACACGATTCGGTGAACCTGGAAGCGGAGGCCTGCTGGCGTGAGTCCAAGGCTTGTGAACCACGATACGACGGGCGTGCAGCCCGATGAGCTGCTCGCGCCTGGCCGATATCGAGCCAGCGCTCGGAGCTGAACAACGGGACAGGTTGCGGCAGCTGCTGGCGGAGGTTTGGTCAGTTCGGCTTTGAACTGACCGTCGGTGGACGCGTCCTCGGACGCCTCGTCGACGGACTCCTCCAGCTGAACAACGCAGGTGCATCCACGACCAGGTGTCGCCCATTACCTCACGGAATCTCGAGGCTAGGGCGCGACGACGACGTCGATCTCCCCACAGGCCCACGAGGCGAGGAATTCCGCCACTTGCTCGGGTACCGAAGCCGCGAACATCTCCACCAGCTCCGGGTACACCTTCTGGTCCACGCGTGCTACCCACAGCTCGTGGACCAACGGCACTTTCGGGAGGATTCTTGAGTAGGACCGGGCCTGGGTCTCTAAGTACGGTAGGAACAACAACGTCAAGGTCACGATCGACGCTTCGTTCCATGCGCGAGCGTTCGCCAGGTTCCCGAGGTCCATCCTCCACAGGCAGTCCTCCCTGTGTAGCTGCTCCCACCAACCGTGGTCGGGGATCCATGGGCGTTGCGCGGAAATTAGAGCGGCGCACAGGTCGTGGTGGAAGTCTGTGTGTTCGTCAGGCCCTGTGCGAGCGATGTCCTCGATGGCGGAGGGCAGCCAGTCCAGTCCAGCCACTTTCACGTAGAGGGGTTGTGGGCCGAACCGTCGTACGATGTGTTCCAGCTCGGCGGCCGAATGCGGACCTACCCATGGAGTTTCCGCCCGCCAAGTCGAGAAGGCGGCAGCGTAGCGTGTCACCAGCGGATGGGTGACGATATCCAACAGTTCTGAGAGGGCGGTCGTCGAGAAGAGGTGAAGGAGGAGGTTGGCCTTGTCGTTGCCCTCGGCGATATGCGTGCTGAGGCTCTCGGCGAACGCTCTCTTCAGCGCGAGGGCATTGCCTGGCGATCGTTCCAGCAACAGGGTGATTAGTGGCCGTTCCCGGTCATGCATCAATTTGAGGAAATCCCTGCAGTACCAAAAGAACTGCCGGTCCGCGAGCGATACTTCGAGCGCATCGCTGATGGCGGTCTCAGCCACGGCCCGAATGACGTCGTAGGCGGGGTGAATGTAGGACAACGTCCACGCCGCGAACTGGTGCAGAGTCAGAGCGTTTGGTTCGCTGCTTGCTAACACCAGCCGCAAAACCTCGTCGGGACCACCGTCCATGTAGCGGTCCAGCAACTGGAGAGCGATCTGTGCGATCACATCCCATTCGCCGACCAGCACGTGCGGAAGTAGTGTCTCCCACAGCCTCTCCGGAGTGGGGTTGGCGCGGACAAGGTGTTCTGCGGCAAAGTACTCGAGGAAAGTCCTGTGGGTGAAGCCGTACCGCGGCTCGATGTCGGTGGAGCCCACGTCCGTGAGGACCCAGGCGCGGCCGGTGCAGAAGGTGACGAACTGTTCAGCAGTGGAATTGGCGTCGTCTTCGTGGAAGCCCTTGGTGGTGAAATGCTCGGCCAACAGCTGCACGATTCGATGGCGGGGCAAGGCTTTGCCGGACTCCTCGGCACTGACCAGTCGCCACGCTAGGTGTTGCACTGCGGTGCGGAGCCTGCCGTGGAACTGAGGGGCTTCGGCGATGCCGCGCTGTGTGTCCCATTGTTCGAAGAGCATCACGGCGCAGCGTTCGTACACCTGGGCGAGGTTGGCCGGGATGTAGTGCTGGTTCGAGTACATCGCGCATAGCAGGGCTAGCAGTAGTGGGTTGCTGCGCAGCTCGCCGATGTTGTGGCTCTCTGCCGTGAACGATCGGGCCATCTGTGCCCGTTTGGCTTCGGCGATGCTCTCGTCTAAGCCGAACCACCGCTTGGCGTACTGCTCGACTTGGTCGTTATTGAGTTCGGCGACCCGTCCGACGGAAAAGAAGCCACCGTCGAGCGCGGCATCGTAATAGCCGACACGTCGTGCCGTCACCAGGACCGGCACCAGCGGGAACCGGTTCACGAATCCCTCGACCAGCTGGACGACCTTGCGCCGCAGAGCGGGTTCTACCAGTTCGTCCAGTCCGTCGAGTAGAACCATCGCGCGACCGTTACGGAGCAGGTACTCGATGGCATGTGGCGGCGGTTCCAGGTTATATGGGTCCTGGCAGACCTGCGCTAGGTAGGTTGCGAGCCCCTTGCCTCCCTCGCAGAAGGAGCCAGCCTGGTCTCGTAACACCAGCAGGAACGGCACTCGGCCCTCGGCGCCGGGCACCAGGTCGGCGGCCACGTCGTGGGCGAGCTTCCCCGCCAGAGTGGACTTGCCGGCGCCAGGGTCGCCGAGCAACACCGACCGTCGGCCGGGCAAGGCCACGGTCGCCAGGTCTGGCGCCTTGTTGCCGTCGTGCTCAGGCAGCAGAACTGGCGGCACGTAAAGCTGAGCGTAAGGAACTGACCGGCTCACACCTAGGTGCGGCAATCGCATGTGCCGGTGTAGCGCGACTACCTGTTCTCGCATCTGCTGGGCGAACTTGTGTACCTCGGCCAAGCCGCCAACATCTCGCAGCAGCTGTGAATTCGCCGCAGCCGCGGCGGCGAGGTGCGCGGCAGCGGCCGTCACCTCCGGAGTCAACTGGCGGCTGGACACCCACCTGAGCTCCTCGTAGGAACTGACCGTCACAGCGCTGAAAACGACATCCGCAGCGGTCGTAAGCAGGCCGGGGGGAGATCGACATTGTGGCGCAGGCCGAGGAGGATCTCGTGGCGGATGTCGGTCTGCAGGTCTTCCCGCGGCACATCCTCCAGGAGCTGGCCGAGGAGGTACTGGAGAACGACTTCCTCGAAGTCCGGGGAGGCCAGGTACTGGCACAGGAGGCGGGTTTGGTCCTGATTTAGCTCGGCTAGCAGACGCTCTGCGACCTCTGGGGCGACGAGCGGGCGAGCACCGCGTCGGATGCGGACTCGCTCCCGGCGGTTCTTAATTGAGCCGAACAACTTCTGCCCGGCCTGAGTGAGCACTCGGGTGATGTGCGGTTCCAGACCAGACATCGGGATAGCAAATCACACCCGTATCCGGCCGATGGTAGCCCCCGTGCCCCATGCCCCGGTGGCCTGGAAAGCCCAGCGTTCGCGTGGTGCCAGCTCGCGCCGCAGCGTTGGTGGTCCGCTCGGGCTCGCAGCGCCAGGATCTGATCGCGGCGATCGCGGGTCAGTACGCGGGAGCTGGCGGGGCGTTGGCTGCACCTGCGGGTGACGACGCGGCCGTACCCGATCCGCATGTGGGCCGAGGCGCACGTGCACAACGCGGTCAACCGGCTGCCCGACGCCCAGGGCGCGATGTCCTCGGAAGTCGTTGGCGACTATCTGATCGGTGAGCAGCAGCAGCTGCTAGGCCGCTCGATGGCGGAGAAGGAGGTCTACCTCGCCGTGCAGGTGCAGGCCAGGAGCATGGTCGATCGGGCGGTGGAGCGGGCCGCGCCGTTGCTGCGCCGGATCTTCCCGACCGCGGTGGACGCGGAGCTGCTCGCGCTGGATTCCGAGGTCGAGCACCTGGACCAGGTCATCGGCTCCGCGGGGCTGGAGGGCCGGCCGGCGACGGCCGAGGACATTGTTCTGGCTGATGCACCGTTCGTGCTCGCTGGGCTGCCCGCGCCACACAACCTGCTGGCTGTGCCGGGGGGCGGCGTGGGAGCCCGAGGACCTCGCGTCGTTCACCGACGCCGCCGACCTCGGCAGGAGCGCCGCACGCAGGTGACGACCTCGCTGCGAGTGGGGGAGCGGGGAGTCAATTGGGAGGATCCATTGTGCGCCAACGACGCTGGACCGCATTGAACTGCACTCAACTGCACCACGTGTACCTGCGGATGTAGTGTTTCCGCAGGTAGAGGGCTTATCCGGGCCACGCTGGTCGTTAAGGCTGCGACTTGCCGTGTGGACAAGGGGTCGCCTCTTCGGCTCTGTATGAAGAGCGACGAGAATGTGGTTGCAGCGTATAGTTTCGCTGCCTCCGGCGTATTGGACGCAGCGTACTGGATGCACCTGGCCGCGAGCAGGTTGTACTGGCCGGGTATCTGATGGCAGCCGCGGACTTCGCGGTCCTGAACAGCGTGAGCCTGCCGGTGACGGAGCCAATCGGGCTGCTGGAATCTCTGCCCGCCGAAGTGGTGGCGGAGGTGGAGCGTTGGCGTGATCACCTCATGGAGATGGCGACCGGGCTGCCGTCCGGCGCCGCGCACCGCCGTGCGGCCAGTTTCGACCCGAGCACGACCGTGGCGGCCGCCCGGCTGCAGGCCAAGGCCGCTGAGCTGGGCATCAGCGCACGGACGATCGAGCGCAAGTGCGACCGGATCGAGGCGCAAGGGTTGTGGGTCTGGTCGACCAGCGCGCCGCGCGCACGTTCGAGGCCACCGGCCAGGCTGACGCGCGGCTGGTCGAGATGCTGCGGGAGCTGATCACGGTGGAGACGGACGCCTCGACGGGCACCCGGTCACGGCTGATCCGGCGGGCCACGATGCCTGGCACCACGGGGGCCGCCGCGCCGACCTCCTCATCCCGCCCCGCACCACGCCTGACACGTTCAGCGCGTCCTGCTCTTCGCCATTCGGCGGCTGACCTTGTGAGTGATCGCGGTTGCGCCGATTGGCTGAAGTCCCCTTTATCCCGGGGACTGCCGACCGTTCTTTTCGGGGCCGGATGGGACGCTAGCGGAACCGACCACGGAAGGGACTCCCGACTGATGACCTACCAGCCCAGGCGTGAATTCAACCTGTCCTATGACCCGCAGCGAGGATGGTTCAATTTCGTGCTCTACAGCGAAACACCGAAGCTGTGGGGATCTGCGCTCAACGCCACCCAGCAACTGCGCAAGTCCAGCAGGTACACGCAGGAATGGATTGGCCGGTTGCAAGACATCGAGCCGACCCCACTTCACATGGCCCTGGTCTCCAATGACGAGGCCCCGCGACTGTGGGATCCCTGCGTCTTCGACGACCCCGAGTCGCCGTCGGCAGTCGCCGGCGACGGCTGCCTGTGCCTGACGACCCTCTACGATCCGCTCACCTGGATGCCGGTGGTGAAACAGCACTACCGCACGGTCAGCGGGAACATCGAGAACTGGACGTACTGGACATTCTCCCCGTTGTCGCTGCCCGAGGGCCCGGCGCTGGAGCGGTTGATCATCGATCAGGACGCTGGCGTCATGTGGCTGCGCAACGATCGCGGCGAACTGCACTTCCTACCCGAGAAGACCGGCGAGGGCTACAACGTCGGATACGGCGGCGGTGGGCCCGGGAAGTTCGCCGCGATGATCGAGAAGATCGTGGCCTCCGACGGTCACGACATCACCCCGGACACGAGCCAGGTGACGGCGAACCGTCATCTGAAGGATTGGACGTCCTCGCCTGTGTCGGACCGGACGCAGGAGTTGTCCCTGGCGCAGCTGCGGACCCTGCGGACGACGGGGACCGCACCGGCCTGATCGCGCTCCTCGGGGACGATCTCCGAGGGAGCGCCGGCGGTCGCGGCTGACGTCAACATCGTGGGCGTCTCTCCCAAGCCCTTCCGAAGGTGGTGTTACCAACGTCCGGACCTAGCACAACCGTCCGGAGCTAACGCATGTCTGACAATGTTTGGTCCAAGTGATTACGGCGTTCAGGATGATGGCGGCCCGGTAGACGGTGGTTGTGGGCGCTGTGGTTCAACTCGTCGAGGGTGTCGGGGACCGCGGGCGTCGGTGGGGAGCTGGTCGCGGGGGACGTGGTCGAGGTGGGTGTGGCTCGACGTGGCGGCTGGTCTCCTGGGTAGTCGCGGGTGAGCGTGAGAGCTTCCGGTCCATCGGCTGATCCGCTACCAATGAGTGGGTGCTGCCACACCTGTACTGGGAACTCGGATCGCGCGCTGGTGGCGCCTGGTTCGAGGTGACCTTGCGTGGGTCGACCGCGCGGGTCTGCTTGCTGGACCTCGACAACTACCGGGCGTACTGCGCTGATGGCGAGTATGAGTTTCACGGCGGGTTCTATGACGTGAGTCCTGTTGTCTTGGAGGTGCCGTACGACGGCTACTGGTTCCTCATCGTCGATAGCAACGACCGACGGGTGTGGGCTGAGCAAACCGAGGTCTTCGACTGATTAGCTGGTCGTTTCCCCGGGTCGGCCAGGGCCGTTTTAGCCCGTGCTGGTCGTGCCAGGTGTCGATGAGTTCGTGCCAGCGGTCGGGGGCAGAGGGCGGTGTCGGCGCGTTGGTGGCAGGTCTCGCGGCCGGTGTGCAGGCGCAGGTGCTGAGCGCCGGGGCGGCGTGCCGGCGAGGGCGGGGTCGGTGGTGAGGACCCAGACGCGGGTGCGGTGTGAGGGCGGGTGAGGCGGCGCAGGAAGGCCTCGCGCATCTCGCTGAGGATCGGCACGAACCAGGGCGGGGTGCTGGTGGCCCTCGGGGCTGCCCGGTGCCGCGGCGAGTTGGCCGTGATCCTAGACGACGTCTCGGGGGCTGGGCGTGCCGATCGACCCGGGTGCTCTTGCCGGCGCAGGGGCTGCCGGAGATCACGATCACGCGGGTGTGCGGTACTCAACGCTGATTTCATGTCGCTTCGAGTGGACGACGACGGAAACTACGTCGTGGGTATGGCCAACAATTTGCGCGATAGATAACCACATCTGGGATATCCCCCACCACGGGTTGACGACGGACGAGGCCATGACGTTGGCAGACAATGAGCTGCTATCTGGGGAACCGGACCGGATATGGCGGGTCGCGTTCCTCTCCAATACCGGTGTGCCGAATACAGCATTGAGTTCTGAGTACACTAGCGGCGATACGGGCCTCATGAACCGGCATGGCGTGGCCGGTCAATGGGTGCTCGAAGTATGCGGTATGGAGTCGACGCCGGTCTCAGACGGCGCACGTAGCGGCCACTCCGACACTTCGCCGAACACTGGAACACGCTGCGGGACGCCGCGCTCAGTCAGCCAGACAGCGCCACCTACATTGAAGAGATCGCCAGTCAGTTCTCGTCCGGGTGAGCAGGCCGGTCCGCAGATCGAGCAGAGTTATCAGGGTAGGGTCTGTAGACGACCGATGAGCACGGCTCGCGTCTGATCACTGTCGTCTGCCACGCCCCACGTTATTGACCACTACAGTCTGGACCCGTCTAGGACCCCGGCCGTGAAACCCTGGGGCACGTATGCCTGCCGCTGGCAAGGTACCGTCGGGCAAAGTCAAAGGCTGTCGTTGCTGCTTGATTCTGGTTGCTCGGTATCCAGCTTCAAGCGCCTTCTTTTCGTCAGACTCGTTGGTCCACTGCTTGAGAAGCCTCAACAAGGTTGGCCGCCTTCGGGCGGCCCTTTTCGAGGTCGATCGCAGTGCGTGGCAGTAATTCCAGTACGCCTTCGCGACGGCGGCCCTCACACGCTCACGCTCATGGTCAGAAGTATGTGGGGCCACGTTTGAGTGGTCGTCGCTGGTCGCGATGACGTTACGACACTCGAGGCTCTCTGTGGGCGCTGCGGCGAGTCCGTGATGACAGCACGACATGCTTGGCGGCGCCGACCCGCGAGCGTCGCGCCAAGGTCAGAGGCGCGTTCTTTCCGTACTGTTCGCCGGCGGCCTCCCGGGTCGCCCAGCGAACGCGGCCGGCCACGCTGCCAACGTCGTGCCGGTCAGCGCCAGGGAGCAGTCCATTCCCACGTACACGCCGACCATCGCCGCCCGGAGTATCGACGGGCACCTGCTGCGCAACGGGCAGAATGTCCTCGCGTGGTACCGCCTCGCGCCGCAACGCTGGTCGTTCCGGTCGGGCTCGCAGCGCCAGGATCTGATCGCGGCGATCGCGGGTCAGTACGCAGAGCTGGCCGGTCGCTGGTTGCACCTGCGGGTGACGACGCGGCCGTACCCGATCCGCATGTGGGCCGAGGCCCACGTGCACAACGCGGTGAACCGGCTGCCGGACGCCCAGGGCGCGATGTCCATCGGGGGTCTTCTCGGTGACTGTCTGATCGGTAGCAGCAGCTGCTGCTGGGTCGGTCGGTGGCTGTGGTTGATGGCGGGGAGGGGGTCTACCTCGCCGTGCAGGTGCAGGCCAGGAGCATGGTCGATCGGGCGGTGGAGCGGGCGGGGCCGTTGCTGCGCCGGATCTTCCCGACCGCGGTGGACGCGGAGCTGCTCGCGCTGGATTCCGAGGTCGAGCACCTGGACCAGGTCATCGGCTCCGCGGGGCTGGAGGGCCGGCCGGCGACGGCCGAGGACATTGTTCTGGCTGATGCACCGTTCGTGCTCGCTGGGCTGCCCGCGCCACACAACCTGCTGGCTGTGCCGGGGGGCGGCGTGGGAGCCCGAGGACCTCGCGTCGTTCACCGACGCCGCCGACCTCGGCAGGAGCGCCGCACGCAGGTGACGACCTCGCTGCGAGTGGGGGAGCGGGGAGTCAATTGGGAGGATCCATTGTGCGCCAACGACGCTGGACCGCATTGAACTGCACTCAACTGCACCACGTGTACCTGCGGATGTAGTGTTTCCGCAGGTAGAGGGCTTATCCGGGCGACGCTGGGGGTCAAGGGGTCGCAGGTTCGAATCCTGTCAGCCCGACGGTCGTAAACGAGCCCTTTGACTGGATGTTTGTCCAGGTCAGAGGGCTCGTTGCGTAGGTAGCCAACCTCGTCAACATGATCACTCTCGCTCGCGGCTTGGGACCCATTTGGGACCCGCTAGGGGAGCGAGAGGTAATACTCCAGATCCGGATCGGCCTGCCGCATAGCCCGGACCGTGGCACATGGATAACGTTCAGCGCACGCACACGTGCCACCCACCGCTTCCTGGTGAACCTCGATCACGGCTTTGAGCACGTCGCGATGCCTGTCACGTGTTCCCAATGCAGCCGCGATTTGTTGACCCTGATCTCGCATCCTTTGTTGTAGTTTCTTGTTTTCCTCGTCCAACTCGCCCGCTCGGGCACGAACAGTGAATATCCAATTACGAAGACGTGGTTCATGCTCCACCAACGCATCGTTGGCCTGTTGCGACGAGCCATCTAGCACATGGTCAATGCAATTTGGGCATCGAGGCGTGCGCACAGGCATCGTTCGCACCGTCATGTACTCAAACGGGAGCTGGCAGCAGTCGCACGAGGTGACCTTGTTAATCAGGTCCTCGCCTGCTTCGCGGACGCCGTACGGATTCTTGATCGCCATGCACGCGCTCCATTCAGGCCTGCCGTCGCGCAGGCTGCCATTATCTCTGACACCCATGGATTCTCAGCGAGCGACGCGCTGCGCTCTTGGAGGCTCTACACGGCCCGCAGCCTGGGACCCGATGCCGACCCGCGCAGGTAGTTGGACAGCAACTCGCCAGCGTCGGTGATCGAGTTGTGGTCCGGGTGCAGGTATCGCTGGGTGGTGGTCAGCGATCCGTGACCGGCGATCTTGCGTAGGTGGTGCACCGGCACGCCGGCGTCCGCCATCCACGTCAGTCCGGTGTGCCGCAGGTCGTGTCGACGTAGGTGGTCGTATCCGAGCTTGCGCACGACCTCGTCCCAGTGGGTCGCGTCCCGCAGTACGGCCGTGCTGATCCGGCCGCCGCGCGGACCGGTGAACAGCCTTGCATCGGGGTTGTCCTGGCCCGCCTTGTCGATCAACTGAGCGATGAGTGGTCGAATCTCCTTGATCAAGGGCACTACTCGCGCCCGCTTGCCCTTGGTGCCCTTGTCGACCAGGCCACCGGGTGCCGTGGTGGTCTGTCGACGCACGGTCCACGTCCACGTGTCGGTGTTGAGGTCGCCGACCCGGCAGCCGGACACCTCACCGATGCGAGCTGCGGTGCAGGCCGCGAACAGTACGACCCGGCCCCATCCGGCGTACGTGTCGTGCGAGCGCGCAACCAGTGCGTCCGCGAGTCGGGTCAACGTCGCCCAGTCGGGCAGTGCCAGCGTGCGCGGGTCGTCCAGCTCGTCCTCAGCGCGCTGGTACTCGCGCTGCCATCCAGTGATTCGAGCCGGGTTCCGGTCGATCAGTCCATCTCGTACGGCCTGTTCCATCACCCGGACCAGGACCGCGAGCGAGTTCTTGACCGTCGATTTGCCGCACTCGTCCGTGATCCAGCCGTGCACGGCCCGGTCTACCGCTCCGTTGGTGATCATCCGGACCGGAATGTGCCCGAGTGTCGGCACGACACGTTTCCGCCAGCCGGCGTTGTAAGGGTCGGTGGTCTTGGCCTCCAGGCCTCGAAGGGCAAGCGCCATCACCGCCGTGCCGTAGTCCACCAGCGACTTCGACGCGGTACCAGGATCGACGCCGCTTTGAGCCAACGTACGGAACTCGTCGAGCCACGCGAGCGCCTCGTCTTCGGTTCTGAAGGTGTCCGACTTGGACAGACGCTTTCGTGTTTCCCGGTCACGCCAACGAACACGAGCGCGATAGCCGTCACTGCCCTCTGTCGCACCTGGCCGAAACTCCACGTCCATTGCAAGCGACAGCCCGACAGGCAAGCTGATCTTGTCAGCCATCACGCCGCCTCCCTTGGATCGATACGCCGGCTTCGTAGCCAGTCCTCGACGTCGTACGCGCTGTACATCGTCACGCGCTCGGAGAGTTGGACGAACGGTGGTCCCTGCACCGGCCGGGAGGTGCGCCAGCGCCGGACGGTTGAGCTGTCCACGCTCAGCACTCGCGCCAGCTCGTCGGTGGTGAGCCAGTCACCCCGCAGTAGTCGGATCTCCATCTCGTCATTCCCCCAGTTCATGCCGCCACCCCCGACGTTGCCGAAAGATCGGGCGGTGGCCCCTGCACCGCGAGTAGTGCGCGGTCGTACTCGGCTCTCCACTTGATCCGCTCCGCGATCGCGTGCATCAGCAGGTGATCCCGGGGCGGTTGGTGTGGGTCGCCGGGTTGGACCTTCTGCCACGTCAGCCGTGACCGGTCCGGTTCCGGCTTCTCGATCCCGATCTCCGCGAGTGCGGCCATCACGAACGCCTTGCGGTCCGCACGATGGTCAGCAAGCGTCTTCCCGGACCACTTGCGCGACACGAGCACCCGCCGGCCCGGGAGCCCGAGCGTGGTCCGCCGATGTGCCCTCGACTTGCACCGGCCCGGGTGCGTTCGCGAGTTGATGCCGAGCGGTTGCACCCCGTAGAGCAGCCACACCGCACACCTTGGTGAGCACGGCGTCACCCGCAGCTCGTCGTGCAGCCGGTCATGGTGCGCCCGCTGCCGGTCGGTGTCGGCCGTGATCACCTCACCCGTGCTCTTGGTGAGGTACTTCGTGAGGTAGCCGATGTGCCGGCCGGCCTCGTCGGAGTCGCCGAGGATGCCCTTGGAGTGCACCTGCCGCCCGAAGGTCACGACGTGCGCGGGCTCCTGCACCTCGTCCAGCGCCTCAGCCCACGGGGTGAGCGGTTGGCGCGTGGTCGGGTCAACGAATCGGCCGTCCTCCCAGACCGGCAGCTCGTCGCCGAGGTAGACCAGCTCGTTGTGCGCCGGCCACCACACCTGGTGATACGTCGCCGCCGTGACCTGTTTGAGCAGCTCGTGCGGGATCGAACCGCGGAGTGCGGCGTGCAGGTGTGGCGCTACCCGCTTCTGCGGCTCGACGGTCGCGAAGTACTGCACGTCCCAACCGACACAGCGGCGCAGGTTCTGCCACCACCGATCGACGAGCGCGGCGAAGTGCACCGCGTCCCGCGCGGCCCGCCGGTAGTCATACGACGCCGGGTCGACCGGAGTGCCGTCGTCACGTACTCGCCCGTAGGTGTCGCAGGTGAGCGTGACGAACATGGACGGGCGGAACCGACCTACGAACTCTCGCCCGAGTGTCCGCTTCTCTACCCGCCGCCTGGGCAGCTCCGGGGCGTCCTGACGCCGTTTTGTTGACCGCTTCGGAGTCGCTTTGCCCGGGCCTTCCGGGTTGGGGAGCCGGCCGCGCATGCCGAGTTGCCGAAGTTCCGCATCGACGGAGCGGAGCTCGTCGAGCAGCTCGTCCGCCTCTGAGCCGTCAATCTGTCGGTAGGCGGCGACCAGGTCGGCCCGGAACTCCAACAGCGCCGTCTGGTCCGCGGTCGGCTCGTCCGGAGTGAAGTCCGGTTCCTCGGTGAGATGCCACCCCTGCCGGCACTGAACCATCCGCAAGGCGCGAGCCTTCCGAGCGCATGGTCCGCACTGCGATTCCACTGTGGAACCGCAGGGCACGGGGACGTAGCGCAGTTCCCCGGTGTCGAGGTCTCCGACCTCCATGGTGAATGGTCGGACGCACACGCCGTGTTGTTCGGCGGTTGCGGCGATGACGTCGGAGGCGAGGGGTTGCCGCATCCGTTCGGCGCGGGTCATCGGTTGGTCCATCTAGGCCACCTCCCGCTCGTGCTGTCCGTCTCGGAGGAGGGCGATCAGCGTGTACAGCTCGTCGATGGACACGCCTTCGGACTCGTCGAGCGCGAGGGAGACGAGGCCTTGGCAGTCGGAGAAGCTGCCGCCGCCGTAGACCTTCATTCGGGTGCCGCTGGCGGTGCGGCCGTGGATGGACACGTGTAGGCGATCTTCCGGGGTGCGCCACCATTGGGCGGTGACGTCGACGAGGGTGTATGCCCACACCAGCACGTTGCCGAGGTGTTGTACGAGATCTGCGCCGCCTTCGGGCTGGACGGCGATCTCCCGGCCGTTCGCGGAGAAGTTCAGTGACACCAGTGCCGGGAGCACCCGGTCTCGCACGTGTGCTCGGAACGCTCCGAGCATCGACCCGACAGCGGTCGTCCTGGTGAGAATGTTCGAGTTCACAGTGAGTAGAACCTTTCGATTGGATGGACTACGCGGCACCACGCGGCGCGTCGCGCTGCGCAGCCCGGAATGAATGGATCGACGCCGGCTCGCCGGAAACACCGCCGGTGACAAAGGATTCGAGATCTTTGATCGTGTCGTCAGGCACCCACCCACCCCGGACACGGAGTGGCTCGCGGATGCCTTCGCCGAACAGGTAGCCGACCCCGGGTTCGGATTCGCCGATGCGGTTCGCCCACGCACCCCGGTCGAATGCCTGGTCCCCGAGGACCATCCCGACGTGCGACTTGGCGGCGACGCGCAGGCAGATGCGGCGTGGGAACAGCTCCCGCACCGGCACCGTGTCCTTGGTCGGTTCCTGGACGTAGCCACGGACCGTGTAGCCCAGCGCCCGGCCCTGGGTGGTCAACAGGGCTACCCGTTCGGTGATCTGCTCGCGGAGTTTGCGGTCGCCGATGTAGCGGATCAGAGCGCCGATCTCGTCGAACTCCACAATCTCCAACGGATTCTCTTGCGAGATCGGCACCGTCCGCAGACGACCGGCAAACTCCGCCTTCCTCCGGTCGGCGCCCTCTATCAGGTCATCGAGCAGCGCGAGCGCGTCCTTACCGGTCACGGCATAGCGATGAAAGATGCGTCGCCCGTAGGCCAGCTCCATCCCCTTGGGATCGATCCCCGACAACCGCACCAAGCCGTCCCGGATCGCGGGTGCGATCGACACGAGCGGGCACCACATCTGCGCGCCCTTTCCCGCTCCCGTGACCCCGGCGTGCAAGGTGTGCGAGCCCACCAGCGACTGATGCCAGTCGGTGCCGTAGTCCGTGCGCCCGCTCCACACCCGCCGCAAATCGATGTCCGAGCCGGGTATGTCGACCAGGCCTGCGAGCTCGGGGCACGACACGGTCTCCTCGAGAAGGTTGCGTCGCTGGAAGTCGATCGACACCACCCGTGGCTTCAGCTCCCGCACCTGACACCGCTCCACACCACGGGCCACGGCGAGCGCGCGGGCCGCCTCGTCGAAATCCTCTGGTTTCTGCCCGGGCACGAGCCGCACCCGCACCTCGTCCCATGACGCACCCGACCGCACACCGAGCACGCGCGGCACCTGGTCCACCCGCGGCTTGGGTTGTCTCCTGATCTTGTTCCGGCCAAGCGGATTGGCGGTCAGCACGATCGGCCGATCCGCGTCCTGCACGGTGGGCCCGCACGCCCGGAGCCACTTGGGCAGGCGGCGGGCGTAGAGGGTCCAGCGCAGCCACCATGACCGCAGCCACCGCCCGGCCCACGGCTCGAACGAGGAGCGGTCCCGCCACCGCCACACCGCGAGGCCGGTCGCGACGAGGGCCATGGTGACGAGGACGGGCAGCCAGCCCCACCACCACACCCACGCGATCGCCATGATCAGGCCGAGGGTGGTGCGCCAGTGGGTCACCGCGGCCCTGATCACGGTGTAGCCGGCCTTGACGACCAGCCACAGCGCCAACAACACCATGGCCACCGTCGCCAACGCCTCCAGCGCCGCGGCGAGCGCCTTGCCGACCTTGTTGAGCACCCACACCACGACGACGACCGCGCCGCCGGCCACGAGCAGATGCAGAACCGTTTGAGCGTTCATCGGCGCTCACCGGGCCGGGGAACGAACTCCAGTGCGAGGAACCCGGTGCAGCGGTCGCAGTTTGCCTCTCCTGGCCACAGTCGGGCGAACCGCTTGCACTGGGAACAACGTTGAACTCGATTGGCTACCCCGTCTAGCGGGGCAGCAGATGAACGGTCTAGCGTGTTCACTTGTCTACCTCCGGGTGGACAGCGCAGGAGCGGAAAAGGTTGGGAAGCCTGGGATTCCGCTTCTGCGCCTACGCAGTCCGTACGACGGATGACGGCGTGCGCCATCGCCACACGACCCGCGTGCGTTGATTTGTCTACTTAGGAATAGCTACGAATTGCTGGTCGCGTGTTCCTCGTTCTCGACGACCAGCCGCGCGTACGGGATGCCGTCGCCGTAGCGGGCGGTGACCTTGCAGATCACCCGGATCCGGCCCTCCCGCATCGGGTCGATGCCATTGATCGCGTTACGGACCGTGCCGGGCGAGAACCTGTCCTCACCCACCGCGCTGCACTCCGCGGCCAGCCGGCCCACCGTCCAGTTGTGCTCAGCCAGCCACCCGCGGATCACCCCGCGGTTCAGCTTGGGCACGGGCTCACCCCCGCCAGCTCGTCGAGTTCGATGAGCGTGCAGTCCGACAGTTGCCGGATCAGATGATCGGCCTGGACCCAGCCGATGAACGGGCTGTCGTAGCCGATGTTGGCCACGCCAGACGGAACCGGACCAGGCCGGTGACACAGCCCGTACACACCCACGATCGGGAACTGCCTGACACGCATGGCCACCGCACCATGCCGCAACGCAGGGCAGAGCCGTACCGCTTGCCCCACACACGGCACGCAGACCGGCGGTTCGGTCGACCACATGCCCTCCGGCCAGTCACTCCAGTGGTCGCGGTGGTCCTTCCACAGCCACAACACACCACCATCCGCGTCCCGGTCGGCAGACCCGCCGCACACCTGGCACAACAGGCGGGTCATCGCCCGACGCTGCCGCATCGGATGCACCTTCCCGAACTCCGGCCGACCACGCCCCGGCGACGACGAATACCGCGACCACAACACGCCCAGCTCGTCCCGATCCAGCAGGTTCTCCCGCGCGTAGCCGATCCCACCACCACGACGCTCCACCACCGTCACAGCCGGCTCACCCTCACCGGACCACCTCGTGATGTACGGCACGACCAACCGCGGACCATCCACCGCCGCGCTACGCGTCATCGCCCACACCACCCCGCGTCCGCGGCCGGAGACGGTCCTCCAGCTCGACCGCCTTGCGCTCCTCCCGCGACGACCAATACAGCGCCTCGTGGTGATGCCCGCGGTCGATTTCGGCGACCGTCGCGTACACCTGGGCGCTGCGCCGGTAGTACGCCATCCACTTCTCCGGCCCCGCCACATCGGACGGCCGCTCACGACTCAGGACCTCGTGCGCCTCCATCAGCCGCGTAGGAGATGCGGTCTTCGATTTGCTCACGGCGACCACGCCCCTGGACCGCTGCCATCGCCGGCCAGCTCGTGAGCCGGCGGCCCGACCTGCGGGTGCAAGCGACGAACCGGACCACCGTTCGCGCGGTCGTGTTTCGCCCGGGCCGACCAGTCCCGCGCCTGGTACTCGAACGCTTGCGCCGCCGCGCTCAACGCCGCGACCGACCACCACGGCAGGTCCGGCTCGGCGGCCATCTCCCGCCACACCGCCGCCACGTCCGCCGACGCCCGCGCCATCTGCCGGGCCACCGTCCGATCGCCGGGCTCGGCACCACTGAGCCGCTGCGACGCCGTGCCGTACTCGCCGTACACGGCCTCCCAGCGTGAAACCAATACTTCCGACATCATCACCACACCTGAGCCTTTCCGCCGAGGCGCGGCCGAGAGCCAACCGGCGGAGCACGAAGGCCACACCGGTCAGCTCCTCGGGTCGGCCACGTCCGGCATACATCTCGTGCCTCACGCGGCCTTGTTCGTGTCGGACGCCTTGCCCGCCGTACGCGCCCCACCAGCAGCACCGGCGGCCTTGAAGCCACTCGCCCGGAACACGTACGACTGGTACTTGAACTCCCCGCTCCCAGCCACCCGCGGCTCCGCGGTCATCCCGTCCAGCTCGATCGGCCGAACCCCCGGCAGCACCTCCGACGTCGCCGGCACCGGCTGCACATCTGCCAGGAACGTGACCTCGAACGAGGCCCGCTTGGCGTTGCGCTCATCCGGGTCAGTAACCGTCGCCTTCCACTGCCGCTTACCGGTCGCCTCGTCGACCCGCTGCCGCACCGGCCGACCGGACGCCCGGTCCTCCCGTGACTGGTACTCCGTGTCCGGCGCGACCTCACCCATCAGCACGAGCCCTTGCGGAAACGCATCCGCGAACTCGATCGGGAAACGATGCCCCCTGGAAATAGCCATTTCGTGTGTACCCTTCGGTTTGTTGCCACCCGGACATCGGGCGACTAGATACACAGTCGACGATCTTGAGTCTCGTCGAGACCCCGAAATAGTCCCGCTTGGCCCCGCATTGTCTCCACGGGTCTCGTTCGGTCTCGTTTCTGTGCTAGTCTCGTCTCGTGACCAGCGAAAACGACGACACGACCGAGGCGGTTCTGCTGCTCAAGGTGCTCTTGAAAGCGCAGCACCTACAGGCCTACAGCTCGTTCGCTCGCGAGTACCGAAGGGTCGCCGGAAAGATCGACCGCGCGCTAGCCAGCACAGCGCCAAGCAAGGCGCAGTTCTACCGCTGGATCTCGGGTGAACTCATTAAGATGCCGCACTCGCAACACTGCCGCGTGCTGGAGACGATGTTCCCGAATTGGACCGTCGAGCAGCTGTTCCAGCCCTACAGCGGAAGCCTCGATTTCGTACCCAATCCGGATGTCGCCACCCCCGCGCCAACGTCGCCGGCGGCCCTTCCAGCGCCGACCAGGCACACGGGCGCACGAGACGCAAGCGGCCACGAACTCGACCTGTCCGGCGCGTGGTGGTGCGCCTGGCAGACGTCAAAGGACGACGTCCCCCGCATCGACACCCACACGTTGGCCGTCCACCAGCAGGGAGAACAGCTCCAGCTCACGGCGGAAAGAGCGCCGGCCGAAGGCAGCTACAGCTGGCACGGCGAGCTGCGCCTTTGGGACAACGAGGCCCTGATGGGGTGGTACCGATCCACCGAGGGAGCCGTACGGTCCAAGGGCACGATGTACCTCGCCCTTCATCCCCACGGCGAACACGCCTGGGGCCGCTGGACCGGTATGAGTTACGACGGCGTCGTAGTCACCGGCTGGGGCGTCATCGCACGCACCGAGGCCCTTGCGAACAAGGTCGCTCACGACCTCGTGGACACCGGCAAGCCATGAGCCCACACGCCAGCCGGGTAGCCCACTTCGTCATCGACGTCGGCGACCTCGACCAGGGCATCGCCTTCTGGTCCGCCGCCCTCGATGCCACTGAAGAAACGATCAATCCGGCGAGCAGGAAGGTCTACCGCCGGCTCCGCCTCCCTGACTCCGAGATACGCGTGCTTCTCCAGCTCACCAAGGACTCCAAAGTCAGCAAAGAGCGGATGCACCTCGACCTCGAAACCGACGACGTAGAAGGCGAAGTCCGTCGACTCGAAGCACTTGGTGCCACGCGATGGGATCATCAGCGCGAGCGAGGTCATGACTTCTGGGTAATGCAAGATCCGTGGGCAAATGAGTTCTGTGTTCTCCAGACGGAGTTTCCCAACCTGCTTTCGCGGCGACGGTCGTCGTCATAGACGAGATCACGACAATTTGACATTGAGCTCGTGGACGTAACTGCCGATAGCCAACGGATGTGCCCTCTCGGGCTCGGTTGAATTCATCAGATCAGCTGTATCCCTCGTTTGACAAAGTCTCAAGTACCTGCCAGTGACCTGCTAGCAATGACGCCCAGGCCCGAGAACCTTCCCAACTTATCATTCGCATAGCAGCTGCTTCTGGTTCGAGTCCGACGCGTGTCAACAGGAATGAAAAACCAATTAGTGACAGCGCGGCATGCGCCACACGCACGCTATTCAAATTTGATACCGGACGCTTCTCGGTGGAGTGAGCAAAGGCGTTTCGCAAAATTGCGCAAGCTCTCGCAACATGCCGCACGTTGTCGGAGGTCAGCTTGCCAATGACGTTGCCCGCGGCTTCGTTGAGGGCAAGAATACGGTCTTCCAAGCTCGGCTCATATCCATACTTTAGCGCAGATTTTACTGCACCTCTCTTCTTGGCGTTAAAATTGCCGGCCGAGCACAGAGTGTCAATTACTTCGGTTATAAACAAAGCATTCTCGTCGATTGCCGACTTGGTAACGGGAAACGATTTTCGGTGCAGTCCTTCGACCATTTGCGCACAGGTTATGAACTTGGCTTCTAGCCAAGGAAATTCAGCATCGACAAGGAGTGACATAAGCTGCGTTTCTGCAGCTGCTAGCTTGGCCCAGTCAAGCCATGTCAAGACAGCCTTATCCCACGGCATCACGTCCATCATCAGCAGTGGATCCGAGGTCTGAAACGCCCCGGTTGAGGATCTGCTCATGTGGGCACGAACCGTCATCCAAAGTTCTTGCCCTTGTGCTCCTTCTGGCAAATCGTCATCAGGCCACGGGCAATCATCTCTCGAGAACTCAAAGGTTGCTGCTCCCTCAGGCCTTGATGACATAAGCGTGAACATCAGCATCAATGGCTTTATGTATGTTCTGGACACATCCGAAGCGGGGATGGGCTCAGCCAGCTCCAAGAGGATTTCTCCATACTTGGATACCGACACCATATCCGTCTGCCCGTCGGTCACTTTTCGGTGGTGTTGATTCAATGTCAATTGCGCGCCATCCCACTGGACGATCTGCGAAGGTTTGGTCTCCAGTTGCAGCGCGTAGCTTATTGAGCCGTCGGGTCGACGCTCGCTACGTCCGTCTGGTTCTTGCTTCCATCCGCTGAGGCGAGTCAGGCACTCCGGACGGAATCGGATCTTCTGAATGGGAACGGGCGTCTCGTGAAAGGTATAGAATGGCGACTCAATCGTGTAACGAGGCTGTCGTCGCTCTACGCGAACGTCATTAAACTGTTCGTCTTGGAGGCCAATGAGGCGTGCGGCAAAAGCAGAGACGAGTTTCCCGTTAACTGCTCCGAGAAGCACCGCATACTCTGCAGGTCCGCCGAACGAATAGGTTTTTGTGCCGGAGGGGCCGGTTGTCGCAATCTTTTCCTGCAAATTCTCATACATTTCAACAATTGTCGTTCCATCATCGTTCACGATATACTTGCCGGTGGTTTTGTGTTGTGGATGTTCTGGAATCCACCAATTCGCGGCATGTT
The DNA here is from genome assembly GCA_963841395.1 of uncultured Actinomycetota bacterium. GTDB lineage: Bacteria > Actinomycetota > Actinomycetes > Mycobacteriales > Pseudonocardiaceae > Actinophytocola. The sequence goes on from CAWJCX010000013.1 coordinate 26,242, forward strand.
CGCCGACGTCAATACTAGAGAACGGCACGTGCTTCACTTCCTCAGGTTCGCGCGACCCAGCATCTTCTACGTTGATCGGACGTGCACTGATCGTGTTACTTGCAGAATTCCGCTCTTGAGGATCAAGAGCGGCGCGCAAGCGCGCCGCGTGGGCGGACGGCCTGCCGCTCCGCTCACGGCCGCCGCCCACCGCCGACAACGGCGCCACTACGCCTCCACGGCGATTGGCACCAGCGGCTCACGACGGCCGCGCCCTCGAACCGCCCGATGATCCTTTAACACCGGCCCGCCGCCATCAAGGGCGCTCCGCGTCGGCTGACGCCGATGGGCTGACGCCCACCCTTGACGTCGACGACCCGGCGCTAACCGACGGCCAGTGCGAAGGAACGGACCCGCACAGCACCCGGCCCAAGGAGCACCAGTCGTGCGACACCAGGTCAGCGTCAACCAGCTCGTCCTCTGGCCCCGCCACGAGATCAGCGAAGCATGGGGACCCACTGGCATCGTTCACCCGCTGGCCGACACACGGGAGACGGGGAGGGAGAACGGCGTCGATGACGCGCCGACGCAGGATGTGAACCGCGGAGCTGACCGCGAATGGCTTCGATCGGCCACGGCCCTTACCCGCGACGGCGGGGTGTGCACACAGGTGAGTTGGGGGAGCTGTCAGACACATGGACGTCGCCGGCGGTACGGTCGAGCACGGCGACGTGCGGCCATGATCGACACGGTTTGAGCTGGTCAAGCACGTGGCGGGTTTGGGACCCATTTGGGACCACACGTCATGCGCGACCTCGAACGATGCTCCCGACACCTCACGTCATCGACTGCAACAAACCGCCCTTGACCAGCGAAAACCCAATGTTCGACGTCCTGGGGGTCAAGGGGTCGCAGGTTCGAATCCTGTCAGCCCGACGGTCGAAATTTGCCCGCTGAACCTGGATGAACCGCCAGGTCAGCGGGCATTTTTATGCCCGCTTTCTGATCTTTACCTCACTGTCCACATCGGTCTGTACTGGTCGGTAACCCCGCAAGTGGGAGGATTTTGGGAGGATCGCGTCGCGACGGATGAAATGGGGTCGCGTTCGCGACTGCGAATCGCAAATCCTAACGGGTGATCTTCAGTGGCACGCCATCCACCTCGGTGATCTACGCGGCTCGCCCAGCGTGAGGTATGCAGCGCGTGTGTTGGGGTCAACGGTGCCGGTTGGGCCGGCGCTTTGCGGGACGGAGATCGGATGAGCCGTACCGTGATTGCCGTCCAGTAGTGGCAACCACCGCGCTGAGAGTTCTAATTCCCCGCGGTTCGTAATGCACGTGAGGGCATATGCACGGCTGATGTCGGTGCGCGACGCACCTCAGTCTCCAGACCGCTGATGAAGAACCAACAGACATCGTGCATACCTGGAACGGCAATACCTGGAACGCGACGAGGGCGGCTTCATGGGCACTACCGTGTCAAGGTTGAGCGATCAAGTCTTTGACCTGCGGCTTTTCGTATCCACCTGGGTCAGTAGGTTTTGTTCTGCTCCGTTTCACTTCGTTGGTGCGCATTGAACCGCATTGTGATCTCCAGGATTTCTCCCATTTGATCAACAGCTCAGCGCTAAAGGCTGTCTCGTAATTGATCTTGTGAATCGGGGTTTGCATGTTCTGGCCTGGCGCCGGTGCGGGTCAGCCGGTGAGGTTGCGGAGAAAATGCGATCCCGGCTGCGATGACGGCGAGGGTGTGGGCGGCGCGTCGGTAATCGCGGAGGATTCCAGGTCTTCATGTCGGCCAGGGCGTGTTCGACGCGGGCGCAGACCCTATGTGTCACGGCCACCATCGGCGCTAGGGTCGGAAGTCCCACCAGGCCATCGGCAACGGACCGCTGGAACGTTCCTGATGCGACGCGCGTTCGACCCAAGCCCGGCGCGACGGGTGATGGTCGTGGCGTGCGATGGTCGAGTCCACCGACTCGACCAATCCAGCAGCCCGACCCAGGTTGAAATATCCGCACAAACGACCCAACTTTGTCGTCTTATTTCGAAACAACTGAGAATAGGGACTTAATACTCTATCAATGGATCATCTCAAGGTGCTGTGTTGATAGTTGTGGACGTATGTGGGCGGGGCATAGATCATCACGTCTTGGGGTTGACCGCGTGGGCGTTTCCGTCCGGTTCAACTGGAAGGTCGCGTAACGGGAATTAGTGGCGGTTTCCGCGACCTCGGCCGTCGATGACTCGGGTTCCGACAGTTCGAGCTGTGTGGGGTGATGGCAATGGCGCCAGCTGAGATCTCTGGGCCGATCAGGGTCCTACGGTCCCCCGGCGGGATGGAGACCGCGCTCTACGTCATCCCGTACGACAAACGCGGTGTCTGCACGGGACCGGCGACGCGTGACCGACTCGTTGAGCAGGTCGACAGCGCTACGGATGTGTTCGTTTTCTCGCACGGCTGGAATTCCGATTGGAAGGCTGCCATTGGTGCCTACGACCGATTTGTTGAGGCCTACGTGGCGCTGCGCGCCCAGGAGTGGCCTAACCCCGATAGAGATTACAAACCGCTGTTAGCCGGGGTCTTCTGGCCCAGCGCTGCGTTGGTGGCGCCATGGGAGCAGGCGCCCGACATCGCGGGTGTCGTCCCGCTCGCCGACGGCGTCGATCCTGATCTCGTCGAGCTAGCGAGTGGTATGTCGGACGAGATGGCTGGGCGGTTCTATGCGCTCGCGGATCGTGTGGCGCTTAGAGCTCCTAACGCATTGATGTTCGGAGTCGTCGCCAGCAGATGATGCTGGTGGCGAGGGTGAGAAAGCCGTGGTGGATGTCGGTGCGGCGTTCCCAGCGTTCGGCGAGGCGTCGGAACTGGTGGAGCAGGGCGAGGGTTTGTTCGACGACCCAGCGCACCGGTTGGTTGTTGTCGCGTGTGCCGCGCCTGCTGATCAGCGGTCGGATCCCGCGCTGACGCAACATAATGCGGTACTTGTCGTGGTCGTAGCCACGATCGGCCACGACGATGTCCGGCTTGCGACGGGGGTGACCTGGGCGGCCGCGGACCGCGGGGATCGCGTCGACGAGTGGGATGAGCTGAGTGATGTCGTTGCGGTGGCCGCCGGTCAATGTCACGGCGAGCGGGATGCCACCGCCGTCGCAGATCAGGTGGTGTTTGGAGCCGGTCTTGCCGCGGTCGACCGGGCTGGGTCCGGTGTCGGCGCCCCCCTTTTCGCGCGGACGTGGGAGGCATCCACGCACGCCCGGGACCAGTCGATCCGGCCGGTCGCGTTCAGCTCGGCCAGCAGCGCCTGATGCAGCCGGTCGAACACCCCGGCCTCGGTCCAGTCCCGTAACCGCCGCCAGCAGGTCATCCCGGAGCCGAACCCGAGCTCCTGGGGCAGGTCCTCCCAGCCGATGCCGGTGTAGAGCACGAACAGAATCCCTTGCAGCACCAGCCGATCCGGCAACGGCTTCGGCCCCGTCCTACTCGCCGGCCGCACCGGCAACCGCGGCTCGATCCGGGACCACAACTCGTCGGACACAACCCAGGGCGCAGCCACCACAAGATCATCTCAGAGCAAGATCATCAATGTGTTAGGGGCTCTTACTCAGAATGAGGCGACGGAGTTCGTCCAGACGGTCGGCTCGGCCCTCGACGCCGACGACGAAGTGGCGGATGACGGTTCCACCGGCCGCGATCCGGACGCCCTGATGGCAGCCTGGTACGCAGCGTCGGCCGCAACGTCCACTCGCTCGAGCTCGGCTGTCGGACACCCGATTGACGACGAGGCTGACGACCAATCCGGTGACGAAGTCCCGGTCACGGCGGGGTTCGAATTGAGCGACCTGAACCCTCGCAATCTCATCCGACTGGCCACGGTCTTGCTGATGAAAGACCGAGCGGGGAAGGTAGGAGCGAACGGCGTAGCCGAATTGGTTCAGCACATACAACGGCCATCCGTGCGAATTCACCTGATCGGCCATTCATACGGCGCCAAGGTGATGCTCTCGGCACTCCGCGCACGTGATCGCACGCGGGTCGACTCGGTACTCCTACTGCAACCAGCTGTATCCGCATACTGAGCCGTTTTCATCCTGGTTCAGATGTGTTGGTAGGCAAGGGTTCTCGTTGATCACGGGTTGATGATCATCGGCGGGTCGGCGCCTGAGTGTGGCGAAGCCCCTGGTAGCAGAGCTTTCGACCAAGATCGTTCTGCCGAACCCAGGGGCTTCAGGTGTTGTTCTACCGTGCTGCGCTGCCGTTGTCACATCAGACCCTGGGCTTCGTGTCCGGGCTGGTCCGTGTCCACCGGCGGGCGATCGGGTCGCCGTGGCGGGCGCTGAACGCGAGCGAGCAGGCCCTGTTGGTGTTGGTCTACCTGCGCAAAGGTGAGCCGTTCGCCGAGGTTGGGGCCGGGTTCGGGGTGTCGACCACGACGTGCTGGCGGTATGTGAACGAGACCGTCGAGCTGCTCGCCGCGCGGGCGCCCAAGCTACGCGCGGCGCTGCGGCAGGCGAAACGCCAGGGCCACGCCTACGTGATCATCGACGGCACACTGATCCCGATCGACCGGATCGCCGCCGACCGGCCCTTCTACTCGGGCAAGCACCGCAAGCATGGGGTGAATCTGCAGGTCATCGCCGCGCCGGACGGCGCCATCCTGTGGGTGTCCGGTGACCTGCCCGGCGCCACCCATGACACCGCCGCCGCGCGGATCTGGAACATTCTCGCTGCGCTGCGTGACGCCGGGCTGATTGCGTTGGGCGACAAGGGTTACCACGGCTACGACCAGACCGGAAAACAGGTGATCACGCCGTACAAGGGCAAGAACAAGCCCGAGTCCCAGACCGATGCCAACCGAGCGCACGCCCGGCTCCGCGGGCCCGGCGAGCGCGCCAACGCCCAGCTCAAGACATGGCGCATCCTGCGCAAACTCCGCGCCTGTCCACGCCGCACCGGCCGACTGGCAAAGGCCATCCACGTACTACAGAACTACGACGCCACCACCGGATGAAAAAGGCTCACTGCTTCGCCCCGGCCGGGTCAGTTCCAGGCTCTACCCATGCCGGTGGCTACGAGCCGACCGTCACTCGCAGCCGGCTGCCAATCCTGACCACCTTTAGTCGCCATGATTTTGCGCTGCGTAGCGCATTCCAGCTCGCCGCCAGGCGGCGAGGCGACCTCGGAGAGGCCGACGTGGCTGCGGACGAGCCACCCAGTCGCTACTCCGCATTGGGCGGATACGGTCCCCTCGGGCAGCAGGCCACGATCGTGGACGCAGTCGAACCACCCGAGCCGTACAAGTTTCCCGCCAACCCCACGCGAGTGATCGGGATCCAGGCGAGCGGCGTGATCGCAGGCCACGGTGACGTCACATCCCCGGCGACAGCTTGGATGCTGCTCAACCAAGTGAGGAGCTGACCAATGGCCGCGCTGATCCGGACCGACTACGACTTACCGACGTTGCGTGTTCAGATCGCCCCCGGCGAGACGGCCGAAATCTTCGCGATGTTCGACGTTTTCCTCAGGCCTGAGCAGACAATGACGGTAGCCACGGTCCCGACACGCGCGCTCGGGTTGTCCGACCGGATACGGTCAGCGGAAGACGTTTCCGAATCGAGGTTCGCTCTGGCCGGGGACGTCGTTGAGCGGATCAGCTCCGCGCTTCACAATCTGGCGACCGACGTTCCGGCGTACTGGCTCGAGTTGCCTGCACCGCGTGGATACCTGCAACTCGTCCCGTGGGAGCGTCTATTGTCTCCTGCTCTCGGCGTGCCCCTGCTGCGGCTGCCGAACATCGCCTTGCGGCCGACCGCTCCCGGGCCAACGCTGCACGTAGCCGTCGCTGCGGGTCTCGCCGTGGGCATGCCACCGTTCGACGTTGCAGGGCTGATCTCGGCTGTGGCCCGTACCTGGACGCGCTCGGTGGACCGCGTCGTTCTCATGGATGTGTTTGTCGACGCCGGGAGCTTTCCCAGCGTTCGTGACCGGACCGCGGACCTGCCGTGGATCACGGTGCACGACACCGCCGCGATGCCCACAGCGGTATCGGACGCCGACCGCGATGAGGAGGCAGGTCATCCATGGGTGAGGTGGCTGTCTAGCGCGCTCGCCGGAACGGCGACCGACGTCGTACATGTGCTCAGCCACGGCCACATCTCCGGCGATCGTGGTGCACTCACCCTGCCGGCGTCACCTTCCGCTGAGGGCGGCGATCGGCGGGCACGGTTCATCGGCCCTGCCCTCCTTTGCGATGCGCTCGCCGGGCTCGGGGCCTGGTCACTGCTGATCAGCGCCGTTCCCGACAACCACTGCGAGCCAGGCTTGAGGGACTTGGCGGACGCGGTGTCCCAGGCCAGGGCTGGCGCGGTGGTCCTGCACCGGATGAGCGAGCCCGACCCAGTGGCCGAACTGGGGCCCGCGATCGAGATGGTCTATGCCGGCCAACCACAATTCCGACCGCTGTCGGGAATCACCTGTTGGAGCCACCCGTCATTCGTCGCGGCTCCGGCCGACGTGAAGCTGTGCGACACGGACGGCACTTCGGCGTTGATCACCGGGGCGACGCAAGAGGTGCTGTCGCACCGCGACACGCCGACGTGGGTGGCAGCCGGAACCCGCGTGCTGGAGACGTTACAGGCCGAGTGGATACCCGCAGACGGCAGCGTTCCCGACCCGCATGCGGTGGCTGCTCTACAGACGGTGTCGAAGTTGTTCGACGACCACGTGCGTGCCCACGCCCTACCCGATACACAGAACCAGCCGCAGACCGATGTCGGAGGAATCTCGTGAGCGGCGTCAGCGAGCGGATCATCGTTGAGTTGACCGAGTTGCAGCACGCCGCCGGCGACCAGGTCTGGGTCAAGGTCCGGGAACCGGGCGGCTACCACGGCATGTGGCAGTTCGACTGCAGCGGTCACGCCCCCGTATTCGCGGCACTGAGGTCTTCAACGCCGGACACGGACGTCGTCAGTGCCGCCGGCCGGGCACTGTTCGAGGCCTTCACCCAGCCCACGTCCGTTCAGAAGGTCGTCACGATCGCGCTTGCCGTGCAGGAACCGGATAGGAGGCCCATCTATGTGGACCTTTCGGATGCGATCGCCAGCCAGGACCTGCCGTGGGAGACGCTATGCGCGCCGGGAGATCGGTTCCTCGCATTGCAGCCGTGCTGGCCGGTCGCCCGCATGCTCGCCGGCACCCGCAAGCCGGTGGTCGAGCGCACGCTCGAGCCGCCGGTCCGGCTGGCTGCCGTCCTGTCATGCCTCGGAATCCAGGCCGATCAGGAATGGGATGCGCTGCGCAACGCAGTTGAAGCATCTGGGACGCCGATCAAGGTGCTGCTCCTGCTGTCGGAGCCCGGCTTGTTCGATACGGTGAACGATTCGGCGCTACCCTGGCTCACCGTGGAGATGATCCCGCAGGAGTTGCGCGACCTCCAGGATCTGATCACCGAATTCGAACCGCACCTCTTGCATTTCTTCTGCCACGGGATAGCCACCGCCGGAGCTCATTTGGAAATAGCGACGGCGCCCGACTGGCTAAACGTGTCCGGTAGCAGCCGACACCGACTCGAAGCCCAATCCATCCGCGACCTGGTCCGTTCGCCGCGACAATCCCCGTGGGCGATCGTGCTCAACGCGTGCAGCACGGCGGCAACCGCGGGCCAGGCGACTGGTACGCAGTCGTTGGCTGCCTCACTGGTGAGTGAGCATGGCATGCCGGCCGTGATCGGGATGCGCGAACCTGTGCTGGGACCGGATGCTTCCCGTTTTACCAATGCCTTCTACACCGCTCTACTGGCAGACCTCCGCGACTGGATCGGCGCCCGCGCGCACGACGTGGAGGTCGATTGGCCGGCCTATACCGTCAATGCGCGAGCTGAGTTGTGTCAGGACCGGAACATGATGTTCAGCGAGGCGGCTGCTCGCTGCAAGGCCTGGACCTTGCCGGTCGTGGCCGTCGCCCGCCGTCCGTTCGTCCTCGACGTCGGCGACCGATCTGCGGATTCGACGGGCGCGCACGAAGTGGCCCTTCGGGCGTCCGAAGGCGCGGCCGCGATGCTCGCCGGGCTCCCTCCCGACACACCTCCGGACACCCGAGCCGCCTTCGACAGATTGCTTCAAGAAGAGAAGTTGCGCGCCGGGGGGAGATGACCGCATGGCTGACGATGCGCTGGCCTTCGACACGTTGGGGTCGATCGGCGTCAACGCCTGGACGGGTTCTCAACCCGCCCGTTCGTCGCTCGCCGCCGTCCGGGACGGCTGGGCGGTGGCCGAAAGCCCGATCATCGGCAAGCAGTCTGCCGCACCCAGGCCGCCCAAGCCGGAGGAATGGTGTGATCCCCGGATCGGTTGGGGCCTTGTGTTACCGGACCGTCCCGGATTGAGCCCCGAACAACTCGCGACCGCAGCCGACGCGCCCGAGCCGATCCGGGCCCTGCTGGCCGCCCGGCCAGCGTCCCTCGTCCTGCGCTACCGTCCTGGGAGGACCTACAGCAGTTGGGTGCTCCACGACTACACCGGACCGGCTGATCCGCCCATCGCCTCCGCGCCCGAGGGGATAGGGCCGGGCTGCATCCCCGGATATCTACTCATCGCGGCATCTCCCGCCGAGGTGCCGTGGCTCGTCCAGTACGAGCTCAACCCGGTCCGTCGAGTCGGTCGACTGGACCTACCGGCCGACGGCCTGGCGAACTACGTGCAGGCACTACTCTCGAACTGGTCGGGATGCCACACGCAATACGACAGTCCGCTGGTGTGGGCTACCGATCACGGCGACAGCGACATCACCTACCTGATGCGGGATGCCGTCGCCGCGCCGACATACGCCGCCTACCAATCCGATGACGAGATGCCGAACGCTGTGTTCATCGACGGGCGGGTGACCGACGCGACCGGCAGCGCCCTGGCAGCAGTTCTCGCGGCGCAGCGGCCAAGCGTCGTCGTCACGACCAGCCACGGACAGACTGGGCCGACCAACAATACGGACGAGATGCGGGCGAGGCTCGGCGCGCTGGTCGATGCCGAGCACAGAGCCGTCTCGCCTGAAGAACTGCTGGTAGGTTGGCAACCCGCCGGCGCGGTGTGGTACGCCCAGGCCTGCTGCTCGGCCGGTTCGGAGTCGCCAAGCCTCTACCGCGGCCTCTTCGACCCGGCATCGACAGTGGGTGCAGTGCTCGATTCGGTGGCCAGCCTGGGTGCCATGGTTGCACCACTGCCACAGGCATTGTTGGGGGCATCCCAGCCGTTGCGCGCATTTGTCGGCCACGTCGAGCCGACGTTCGACTGGACCCTCGTCTTTCCACCAACGCGTCAGCAGATCACCTCATCGACGGTGAATCTGATGTACACCCGCGTCTGCTCCGGCCGGCCACTAGGACTCGCCCTGGAAGAGGCCCGGCTGTTCAACTCTGTCGGCGCACTACTGATCGGCCACCTGAACGCGGTGTCGCAGTACTCCGTCGCTCGTGGCGCCACACCGCGTCGCACAGCTCTCGACATGGCCCTTTACAGCAAAGTGACCGCCTTTGATCGGGCGAGCACGGTGCTGCTCGGAGACCCAACAGTCTCGCTCTCGCTCCCTACGCCGAAGTCAAACGATCCAGGACCATGACCAATGATCTCGACCGCGACACCGGGCGCGGGTCGCGGGATCGGTGCGGCTGCGGGTGAGCACTACGGTGTGGAGCGCGCGATGTCACCTTCGAGTTCGTTCGCCCCCGCCCTGAGCGCTTGGATGCGATGGGCGGTGGACCGCATCGCGCGGCGGTGCTCGGGATGACCTTGTCGGCGTCGGCGTCGTACGTCACGAGGCAGGTCCGCACGGTGTTGCCGCTGCCGACCCTTGCATGTGGGTCGTCGTCGCGGCGACCTTCGGCAGCCCTTGGTCGCCGACGGCCCCGTTTATGTCGTGCGGAACACGAGGATGACCGTTGTATCAGCCCTTAACCGGTCAAGCACTCCGCGAACTCGCAAGGCCGCCCATGGAGTGTGCGACGACGATGACCTTCTCGCCGGTGGCCCGATAGAGGCAGTCGATCACGGTGCCGAGCGCTGGGCCGATGTGTGAGTCGTCGACCCAGCGGGCCGAGTAGTTGTGGTAGTAGAAGGTGAACACGGCTGCACCGGGGATACGTTGCAGCTGACCGACGAGGGAACGATCAGCCTGAACCTGGCCGACCTGGTTGGTTGTCAGGTCAATCTTGTGGGAGAAGGTGCCGTGGCGGTCGTTGGTGTGTGTCGACTCGCCGGTCCATCCGTGCACCATGATCACCGACACGTATTTGCCGCGGGAGTCCGGTGCGATCCGGACCTTGCTGCCGTCGGGGTTCCGGTCGGGATTCACGGTCAGCGCCGGCGCGAGAGTGACGCCGGCGCACCCGAATCTCGCGGGATCCAGCGGCTGCGCCGATGCACTCGGTGGACCGCCGACGGCAAGTATCGTGCACGTGGCGAAAAACGCCACGGGTAGCCGGAAGCGGCGGCGCGTGTTCATCGGGTCGGACTGGGCGTTGTGCTGGCCGGGGGCATCGTGATTGGCAGGGTCGCGGCGACCTTCCATTCGGAGTCCTCCGACTGCATGATCACGGCATAGTTCGTGGTCTCCCGCCCGGGGGAGGTGATCGCTACCATGATCACTCCACCGCCGGTCCGGTCTGGTGCCCAGGAGTGTTCGTCGATCTCGACTGTGGAGCCAGGTGGCACGGCTTGCCTGGCATGATCCGCGACCAGCTCACGGCCGGTGGATGCGACGAGCGAGTCCGGGTCGGCACTCAGCCGCTTCAGGGCCGTTGCGACCTCGTGTGCCTCGGTGTTGTCCGGGTCCACGGCTGGCGACGGTACGGTCGAGGATGCCGATATGTTTCCCGCGGCTGGTGACTGGTTGTGTCTGTTGACAACCAGGACGACTGCTATCGCCACCACGCACAGGACAACCGCCACAACGGCTCCAATCGCGACCCGCCGCACACACATCTCCTCTCACCATTTCATGGGCTGATCCCGCCTCGGCGTCGCCATCTTGCGAGAGGTCGTTACAACAAGCGCTGTTGACGATCCCGAGACATTCGACGCGAACTCAGGGTTAGCAGCCGGTCTCCATATTGGTTGGGGCATGGCCCGGCATCCCGACTCCATTGAGAAATGTGATTGTCGCCAGGCCGCTCGCGTATTCTGCCGGAGTTGCGTCGTCCAGGCTGAAGCCGATAGACCCGCCGGGTCCATCGACGACGACCCCGTTGCTTCCCTGGCCGAAGTTCAGGTCGAGATACTCGTGGATCGTGTAGCCGTCGTACGCGGTGCGTAGCTGTGCCAGCGTCGAGCCGACATGCAGTCGGCCGATCTCGGTGGTCACCCTTGGGTTCCCGGACTCGTTCCGGATAGCCAGGACGCGCTCGGTCGCCTGCTCGACACTAAAGCTCAGCGGCTGTCCGTCTTTTCGGTAGCTGACACACGAAGGGTTTGTGGGTTCGTACGCGTTGCCCTCGTCGACAAAGCCCCGGGCGCGCAGATCCGAGGCGGTCATCGCGAGGCTCGTCGCGCCGATGCCGTCGAAACGGATCGAGTCGTCTTGGCGTTCGATTGTCGCGGTGGGCTTCTGCTGGCGCAGCACGCCGAGTTGTTCGGCCATGGTCCCGCCCATTTCGTACAGAACCGCCTGGACAGTTTCCGGTAGAACCTTCACCACGCTGAGCAGTTCGAGCAGCGGACCCTTCAGATTGATCTGTCTCAGCAACTCGCTCAGGCAGGCGTACACGACGTTCGCGGTCGCCCGGATCCCCTTGTCGCTGTACAGATCAGCCGGCGCTTCGGTGTGGGCCTGTTTGACGACGCAGTCGAGTGCTCCGAAGGCCTCCTTCACCCATGCCGCCGGGGATCCGGCCGCGCCTTTGGCCGCGGTGCCTTTCAGCGCGGCTTCGGCCGCTGCCTTCACCGCCGGTTTGACGGCGGCCTGTTCGGGCGCGATGACCATCAGAAAAGCAAGCGCCATGTCGAACCCGACTGCGTCGGCGTCGAGGTCCATAGTCAGTGTTGCCCGACCGCGCAGGTCGGGCCGAGTCGTTACCGTGCCAAGCGACGCGCCTTCGAGCACCAGCTTTCGCTGAGTGGCCCAGAACGCGTTGCGAACGAGACCGACGAGGTCGTCGCCGTTGTTCCAGATGTCGGATAGCCGCAATTCGACCTGGTCGGGAAGCCGGTCCAGCCGCATTGGGAATGCGTAGCCGTTGCGCAGTCGGACGGTCGTGACACCGTCCGATCCGCGCTGCGCGCACCCGCTCAAGCGGTTGAGCAGGCTCTTCGCGTTCACTGAGCCTTTTTCATCCGGTGGTGGCGTCGTAGTTCTGTAGTACGTGGATGGCCTTTGCCAGTCGGCCGGTGCGGCGTGGACAGGCGCGGAGTTTGCGCAGGATGCGCCATGTCTTGAGCTGGGCGTTGGCGCGCTCGCCGGGCCCGCGGAGCCGGGCGTGCGCTCGGTTGGCATCGGTCTGGGACTCGGGCTTGTTCTTGCCCTTGTACGGCGTGATCACCTGTTTTCCGGTCTGGTCGTAGCCGTGGTAACCCTTGTCGCCCAACGCAATCAGCCCGGCGTCACGCAGCGCAGCGAGAATGTTCCAGATCCGCGCGGCGGCGGTGTCATGGGTGGCGCCGGGCAGGTCACCGGACACCCACAGGATGGCGCCGTCCGGCGCGGCGATGACCTGCAGATTCACCCCATGCTTGCGGTGCTTGCCCGAGTAGAAGGGCCGGTCGGCGGCGATCCGGTCGATCGGGATCAGTGTGCCGTCGATGATCACGTAGGCGTGGCCCTGGCGTTTCGCCTGCCGCAGCGCCGCGCGTAGCTTGGGCGCCCGCGCGGCGAGCAGCTCGACGGTCTCGTTCACATACCGCCAGCACGTCGTGGTCGACACCCCGAACCCGGCCCCAACCTCGGCGAACGGCTCACCTTTGCGCAGGTAGACCAACACCAACAGGGCCTGCTCGCTCGCGTTCAGCGCCCGCCACGGCGACCCGATCGCCCGCCGGTGGACACGGACCAGCCCGGACACGAAGCCCAGGGTCTGATGTGACAACGGCAGCGCAGCACGGTAGAACAACACCTGAAGCCCCTGGGTTCGGCAGAACGATCTTGGTCGAAAGCTCTGCTACCAGGGGCTTCGCCACACTCAGGCGCCGACACGCCGATGATCATCAACCCGTGATCAACGAGAACCCTTGCCTACCAACACATCTGAACCAGGATGAAAACGGCTCACGATTCCAGATGATCCTCGCTGTCCAATGCGTCGAAACAGGGTTCGTGGAACAACGCATCCTGACCGCGTTCCCAGCGCTCGAGAACCTCGCCTGGGTCACCCTCGTACTCGGTGGTGTAGTTCCCCACCAGCAGTACAGGAAGAGCTACGTCTGGCCCGGGGACCGACGTCTCCGAACACTGCTGGAACGCGCGCAGATACCGACAGATATCGACGCCGCCGCCGTCCCCGCGCTCGCGACATTCGCGACAGCAGAAACCTGCCCGATGGCCCAGCCGCCGTGACCATAGTACGGAACCGCCTGGTCCACCCGAAAATCACCACATGACCAGATCTATCACCTCGACGGACTCGCACGCGACGCCTGGTTGCTATCACGCCACTACCTCACGCTGCTGATCCTCCACTCGATCAACTACCAAGGCTCATTCCAGACACTGCTGCCGCCCTACGGATACGCGGGAAACACCAAACCAGTCCCCTGGGCCACTGCGACGCCGTAGCCAATCCACCATGGCCGAGGCCCGATGACATCGACGAGCACCAGACAGCACTGTGGACGAACCAATACCGCTCACATCGGTGCCGGTGCCACCGCCGTGATGCTCGCTCCTCCGGCTACACCGCATCGCTCCAGACGGGCGCCGGTCACGTTGTGGTCAACGACCATTCGGGCGTGTCGGCGATCAGCTGCTGATCACCGCGCTGGGGTGGCGTCCCGGCGACCGGACCAATGTCCAGGTGCTGTCCGGCGCCGCAGCGCTGGGCTGGAGTCCGAAAGGGACAGGTCCGCGTATCGCCGCGGCCATCTCGCTTCGGTCGAACCGATTGAAGGTGAAGCAGGTCGGGGTGGACAACCCGGCGTAGTGTCTGCCCTACAGAGAGCATCGTGCGGCTTTGGCGGCGTTGACAGTCAATAGCGTCGGCGTCGGTCTCGAAGGCGAGCAGGCGCTCGGTGTCGACGTCGTAGGTCAACGTGCCGTCGCTGGGCAAGCCGAACATGTCGTCGGCCATGGCTAGGTCCCGCAGGGCCACGACTGTGATCGACGGACGCGCGATGGTCGCCAACAACACATCCGCCACGTCGGGAAGCAATGCGAGAGTGTAGAGCGCGCTGGCATCGATCAGACACGCACCGGAGACGACGGAACGGGCGAGATCGAGTTCGATCGCCACGTCCTGCGGATTGGGGAACACCATCCGGTGGTACCCGAGCGGCCGATAGGGGAATATGGCCGCGTAGGGCTTGCCGACCACCGCGTCCAGCATCCCGATCGGCGCGTTTAGGTCCACGATCTGCGTCAGGACATCGCGATAGGTCAGTGCCTGGCGCCGAACCTGCTCCTCGATCTCGGCGGGAATCGGATCGTCGTCATCCTGCATCGTGTATCGGACGCTACGGCCACTGTCCGGGTAGCGATCGAAGTACGCCTGCCACGCCGCGGTCATCTCGGCGTTGAGATCCTCGGGTAGCTCCGTGCGGTCCGATCGCGCCGTTACGGCTGCGATCGCGGCCCAGTGGACATCGTGATCGTCGGGGAAGGCCCGTAGCATGGCCAGCGCGGTTCCGGCGATTTCGGCGGCGTCGGTGTATCGGCGCGCAAGGTCCAGTAGAAGCTGAGCCTGCATCGGGGTGCCGACTGCTAGAGCGACGCCAGCACGCTTGAAGGTCTGCCACGCACCCTGCGGGTCACCATCGCGGTATTGAGCGTGCAAGAGCATCCAGCGGGCGGCGACGTCGTTCGGGTCGATCTCCAGGAGGGTTCGGCAGGTCTGCCCGACGCGCTGCCATTGGCCGCCCGTCGACTGGATCTCGGCGAGCCGACGTAGCACTGTGGTTCGGCCGGCCCACCGTGGACCGGCCTGCGCCAGCGTGTCGGCGCCTACTTGTTCAGCCTCAGCAACCATCCCGGCATCCTGATAACAGTCCATCGCCAACAGAAGAAGGCGTGAATCGCCACCCCACCGGATGCTGGCATCAATCAAGATCTGGGGTGTACTTCTGATCTTGGACAGGGGCTCTTGATCCGAGAGGATGGAGTTCATGCCCGAGCAGCGTCGGAGGTTCAGTCCGCAGTTCAAGGCTGAGGCCGTGCAGATGGTGATCGAGACGGGGAAGCCGGTCGCGGAGGTCGCGCGGGGTCTGGGGGTCCATGACGGCACGCTCGGCAATTGGGTCAATGCGTGGCGGCGTGAGCACGCTGGGCCGGAGCTGCCGTTGAGTCCGGTGGAGCGGGCGCGGATGGGTGAGATGGAGGCCGAGATCGCGCGTCTGCGGATGGAGAACGAGTTTCTGAAAAAAGCCGCGGCCTTCTTCGCGCGGACGCACCCGTAGCGATGCGGTGTGCGGTGATCGACGCGGAGAAGGCCCATTACCCGATCTCCTGGATGTGTCGGCTTCTTGGTGTGCCGCGGTCGAGTTTCTATGCCTGGCGCGACCGGGCCGAGACCGCCACGGCGGCCCGGCGGCGCCGGCTGGCGGGGTTGGTGAGCGAGGCGTTCGTGGCCGGGCGTGGCGCCTACGGTTGCCGGCGGGTGGCCGCCGAGCTCAACCGGCGCGGGCATGCCTGCAGCGTCGGCCTGGTCGCCGAGCTGATGCGCGAAGCCGGGTTGAAAGCCTGCCAGCCGCGCGGATACAAGACCACCACCGTGCCCGGCGAGCAGCCGGTGACCAGCCCGGATCTGATCGGCCGGGACTTCACCGCCGACACACCAGGCACCAGACTGGTCGGGGACATCACCTACCTGCGCACCGGACAGGGCTGGCTGTATCTGGCCACCGTGATCGACCTGGCCACCCGGATGGTCGTCGGCTGGCAGCTGGCCAGCCACCTGCGCACCTCGCTGGTCACCGACGCACTGGACATGGCGATCACCCACGGCCACGTCAGACCTGGCGCGATCTTTCACATCGACCGGTTGAATACACCCAATACACCTCGGCCCGGTTTTCCTTGTACTGCAAGGAGAATCGGATCCAGACGAGCGTCGGCCGGACCGGGGTCTGCTGGGACAATGCCGCCGCCGAATCGTTCTTCGCTGCCCTGAAGAACGAGATGTACCACCGCGAAACCTTCGCCACCCGCGCACATGCCCGCTTCGCCGTCGCCGACTACATCGAAGTGTTCTACAACCGGCGAAGACTCCACAGCAGCCTCGGCTACCGCACCCCAGCCGAAGCCCTCACAGACCACCAAACCGCAGCAGCCGCTGCCTGATCAACACCGAGAACCTGTCCAAGATCCTTGACACACCTCAAACACCACAACAGCGCGCGACGGCCGAAGGCCCATGCTCACCGTCGAATACGCCATCGTGGGCCCTGTCACGCGGCTACCCAACCACGCAGATCCCCCCGTGCCTCGCAGGCACACCACAGCGAGGATGTGAAATGCCGAGATGCGGAACGCGTACCTCGATCGGTTGGTGAGCCGGTGCATCCCCAGCTGTTCGATGACCTGCCCGTGCGTATCGACGGGGCTCGCCCTGGTGTCGCAAGCGCTCGTCGCGGTCGTCGGCCGTTTCATCGGCATGGCGTGCTGGCCTGGCGCATCTGGACTCGAATGGCAAGCGAAGCTATCTAGCCCGGCCTGGCGTCATCCATGACACCAGCGGGCTCGACTCAATCTCTCGGCGAGCCCCGCTCGCACCGGGACCGGGAAGCAATCGAGGGCCCGCACACAGTGGCCGCGCGGAGTTGCGATCGCATTCAACGCGGCCGGGCATGCTCGTACTGCGCACCACCCTGTTGATCTTAAACGTGGCCAGCTTTCCGCCCAGGAGCACCCACGGAGCACCCAACCGAACACAGTGGACGGTGACCGTATCGCTGAAGGACCTTCAAAACCACAGGTCAGCACGCATGCTGACCTGCGGTCTAGCGGTACGCCGCCAGGGACTCGAACCCCGAACCCGCTGGTTAAGAGCCAACGGGGTGCAGTGCTGCCGCGTGTCGCAGCGGGTCGGCGCGTGCCGTTCATGCAGGTAGTCGGCGTTCGTGCGTGCCGTCAGGTGCCGCCGGATGCCAGTTCGGGTCACCGCCACGGAGCACCCATGGAGCACCCACTGCGTGTCACCGGTCACGAACTCTTCCTGTGGACACGTCGTTAGATGCAGTCTCCGCAGTGGCGATCGGCTCGCGGACGGTCGCAGGTGGCGACTAGCTCGGCGAGCGATTCGTGCACCGGTTGTATGTCGGCGATCTTGTTTTCGAGTTCGGTCATGCGGGCGTGGGCGAGCGCGCATTCCGGTTCGTAGCCCTCGGCGCCGCTGTCGGCGAGCCGGGACCGCATCATCGCATGGACACCGGCCAGGTCCGCGCCATCGGCACCGGGCTAGGTGTTGCGCTGTGGGCTCGGTTTCGATGTCTGAAGGGTCGCGCCAGTCGCTTGGTTAGCAACCACGGGGTCGTCGATAGTCACGAATTGGCATTGACCGGCTTGGCAGTCGTCCAGAATCGCCTTGGTGTGGCGTCGGGCTCGTTGCAGGTCTGCGATCTTGGTGTCGATGCGGTCGACGACGGTCTCCAGGCGCCATCGTTCGCTGTCGCAGGTTGCGCCGCCGGCGTCGTGGGTTTGCAGGGCATCGATGATCTCGTCCAGGGTGAAGCCCATGTCCTGTAAGGCTTTGGCCATCCGGATTCGCTCTACCGTGGACTCGGTGAACTCGCGGTATCCGGATGGCCGACGTTGCGCTGCGGGCAGCACGCCGCGGCGTTCGTAGAAGCGAACCGTGTCGATGCTGACACCGGCGTGCCGCGCGACCTGCCCGATCTTCACCCACTCACTCCTTGACTCTGGACTCTGGTCCAGACTCTAGAGTCGGGTCGAACGGTTGACAACACCAAACAAGGAGACTGGCCGTGCGGATCCCGGATGCGTCCACCCCGATCGTGTGCGACATGACCGACGCTCCCGACACCGACATCGAACGGCTGGCCGAGTATCGGCGGCTGTTCACCCACACCGCCTTCATCGGCCGGGAACGGACCGCGGAAGGCATCCGGTTCCGGTTCCGCGCCGACCCCGGCCTCGAGGCGTGGGTGCGGGACATGGCCGCACGGGAGAAGGCCTGCTGCGCGTTCTTCGCCTTCGACATCACCCTCGAGGGCGACGAGGTCCGCTACGACGCCGCCGTGACCGACAACGATCTGGCCCGCGCCATCCTCGAGGAGTACTACCTGCTGCCCGAAACCCTGGTCGAGGACCTCGACGACCTGGGCACGCGGCTGGCCCAGCGCGGGGTCGCGTTCGACTCCGACACCGCCGGAACCGTGCACCACGGCCAGCGCGTCGACGTGGCGGGTTCGATGTCGGACCGTGTCGGGGGTTGACCTTCGAGTCGAGTTGAAGGTTTAGCGTCAGCGCCGTGAACACGTATCGGATCTCGGAGTTGGCGCGGCGGACCGGTGTCCCGGCGTCCACGTTGCGGTTCTACGAGCAGGCGGGGTTGTTGCCGGCGGAACGGACCGGGTCGGGGTACCGGATGTATGGCGAGGACGCGGTGGCCCGGCTGGAGCTCATCGCCTCGGCCAAGCAGCTGGGGTTGCCGCTGGAGGAGATCCGCGAGCTGCTCGGGGCGTGGGAGGTCGGGGTGTGCGCCGACGTGCGGACACGATTGCGGCCCTTGGTGGCGGCACGGATCGCGGACGCGGAGCGGCGCATCGCGGAGTTGACCGCGTTTGCCGCCCACTTGACCGCTGTGCACGAGGAGCTGGGCGGTCCGGCGCCGATGGCCGTGTGCGGGCCCGGCTGCGGATGCGTCACCGCGAAACCATCGGCGTCGCCGGGTCCGGTGATGGTGGAGCTGACCGGCCCGACGCCGGGGCCTGCCCGATGACCCGGCCCTCCCGATGGTGGAAGCGCACCGGGATCGCGGCGGCGGTCGCGTGCGGGGCGTGTTGTATGGCACCGCTGATCTCCGTCCTGATCGGAGTTGGGATCGCAGGGTCGCTCGGTGCGGTGTTCGAGGTGTTCGAGCGGGTCTCGATAGTGCTCGCGGTCGTCGCGCTCGCAGGTGCTGGCGTGGTGTGGCTGCGACGGAGCCGGCGCCGGGCCTGCCCGGTCCCGGAACGAGTGGTGGACCTGGGCATGCCCGAACCGACTCGGCGAGGACAACGGTGACCCGCCCGGCGACCCGGCACCGCGCCCTGTCCGGCGTCCTGCCTGCCGTAGTGGGCGTGCTGCTGGTGGTATGCGCCGCCCTGGTGATCGTGGGGGTGAGCCTGGAACGCAACGGCGAGGACAGCCATACGGATACCGGTGCGGTCGAGTCGACCGAACACGCCGAGGGCGAGAACGACGGGTCCGGCGAAGAAACGCACGACGAGAACGCAGGGCGCGGCGAGAACACCGGACGCGGCGAGGACGCGGTGCACGACGAGGAAGCGGTGCTGGGGATGCGGATCGAATCCCCAGCCGCGTTGGCGGGTCTGGCAGTCGTGTCTGTCGGGATGGCTCTGCTGGTGTGGCGGCGCCCGACCCGGCTGGTGACCGCGGCGGTCGTCGTGGTGTCGGTGGGTGCGGGGGTGCTGGATGCGATGGAGATCGGCCGCCAGCTGTCGGCCGACCGGGTGGGGTTGGCGGCGCTGGCCGTAGTGATCGCGGTGTTGCGGTTAGCGACCGTGACAGGCGCGGCGGTGTTGTGGCGGACCACCCAGCCGCGCACCGCCCAGCCGACGTGATGGCCGGTTCCGTCGTTTGATCAGATGTTGATCGGGGATTCGCGACCACTGAGTCGGTCGCCAATACAGGAGGTATTCGCAGGTGCGCTCTTTCCGTTCGGTGATCATGGCTACTGCGGCCGCGGCCGTCTTGACCGCCTGCGGCGGCCCGGCGAGCGGCGGCGAGCCGGTGGTGTCGGGATCGACCCTGGCCGGCTCGTCGGCTCAGGATGCCGACACGCTGCGGTTCACCGCGACGACCGTGGACGGCGCCCAGTTCGCGGGTTCTTCGTTGGCGGGCCGGGATGCGGTGCTGTGGTTCTGGGCACCGTGGTGTACCGAATGCCGCCGCGAGGCTCCCCATGTCGCGGCCGTACAGGCATCCACCAAGGACACGGTGACCTTCGTCGGCGTCGCCGGCTTGGGTGACACGCCGGACATGCGTGCCTTTGTCACCGACTACCGGGTCGGCGCATTCGCGCAGGTGGCCGATCTGGACGGCGCCGTGTGGAAGCGGTTCGGCGTCACCCAGCAACCGGCGTACGCCTTCATCGACGACTCCGGCGCAGTCGAAGTGGTGCGGGGGGAACTCGGTGAGCAGGGGTTGGCAGCCAAGGTTGCCGCCCTGACCGGCGACTAGCCGCGGATCGAATGCCCATGTCCGAGACACTCGCGTTTGCGTTGGCCGCCGGCGTGCTGGCGGCGGTCAACCCGTGCGGGTTCGTGATGCTGCCCGCGTACCTGACCGTATTCATCGCCTCAACCCCCGCCGGCGACGGCGCACCGTCGGCGCGGCTGGCCGCGGCCGGACGTGCGCTGGCCGCCACCGCGGCGATGACCGCCGGGTTCCTCGCCGTGTTCGGCGTTTTCGGGCTGGTCTTGGCTCCGGTCGCGTCCACCGTGCAGCGTTGGCTGCCCGCCGTCACCGTCGTCATCGGCGTCGCGTTGCTGGGACTCGGCGTGGTCATGCTGACCGGACGCAGCCTCAAGATCCGCATTCCCGTGGTGCAGACCAGGGTGAACCCGACAGCCGGCCTGGGATCGATGGCCCTGTACGGGATCTGCTACGCCATCGCCTCCCTGGGCTGCACCATCGGCCCGTTCCTGGTCGTCACCACCACCACGTTCACCGCCGGAGACACCCTCGCCGGCATCAGCGCCTACGCCGCCTACGCCACCGGAATGGGCCTGGTCGTCGGCGCGCTGGCCGTCACCACGGCACTCGCCCAGCACGCCACCGCCCGCGCACTGCGCACCCTGCTGCCACACATCACCCGCATCGGTGGTGGCCTGCTGATCGTCGCCGGCGCCTACCTGTCCTGGTACGGCATCTACGAACTACGCCTGTTCGCCGGCGCAAGCGGGGACGATCCGATCATCTCCGCCGCCGGCACCGTCCAAACAGCCCTGGCCGCCCTCGTCGACCACCTCGGCCCATGGCCCTTCGCCCTCACACTGATCGTGCTGATCACCCTCGCCGGCGCCGCCAGCATCCGCGCCCACCGCCGCACCCGCGCGAAGACCACCGACGATGTACGGTCGCGATCATGACTGTGCTGCGGTCCGTAGCGCTATTCATCCTCGCCGCGCTGGCTGAAATCGGCGGTGCGTGGCTGGTCTGGCAAGGCTGGCGCGAGCACCGCGGCCTGTGGTGGATCGCCGCCGGCGTGATCGCCCTGGGCGCCTATGGCTTCGTCGCCACCTTCCAACCCGACCCGCACTTCGGCCGCATCCTCGCCGCCTACGGCGGCATCTTCGTCGCCGGCTCCCTCGCCTGGGGCATGATCGTCGACAAATTCCAGCCAGACCGATGGGACATCATCGGTGCCGCCCTGTGCCTGATCGGCGTCGCCATCATCATGTACGCACCCCGTACCTGACAGCCAGGTCCGAAGCGAGCCGACGATGACGACATCGAAGAAGGCATGGAACCGCCGCGGTTCCCGCGTCAGTAGGGCGGGGCACTGTATGGCGCCGTCAGCTCGACTAGCGCTGCAATGCGGCCGGGATCTATCCCATGATCGGTGTGTCCGGCGTTGTTGATCAGTAGGTCTCGGCTCCCGGCCAGCGGTCACCGAAGGTGATGGCGAAGGCGTTGATCACGGGCTTCCAGCGCATCGTCCATCGGGCGCGTCCGGTCCCGGTCGGGTCCAGGCTGCGGGTCACAAGATACAGACACTTCATCGCTGCCTGCTCGGTCGGGAAATGCCCCCGCGCGCGGATCGCCCGCCGGTAGCGGGCATTCAGCGACTCGATCGCGTTCGTGGAACAGATCATCCGGCGGATCTCGATGTCATAGTCGAGGAACGGCGTGAACTCTTCCCAGGCATTGCGCCAGAGGCGGACCATCGCCCCGTACTTCCTTCTCCATTTCTCCTCGAGCTCGTCCAGCGCGATGTGGGCGGCGTCGGGGCTGGGGGCGGTGTAGATGGGTTTGATGTCCCGTTTCACCGCGTCCCAGTCCTGACGTGCGACCAGCCGGAATGTGTTCCGGATCAAATGGACGACGCAGGTTTGGACGATGGTCTGCGGCCACACGTTCGCGACGACTTCCGGGAGACCTTTCAGGCCGTCGCAGACGAGGAAGAACACGTCCCGGACACCGCGGTTCTTCAGGTCGATCAGCACGCTCATCCAGAACTTCGCGCCCTCACCGCCGGTGCCCATCCACAGCCCCAGCACGTCCTTGCAGCCGTCCACGGTCACGCCGATGGCGGCGTAGACAGGTCGGTTGGCGACCTGCCCGTCGCGGACCTTGACGTGGATGGCGTCCACGAACACCGCCGCGTAGACCGCGTCGAGTGGCCGGCTGGCCCACTCGTTCATCTCGGCCACGACCTTGTCGGTGATCCGCGAGACCGTTTCCTTCGACACCGAAGCGCCGTAGATTTCGGCGAAATGCGCCGAGATCTCCCCGGTAGTCATCCCCTTCGCATACAACGACAACACGATCTCATCCACATCCGTGAGCCGCCGTTGCCGCTTCTTCACGATCTGCGGTTCGAACGTGCTCTCCCGATCGCGTGGCACGTCGATCTCGACCTCGCCCGCGGCATCCGAGACCACGGTCTTCGATCGCGCGCCGTTCCGCACGTTCGTCGATTCCCGATCCGCCTCGGCCTGGTTCTTCTCGTGGCCGAGATGTTCGGTCATCTCCTCGTTGAGCGCGGTTTCCAGCACGTTCTTGGTGAACAGCTTCAGCAAGCCGTCCGGGCCGGTCAACGCCAGCCCCCTGGCCTTGGCCTCGGCCACCATCGCCGCCGCAGCGGCCTGCTCCGGCGACAGCTCCCGCGCCGGCTTCCGGTCACTCTTGCGTGGACTCACAAGATCCGATGTCATCACTCACAGTGCCCATCCCGCCGGACCTCAGCCCGGCGTGTCGGGCCGAAAACACCGATCTTGAGACAGTCCCCCGTTGACAGTGAATCGGTCCTGTAGCGTCCGCTTGTGTGGCAATACGCCCTATGGGGACTCGTCGGTGCGATGGCGAACCTCTGTGTGGTGTTTTCTCGAGGCTTCCCGACGCGTCAAAGGCTGGCCTTGGGCACGTCCGAAAGGTCCAGGCGGCGGGAATACACGGTCTCTGTGCTGGCTAACTTAACTATCGCCGCCAGTGCGGCCGCAGCCGTGTCCACCACAAGAGCGGTCGTCAATGGCATGGTTGCGTTTCGGAATAGGCGCAGCTGGCGGTGACCTCGAGTTCGGTGGCGAGGCTCGGCCTCGGTCAGGCACGCGGTTCGTCCGGGATCTCCAGGCCGAGTTCGCGGCCGCGTTACATGTCGCGCTGGTAACGCTTCGGCTGCTCCCGTCACCACCCACCGCCACACCACCGGGCTGTTCACATGCCAGTCTGGGTTTTGTGGATCTGACGCCACGTACGGTGCCACGCGGCATCAGACACCAACCGCCGTTCGCTGTCCTTTTTGGGACTCAGTCGAGACCGAACAGTTCGCGATGGACGGCGGAGGTGCCGAGCGGGGCGTCGTGGTGGGGGGAGGAATGGGAGCCCCGGAAGGAGCCCGCTGAGGTGGTGAGCTCGCCGCGAACCAGGTAGTCCGGGTGAATGCAGTCTTCGGTGGTGCTGCGCTCGAATTCGATAGCCAGCACATCGCCGGCGGCGACCGGGATCGGGGTGTCGAACAGCGGGAAGTAGATCGGGATCCAGCTGGTCTGATCGGCCAGCGAGTCCACGATCGGGGTGCCGCCGCCAACGTCCAGCCGGATCCAGAAGACGATCCCGTCCACCTCGCCGGCCCGCAACATCGTCAGCTCCGCGGTCGTGACCTCGTCCAGCGGTGACGACCCGTCGAAAGCCAGGTCCTCCACGATGCCGGCGTTGGAGATGACGCTGGCCGGATCCATGTAGGCGACGCCCAGCCGAACATCGAAGGGCCGTCCACAGCTCTCGAAGATGCTGTCCAGATAGGGCACGGTGTGCGCGGCGAACGCCGGACCGGCCGGGAACATCGCGCGCAGCGAGACCGCGCCGGCCAGGGTGGCGCAGCCGGCCGGGACCACCACCGCGCCCGGGGTGAGTAGCCGCGAGTGCGCGTCGGCCATCGCCGCCAGCATGCCCTCGGAACTGCCGATGTTGCCGATGATCTCGGCCACGCACACCTCGGCTGGCTCATCCAGCTTCAGCTCGAAGGAAGTGCAGCACCGCAGTTGGATCAGCGCCGCCTCCGGCAATGTGGCCAGCAGCCGGGAGGCTTCGGCGAAGGTCTCCTCCATGCGCTCGATCGCCATCACGCGCCGGGCGCCGTGCCGGGCCGCTTCCAGGGCCCAGACCATGTCCTGGCCGGTACCGACGTCCAGCACGGCACGGCCGTCCGCCGCAGCGCGCAGCGCGCCGCGGAACGAGTCGTTGCGGATGCCGTCATGGGTCATCAGGTAGTACAGGAACGGGTCGTACACCGGGTACTCGCCGACCGACGGCCACAGGTGTGGGCCGTCGCCCGGCTCCTCGTCGACGGCGACGTCGAAGGCGTGGTCGACGGCCAGGCCTTGGTAGGTGCGTGCTGTCCGCGCTATCGGCATTCCGATCCTCCACCGCTCGTCGCTGTCCGGTCTCGACGCTAGGAATCGGGGCTATCGCCGCGCCGTCGCGCGGCGATAGTGACCGGGATTGACAGAAACCGTTGCGCCACTATGGTCGAAACATGTCTTTCGATAGCCGTGGGACGGCGACCGCTGAGCTGTCGAGGTCCCGGCTGATCACCGATCCCCGGGCCATGAGGGCGCTCGCGCACCCGATTCGCCTGGAACTGCTGGACCGGCTCGCCCTCGCCGGGACCCTTACCGCGGCCAAGGCCAGTGAGCTGGTCGGTGAGTCTGCGGCGAACTGCTCGTTCCACCTGCGCACGCTGGCCAAGTACGGCTTCGTCGAACAGGCCGAGGGCGGGGTCGGCCGGGAACGTCCGTGGCGGCGGGTGCCCGGTGGGATCGGAACTGCCGAGGTACACGACGACCCCGAGACCTCGGTGAGCGGACGGGCGCTGACCGATGTGATCGTCGACCGGCATCTGACGGCGATCCGCCGCTACCGCGACGGCCTCCAGGCCGAGCTGCCAACGCAATGGCAGGAGCAGGGCGGCCACGCCAACGTCATCGTCCACCTGACCCTGGCCGAGATGTGCCAGCTGCGGGAGGACATGCTCGCCGTGTTCCGGCGCTACGCCGACCGGGGGCCCGATCCTGCGCTGCGGCCGGCGGATTCCCGACCGGTGCAGATCTTCACGTTCACGATGCCCCGTCAAGTCTCCACGGAGGCCGGCTCGGCCGACATCGGTGATTCCCGGTGACCGACCTGCGCCGGCCGGGCTCGGCCGGTGTGCCGCCGACCCGGCGCACCCGACCGAGACTGATCGACAACCGGGACGCGATGCTGTACGTCGCCGGGCAGGTCACCTCTATGCTCGGCGACTCCGCGCTGTGGCTGGCGGTCGGCATCTGGGTCAAGATGCTGACCGGCAGCAGTGCGGCAGCGGCGCTGGTCTGGATGGCTTTCCTGGTCGGTGGGCTCACCGGGCCGCTGACTTCCGTCCTGGTCGACCGCCTGCCGCTGCGCCCGCTACTGATCTGCGTCAACCTGGCCGGTGCGGCCGACGTGCTGCTTCTGCTGTTCGTGCACGGTGCTTCCGAGGTGTGGCTGGTCTACCCGGTGCTGTTTCTCTACGGCGTGGTCTACGCCCTGCTCAACGCGGGGTCCTCGGCGTTCGTCCGGCCGATGGTCGGCACCGAGCTGCTGCCCGAGATGAACGCGGTGCTGGCCACCGCGAAACAGGGCATGAACCTGGTGTCCCCGCTGGTCGGCGCCGGCCTGTTCGCGGTACTGGGTGCCCCCTCAGTTATCATCGCCGACGCCGCCACCTTCGTCGTCGCGGCCGGGGCGCTGTCGCTGATCCGGTTCCAGGTGGTGCGCGTCTCGGACGCGGCGGCGCGCCCGGGCGCACGGGCGGTGCTCAGTGCTGGGGTCCGGCACTTGATGGGTACCCCTGCGTTACGCACGATGGTGCTCGCGGTCTCTGTCTCCGTTCTGGGACTGGGTTTCCTGGCGCCGGTGGAGTACTCGGTCAACAGCGCCGGGCTGCACCGCCCGCCGGCGTTCCTCGGGGTTCTGTTCGCGGTGCAGGGCGCCGGTTCGCTGCTCGGCGGGAGCTTCGCGGCCAAAGCCGTCCGCGCCCTGGGCGAGATGCGCACGGCCACGTTCGCGCTGGTGGGTTCGGCGGTGGGAATCGGGCTGATGGCGGCCCCGTCGCTGCCGGTTGTGCTCGCCGGGTTCGCGGTGTACGGCGCGGCACTGCCGATGTCGGTGGTGGCTCAGCAGAACCAGATGCAGCGTCTGACGCCGTTGCCGTTGCAGGGCCGGGTCGCCGGCGCGGCCGGCATGCTGACGAGGACACCGCAGGCGCTGGGCATCGCCATTGGCTCCGCCGTCATCGGCACGCTCGGCTACCTGACGCTGATCGGCGCCATCGCCACCGTCAGTCTGGCGGCCGCGGCGTGGCTGTTCGTCAATCGCGACAGGGAGTCGGCTGTCCCGGTGGAGGCGGTGTGACCGGCGCGGCGCGACACGAGCCGGACGACGACGCGGACCTGTGCCTGCTGCCGTTCGACGAGCCGGGACGGCCCGAGCTGTACTACATCCATGACATCAGCGGTTCGGTGGTGTCCTTCACCCGGGTGGCCGCCGCGTTGGCCGACTGCCGCAGCGTGATCGGTGTGCAGGCCGTCGGGCTGGACGGCGACATCGCGCCGGACGAGACGATCGCGGCGATGGCCGACCGCTACTTCCGGGCCGTCACAGGACAGCACACCGGCGGGCCCTACGACCTCGTCGGCTATTCGATGGGCGCGCTGATCGCGTTCGAACTGGCCCAACGCCTGTCGCGCTCCGGGGAAACGGTCCGGTTGCTGGGTTTGCTGGATCCTCCGGTGCCGGGGACGCTCGGTTCGGTGGACGCGGGCCGGGTGCTGCGGATGATCGCTCGTAACCTCGGGTTGCCCAAGCCGGCGGACGCAACGGTGGGGGAGAAGCTGGCCGTGGTGCTGGCCGGTGCGAAGGCAGCGGGCGCGGTGCCGCCCGGATACCGCGCCGCGGACCTTCGCGCGATCGTCGACCTGCAACTCGTGCACGGGCGGGCCGCCTCGGACTATCTGCCCGCCGACACCTATGCCGGGGCCGTGCGGCTGCTGTGTGCGGGTGTCGGGCAAGCGGCGGAGCGGGCGGCGGGATGGAGGCCGTTCGCCGACGGGCCGGTGGTGGCGGAAGATGTGGACGCAGACCACATTTCCCTGCTGCGCGGTGCACCCGCGGCTGTGACGGCCGCCGTCCTTCGGCGCTGGCTGAGCGAGCCAGGAGGCCCGGCGCCCGCCCGGTGAGGTCGGCCGCCGGGCGGCGCTGGTGCGACGGCGCGATCAGGAGAACGCCACCAGGATGCGGCGCGCGCCGGTGTACGCCCGGCGGCCGTGTGCGACCGCGACATTGTCGATCAGCAGCACGTCGCTGCGCTGCCACCGTACGTCCACCGCCAGGTCCAGGCCGGTCTTGCGAACCCGCAGCGCGTACTCCGCGGGAATCGGGCCGCCGTCGGCGAATGTGATCGACTGCGGCAGGTCCTCCTCGGGCAGGATCGACATCAGCTCGCGCATGGTGTCCTCGCCGAGCGTGGCGACGTGCCACTGGTCGACCTGGTTGAACCAGACCTCCTCTCCGGTGACCGGGTGTGCGATCGTGGCCGGCCGTACCTGGCTGACCCGAAGGCCACCGGCCCGGGTCCACTCCCAGCTCGCATCGCTGCCGGCCAGGAACTCCTCGACCTGGTCGTGGTCGGTGGTCTCGAAGGTGTCCTGCCAGCTCTTGCCCAGCCCGGCGCCGCCGTGCAGATGCTGCCGGTAGCAAACTCCAGCCGCGAACGCCTCCCGAACGGTGTCGCCGACCTCGGCCAGCCACAGTCCACCGTGGACGATCGGGGTCGCGCCGCCGGTGGCGGCCGGCACGGCGCAGGAGAACACCAGGCGGGAAGGCCAGGTGTGCGCGTACGACAGTTCGTTGTGCATCGAGATGTCGTACTCCGGCGGAAACTCGGTGGACGTGTAGATGTTGTCCCCCACCTTGGTGCGTGGCGAGTTGCCGTGCACGTAGGCGAGTCGCCGCTGCAGCAGTCGGCCGGTGACCTTCTCCAGCGCCTCCTCGGGCACGGTGAAACCGCGTAGCAGCAACGCCCGGTGCGTCGACAGCATGTCGTCGAGGTCCAGCTCGTCCAGCTGGGCCAGCAGCCCGGACACGTCCGCCACGCGGCCGTCGTCCGGGGTGATCTCGAATGGCCGCCACTCGCGTGCGTCGTCCATGTCAGACCCTTTCTTCTCAGTCCCGCGACCGGGCCCACGGGGGCGCGGGCCGCGCCGACCGGGAACCGCCCTGCTTCTGCTCGGCCACGTATCCGGCCAGCCCGGCCGGGGTGGGCCGCTGGAACACCATCGCCAGCGGCACCCGCACCCCGAGTCGTTTCTGGACGCGGCGGACGAGCTGGGCGACCAACAGCGAATGTCCGCCCAACTGGAAGAAGCCGTCGGTTACGCCGACCGAGGACAGGCCGAGCAGGTCACCGAACAGTTCGCACACCGCGGCCTCGTCCTCGGTACGCGGTTCTTTCCCGTCGCCGGCCGCGCTGAAGTCCGGCTTGGGCAGCGCCCGGCGGTCGAGTTTCCCGCTCAACGTCAGCGGCAGCGACGGAAGTGGCACCACGATCGACGGCACCATGTAGTCCGGCAGCGTGTTCCGTGCCAGAGCCAGCACACCGGGCACATCCACCCGGCCGCCGGGCGTCGCCGGCGCGGCGTAGCCCACCAGCCGCCGGTCGCCCGGCCGGTCCTCGCGCACCACCGCGGCCGCGTGGCCCACCGAGCCGTGGCGGGCCAGCAACGCCTCGATCTCGCCGAGTTCTATCCGGAAACCGCGCAGCTTGACCTGCCCGTCGACTCGTCCGAAGAACTCGAGCTGCCCGTCGGCGCGCCATCGCACCAGATCACCGGTGCGGTACATCCGTGCGCCCGGCGGGCCGAACGGGCAGGCGACGAAGCGTTCCGCGGTCAGGCCCGGACGCTTCAGGTAACCCCGGGACAGCCCGCCGCCCGCGATGTACAGCTCGCCGACGGACCCGGGCGCAACCATGTTCAGCCGTGCTCCTAGCACGAAGAGCCGGGCGCCCGCGGAGGGCCGGCCGATCGGTGTCGGCCGGTCGTTGCCCAGGTCCGGCTCCAGCCTGCACAAGGTGGCACCCACCGTGGTCTCGGTCGGGCCGTAGCAGTTGAACAGCCGGTGGACACCCGCCCACTGCGCTACCACCGCGGGCGGGCAGGCCTCGCCGGCGGTGATCAGTGTCGTGCCGGCCGGGAGCTGCTCGCGGTCGAGCACGCTCAGCGCTCCGGGCGGCACCATCAGGTGCGTGACTCCGTGCCGGTGCACCGTTTCGGCGAGTGGCGCGCCGGGCAGCAGCCTGTCGGTGCCGGCCAGCACCAGCGCCGCCCCGGTCCTGAAAGCGATGCCGATCTCGGCCACGGCGGCGTCGAAACTGATGGTCGCGAACTGGAGAATCCGGCTGTCCGGCCGCACGTCGAGTTGCGCCGCCTCGTCCGCGACAAGCGGCTCGACGTTCGCGTGGGTCACCACGACGCCCTTCGGGGTTCCGGTGGAACCGGACGTGTAGATCACGTACGCCGGGTTGCGCAGGTCGGGCCTGGCGGTCCGCTCGGCGTCGGTGAGGTCGGTGTCCGGTTGTCCGGCAACCGTCGCGACGAACGCGCTGTCGTCCACCACGAGCACGTCCGGGCGCTGCATCCGGCCGGCCACCGCGTCGGTGGTCAGCACCAGGACCGGATCCGTGTCCCGCAGCATGAAGGAGATCCGCTGCTCCGGGTACTCCGGATCGATCGGCAGGAAGGCGGCGCCGGTCTTGGCCACGGCGAGCAGCGCGACGATCAGCTCGACCGACCGGGGCAGGCGCAGCGCGACGATCCGCTCGGGCCCGCTGCCCCTGGCCACCAGGACGCGGGCCAGCCGGTTGGCGGCCCGGTTCAGTTCCGCATAGCTCAGGATCCGGTCCTCGAACAGGATCGCGGGTGAGTCCGGAAACTCGGCCGCGGTGCGCTCGAACAGCGTGTGCAGCGGTCGCGGCGACCCGGTGGCGGTGCTGGTGCCCCATTCGGCCAACCGGTCCCGCTCCGACGCGGTCAACTGGTCGACGCGGTCGATCGGGCGGTCTGGATCAGCGACGACCTCGTGCAGCACCCGGACCAGCCGCTCCACGAGCGCCTGCGCGGTGTCCCGGTCGAACAGGTCGACGGCGTAGTCGAGCGTGAACTCGAAGCCGGTCAGTTCGCCGTCCGCGCCGCGGTGTTCGGTGATGTCGAAGCTCAGGTCGAACTTGACCGTGCCGCTGAATCCGGCCACCAGTTCCGCGTCCATGTCGCCGAACTTCAGGTTCTCGGGATGGTCGCTGGTCGGCGACAGGTTCACCCGGAACAGCGGGTTGGTGGCGCCTGACCGAACCGGGTTCAGGTGCTCGACCACGCGCTCGAACGGCACGTCCTGGTGACCGTAGGCGTTCGCGTTGTAGGTCCGGACCTGTTCGAGCAAGGTACGGAAGGCCGGACCGCCTGCGGTGTCGATCCGGATCACCAGCGTGTTGACGAAGAACCCGACCAACTCGTCGAGGGCCTCCTCGGCTCGGCCGGTGATCGGCACCCCGATGGTGATGTCGGTGCCGGCCCCGCATCCGGTCAGCAGCACCGCGATGGCCGCCTGCACCACCACGAAAGTGGTGGTGCCGCAGCTGCGGGCGAGGCCGGCCACCGCGCGTCCGAACGTCGCCGGGCAGTGCACCGCGACCGTTCCGGCCCGGTGCGTCGGCACCGCAGGCAGCGACCGGTCGGCCGGCAGCCGGATACTCTCGGGCACTCCGGCCAGCGACTCGGACCAGAACCGCAGCTGCTCGCTGAGCACGCTGTACGGGTCGTCCTTGGAACCCAGCACCTCCCACTGCCATTCCGCGTAGTCCGCGTACTGGACCGGCAGCGGCGGGAAGTCGGGGGCGGCCCCCCGGGAGCGAGCCGCGTAGGCACGGGCCAGGTCGCGCAGCATCGGACGGGTCGAGGCGCCATCCACCGCGATGTGGTGCAGCAGCAGCACCAGCAGGCTTTCCTCGGGCCCCGTGCGCAGCAGCATGGCCCGGATCGGCAGGTCCACCGACAGGTCGAACACAGTCTCCCGGAACTTGTCGACGGCCGTCGGCGCGTCCTCGGGCCGGCAGTCGAGCAGGGTCAGTTCGGGTGCGGTCTGTTCGGCCGGGTGGATCAGCTGGTGCGGACGGCCGTCCTGGGCCGGGTACGTGGTGCGCAGCGGCGCGTGCCGGGCGACCAGGTCCGCCAACGCGGCACGCAGCACGTCCGGGTCTGGCACCCCGGTCAGCCGGATCCGGTGCGTCACGTTGTAGGCGGG
This sequence comes from uncultured Actinomycetota bacterium, assembly GCA_963841395.1. Taxonomy (GTDB): domain Bacteria; phylum Actinomycetota; class Actinomycetes; order Mycobacteriales; family Pseudonocardiaceae; genus Actinophytocola. The sequence goes on from CAWJCX010000013.1 coordinate 58,130, forward strand.
CCCGGGCTCGGCCTGGTTCAGGAACCACAGGCGCTGCTGGACGGGAGACAATGGGATCATCGGTTCACCGACTTCTGGTCACGGACGTGAATCGGACGGCGGTGCCGTGCACCTCGGGTCTGCGCAGTGAGTTCGTCGCGCCGGCTTGGTGCAGCCAGTCGTCGCAGTAGAGCGTTTCCCGGTAGTTCGAGGCCAAGTCCGGGCACAGGCAGATGGCGCTGGTGACCTCGGGATGAGCGGCCAGGTAGTGCACGCAGCCGGCCACGGTCGCGCCACTGGAGCCGCCGATCCCGATCCCGGTGTCGTGTTCCAGCGCGCGGCAGGTGGCGATCGCCTCGGTGTCGGGGACCAACACGTGCGGAGGTTCGTTCGCCGCACCCAGGAACTCCGACGGCTTGCTGGCGCCGATGCCCGTGAGCAACCGGCGACCCGGCGGGCCGCCGAAGATCGTCGACCCGGCCACGTCCACCGCCACACAACGCAGGTTCGGCCGGCTGCTCGCCAGATAACCGCGCAACCCGGCGAACGACCCACCGGTGGACACCGGTGCGAACAACGCCTGGTGCTCCGTGCTGAGCTGGCGCTCCAGTTCCGGGCCGGTCCACCGCCGGTGCACCGCCGTGTTGGCCGGGTTGCCGTACTGGTTGGTCCACACCGCTCGCGGGCTGGCCGCCAGGATCGCCTGCACGGCGACGATCCGGCGCTGGAGCCGGAGTCCGTCGGCCGCAGGTGGCACCTCGGCGAGCCGACCGCCATTGCGCCGGATCGCTCTGCCCAGCGCTGGCGGCAGCCGGTCGTCGACCACCGCGATGAAGGGGATGCCAAGTTCCGCGCAGATCCCGGCCAGCGCGACGCCGAGGTTGCCCGAAGTGGACTCGACCACCTCGGAGTCATAGGTGAGGCGGTCGGCGACCGAGCCGATCAGGCCCAGCGCTGTGCGGCCCTTGATGGACCCCCAGCGCGACCTGCCCTCCAGCTTCAGCAGCAGGGTGCGCGGCCGCCCGGCGATCACCGTGGTCACTTCGACCACCGGGGTCGGCGGGGTGCGGCGGATGGCGTTCCGCGCATAGCGCAGCACCCGTTCCGACAGCCCGCCGCTCAGCAGCGTTTCGTCGTCACCTGAGACCTCCCCCAGGACCGCCTCGGTCATTGCCGGGGCCGGGCCACAAGACGAGGCCGGAGACGTTCGGTGTCCACACCGGCCGCGGCGGTGTCCACTTCCACGGCCAGCCCGGCCACCGTCGGAGCCCGGAAGATACTGCCGATGTCGAGCTGGATGCCGAGGTCCGCGCGCACGCTGGCGATCAGCCGGATGGCCAGCAGCGAGTGGCCGCCGAGGGTGAAGAAGTTGTCGTGCACACCGACCGACGGGATGCCGAGGACGTCGGCGAACAGCCCGGCGAGCAGCTGCTCCCGGGGGAGCGCGCGGTGTCCACCGCGCTAGCCGCGGTGGTCGGTGGCGGGAGCTGCGCCGTATCGAGCTTTCCGTTGGGAGTCCGCGGGAACTGGTCCAGCACGACCAGGTGCGCGGGCACCATGTAGTCGGGCAGCTGGCCCCGCAGGTGCCGGTGCACCTTGTCGGTGTCCACCGGCCGGCCGGTGGTGATGTAGCCGACCAGCCGCTGGTCGCCTGGCTGGACCTCACGCAGCAGCACGCTGGCCCCGGTGATGTCGGGGTGGCGCAGCAGGGTGGCCTCGATCTCGGCCGGTTCGATCCGGTGCCCGCGCACCTTCACCTGTGCGTCGGCCCGGCCGACGTAGTGCAGCAGTCCGTCGGCGTCCCAGCGGCCCGTGTCGCCGGTGCGGTACATCCGGCTGCCCGGGGGGCCGAACGGGTTGGCGGTGAACCGTTCCGCGGTCAACGCGGCCCGGTTCAGGTAGCCGCGGGCGAGCAGGCCGCGGGCCAGGTAGAGCTCGCCAGTGGTGCCGGGCGGGACCGGCCGCAGCCGCTCGTCCAGCACGTAGACCTGGCCGTGGGCGAACGGGCGGCCGATCGGGACCGGGCCGTCCGGGATCTCCTGGTGCGGCTCGATCCGGTGGTCGGACGCGTTCACCGTGCCCTCGGTCGGACCGTAGGCGTTGTATACGGTGACCTCGGGGTGCTGCTCCCGCCAGCGCCGCAACTGCGAGCCGAACAGCTTCTCGCCGCCGACGATCAGCGTCCCGGTCGGGGAGGCATGAGCGGGCAGCTCGGTCAGCATCGGCAGGTGGCTCGGCGTCACCTTCATGAACGCCGGCGGCTCGCTGTGCGCCGGCGTTCCTTCCAGCTCCGCCAGGGTGACGTGGCCGCCGTGCGTGAGCGGGGTGAACAGGGCGGTGACGGTCAGGTCGAAGGACAGCGGCGAGTGCACCAGGCTGCTCACCGCGGTGTCCGGATAGGTCCGGCCGGACCGGGTCAGGTACGCGGCCACCGAGCCGTGCTCGATCACGACGCCCTTGGGGCGGCCGGTCGACCCGGAGGTGTAGATGACGTACAGCGCGGTGCCCGGAGTGACCGCGCGATCCGTGGGATCGGTGCCGGGTTGGGACCGCAGCCGTCGTTGGGTTTCCGTGTCGCCGAGGTCCAGGTGCGGCGCGTCGAGGGCCCGATCGGTGATGAGCAGCGTGGGTCGCGCGTCGTCGAGCACGTAGCCGACGCGGTCGGCCGGGTAGGCGGGGTCGATGGGCAGGTACGCGGCCCCGGTCTTGGCCACCGCGAGCATGGTGATCACCGCTTCGGCGCCGCGCGGCAGCAGGAACGCGACGATCCGCTCCGGCCCGGCACCGTGCTCGGCGATCAACAGGTGCGCCAGCCGATTGGCCCGCTCGTTCAGCTCGGCGTAGCTCAACCGGGTCCCGCCGTCGCTGAGGGCGGGTGCGTCCGGGGTACGGGCGGCCTGCTCTTCGAACAACCGCGGCAGGCTCGTCTCCAGCGGAGGGGGGGTCCTTCCGTTGAACGACACCAGCAGCGTGTCCCGCTCGCCCGGCAACAGTACCGGCACGTCCGAGACCCTGGCCCGCGGCGCGGCCACCACCGCCTCGAGCACCGTCGACAGCCGCTGGGTGATCGACTCCGCGGTACCCGGCTCGAACAGGTCCGCGTCGTACTCCAGCACGCCGTCCAGGCCGGTGCCCGCCACAGGCGCGTCGCCGCGCTCGACGAACCGGAACAGCAGGTCGAACTTGGCGCTGGCGCTGTCGAGCTCCTCCTCTGCGACGACCACGTCGGGCAGGCCACGCAGCGCCCGCACGGACGCCCGCTCCTTGTCCTCGTTGAACACCAGCCGCACCTGGAACAGCGGGTTGCGGTTGGCCACCCTCGGCGGATTCAGCGCCTCGACCACAGCCTCGAACGGCACGTCCTGGTTGCCGTAGGCGCCGAGCGCGTTCTCCCGGACCCGGTGCAGCAGCTGCTCGAAGGTCACGTCGCCGCTGAGATCGGTGCGCAGTACCAGTGAGTTGATCAGGTAGCCGACGACGTTGCCGAGCCCTTCGTCGGTGCGGCCGGTGACCGGAACCCCGAGCGGGATGTCGGTGCCCGCCCCCAGCCGGGACAGCAGCACGGCCAGTCCTGCCTGCACCATCATGAAGATCGTGGTGCCGCTGTCCCTGGCCAGCTCGACCAGCCGGGTGTGCAGCGCGGGCGGCACCTCGAACCGGACCGAACCACAGCTGCGCGTCGAGATGGCCGGCCGAGGGTGATCGGTGGGCAGCCGGATCTCCTCCGGCAACCCGGCCAGCATCTCCTTCCATCGTTGCAACTGCCGGTACAGCAGGCTGTGCTCGTCCTTCTCGTCGCCCAGCACCTGCTGTTGCCACAACGTGAAGTCCGCGTACTGCAGGGCCATCGGCGTCCACTCCGGCGCCTGGCCGCCCTGCCTGGCCACGTAGGCGGTGGCCAGGTCACCGGCCAGCAGCAGCATGGACACCCCGTCGCAAGCGATGTGGTGCACCAGCACCAAAAGCACGTGCTCCTGCTCGCCCACCGCGAAGAGCCACGCCCGGATCGGGAGCTCGCCCTCGACGTCGAACTCGTAGTGCGACGTCGCGTCCAGCTGGCCGCGAACCGACGCCGCGTCGCTGGGTACCACCTCGAACGGCACCTCGCGGCGGCCCGGCTCCACCAGTACCTGGTGCGGGCCCTGCTCGTCCTGGGCGACCAGCGCCCGCAGGCTCTCGTGCCGGTCCACCACGTCGGTCAGCGCCGCACGCAGCGCGGCGTGGTCCAGTGGACCGCTCAGCCGGGCGGCCAGCGGCACGTTGTACATCGGGCTGCGGCCGTTGGCCTGTTCCAGGAACCACAGGCCGCGCTGCCCGGAGGACAACGGCAGCCGGCCGTCGCGGTGCTGCGGGGTGACTGGCACCCTGGCCTTGTCCGCGTGCGCTAGCCGGGTGGCGAGCGTGGCCGGAGTCGGCGACTCGAACAGGTTGCGCACCGACAGTTCCCGGCCGAAAATCGCCCTGGCCCGGCTGATCAGCCGGATGGCCAGCAGCGAATGGCCGCCGAGGACGAAAAAGTTGTCGTGGATGCCGACCGCCGGCGTGTTCAGGATCTCCGCGAACAGGTCGGTCAGCAGTTGCTCCTGCGGCGTTCGCGGCGTGGCTGTGGCGTTGGAGGTGGCGGCCGGCGTCGGCAGTTTCGCCACGTCGAGCTTGCCGTTGGTGGTGAGCGGCAGGTGGTCCAGCAGCACCAGATGGGCAGGGACCATGTAGTCCGGCAGCTGCCTGCTCACGTGCTGTCGCACGTCGTCGGCGCGGGTGGGCAGGTTGGTGGTCAGGTAGCCGACCAGACGCTGGTCGCCCGGCTGGGCCTCGCGCAGCCGCACGGTCGCCCCGGTGACGTGCGGATGGCTCAACAGTGCGGCCTCGATCTCGCCCGGTTCGATCCGGTGCCCGCGCACCTTCAGCTGGCTGTCGGTGCGCCCGGCGAAATGCAGCATGCCGTCGTGGTCCCAGCGGCCACGGTCGCCGGTGCGGTACATCCGGCTACCGGGCGGACCGTACGGGTTGGCCACGAACCGCTCCGCGCTCAGCACCGCGCGGTTGAGGTAGCCGCGGGCCAGCGGAGCTCCGGCCAGGTACAGCTCGCCAGTGGTGTCCGGAGGAACCGGACGCAGCGCGCCGTCCAGCACATAGACCTGGCCGTACTCGAACGGCCGGCCCACCGGCAGCTGCCCGGCCGGGACTGGGTCGCCCGGCGCCACCCGGAACTCCGCGCAGTTCACCGTCGCCTCGGTGGCGCCGTAGACGTTGTACACGGTCGCACCGGGGTGCTGCTGCCGCCAGCGATCCAGCACCGGGCCCATCAGCCGCTCGCCGCCGATGATCAGCGTGTCGGTGGGGGAGGCGTGCGTCGGGAGCTCGGCCAGGATCGGCAGGTGGCTGGGGGTGATCTTCATGAACGCGGGCGCGTCGGTGTGATCCAGGGGCCGGTCCAGATCGGTCAGGGTGACGTGCCCGCCGCGGATCAGCGGCGTGAACAGGGCGGTGACCGTCAGGTCGAACGACAGTGGCGAATGCACCAGGCTGCTGACCCCGGTGCTCGGGTACGCCCGGCCGGAGCGCACCAGGTACGCCGCCACCGAACCGTGTTCCAGCACCACCCCCTTGGGGCGCCCGGTGGAACCGGAGGTGTACACGACGTACAGCGCGGTGCGGGGGGTGATCACCCGATCCGGGTCGGTGTGCGGCATCGCCGCGATCCGGTTCCGTGTGGTGGTCAGGTTCAGGTGCGGCGCGGGGTGGTCCCGGTCGGTGATCAGGAGCACCGGACGGGCGTCGTCGAGCATGTAGGCGACCCGGTCGGGCGGGTAGTCCGGGTCGATCGGCAGGTAGGTCGCACCGGTCTTGGCGATGGCCAGCATGGTGACCACGGCCTCGGCGCAGCGCGGCAGCAGGAACGCGACGATCCGCTCCGGCCCGGCGCCGTGCTCGGTGATCAGCAGGTGTGCCAGGCGGTTCGCCCGCCGGTTCAGCTCGGTGTAGCTGAGGTGGGCCGGGCCGTCGCTGAGCGCGGGCGCGTCCGGCGTGCGGGCGACCTGTTCCTCGAACAGCTGTGGCAGGTTCGTCTCCGGCAGCGGGGGCGTGTTCCCGTTGAACGACACCAGCACGTGCTCCCGCTCGGCCGGCGCCAGCAGGTCCAGCTCGCACAGCGGTGCGGCCGGGTCCGCGGTGACCAGTTCCAGTAGCCGGACCAGCCGGTCGGCCCAGGAACGGATGGTGCGCTCGTCAAACAGGTCCGGCCGGTGGTGCAGCCGCACCTCCAGCCGCTCCCGCGGTTCGACGATCAGGGTCAGCGGGTAGTGCGAGGTGTCCCGGTAGCGGATGTCGGTCAGCGCGAGCGCGCCGGTGTCCACGCCCAGCTCGTAGTCGTTCATCGGGAAGTTGTCGAACACGACGTTCGTGTCGAACAGCGTCCCGGATAGACCGGCGGCATCCTGAATCGCGGTCAGCCCCAGGTGGTCGTGGTCGACCAGCGAGGTTCTCTGCTCGTGGATGCGGTGCAGCAGGTCGCGGAACCCGTCCCGCGGCCGCGTCGCCACCCGCACCGGCACCGTGTTGATCAACAGGCCGATCATGTCCTCGGCGCCGTCCAGCTCCGGCGGCCGGACGGTCACCGTGGTGCCGAACACGACGTCGTCCCGGCCAAGGTAGCCGCCCAAGGTGACCGCCCACGCGGCCTGCATCACCGTGTTCATCGTGCATCCGCTGTCCCGGGCGAGGCCACGCAGCGCCGCGGTGGCCCGCTCGGTCAGCGTCGCGGTCACGTCCACCGGCGCCGGGCCGGAGCTCTCGGCGTCCGGCGCGACCATGGTCGGCCCGGCGAGCGCTGCCAGCGCCCCGGCCCAGCCGGTCCTGGCCGCGGCGATGTCCTGCCCGGCGAGCCAGTCCAGATAGGACCGGAACGCAGGCGGCGGGGTGACCGCGTACGGGTCCTGGCCGGCGTAGATCTGCAACAGCTGGCGCAGTACCAGCATCTCCGACCAGCCATCCATCAGCAGGTGGTGTGCGGTGATCAGCAGTACGTGCCGGTCGGTGTCCTCGTGGATCAGCGTGCAGCGCAGCAGCGCGTCCGCGCCGATGTCCATGCCGCGTCGCCAGTCCTGCTCGATCACCGCGTCCGTGCCACCGGCCTCGGCCGCTGCCACTTCCGTCCACTCCGGAGTCATGTCCCGCCGCACCACCTGTACCGGGGTGCCGGACTTGCGATACCGGAAACCGGCGCGCAGGTTCGGGTAGCGACCCAGCACGGTACGCAGCGCGTCGTGCAGCCGGTCGCTCTCCAGCGGTCCGATCAGTCGTACCGCGGACTGGGTCAGGTAGACCTCTGTGGACTCCGCCTCGTACAGCGAGTGGAACAGCAGGCCCTCCTGCAACGGAGCCAGTGGCAGGACATCCTCGACTGTTGACTCGTGCATGTGCTCTCCCTACGGGCGGTCAGAAGGCCCGGAACTCGGACTCGATGTCGTCCCACGTATCGGTAGTGGGCGGTGCGGCGACGGGACCGGCCGGCAGCGCCACCGGCGGGCGCGTTGCTTGCTCCGCCAGCGCGGTCAACGCGCGCAGCCACCACTGCGCCAAACCGGCCACGGCGTCGTCCGGGAACAGCGCGTCCGCCCACTGCCAGACCGCGCTGAGCACCGGCGCACCATCCCGCCGCATGGTCAGCGCGTTCACCTCGATCGCGTGGCCCAACGGCAGGCCGGGGTCGGACTCGTCGAGCGCGACGTCGTGCTTGCTGTCGAACGTCCAGTCAGCGCCGTCGGCCTCCGGGAAACGGCCGAGGTAGTTGAACAGCAGTTCCGGATGCGCTCCGGCGGACAGGGGCGCGCCGGTGGCCGGGTTCAGGTAGCGCAGCGCGCCGTGGCCGAAGCCGTGATCCGGGAGGGCGGCGAGTTGCGCGCCGACCTCCCGCACCGCGCGGTGCAGTCCGGCGCCCGCGGTCGGCCCGTCCAACGGTGGGGTTCCGGTCAGCCGCAGCCGGATCGGGAACAGGTCGGTGGTCCAGCCCACCGTGCGGGACACATCGGCGCCCGGGAACAGCTCGCCGCGGCCGTGGCCCTCGGTGTTGACCAGGAAGTCGCCGTCCCCGGTGCCGCACCAATGCGCGAGGGCCAGCGCCAGGCCGGCCATCAGTACCGTGTTGACCTCGGTTCCGAACACCTCGGGCGCCTGGTTCAGCAGCAGTTCGGTCTGCTCCGGCGGCAGCTCGAACCGGCGGGTCGCCGTGGTCACGCCGGTGTCCAGCCGCGGATCCACCGGCCGCCGGGCCAACGGCGTCGGGCGGCCGCCGGTCACCCCCAGCCAATAGGACAGCTCGCGCCGCCGTCGATCGCTGAGCGCGTCCTGCTGCACCTGCTGGGCCCACCGTCGGAATGACAACGGCACCGGTTCCAGCCGCGGCTCTCCGTTGCGGCGCAACGAGGTCCATGCGTCCTGAAGGTCGGACTGGAGCACTCGCAGCGACACGCCGTCCACGGCGTAGTGGTGTACCAGCAGTGCCAGCCGGCCCTGCCGATGAGGTTCCCGGCGGAACCAGACCGCGCGCAGCACGCGCCCCGCCGCCGGCCTCAGCTCGGCCCGGGCTATGTCCAGGCCGTTGCGTACCAGCGCGGGCAGGTCGGCGTCGGCCGTCCCGGCGGCGTCCACCACCGTCAGGCAATCCTCGGCGCGCACCGATCCCGGCGCACCGGTCCGCGGTTGCCGGACCCCGGTCGCGCCGGGCTCCGGGAAACGGGTGCGCAGCATGTCGTGCGTGTCCACCAACGCCTGCAGGCACGCCAGCAGCTCGGGTTCGTCGGCGCCCGCCGGGGTGTGCAGCACCCCGGACTGGCCGAGGCCGTCGATCGGGCCACCCAGCTCGCGCAGCCAGCACATGATCGGGGTGAACGGGAACGGCCCGACGCCGTCCTGTGCGGCCACGTCCGGCCGCTGCGCCGCGTCTGTCCGGACCGCGGTCGCGGCCAGCTCACCGAGCGTCCAGTGCCGCAGCACGTCACCGACGCCGATCCGCCAGCCCGCCCGTCGCGCCCGGCTCGCCAGCCGGATGGCCGAGATGCTGTCCCCGCCCATCCCGATGAAGCTATCTCCGGCGGCGGCCGTGTCCACGCCCAGCACCTCGCGCACCACGGCGAAGAACGCAGCCATCGGCTCGTCGTCCGCGTCGTCGGACGCCTGGTCGTCAGGTGCCCCTTCGATCGGAGTATCCATTGTGGACTTCAAGTCGGGCACCGGGAGCGCGGCCCGGTCGAGCTTCTCGTTCGGCGTCAGCGGTAGCTCGTCCAGGAACATCACGAACGACGGCACCATCGCGGCCGGCAGCACGCGGCGCAGGTCCGCGCGCAGCGACTCCGCGGTCACCTTCGCTCCCGGCACCCGCACCACGTAGACGACCAGCGCGCGCTCCCCGGTCGGTCGGCTGACCGCTTTCGCGGCGGCCTGGCGGACGCCCACGTGTCCGGCCAACGCCGCCTCGATCTCGGCCGGCTCGACCCGGACACCGCCGATCTTCACCTGCCCATCCGCCCGGCCGGCGAACTCCAGCACCCCGTCCGGCCGCTTGCGGCCTAGGTCACCGGTGCGGTACAGGCGTTCGCCGGGCACCCCGTACGGGTCGGCGACGAACCGCTCCGCGGTCAGTGCCGGCCGGTTCAGGTAGCCGCGGGCCAGTTGAACCCCGGCCACGTAGATCTCGCCGTTCACGCCGGCCGGAAGCCGGCGCAACCCGGCGTCCAGTACCTCCAGCCGCATGCCGCGGCTCGGCGATCCGATCGGCACCGTCTGGGCCCGGGGATCGGGAGAGCAGCGCCAGTGTGCGGTGTCCACGGTTGCCTCGGTCGGGCCGTAGAGGCTCACCAGCTCGGCGTCCAGCAGCTCGTGAAAGCGGAGTTGCACGGCCGGCGGCAGCGCGTCGCTGGCAGAGTAGGCCCGGCGCAGGCTGCGGCACCGCCCGACCAGTTCGTCGTCCAGGAACACCGACAGCAGCTGCGGCACGAACTGGGCGATGGTCACCCGGTGCCGAGCCATCACGTCGGCGATGTACTCCGGCTCGCGGTGCCCGTTCGGCCGGGCCAGCACCAGCGCCGCCCCGGCCATGAACGGCAGGAAGAACTCGAGCACCGCCCCGTCGAACCCGGCCGGGGTCTTCTGCAGCACCCGGTCGGTCGCGGTCAGCGGGTACTCCTCGGCCATCCACGTCAGGTAGCTCACGATCGACCGGTGCGAGATCACCACACCCTTGGGCCGGCCGGTGGAGCCCGAGGTGTACACGACGTACGCCGCCTGGTCGGGCAGCACCGCCCGGCCCGGCCAAGTGTCCTCATGGGAGTCGTCGCCGTGATCGCTCGCATCGGTGAGCAGCACAGGCGCGGACGGCAGTGTGGCGGCCGTGACGGAGTCGGTGAGCACGCGTACCGGTCGCGCGTCGGCGAACACGAACTCGATCCGCTCGGTCGGATAGCCGGTGTCCACCGGCAGGAACGCGGCGCCGATCTTCAGGATCGCCAGCAGCCCGGCGACCAGGTCGGGCGTGCGGTCCAAGGCGATCCCGACCAGGTCTGCCGGCCCCACGCCGGCCGCGGTCAGCCGCCGCGCGAGCTCTTCGGCGCGTACGTCCAGCTCCCTGTAGGTCAGTCGCACGCCGTCCTCACCCAGCAGCGCGTCCGCGTACGGGGTGCGCGCAACTTGGGCTTCGAACAGGCCGTGCAGGCTGGCGACCGGGCGTTGCACCCGGCTTACCTCTGTCGTGGACACGGTGTCGACTTCTCCTCGCCGTACAGGGATCAGTTGTCCGCCGGCCGGTTCATCGCCTCGACGAGGCTCCGGGGGCGCAGGTCGGTCCAGTTCCGCTCGATGTAGTCGGTGCAGTCGGCCTTGCGCTCGCCGCGGAACACCTCGGTCCAGCCGGCGGGCACGTCGATGAACACCGGCCACAGCGAGTGCTGACCCTCGTCGTTGACCAGCACGGCGTAGGCGGCCTCGTCGTCCTCGAACGGGTTGGTCATGGAACACTCCGATCACTGCGTCGTGGTTTCGTTTCCGGGTGGAGGATGTGGGCCGTGCGGGCGCGGGGAAACGCGACGGCGTCGAAGGTTCGCCGCACGTGTGACAGGTCGGCCAGCAGACCGGATGCGGTTCCCGAGGGGCCGCGCCCGCGCGCCGTGCGGCGCAGCGGCATAGCGCCGACCTCGGCCCAGCGCAGCCGCCCGGAGTCATCCAGCACGCCGCGGCTGCTGCCCGCGTTGTCGGGGTGCAAGCAGTACGGCACGTCTAGAAGGCCACGGCCGAACGCCGCCAGCAGCGCCTGCCCCGGATCGGCGTCCAGGTTCAGCACGGCGTCGATCAGCGCGTACGCCTCGTGGTACAGCTCGCCGTGCTCGGGACCGGTGGACGCGGAACGTGGTTGCCGGGCCGCGACCGCCGCGGCGAGCTCCAGCGCGGCCACGTTCTCGGGCACCGTCGGGATCCGGTGCGCCTCCGCGACCGTCTTCACGATCAGCCGCCGCGCTCCGGCGGCGACGGCCAGCCGGGCGGCCGCGGCCAGCAGTTCGCGGGCCCCCGCCGCGGTTCGCGGGTACAGGCCCATGTAGGTGTAGACCACCACGTGCCAGTCGACGTCCGGCAGCAGTTCCGTGCACAGCGTGCGCAGTGCCCGAATCGCCTCCATGTCCTGTGCGGCATGGGTTTGCTGGGCATAGCTGACCGAGATGGACCGGATCCCGCGGGAGCGGAAGAAAAGGGCCTCCAGCACCGTGATCGCCACCAGAAGCGCGGGCGGGCACAGCTGGCCTAGCATGCAGCCACCGAAGCTCTCCACATGCGGCTGGGGACCGGTCTCACCGGCCCGCGCCAGCAGATCGCAGGCTGCCGCCCAGTCCCGCACCGCGGCCGACAGCGGTACCCGGCCGTAGGGCAGGCAGTAGGAGACCGGGCCGCCCTCGGTGGCGTGCAGCCCCGCCGCCAGCAACGCCGTCACGACGTGCGACGGCTCCGCCGACCCGTGCCGGACCTGTACCGGGAAGGTGTCGTCGGCGATCCCGGTCAACATCCGCCGGGTGACCTCGACGTCGTGGTTGACCAGCGGGTAGCCGTTCAGTTCATGTCCGGCGCGCAACGCCCGCTCCGCCGCGGCCAGGTCCCGGACCCGGGTGTAACTGTCCAGCGTGATCGTGCCGACCGTCCGCGCCGCTGCGGCCTTGGTGGCTGCCAGCCCGGCGCGCATCTGCACCGGACCGGCGAGCCCCATTCGTGGCTGGACCACCAGCGCGTCCGCATCGCGCACCACATCGCCGAAGCTCACGACGCCACCGCGGCCACCGAACGGACCAGCGCGCGAAGGTCGGCCGTGTGGTCGCCTTCGGTCTCGTCGTCGTACACCGCGTCGTATCCGGCGGCCAACAGGTCGCCGACGTGCTCGCCGCGGTGCAGCTGGGACGTGCCCAGTTTGCCGCCGAGCACCACCACGGTTTCGGCCAGCGTCCGGCAGTCTCGCAGCGCCCGAATCGTGCACAGGCCGTCGTGGTAGCCGTGCCCGTTGACGCTGCTGAGCACCACCACCGTCGGGCGGATCCGCACGCACTCGGCCACCAGCAGTTCCGGTGGCACGCACGGGCCGAGATTGATCACCGGGAAGCCGAGCTCCTCGACCAGAAGCTGCAGGAAGACCAGGTTCCAGGTGTGGGCGTCCGAGCTCAGCGAGCTGACCACGACCGGCCGCCGGATGCTCGCTGCCACCTGGTCGTTCGCTATCGGTGCGAGGCCGGTCGGTTTCGTTCGGGCCGGCGTGCTCACCGTGCTGGGCTGGCTGCGTCGTGCGCCGCCCTCGCGGCGGTGGCCGCGCGCCACGGTTGCGGCCAGAAATCCTTCAGCCGTAACGAATCCGCCTCGACATGGGTCAGCACCAGGCCAGCCAGCGCCATGTCCAGTGTGCCCAGACCGAACGGGGAGAAGATCACCGGACGGCGGTCGCCAGTCCGGGGTGCAGACCGTCCCAGAAGGACGTCACCGATGCTGGTCCGGACGAAGTCACTGTGCCCGATCTGTTGCGCTGCCAGGTGCACCGACGTACGTGCGGCGTTCACGTGCTCGACGTCGTCGGCCACGTTGTCGGCGGACAGGATCGCGTCGGGTGCGATGTCGCGCAGCGACACGTGCAGGATCGTGGCGCCGGCGGGGCAGGCTGACAGGTCAGGAACCCATGGTGTCACCGCGGTGGTCGCGAACGACACCAGCGAGCAGGCCGACAGCACCGTGGTCGCGGCGTCCACCACACTGATCGACAGGCCGGGCTCGACCTCGGCCGACCGCTGCGCGAACGCCTCGGATCGAGCCGGATCCTGGTCGAACACGACGACCGAGCTCACTGCGGGCCCCACCGCCAGCAGGAACCGCAGGATCTCGAAGTTGATCCGGCCGCAGCCGATCAGTCCCAACACCGACGAACCGGTCGCGCGGTGCAGTTCGGCCGCGGCCAGCGCGGCGCTCGCGGCCGTGCGCGTCGCACTGATCACCGAACCCTCCATCACCGCTGTCACGCGGCCGGTGGTCATCGAGTTCAGCAAGATCACCGCGGAAGCCCGTTCCAGCCCGGACTCGGTGTTCGACGGGAAGCTCGAGATCCATTTGATGCCGGTCACCGCATCGGTCCGACCGGCCTGCGCGGGCAGCGCGATGATGCGATCCCGTGCCCGGCCGGGAAAGCGGAGGATCGACGCGGTCGGCAGTACGTCCTCCCCGCGGGCGTGCGCGACGTACGCCTGCCGGATCACGTCGGCGACCTGCTCGCGGCGGCCGGCCAGGACAGCCTCGACCTGGCTGCCGGTCACCACTACCACGTCTGCTTCTGTCATTCGTTCGGCTCCCGCGGAAACTCCCGCGCCAGGACGTATTTGGCGCTCGTCGAGTGGTCGAGCGAGTCTCACCCGGCCCGCTATCCACGACCTTTCGCGGCCGGATACCTCGGGAAAGGCGCGGCCCCGCATCCTCTCCGGATCGCGGCACCCGTGTACGGAGACAGGAGACCTTTGATGACAACCGTTTCTGAGCAGCCAGTGGTGACCGCGGAGGCCACCCGGCCCGCGGTCAACTCCTGGGACGAGTTCACCCAGCTGCGCGAGGTGATCGTCGGCGATGTGAGCAACGCCAGGCTGCCCAGGATGACGGATGTGTCCGCGTGGCTGGCCTGCTACCCGACCCTGACCAGGGCCGAGCTGGAGCGGGTGGCTGTCGGGCAGTTCCCGGCCCAGGTCGTCGAGGAGACCCGGGAGGACCTGGCGACCCTGATCGACACTCTCCGGCAGTTGGGTGTGGTGGTGCGCCAGCCGACCGCCCCCGACCACTCGGTGCGGTTCAACTCCCCGGACTGGAGCAGCGACGGCTACCTGTCCTACTGCCCTCGGGACATCACCATGGTCCTCGGCTCCACCATCGTGGAAACCCCGAGCCCGATGCGGGCCCGCTACTTCGAGTTGTTCGGCGGGATGCGCGAACTGTTCCAGGAGTACATGTTGCGGGGGGCGAGCTGGCTGTCCGCACCCAAGCCGCGGCTGGCCGATGAGCTGTTCTCGCTGGACGAGGACGGGCTGCCGCTACTCGGCGAGCAGGAGCCGGTGTTCGACGCGGCCAACACGTTGCGCGTCGGCCGTGACGTCATCTACCAGGTTTCCCGCAGCGGCAACGAGATGGGGCTGCGCTGGCTGGAGTCGACGCTGAAGCTGTTCGGCGACTTCCGGGTGCACCCGGTCCGCGACGTGTACGGCTACACGCACATCGACACGACGATCACTTTGCTACGCCCCGGTCTGGTGTTGCTGAACCCAGAGCGGCTCAGTCCGGAGACCGTGCCGGCGCCGTTCCGCGGCTGGGACATCCTGTGGTCGCCCACGATCCGGGACATCCTGACCGTCGTGCAGCCGCCGCTGAGCGCACCCTGGCTGGGGATGAACCTGCTCATGGTCAGTCCCGAGATCGGCATCGTCGACGCCGACCAGGTCGAGCTGATCGCCGCCATGGAAGCCAAGGGCATCACCGTGATTCCGCGCAAGCTGCGGCACTCCCGCGTGCTCGGCGGTGGCTTCCACTGCGTCACCCTGGACATCGTGCGGGACGGCGGCCTCGAGGACTACACCCGCTGACCGAGGCGTCGCCGGCCAGGTTTCCACCTGGCCGGCGGCCTTCGCTGTCAGTGGGTCCAGTCCTGCGTCGGGGGCCGGCCGTTGCCGGTGGCGGGGTGGGCGGCCGCGCCCGCCGGTTGGAGCTGGGCGCCCCGGGCCCTTTTCGCGGCCGCGCTGCGTTCGGCGGGGCTCTCCTCGGCCATGAGTCGTTCCCGGGCGAACAACCGGACCAGGCCGTGTAACCGGTACTGGCCACGGGTGGTGTCGGCCGACTCGACCAGCCGAAGACCGACCAGGTCGTCCAGCAGGTCCTCGGCCCGATGCGCCGGCGCCTCCATGAGCGCCGCGCCGGCCCAGCGCGGGAACATCGGCATGTCCAGCAGCGCCAGCCGGCGGAACAGCCGCTGGGCCTGCTCGTCCATCCGGTCGTACACCGTCGCGATGCCGTGCCGGACGCTCAGCTCGCGAAAGCTCAGTTCGTCCAACCTGCGTGTGTCCTCGGCAAGCCGGGTCGCCAGCTGCTCCATCGACCAGTCCGGCCGGGCGGACAGCCGGGCGCCGACGATACGTAACGCCAACGGCAGGTACGCACATTGCCGCGCGATCACGGCGGCCGTGGTCGGCCGGGCCCGCACCCTTGCGCTGCCGGCGATCCGCTCCAGCAGCTCCAGCGACTCAGCGGGCTCCAGCACGCCCAACTCGATGTGTTCGGCGTTCGGGATGCCGGTCAGCCGGTCCCGGCTGGTGACGATCACCGACGCGGCCCCGCTGCCCGGCATCAGCGGTGCCACCTGGCTCTCGCTGCGGGCGTCGTCCAGAAGGATCAGTACCCGGCGGTTGGCCAGCAGGTTGCGGTAGGTCTCGGCGCGCTCGTCCAGGCTGTTCGGGATGAGCGCGACGGGCAACCCGAAGGCCCGGATGAACCGCTCCAGTACCGCCATCGGACTCACCGGCTCCCCGGAACTGCCGTGCAGGTCAGCGAACAGCTGGCCGTCGGAGAAGCGCTCGGCCAGTCCGTGCGCGGCGTGCACGGCCAACGAGGTCTTGCCGACGCCGCCCATCCCGGCCAGCGCCACCACCGACACCGCCGCGCGCCCGCTCACATCGGCCCCGAGGCAGTCGCCCAACCGGTCGAGCTGCGCACGCCGCCCCGTGAAGTCGCCGACGTCGGTGGGCAGCAACCGGGGGACCGGATCAGCGGAAAGCTGCGTCCCGGCCGTGCTGCGCGGCACCGGGTGGTCGGAACGCAGGACGGTCTGGTGCAGGTGCTGGAGGTCCGCGCCGGGGTCGAGGCCGAGGTCGTCCTGCAAGATTTGCCGGGCCTCCTGGTAGACCCGTAGCGCCTCCGCGGTGCGCCCGGAGTGGTGCAGCGCCAGCATCAGCTGCCCCCGCAGCCGTTCCCGCAGCGGGTTCTCCTCGACCAGTTCGGTCAGCTCGCCGACCAGCTCGTGATGTCGCCCCAGCTTCAGTTCCAGGTTCAGCCGGTCCTCGTTGACCGACATGCGCAGCTCGTCCAGCCGGCGGCCAACGGCCTGCAGTGGGTCGCTGACCAGCCCTTGCAGCGCCGGTCCGCGCCACAACCGCAGCGCGTCGCGGAATCGCGCCATTGCCACCTCGGCCGACTCCGCAGCGCGCCCCTCGACCACCAGTTGCTCGAACCGCCGCAGATCGAGCCTGCTGTCCTCGACCTGAAGCCGGTAGCCATCCGCATGCGTGACTATTGTTTCCATGCCACCCGCGTCGGCGAATTTGCGCCGCAGCGCGGAAACAATGATCTGCACCTGCGACCGGCAGGTGGGCGGTAGATCCTCGCCGTAGATCGCGCGTAGCAGGCGTTCCACGGTAACCACCCGGTTGGCGTTCAACAGCAGCATCGCTATGGTGATCTCCCGACGGGCTCCTCCCAGATCCAATCTGCCCTTGGCAGCTACTATTTCTAACGGTCCGAGTAGTCTGAACTCCACGCTTTTCCATCCAGAAACGTCTAAGTGCTGTGCCGAACCGAGAATCAGCTCTTTGATCACGCTTGGCTGCGGGCGTTCCAAGAGCGCGTGCGGCTAGGCCGGCGGGCAGAACTCGACACCCTGCCGATACAAAACATGAAGCTCCCCGCTGAGGCACGAGGGCGAACGCTCACCCGACAATAAGCAAGACGCTAGCAGAGCAACTTGCGATTAGTAACCCACGATTTGGTCATCGGTAAGTAAAGAGACCTACTTATGATCAGTTTCTCAAAATATTCTGATCAGTAGGTTTTATCGGCCTGCCGCAGCCACCCGACCGATTTCCTGCCCATAATCCGCCGCGATGCGGCTGGCATGCACCTCGCGATTCCCGCCGCGCTGTGTCTTCCGCGTTTGACGGGTTTGTGAGCCGCCCTGCCTACTGTCGCCCTCAGCGGAAAGGGAGCGAGACGAGTACCTCTACCATGCGGTGGTGATCGGCTCGAGCCCGCAATCAACTCATCGAGCCTGCCCGCGGTGAGTACGTCGTACGCTGGCGCGGACAGTTCGTCGGTGAGGGCTTCGATCCGCTCACTGGGCTTCCGACCGGCGTCGGTGAACCCACCGGCCGCGTCCACGAGGCGCGATCGCACAGCCCGTCGACGACAGCGACAAGCTGTGACTTGGGCGCCGAGGAGGGGCGTTGTGGCCGTCCCCGGCGTGCTCCCGCAGCAGGTTCGCCGCGTGCCAGAGCCTGGCCGCCGGCTCCTCGGGCACGTCGAGCGCCCAGAGTCCGGCGTACAGCGCTCGGCCCTCGGCCGGCGTCTACCACCTTGGGCGAGAGGTGCCGACCGAGGCTAAGGCTTCGTGGGGGCGGCCGTCGGGTGTGGTGAAGGCCAGTACCGGGTGCCGTCGGTGAGACACCGGATGAGAGTGAGACCGTGTCCGCTGTCGGTGCGGTGGTCTTCGGGCTTTCAGATGCCTCGGTCGCTCACGGTCATGGTGATGTCATTTTCCAAGCCGGGCATAGAGGTCGAGAAAGCCGGTAAGCCGCAGCCCTGACAGGCTGGGCGGGATGGGAGCCCGAGGACGGGCTTGAGACCGTGGTGTCGTTCACCGACGCAGCCGGCTTCCACCAGTAGCCCCCATGCGCAGGCGGCCTCGCCGACGCGGGGGAGCGGGGAGTCAATTGGGAGGATCGACGGCGCGACAACAGCGCTGAACCGAATTGAACTGCGCTCAACTGCACCCAGTTCACCTGCGGATGTTGTGTTTCCGCAGGTAGAGGGCTTGTGCGGGCGGCTCTGGGGGTCAAGGGGTCGCAGGTTCGAATCCTGTCAGCCCGACGGTCGAAATTTGCCCGCTGAACCTGGATGAACCGCCAGGTCAGCGGGCATTTTTATGCCCGCTTTCTGATCTTTACCTCACTGTCCACATCGGTCTGTACTGGTCGGTAACCCCGCAAGTGGGAGGATTTTGGGAGGATCGCGTCGCGACGGATGAAATGGGGTCGCGTTCGCGACTGCGAATCGCAAATCCTAACGGGTGATCTTCAGTGGCACGCCATCCACCTCGGTGATCTACGCGGCTCGCCCAGCGTGAGGTATGCAGCGCGTGTGTTGGGGTCAACGGTGCCGGTTGGGCCGGCGCTTTGCGGGACGGAGATCGGATGAGCCGTACCGTGATTGCCGTCCAGTAGTGGCAACCACCGCGCTGAGAGTTCTAATTCCCCGCGGTTCGTAATGCACGTGAGGGCATATGCACGGCTGATGTCGGTGCGCGACGCACCTCAGTCTCCAGACCGCTGATGAAGAACCAACAGACATCGTGCATACCTGGAACGGCAATACCTGGAACGCGACGAGGGCGGCTTCATGAGCACTACCGTGTCAAGGTTGAGCGATCAAGCCTTTGACCTGTGGGTTTCGCATCTGCCCAGGTCGCCGCGTCCTGTTCTTGCCTGTTACCTCCCGGTAGACCGCGTTAATGCGCATTGTGATCTCCGGAATTTCTCCATTTGATCATCATCGGTCGAGGTGCTGACCGTGCAGCGCGACCGGCAAGCCAAAGAGCGGGCCGAGGCCTGACCCTCGCACTGCTGCATCAGTTCCGGCGTCTCGCCGAACGCTGGGAATCATCTGCTGCGGCGACTCCGAACATCAATGCGTTAGGACCCCATAAAGGGGAGCCACGAGCGGATGTAAGGCACGGTTCGCGCCCGACGGTTGCTAGAAATTAGGGATGGTCTTCTTAGGGAATCTCCGCACGAATTCGACGATGTCGGCTCGGCCGAACTCCAGTTCGCCGTGACGGCCGTCGGTGATCATTGAGCCGTTTTCATCCTGGTTCAGATGTGTTGGTAGGCAAGGGTTCTCGTTGATCACGGGTTGATGATCATCGGCGTGTCGGCGCCTGAGTGTGGCGAAGCCCCTGGTAGCAGAGCTTTCGACCAAGATCGTTCTGCCGAACCCAGGGGCTTCAGGTGTTGTTCTACCGTGCTGCGCTGCCGTTGTCACATCAGACCCTGGGCTTCGTGTCCGGGCTGGTCCGTGTCCACCGGCGGGCGATCGGGTCGCCGTGGCGGGCGCTGAACGCGAGCGAGCAGGCCCTGTTGGTGTTGGTCTACCTGCGCAAAGGTGAGCCGTTCGCCGAGGTTGGGGCCGGGTTCGGGGTGTCGACCACGACGTGCTGGCGGTATGTGAACGAGACCGTCGAGCTGCTCGCCGCGCGGGCGCCCAAGCTACGCGCGGCGCTGCGGCAGGCGAAACGCCAGGGCCACGCCTACGTGATCATCGACGGCACACTGATCCCGATCGACCGGATCGCCGCCGACCGGCCCTTCTACTCGGGCAAGCACCGCAAGCATGGGGTGAATCTGCAGGTCATCGCCGCGCCGGACGGCGCCATCCTGTGGGTGTCCGGTGACCTGCCCGGCGCCACCCATGACACCGCCGCCGCGCGGATCTGGAACATTCTCGCTGCGCTGCGTGACGCCGGGCTGATTGCGTTGGGCGACAAGGGTTACCACGGCTACGACCAGACCGGAAAACAGGTGATCACGCCGTACAAGGGCAAGAACAAGCCCGAGTCCCAGACCGATGCCAACCGAGCGCACGCCCGGCTCCGCGGGCCCGGCGAGCGCGCCAACGCCCAGCTCAAGACATGGCGCATCCTGCGCAAACTCCGCGCCTGTCCACGCCGCACCGGCCGACTGGCAAAGGCCATCCACGTACTACAGAACTACGACGCCACCACCGGATGAAAAAGGCTCATTGTGTGCACGCGGTGGCCCGCGCGACACAGGGCGACGGCCAGGTCGAGGCTTTGTGTCGGCGGAACCGCGGTGTCATCGGCGCCGTGCACGAGCAAGACCGGGGTGCCGGCGCCGAGGTGGGTCGTCACGGTGCAGTCGCGAGTGGCTGCGCCGGCGCGTTCGGGCAGGTGCCCCAACAGCCGGTGCCACGGGTTGCCCTCGACCCGTGCGCGCGGCCAGTCCGCCGCCAACGGATCGATCGGCGGCTCGAAGGCCATGATCGCATCCACATCGCCGGGACGATTCACACCGCGCAAGCCGAGATGCAAAGCCAGGTGCCCGCCGGAGGAGTCCCCGGCCACCACGAACGGCACCCCTGCCACCCGAGCGGCCCGCGCCTCGGCACGGAGGTCCTCGAGTTGCGCCGGCCAGATCGCCTCACCGCTGAGCCGGAACCGGGCCTCGACCACCCGCAATCCGAGCCCCTCCAACCACGACACGTCACCCGCCTCGCGCGAGTACCAGCCGCCGCCGTGCATCCACAGCACAACCGCCTTGTCCACCACGAGACCAATGGTCCAACAAACGATCAACCACCCACAACCCGGGCACGCTGTCCTGCCTGACCCGGTTCCCGGCGGATCACGACATCAGCAACTGATCACGACCACCGGAGCGGACGCCGAATAGGCTCATCCGGCTAGGCCGCAGCCCCGGTCGACCGCTAGCGAAAGAATCCGTTCGCGACCACGCCGGGCGCGTCGAGGATCGTGGGCGTGGTCACGATACGAGAGTTTAGCGACGCCGACGCGCGTGTGCTCTGGACGCTCAGCACGCTGCCCAGCATCGGACTCACGGCCGATCCGGCGATGCCGCTGGAGTTGCCGGTCGCTGCAACCGCGCCGCCACAGTTCCCCGACTTGCCGACGTGCCCGCCGCATTCGCTCACGCAGGCGGCGCCTCCCTGATAGCCGAGCACGACTGCCACCTGGTCGGGATGGGTGACTACCGCCCCAACGCGACTGGTCAATCCCAGGTTGCGCGGGTACGCACCCGTCCAGCGATGCGTCGCCGCGGTCTGTTATGGGAGCGTTGTCGTCGGAGAAACATACCTGCTGCCCACCCCCGGCGGCCGCCCGATCGTGCCATCCGATATATCTATCAACGACGTCGCAATAGGTATGGGTTGACGCGGTAAAGAAAGACGTAGACCTATCCCGAGTCGAGATGGAGTGGAAACACCTGCAAAGAGCACCGTTCTTCGCGCAAAGCCAAACTCAAATTCATTTAACTGGTCGAGACTGGCCTTTGCTCCGCGCCGTCCCAGACTCTCGTGCCACAGAGAAGGTGCTGAGCGTGCTCGAATATATCGATGCCCCGCCACGGTCGAGTGGCACCATGGAGGCCCAGCTACACCATCCACTCTATGTCGCAGAACCACGCGGGAGCATAGGCCGAACGGGTGGTTAATGGCGTCATCTCTTGGCCACGGACATGGCAACCGCGATAGCGTTCGCCGTCCGCAGCGGTTCGGCTAGGAAAGGGGAATCTTGAAAACTCTGATCGCTCGTATGACCTTACTCCCGATCTTGGCGGCTGGCGCGTTGCTCGCTGCTGGGACGGCAGCGGCGGCCGTCACTGCTGAAACGCCGGCCAGTATGAAGTTGCCGCCGGCCGGCTGCACAGGAACCCCTTCCTTCGGCGGAGCGACGTGGACAGTGCGATGCGACGCCGGAGTGCCGGGTACTGAGTTCCGTGGTGAGGCCAACTGCCCCAGTGGTGACAGGCACTTCGGGCCGTGGGTGCTCCAAGGCGCCGGCCACGTCTCGGTGGTCCAGTGCGGGAATCCGATATCTCAAAATGACGTATTCGCGGGGTTGAGATAGAGACCCGGGGCCGTTAAGACTCGTACCGCACGTGACATTGAGTGGCGAACACCCAATGACGTGATCGCTACGCCGAACCGGCGACCATGGGCTGTGATCCAGGGCGCCGGTTCGGTACGTTCACGTGGTCTTCGCCGTTCGCCAGGGCAGGGGTTACGGGCTGCCACCGGGGAGACGTAGCCGAGCGGGTTCCGCCACGCCGGGTGGATCGGTCTGGGTGCTCACGGGACTTCCTGTGGCAACCGGTCGTCAGGCGAGCTGGTCACTGAAGATCTGTCGGCCCAACTGTTCCGCGTCGACGTGGTTGAGGATCTCACCGGCAACGGATGGGTTCGAGTCCATTCTGTGGCGTTGTCGCTGGTGGCGAATGTCCTGTCCATTCGAACCTTGCGGATAGGCGGGCCGCTGGCCTGCGATCCGCAGGGCAGCACCGGAAGGTCAGTGGCCGGGTTGTTCGCACCTACCTTGCGAAATCTGGGTCTGCGAGCTGGGCTCATTGTGCTGCTGGCCTTGGGGTTTGGACTGGCGCTCTACGCGATGCTGTCGCGCCACCAGTAACGGCCGATGATCAGTTCCTCGAGGTCGCCGATCGTGCCGACGCCCGCCTCCGGGTCGCCCTCCAGGCTGAGTCGGACGTCGGTGGCCAGGTGGCTGGCCTCGCGGACCTCGCATTGGGCCCGGAGCACGTCCGCAGGGGTCCGGGTCGCGTCGGCGACCACGTTGAGCACGATCGTGGCGTGCGGGCCGCTGAATCGGATCAGGAAGAACCAGTCGTCGGCCGGCTCGCCGAACCGCGCCCATTCGAAGTCCAGCAGGGCGGTGATGGTGTCGCCGTCGGCGAGCCAGTTGTCCTAGTCGCAGTCGCCGTGCACGGGGACGTCGGTGCCGGCGTGGTCGGGTGCGTGGTCGGCGATCGCGGATAGTCCGGTGAGGATCCGGCCCGGGACGACGCCGTCGCGATCGGCCGTCCGAAGACGATCGATCTCCGCCCGCAGCTTCTCCCGGCTGGTGAAGCCGCCCTGGGTGAACGGTTGGCGCAGGATCTCGGCGGCGCCGGGGCCAGGCATCCAGGCGTGTAGCCGGTCGAGGCGTTCGACGGCCTGCACGGCGAGGGCCCGCGCGATGGCGGCGTTGGTGTGGGGCAGGTGAATGCCTGGCGAGGCACCAGGTACGCGTTCGTAGCAGGCGTAGCGCACGCCGTCCTGGCGGCCGCTGGCCAGCAGTGGGGCGGTGATGCCGTCGGGCAGTTGTGGCGAGAGGGCGACCTCCCGGTCCAGCCGGGTGTGGCGGTCGGTGACCTTCACAACGACGTCCCTGCCGACGAAGACGCGATGCGAAAGGCTGTGGACCAGTGCCAGCGGGCCGGGATCGCGGCCGAGTGCAGCCGTCGCAATATCGCGGGCGGCCGGCGGCCGGGTTGCGAAGGTCACCTGGTCAAAGGTACTTGCAGGCGCCGCTGGTTGATGTAGCCGACCTTGAACTGCTCGGCGAGCGCGGGCACGCAAGATAAGCCGGGACACCCGCAAGGAGGCCGCAAAGTAGTTCCGGACAGCCGCGGTAGACCCGACCAGTCCGGGATGGTCAGTCAACAGCAGCCGCAGTGTGGGCAGGTCGCCCTCCTGGATGGCGCGCACCACCTGGACGGCGAGTTGCTCGTCGCTGTCGATGGTCGTCACGCTTCGGACCGACGGCCGACCAGGTCGCTAGCTACCGGGACGCCGGCGTGGACCTCGTCGTCCTGAACCTCCCGCACCTGGCCGAACCGGGCATCCTCGAACCCCTCGCCGAGGCGCTCGCGCCCCTCGCCTGAGCTGTCCGCTGCCCCGCAGGCGGGGGCAGCGGACGATTTTCCGATCAGGTGAAGATGATCAGGTGGATTTGGCCCTGGTGGGGACCTCCGCTGGTGACCTCGGCGCAGTGCCAGGCCCACGCGGCGCCGCTGTTGACATACCGTTGGCCCCACGTATCGCACTCTCCATACGTGGAGTAGTAGCCGCCACCCACCCGTTCCGCACTGGCGGATCCCGCCGTCGCGACGGCGGCCGTCAGCGCCGCGGCGACGACGACGCCGCAGACGCCGGCGCGGGACACGATCCTTCTCACCGAGTTCATGAGTGTTCCTCTCTCGTTCTCGAATCCGGAGTTCGAGCCACCCAGTTGTCTTCGTCGGCGGGGCTGTGAACGGATACATCCATTCGGGTGTGATCTGGGACGAGAGACGGGACGCCCGACCGGAGAGGGCGGTCCGGCTTTCAGACCTGCGCGAGTGTCAGTGACACGCAGCGGGCACGCGTTCCGGGAACGGGAATAGGTGATCAAAGGTCTGTTCTGGCTGGCGATCGTCGGCGCCGTGCTGTTCATCGGCACCGCCACCGTCGGGTACGTGAAGCGCAAGGCCGTCGGCAGTCGCTGACCGGCGGCTCACTGGTCGGGGTCCGATGGCGCCGTGCGGGGCATGAGGGCGACGACCGGGAGGCAGAGGACGGTGACGGCCAGCACGACGATGAGCGTCACCGTCATCGCGTGGGCCGGGCCGGCTGTCGCGCCCTGGAAGAAGATCGACGTGACCGCGGCCGAGCCGATCGCTGAGGCGAGTTGCTGGATCGAGCTGAACGAGCCGCTGGCGCTGCCGGCTTCGTCAGGCTTCGCGTCGCCGAGGGCGACGACGGGGATCGTGGCGAAGCTGAGGCCGATCCCGACGCCGATGACGAAGAACGCCGGGGCCAGCGCCCAGAGGCCGAGGCTCGTCCCGGAGTGAGCGACGAGGACCAGCACCCAGCCGCACCCGACGATGTCGACGGTGAGGCCGATGACGACGAGCCGTCGGCCGAGCTTGGCGACCAGGCCACCCATGGCGGCGAACCCGGCGGCGACGAGCCCCAGGGTGAGCGGCACCAGCCCGAGCGAGGTGTCCCTCGGGCTGACGTGCAGCCCCACCTGCAGGTACAGCGACAGCACGAAGAGCAGACCGGCGCCCGCGGCCGCGGCGACCAGGCACACGAGCAGTCCCGAGGTGAAACCCCGGTTCCTCATGAGTGAGGGCGTGACGAGCGGGTCGGGCGCGGTGCGCTGGCGGTAGGCGAAGGCAGCGAAGAACAGGACGCCGACGACCATCGAGACGACGGGGACGGCACTCCAGCCGTTGGTCGAGCCCTCGATCAGGCCGTACAGCAGCCCGAGCATGGTCACCGCGAGCAGGCCGGAGCCCCAGCCGTCGATGACGGTGGACCGGTCGCCGTCGTCGTCCCGCGGCAGGAGCTTGGCGGCCAGGACCAGCCCGACGACGCCGAGGATGATGTTGGCGAGGAAGATCGGGCGCCAGGACAGGCCGAACACGTCGGCGCTGATGATGAGGCCGGCCAGGACCGGGCCGCCGACACTGGACAGGCCGAGGACCGGGCCGAACAGCCCGAACGCCTTGGCGAGCATGTCGCGGCTGAACGCCTTCGTCATGATCGCCATGCCTTGCGGGATGAGCAGAGCCCCGAACGCTCCCTGCGCGACCCGTGCGGCGATGAGCACAGCCGGGTCGGGCGCGAACCCGGCGACCGCCGAGGCCAGCGTGAACCCGCCCATGCCGATCAGGAAGAGCCTGCGCTGGCCGAACTTGTCACCCAACCGTCCACCGACCACGAGCAGGACACCCATGGCGAGCATGTACGCCGGTCCCAGCCACTTGATCAGACTCTCACCGCCGCCCAGCTCGCCGGCGATGGTGGGGGCGGCGATGTTCGTGACCGTCGCATCGATGACGTCGAGGGCGTCGGCGAGGAGCACCAGCCCCAGGATCGCCCACATCCGGCGGGGTGGTGACTGCGTTCGGTTCCGTCAAGGGAGTCATGACGAGCCTACGAACGCCCCTGACCCGATCCGACAACGCCGCCCAGACTTCCTTCAGTACGTCCTACGACGACAGCTGGTCGCGGCGGCGGGTCAGGTAGGCGGTCTCGGCGGTGTTGCCGGCCGCTCGACGGCCTTGTCGTAGTCCGACCGCGACCGCCGGCTCCAGCCCAGCCGGCGCAGCAGGTCGGCGCGGGTGACGTGGAAGGCGTGATAGCCGGCCAACGGGCCGGCGAGGCGGACGAGTTGGTCGTACAGGGCGACGACCTGTGACCAGGCTGGTACGCGAGCGCCTGGCCACCGGGATGGCTCCGGGGCGCTACCACCTTCGGCGATCGGGCCGGTGTCCCAGGCCCGTCGGTCCTGTTCATCGAGGGCGACCAGCTCGCCGCCGGCCGTGACCCGGGCGGGCGGCGGGTCTCGATGAGCAGCATCAGCGCCAGCAGCCCGGCCAGCTCACCGTCGTCGGGCAGCAGGGCCTGGATCAGACGGGTGAGCCGAATCGGCTTCTCAGGCCAGCTCGAGCACCAGCCGCTGCTGGGGATCCATCTCGGCCGCCTCCCGCGGCGAGATCCCGAAGAAGTCGGCGTCGAAGAGCGAGACGTCGTCGAGGAAGCCGCCACGCTGGACGCCGGCATCCTCCTGCACGCCGCGCAACAACTCCCAGAACGAAGCCTGGTCATCCGCCCCGGGAAACCGACAGGCCATCCCGACAACGGCGATCGGCATTGACGTCCCCGAACCGTTTCCTGAGATATGGTCATCGCCGATGCACGCCATCCTTTGCAGCCGAGCCAATCCAGGCACGTGGGGTCAGCGCGTCAACGTTCGGCGCAGGGACTAACGCCTCCCTTACCGCGTTCTAAAGGCAGATCCCCGGGGCTCATCTCTCACGCGATGTGCTGTGACGGAAGGCGCAGATGAACTGGACAATCACCGCCGCGCAGGAGCAGGACGCGGGCGAGATCATGACGGTGCAGCGGGCCGCGTACGTGTCCGAGGCACTGCTCTACGACACCACGCGGCTGTCCGCGCTGGCCGAGCCGATGGCGGAGATCCTCGAGTCGATCGCGGCCGGTGAGGTGCTGGTGGCCAAGATGGGCAGCCGGATCGTCGGCGCGGTCCGCGGTGTACGCAAAGACGACGAGTGCAGCGTGGAGCGGCTCGTGGTGGCGCCGGACATGCGGGGTCGCGGTATCGGCGCGGCCCTGTTGCGCGCGGTCGAGGACGGCAGCACGGGCGTGCGGCGGTTCGTGCTCCACACCGGCGACCGCAGCCAGGAGAATATCTACCTTTATCGCAAGGTCGGCTACACCGAGACCCATCGTGAATTCGTCGCCGAGACGCTGTCCCTGGTCCATATGGCGAAGCCGGCGGCCCACACGTGACTTAGCCGCGCACTGATTGCCGTCACCCGCACGGGTCGATCACCTCGCCGACCGGAAACGAAACGCGTGGCACGGCGATGTGTCCGACAGATTGTCGTGGTCGGGCCGGCGTGACTGGGGTGGCGTGATGGATGTCGTCGGCTTCGAGACGGACGCGGAGCGGACGGGCCCGATCGCCGTGATCGCGCCGCCCGTACCGCCCGCACGGCCGTGGCGGCGACGCTTCGCCGCGCTCGGGCTCGTGGCGCTGCTCGTCGCGTCCGCGTGCGCCGGCGGCGTGTGGCTCGGCTGGCGTTGGGCGGTGGACCGGGACATGGCGGTCGCCGAGACCCCCGTAGCGCGTGAGGCGACTGCCGGCGACGTGACGCGCATGCCCGACGTCCGCGGCCTCGCCCTGGCCGACGCCAAGCAGGCGCTCGCCGACTCCGGGACAGACCCGGCCGCCATCACGGTCGTCGAGGTCGCCGCCGCGCTCGCGCCGGGCACCGTCGTCGCGCAGGACCCGTCGGCGGGGAGGCGGTCACCGGGCGCACCGAGCTGAAGGTGGCCAAGGAGGCCGTCATGCCCGCCACCGCCGGCAAGGACGAGCGCGCGGTGGTCGACGAGTTGTCCGCGTTCGGCGCGCGTGTGCGGGTCGAGCAGCGGTACGTGCCGTCCGCGAAGGCCGGGACGGTCGTGGAGACCCGGCCCGCGCCGGGCAAGCCGGTGCCGTCGGACGTGACGGTGGTGGTCGCCGCGCCGCCGTCGTCGGTGTACGTGGACGAGGTCTCCCTGCTGTCCGGCGGGTGCTCGCCCGGCGAGCTGAAGATCAACGGTGGCGCTCACCGGCACGGGCTCACCTGCTCGGTCGGCAGCGAGGCCACCCTCGAGATCCTGCTGGACCGCGGCGTGACCCGGATCGCCGGCGTGGCCGGCATTCCCGACACGGGCGACCCGGCGGACGCGGTCCGGCTGGTCGTCACCGGTGACGGCCGGAAGCTGGCCCAGGTGGATCTGCGCTATGGCGCGAGCACCCCGATCGACCTCGGCACGGCCCACGTCCTGCGCCTCACCATGACCGTCACCGCCCTGTCCGGCGAGGACACCAGTCCGTCCCTCGCCTTCGGCGACGTCGTGCTCTACGGCGCGCCGGCCACCATCGCCGGGCTGGACCGGTGAACCGGGTCCTGGCCCTCGCTACCGTGCTGGTCGCGGTTCTGCTGTGGCCCGCCGCTGCCGCCGCCCAGCCGGTGGACACCCGGCCGGCGAGCGCACCAGGGGGCCCGTCGGTGTTCCTGCCCCCGCCGATGATGTTCGTGGTCGACGTGTCGGGGTCCATGGGCGACGCGGACGGCAACGGCACGGTGAAGCTGGAGGCGGCGCAGCAGTCGCTGCTCACCGCCATCAACGCGACCGCGACCCCGCGGCAACCGGTCGGCCTGTGGTCCTACCCGGACGACGGCGACTGCGGGTCGGGCCACCTGGAGCGGGCCGCGACGTCCGGTGGCAAGGACGAGCTGGACGCGATCATCCGGTCGCTGCGGCCCAACGGCGGCACCCCGACCGCGGCGGCCCTCCAGTCCGCCGTGGACACCCTGAAGGCGGCGGGCAACGACAGCGGCACCGTCATCCTGGTCTCCGACGGCGAGAGCAACTGCGACGGCGACCCGTGCGAGACCGCGAAGTCCATTACCCAGCAGGGTTTCCAGCTCCAGGTGCAGACCGTCGGCTTCGACATCTCCTCGGCCGGCCGCGACGAGCTGCGCTGCGTGGCCGACGCGACGGGCGGTCGCTACTTCGACGTGTCCGAGGGCGACGCGCTCGGCGACACCCTCGGCAAGCTCACCTCGGCGCAGCTGGACCTCACGGTCGACGCGCCGGACAGTACCGCGACGGGCCTGACCGTCGGGGTGACCGCGAACGTCGTCAACGACAGCGTGAACGACGCCGTGAACACCACGCTCGCCATCCAGGCCACCACTGAGACCGATGGCGCGCAGACCGGCTTCGTCGCCGTGTCCGCCCCGGTCCGCAAGCTCGGCAACCTCGCGCCCGACGACCGTGCGTCCCGCTCGTGGTCGATCGGCATCCCGCCGGGCGCCAGGGTGGACACCCTGCGGCTGCGGGTCAGCGCGACGGTGAACGGCGCCCTGCCGTCCATTGTGGACAAGGAGGTCCGCGTCCGCGCCACCGTGGACGAGGGCGACATGGGCGAGTTGCTGGCCGACGGAGCCCGCGGCACGGTCGCGATCCTCGGCGACTCGTTCTCCTCCGGCGAGGGCGCGGGTGGCTACACCAGCGACACCGACGTGCCGGCCAACCGCTGCCACCGCAGCACGCGGACCTACGGCGCCGACTTCTTCCCCCACCGCAAGATCATCGCGTGCTCGGGCGCCGTGGTCGACAACCTCTACGCCCCACAGTGGAACGGCGACGACGACGACCGCAAGGCGATCCCGGTGCCCTCGCAGCTGGCCCAGCTGGGATCGGTGGCCGCCGAGACCACGATGGTCCTGATGTCCATGGGTGGCAACGACATCCACTTCGCCGACATCGTGACCGACTGCGCCGGCCTCGTCGACTGCCAGCCATTCACCGAGCAGCTTGCCCGGGACATGACGTCGCTGGCGGACCGCCTGCCCTACGCCTACGAGGCGGTCGACGCGGTGGTCAACGGCGAGTCGGCCCTGGCGGCCCGGGGTGGCACGGTCGCGCCGATCGTGATCCTCGCCTACCCGTCGCTGGTGAGCCTGCAGGACGTCGGCGACTGTCCCCACCTGACCCGCCACGAGGCCGACCTGGGCGACCGGCTGGTCCAGCAGCTGGACTCCGTGCTGGCCGGGGCGGTGCGGTCGGCGCGGGCGCAGGGCGTGTCGGCGTACCTGGCGACCGACACCGAGGACGCGTTCCGCCCGGACCACACCTTGTGCGCGCCGGAGGACAAACGCTACGTCAATTCGATCAAGTTCCTCAACACCTTCGATGCCGTCCAGAAGCAGCAGATGATGCACCCCAACGCCAACGGGTACCAGGCGCTGACGGGCGCGCTGGTGCGGTGGTCCAACCGGGAGCAACCGAACGCCGACCACCGGCCGTCGACCACCTCCGTGCGCACGGAGGAGGCAGGCGACCCGGTGGACGCGACCGACACCGCCGTACGCGGCGATACGGTCCGGGTGTCGGCCGGTGGCTTCGCCCCGGGCAGCGGGGTGGTGCTGGCCCTGCACTCGACCCCGAGAGCACTGGCGACCGGCTACGCGGACGGCGACGGCCGCGTGTCCCTGGTGGCCGTCCTCCCGTCGGACGCGCAGACCGGTCGCCATGACCTGGTGGTTTCCGGTGTGGACACCTCGGGCCGGGCACGCACGGTGACCCGGGCGACCGACCTGCGCGCAGCGATGCCGTGGTGGGTCCACGGGTTCCTCGGTGGGGCGGGTCTGGGCGTGGTCGTCTGCGGCGTCGGCTTCCTGCGATCGCGCACGCGCCGCCGACAGGCTGACTGATCAGCTGTCGACCGCTGTCTCAACCACCGCGTCCGGCTGCGCGGGGTCCGGCTGCGCCGGGGCCTGCTGAGGCTGCACCGGCGTAGGCGGCGGCACGTCCTCCTGCTTGACGGCGGCGACGTAGTAGCTCGTCGGCATCGTCGAGGGATTTCTGGCAGCTGCCTCGGGGCCGGTCGCCGAATCGAGACCACCGGTGTCGCTGCCCCGCGCGAGCAGCCCCTTGCTCAGCGTGGCCAGTGCGGCCGTGTCGACCGCCGTGGACAGGTCGAACGTGTCGACCTTTGATCAACCGGGTGCCCAGATCCACCCAGAAGAAGATTGTCGGCGAATCGATCGACTTCACGGCCTCCGCCACGGTCGTCCAGCGCTGAACCCAGGTGAGCACGACTGACGTGCCGA
Organism: uncultured Actinomycetota bacterium; assembly: GCA_963841395.1. Classification (GTDB taxonomy): domain Bacteria; phylum Actinomycetota; class Actinomycetes; order Mycobacteriales; family Pseudonocardiaceae; genus Actinophytocola. The sequence continues at coordinate 89,410 of CAWJCX010000013.1, forward strand.
ATGCACCCGCGGCCAGCGCCACGGCCTTGCCCCAGTGCAGGTCGGCGACCGACAGCGCCGTGCCGGCCAGCAACGTCGCGAAGAACACCTGACCGGCGATCCAGCCGGCGCGCTGCACGACGATGATCGTTGTCCTGGCAAGGCTCGCCGCCACATGGCACGTGTTTGTTGGTGCCCACAGTCCGGTGACCTCGGCCCTGATCGTGGTCGTGCTTGTGGCGCTTTCCGGATGTAGGTCGACGCCGACTCGGTCGAGGCCCCGGGGCCGATCGTCGGTGTGCGTCTCCAGCTGGTCGAGCACTCGGCCTCAGTCCAGTCCCGTAACCGCCGCCAGCACGTCATCCCGGAGCCGAACCCGAGCTCCTGAGGCAGGCCTTCCCAGCCGATGCCGGTGTAGAGCACGAACAGGATCCCTTACAGCACCGGCCGATCCGGCAACGGCTTCGGGCCGGTCCGGCTCGCCGGCCGGATCGGAAGCAGCGGCTCGACTCCGGTCACCATGCCGTCCGGCGCGCGGCAGCCCCGCGCCGGTCGATCGTCCACTGCGGACGGAAGTACGATATCGACCGGGCGGGGCTGTCGCGCGTTCTTGCTGATCTACCGTCAGCCGATGGTCCAGCGCAGGAGTGGGTCGCTGAGGTTCAGGGTCGACGTTGTGCTGCGGAAGCCGCTGCCGTTCTGGTAGAGGTAGCGGTGGTTCTCGAGGTTCTGCAATCGAACGATGTGTGGCTGTCAGGGGGCGAACGGCTGGGCAGAGAGGGCGATCTGGGTCCAGCCCCCCGGGTCGACGGGGTCGTCGGTGAAGTACTCGAGATCCGCGCCGCTGAGGTCGTACGGGTCGTGGTCGACGTAGCGGTACAGGCCGCCGGCGCGGGTCTGGCCGTAGTAGAGGCCGTCGCCTGGGGAGACGAGCCGGTCGAAGCCGCTCCAGCGGTCGGCCAGTGTGGCGCCGGACCACGTGTAGTCGGCCGCGACGTGGTAGGAGCGGAGCACTCCGGTCGTGCTGATGCCGACCAGCCAGTCGTCGCCGGTTGCGGCGAGCGTGCGCAGCGTGAAGCCGCCGCCGATCACGGCGCGCTGCCCTACCTGGCTGGCCGCGGGCTTCGGTCGGGAGACCACATAGGACATCAGCGTGCTGCCGGCGATGCCGTACAGATGGCCGTGACCGTCGTAGGTGAGCATGTCGTGGGTCCATCCGCCGCCGAGTGGGACGGGGGTGGCGAACGTCAACGACTTGTTGTTCGTGATCACGTCGACCCGGTAGAGGGTTCCCGTGGGTGAGGTCGTGAGCAGGGTGTTGAAGTTGAGCGTGGCCAACGCCTTCGGGACGAATCCCAGGGCGGCGGAGGACACCACGGTCTTGGTGCGGTTCCCCGTCCGTGGGTCGATGGTGCTGTAGGTGAGGCGGCCGTCGGACAGCGCCCCGTAGACCGACACCGGGGCGGCCGTGGGACCGCCCAGTTCGTCGACGATGCGCTGGGCGTCGGCGGCCTGCGGCTGGTAGCGCTCGGGGTAGGCGGAGCGCTGCACCCGTTGGCAGACCTCGCCGATGGGCGCGGACCGCCAGCTTCCGTTCGGGTAGAAGTCTTCCATGGCGTCGAGGAAGGCGTTGGTGGCCCATTCCGGGTCGAGCCGGTGGGTCGCCGAGCCCCAGGCCTCGATCTGCTGGAACAGTCCGAGGCTGGTGCCGTCGACCGCCACTTTGATGTTCTCGATGCCGGACTCGACGATCGTGGTGGTGATGGCGATGACGGCGGCGCGTTCGCCAAGCCCGCGCTGCTCCACGGCGTCGATGACGGCCCTGGCGCAGGACACCCGGTATGCCGTCATGGCGTTCCTGAGCGCGCCGGTCAGCACGCCGTTGAGTCGCGCCGCCGCCGCGCTGTCGGCGGCGGTCGGCCCGCCGCTGACGCACGGCGCGGTCGGGTAGGCGGACAGCATCTGTATCCGTGCGGCCGTGTCGTCCTCGGCGGCGTGGGCCGCGACCGACGCGGTGGTCGTGACGGCGAGGGCGGTCAGTGCCGCCGTCGCCGCTCGCGCGATGAGGCGCATGGCAACTCCCTTGGGGTCAGGCGCCGGGCGGGGAGACATAGCCCGAGATCAGGACGTTGTCCGTGCCGTTGCGTGCGGTGTCGGGGTCGATGACCCGCCGGGAGACCTTGTTGCTGACGTTGCCGCCGACGACGGTCAGGGTCCCGTCCGGGTGGACGGCGGTGATCACGTCGACGTGCCCGCCGGTATGACCGTCCGGCGGGCCGTAGATGGCCCAGTCGCCGGGTTTCGGGCTGCCGTGGCTGCTTCCCGTCCTGGACTTGAAGAGCCCGTGGTCGACGCCCCACGCGCCGAGGCCCCGGGCGACCCACTCACTGCGCGGCACCCCGCTGACCCCGGCAGCGGCCCAGGTCCAGGTGGCGAACATGGCGCACCAGTCGTTCGCACCCTGGTTGCACCCGGAGTTGTACTTGTCGCAGTTGGCCTCGGTGGTGCCGACCTCGCCGGTCGCCAGCGTGGCGATCTTCGCGCGCAGCGTCGTCCCCGGGTTGGCCACGCAGGTCGTGGGGTCGGCGGAGAGCAGGGTCTGCGTCCAGCCGCGGGAGGCGACCGGGTCGTCGAGGTGGTAGGCGATATCGGCACCGGAGCCGTCGGTGGGGTCGGCGTCGGAGTACCAGTACATGGCACCGTCGGGGTTCTTGCCGTAGTACAGGCCACCGCCCGGGGAGACGAGGTTCGCGAAGCTCTGCCAGCCGCGGTCGTCGAGCTGGGCGCGGGTGTAGGTACCGGAGGCGGACACGGCGTAGCTGATCAGCTGTCCGTCGGACGCGGTCGCGACCAGCCGGTCGTCGCCGGCGCCGGCGAGCGTCTTGAGAGTGAAGCCGCTGCCGATCTCCCTGCGCTGCCCGACCTGGTTGACTCCCGGCTTCTTCGCCGACACCAGGTACTGGAGGAGGACGCCGCCGGAGGTGGTCCCGTAGAGGTGGCCGTAGCCGTCGTAGGTGAGCAGGTTGTGCGTCCAGCCGTGCTGGAGGTCGATCGGGTCGGCGAAGGTCAGGCTCGTCCTGTTGGTGAGCACGTCGACGCGGTAGAGGTGGCCGGCGGTCGAGGTGACGAGGACGGTGTTGAAGTTGAGCGTCGCGATCGTCTTCGGGGTGAAGCCGAGTGTGCTGCCGGACACGACGATGTGCTCGATGTTGCCGGTGTCCGGGTCGATCGCGGTGTAGGTGAGGCGGCCGTCGGCGAGGATGCCGTACACCGAGACCGCGCCGGCGCAGGAGGCGTCGGCCGATGCCGGAGCGGCGGCGGTGAGGGAGATGCCGGCCACGCTGGTCAGCAGGACGGCGAGCGACAGGAACGCGGCGCGCAGGCGTGTGCGGCACAACCGCCGGAATGCCGCCGCGACAACAGGTCTGGTCGATCTTCGGTGGGCGTCCATGGATGTCCCCTTTCCGGGTTCGCTTGCTCAGGACGGCGCCACTTCAGCACCTGGCGGCACGACAGGACGCCGATCTGGACAAACGTGGACGGCCCTGGACACGTCCATCTCATGTGTCACACTGCTGGAGGGTCGTGGGGAGAGGGGACTCACGTGGGGGACGTCGCATCGGACCTGACCGAGGTGAGTGACCTGGCCGGGCTGGCTGACGCGCTGGACCGGCTTCGTCGCCTCGCTGCTCGCGGCACCGGGAAAAGCCGCGTCAGCGTCCGGGATCTCAGCCGCAGGACCGGGTTGCCGCACTCGACCGTGCACACCTACGTCTCCGGCAGGTCATTGCCGGCGATCGACGTGCTGGACCGGATCGTGCTCGCACTCGGCGCGCCGTCGGAGGAGCTGGCCGCGTGGAGCGACGCCTGGTTCCGGATCACCGCCAGGCGGGACGGCAGGCCGGCCGTGGCGCCCCGGCAGCTGCCACCGGGCGTCACGGGTTTCGTCGGCCGGCACGACCAGGTCCGCGCGCTGGACCGCCTCCTGTCGGTGGGGGACGCGACGTCGTCGGTGGTGTGTGCCGTCGCGGGGACCGCCGGAGTGGGCAAGACCGCGTTGGCGGTGCACTGGGCGCACCGGGTGGCGGGCCGGTTCCCCGACGGGCAGCTGTGCCTGAACCTCCGCGGTCACGACACCGAGGAGCCGATGCGGCCGGAGGAGGCGGTGGAGCGGCTGTTGCGGTCCCTGGGGGTCGACGTGCGTGGCCTCCCGGAGGCCCTGGACGCGCGAGCCGCCCTGTTCCGCTCCGCGGTGGCGGACAAGAGGTTGTTGATCCTCCTGGACAACGTGCGCTCCGCGGAGCAGGTCCGGCAGCTGCTCCCCGGGGCTCCCGGCTGCCTGACCGTGATCACCAGCCGCGACTCGCTGGCCGGTCTCGTCGCGCGGGACGGCGCCCAGCGCGTCGACCTCGACCTGCTGCCGCTGCCCGACGCGGTGGCGCTGGTCGGCCTGCTCGTCGGCGAACGGGCCGACGCCGAACCGGGCGCGGTCGCCGAGCTCGCGCAGGTCTGTGCGCGGCTTCCGCTGGCCCTGCGCGTCGCCGGTGAGTACGTCCGCGGCAGACCGGACGTGACCATCGCGGACGTCGTGCGGGAGCTGCGTGACGAATGCAGGCGGCTGACGGTCCTCGACGCGGACGGCGACGACCGGACGGCCATACGCGCGGTCTTCTCCTGGTCCTATCAGGCGCTCGCGGACGGTCCCGCGCACTTGTTCCGGCTCCTGGGCAGCCACCCGGGCACGGACTTCGACGCGTACGCGGCCGCCGCGCTGACGGGAACGGATCTCGTGACCACGACGGCCGTACTCGACGAGCTGGTGCGGGCCCACCTGGTGACCCGCGCCGGCGCCGGGCGGTACACGATGCACGACCTCCTCACCGGGTACGCCCTCGAGCTGACCGGCCACGAGCGCGCGGCCGAGCCGCTGCGCCGCCTGCTGGGCCACTACAGCTGTTCGGCGATGGTGGCGATGGACACGCTGTACCCGTCCGAGCGCGACCGGCGCCCCCGTGTGGCGCGCCCCGAGGACATCGCCCTTCCTGATCTCACTAACCCGGCCGCGGCACGCGCCTGGATCGAGGCCGAGCGGGCGAACCTGCTGGCCGCGGCCCGGCTCGCCGGGGCCACCGGCTGGACACGGTGGATCGGTGAGCTGGCCGGGACCCTGTGGCGCGAGCTGGACGCCCAGGCCCACAACGACGCGCTGACCATCCACCACCTGGCCCTCTCCGCCGCCGAGGCCGAGGGCGACCGCGCGTCGGAGGCCGAGGCATTGCGCAACCTCAGTACCGCCTACCGGACGGCCGGCCACTACGCCGAATCGCTGGACTTCGCCCAGCGCAGCGCTGCGCTGCGCCGTGTGCTCGGTGACGAGCGTGGTGAGGCCGCGGCCCACAACAGCATCGGGATCGTGGCCGGCCTGCTGGGACGGGTCGACGACGCCTTCGCCGCCTACGAACGGTCCCTGGTGCTACGCCGAAGAACGGGCGACCTGCGCGGCGAGGGCGCCGTGTTGATGAACCTCGCCGTCACGGCCATCCGGGCCGGCATGTTGGAGTACGTCGAGGAACGCCTGACCGATGCGTTGAAGCTCTTCCGCGAGATCGGCGAGCCCCTCGGCCAAGCGCACGCGATCAACAACCTCGGCGACTGCCACCGCGCCGAGGGCCGTCTGGCCGTCGCGCTCGACCACCACGAGCGAGCAGTCTCGCTCTACCGTGAACTCGGTGCCCGGGAGGGTGAGGCCGACGCCCTCAACGGCATCGCCTTGGACCACGCCGCACGCGGCGCACTCGTGACGGCACTGACGTTCCACGAACAGGCGCTGGCGGTCGCCGAGAACGGCCATCGGGGCAGCCTCATCGACATCCACAACAGCACGGGCGTCACACTGCTCGGGCTGGGCCGACTCGAGGAGTCCAGCCGCCACCACGAGACGGCACGCGGCTTGGCGGTCACGGCCGGCGACAGGTACGAGCAGGCCAGGGCCCTGTCCGGCATCGCGGAAACCCTCGCCGCCACGGATCCGGCCCAGGCCCGAGAGCTGTGGGCGTGCGCTCTAGGACTGTACGAGGACCTGAAACTACCGGCCGCCGACGACATCCGTGCCCGCATCGCCGCCGGCGCACGCCCGACGGTGGCGTGACCGCGATCGACCGGGCGTGGTGGTCATGTTGATCCACTCGGTCGCGATTTCCTCGCAGCCAGAAAGGGCGACTTTTCGGGCCGCCCGCAGCGGCTGCGTACCGCCGGCCTCGTGCAGTTTGCGCAGCCCTGGCATTCACCCCGGTGCTGTTCGGCGCCCAGACCGCCTCGGCCGCGTCCGACGTCACGACCTCGGCCGGTACGTGGCACGTCGCGCCGTCGGCCCCGGCCGGCAACCACATCAGGAACGCCAACAGCGGGAAGTGCTGGTGGCGCGCGACACGAACCCGGGAACCGGGGCCGTTCAAATCGCCTGCGGCGCATTCGCAGACCAGAACCGGGTTCTGCGTGCCAGCAGTCCGTCGTACTGGAAATCCGGAATACCTATACCAACCTGCGTCTTCTCGTGCAGGGCAACGGCAGTCTCGAGCACAGGTAGTGGATGCCGCGTGGGATACCGAGGACGTCAGAATCCAATGGGGGTGAATAGCGCCGGCACTTGTTCCGCGTTCATCAACCGCCGTTCGCGTGCTTGCCGTCGAGCCCGGCGTCGCGCTCGGCCTCGAACTGGAGCTCGTTAAATGCATGCGCTTCGCAAACGGCTATCTCAGCCCTGATTTCCTCACCGACGGAGTCAGGGGGTGGCCGTGCTGGACAATCTGTACATTCTGCTGGCCGACACCCGCTTTGTCGACGATCGCGTACATCTACCCGTTGGCGGAACGGATACGGGTGACGGGCCGGCCACTGCTCGTCCTTGCCGAGAACATCATCACCGGGGATGGGCGGCACGGTGTCGGTCAAGCAGGCTACCGACCATGACCGCGCCGGCGCCCGATGCGCGAGCAGCGTGACGCGACGGGCGGTGGGGTGATCGGCGTACTCTGGTTGCCCGAGTGCGAGACTAAGCGAGGACGTGACGACTCAAGGAGTTCGTGTGGCCTCTGACGCCCTCGAAGGATCGATGCCGGCGTCGAGCGGCCGGGGCCAGCCGATACTCGACCTGCTGGACAGGGCCATCGGCCTGCAGACACCGCTGGTGCGCAAGAACATCGCCCGGGCCCGCCAGCGTAAACCGGAGGCGACACCGGCGGAGGTCGTCCGCACCCTGGAGCGGATGTACGTCAGCGCCCTGACGGGCACCGGGGCTGCGGTCGGGGGCGCCGCCGCCGCGCCTGCTGTCGGCACCGGGGTCGCGTTGGCGTTGTCGGCCGGCGAGGCTTTCTCCTCGTTCGAGCTGAGCGCGCTGTTCGTGCTCTCGGTCGCCGAGGTCCACGGGATCCGCCTCGATGAGATCGAACGCCGGCGGACGCTCGTCATGGGGATTCTGCTGGGCGAGTCCGGCTCCGCGACCATCGGCAAGGTCGCCGAGCGCACCGGTCAGCACTGGGGCCGGCAGCTAGTCAGCAAGGTACCCATGGCGACGCTGCGCCAGATCAACGGTGTCCTGGGTCCGAACTTCATCACCAAATACGGCACCAAGCAGGGGATCATCGTGCTCGGCCGGGTCGTCCCGTTCGGCATCGGCGCCGTGATCGGCGGCGGCGCCAACGCGACTGTCGCCGCACTGGCAGTCCGGGCTGCCCGGCGCGCGTTCGGTCCGGCACCGCAGTCATGGCCGGAGCCCACGCCGGGGCCGCTGCCGGAGGTCGTGCCGGGGATCGTGCCGGGGATCGTGCTGGAGCCCGCACCGGAGTCGAATCCGGGATCAAGGCCGCAGAACGGCTAACACCCCCGTCCAACCTGCAGATGTCGGACGGACCGCCACCTCGAACTTCGCGAGCGTGCGTCTGCGCCCGTAGACCAGGTCCATCGTGAAGAACAGGAACCGGGCGGCCAGGCTGTACTCGCGGCGCGCCGCGTCGAGGGTCTCGCGCTGTGCACGGACCAGTGCACGGCGACCCAGCTTCGGGGTCGCGGCAGCGGTCAGGCGCACCGGGTGCGCGGGCTGCGCGACGAGCCGGTCGAGCAGCCTGTCCTGAACCGTGTCGATCGTCGAGGTCATCGTTCGCTCCTGTCCACTGTGCCCGGCCGGCTCGTCCGGTGGCGACTGAGAACAGCCTCCGCGAAACGCGCGCTCGGCACGACGAGGCCACCTGGCGGTTCCGGGTGCGGAAAACACCACCCCGGGCCCGCGGGCGTGGTCCCGGCTCACCACCGGCATCGCGGTTTCCTGAGATTGGTCAGCACCTGCGGGGGCCCACAGGCTCGCGTCAGGCGAGGATCAGCCAGGTGCCGTGTTCCTCGGTGGTGACGCCTATGACCGTTGTGCCGTTGCGGGCTGCGGTGACGAATTCCGGCTCGCCGGGGTGTGGTGCAAGGTGCTCGGCGAGCGAGGTCGCCTCGGTCAGGCGAACGATGAGCCAGGGGGAGCTCATCGCTCCCGGGCCCGGGAGGCTGATCAGAAACGAGCCGTCATCGTCCACGACACCGTGTTCAGTGGCGAGGCGCCGCCACTCGGCGTCCACTCGCGACAAGTGATCGTCCAGCTCGTCATCCACTGTGGACGTTGGACGTACGTTGGCGCTGACCACTCGTTTCCAGGCGTCCCTGGTGGACACCACGCCGTCGGTAGTGCCGAGCACTTCGAGGCCCGCACGTCGGAGCATCTCGAACATCACGTTTCCGCCGGGTAGAAGTGGTGGTGTTTCCCTCCACGTGACGGTACCGCTCCGGCTCGGTCGACCAGCCTCGCCCGCATGTCCGCTCTCATGTTAGTTTCATTCGTGATAGTTTCATGTGAATCTAACTTGGAGGTGGCATGAGCACGACCCGACTGGACGCGATCGGCAGCACTTCGCTGTTCGTGGCGGCGCTGCGCGCGCAGGAGACGCTGCGGGCGGATCGGCTGGTCGACGACCCGTACGCGGCGCGGTTCCTGGACGCGGCGGGTGTGTCCGGGGTGAGCGCGCCGGGTGATGTCACGAGGTTCGTCGAGCTCATGGCCGACTAGGTCGCGCTTCGCACCCGCTATCTCGACGACGCCCTGCTCGCCAGTGGTTGTCAGCAGGTTGTTCTTGTCGCGGCGGGCATGGACAGTCGCGCGTTCCGGTTGCCGTGGCGGGCCGGTGTCGAGGTGTTCGAGCTCGACCAACCCGCCGTGCTGTCCTTCAAGGCCGACGCACTTGGCGACGCCGAGCCGCGGTGTGTCCGGCACCCCGTGGGTGTGGACCTGCGGTACGACTGGTCGACCCCGCTGCTCGACGCGGGCTTCCACATCGACCGGCCCACCGCGTGGCTGACCGAGGGCCTGCTCTACGCCCTGACCCCGCAGGCGGCCGACGGCCTGCTCGACACCATCAGCTCCCTGTCCGATGCAGGCAGCATGATCGCCTTCGACCACATCCAGATGTCCGACGCGTTGCGCCAGGCACTGATCGACGCCGACCCGGGACTCATCGACATCTGGCACGGCGGCCCCACCGACCCGGACACCTGGCTACGACAGCACCACTGGCACCCCCAGGTCGATGAACTGGCCGACCTCGCCCGCCAGCACCGTCCGGTCCACCCCGCCTACAACCCGACCGAGGGTGGCGCGCACAGCTGGCTCGTCACCGCGGGCCGCTAACGTGACCGCAATGAGCAGCCACTCCGGTCAGGCGGTTCCGCGCGCCACCGACAAACCGGGTGACCCTTCACCGTTCGCCCTGGGGCTTCTGCTCAGACGCGCCCACAACCGCGCCGCCGGCGCCATGGCCGAAGCCGTCCGTCCATTCGGCATCGAGCTACGCCACTTCGCCGTCCTCATCGAGCTCGCGAACAACGGCCCGGCCAACCAACGCGACCTCGCGGCCGCCGTCGGCAGCGACAAGGCCTCCATGGTCCGCGTCGTCGACGACCTCGAGACCGCCGGCTACGCCACCCGCCGCACCGACCCCGCCGACCGCCGGGCCCGCATGGTCGAGCTGACCAGCGCCGGCCTCACGGTGTTCGATGCCGCCCACGTCGCCGCCCGCCCCATCGCCGACCAGACCACCGCCCACCTCGACCCCGACGAACGCGCGCTACTCGTTGAACTGCTCACCCGATTCACCTACCCATCCGACGCGGTCGACAAGTAGCGCGTCGACCCGATCACCTCGTACGCGAGGCCATGCACCCGCGTACCTATCGGGGCTGCCAGGGGCGGAGCCGGGGCCACCAGCCGGGTACGGCGTCGCGGTACCGGTCGTACTCGGTGCCGTAGCGTTCGCTCAGCGTGGGTTGTTCGTAGCCGTGGACGAACGTGACCATCGCGGTCGCGATGATCGCGGCGTACCAGAGCAGCCCGGGCTGGCCCAGCAGCAGTGCCTGCCCGACGACCAGGGCGGTCACCGCGAGGTACATCGGGTTGCGCACGTATCTGTAGAGACCGCCGACGACGAGGTGCTTGGTGGGTGCCACGGGCGCGGGCGTGCCGATGCCCTCGCGGACGAAGCGCACGAACGCGGCGACCAGGACGGGCAGTGCGACCACGACGAGCGCTCCGCCGAGTGTCCGGAACGGGATCCAGGCGGCGATCGTGGTGTGGTGCGGGTGCCAGCCGGTGAGCGCCCAGGGGACGAGGCCGGCCACGGTGCCGGGAGCGAGCGCGAAGAAGAGGGAGCTGCCGACGGCGGCCGCGGTGCGCCGGTTGGTCGTCATCGGTCTGCCAGTTCCTCGATGGCCGCCCGCAACGCGGGGCCGTCGAAGCTTGCGGTGGGCAGCGCGCTCACCAGCCGGTAGCGCACCGCGCCGGCGGCGTCCACGAGCGCGACGCCACTGTGCTGCAGGAGCAGGGTTCGGTGCAGTCCGCCCGCCTGGTGCGCCTGGGCGTCGGTGGAGGACACGACGGTGGCCCGGTCGCCGACCAGGCGCCGGACCCGGGTGCCGTGCGTGGGTGGTCCGGGCACCACGATCACCGGCCGCACGCCGTGGTCGAGCAGGTCCAGCCGGACGAAGGCGCGGGCGTGGTGCTGGCAGACCGGGCAGGTGCCGGTGCGCATGAAGTACATGGCCACCGCCCGGGCCGGACCGCGCAGGTCGGCCACGGTGATCCGGCTGCCGTCGCCGGCCAGCACGGTCAGGTCGAGGGGGAAGCGTTGGTCGGTCTCGACGTTCATGACACCTCCAGGTGCGCAACTCAGATACCATTATTAGATACGTAACTGAGTTACGTAGTCAAGTTGGGTAAGGTCGTGCGTGTGACTGAGCACCCCGTCCGGGACGGCAACCTCGACGACGATCTCGGCATCCTGCTCGCCGCGTGCTGCGAACGCGTGGTCCGCACCATGCTCGCCACGCTGGGAAACGCCGGGCACGGCCACCTCACGTCGACCCAGGCGATCACCGTGCTGTTCATCGGGCGAGGCATCGACACCGTCACCCAACTGGCCGACCGAACCAGTCTGACCACCCAGGCCATGAGCAAGATCTGCGCCGTGCTCCAGAACGAGGGCCTGCTCGACCGGCAACCACACACCGCCGACGCCCGCAGCCGGCATCTCGCCCTCACCCCGGCCGGCCGCCACCTGCACGACGTCCTGAGCGAGGCAGGCGCCGACGCCGAGAGCACCTGGGCCGGCCTGGTCGGCACGCAGACCCTGGACACCGTGCGTGCCGCGCTGGCCGCCTACGCCCGGAGCCCCGAACCCGCCACCGCGTCCGGCGCGCACGTCCGGATCCGCTTCACCTGACCCGGGACCACTAGCGAGCCAGCCACACACGGCGGGTTTCCCGCGGCCGACTTCACGGGGCGAGCAAGGGTGGACGATGACACGTGCCCTGCTGCGGACCGGCGAGCGGTTGCTCAGCCTGGTCCTGCCCACGATGGAGGCCGGGGCCTGCATCGCGCTGGTCGTGATCCTTGGGTGCGCGCCTGTGGTCGCATGGGTCCTCGTCCTGCTGTGGCGGCGCGGCAACCGCTCACCGTCCGCACCGAACCAGTCGTATCCGCCGCAGAGTCCGTACCCGTACAACCCGCCGCCGCAATGACGGTGTGCTCAGCTAAGGAGTACGGACCGGTGTGCATCGCCGGGTTAGTCTGCGCGTCATGGTCGGCCGAGTCGGGAGTGGACGGTGAGCACGCCGGAGATCGTCGGGCGTGACGTCGAGTTCGCTTGGCTCGCGCAGGTCGTGGCTCGTGCGGGCTCGGGGTCGCCGGCCACCGCGGTGGTTCGTGGTGAAGCCGGGATCGGCAAGACAATCCTGCTCAACGCTGCCGTCGAGCAGGCACGGACGGACGGCTGGACCTGCCTGACCGTGCAGGGCATCGAGTCCGAGGCGGTCTTGTCCGGCGCGGGGCTGCTCAGCGCGCTGCGACCACTGCGCGCCGACCTGGACTCGATCCCCGGCGCGCAGGCACGCGCGCTGGCCGCGGCGTGCGGTTGGGAGTCCCCCGCGGCAGGGATGGGGGACCGATTCCTGGTCGGCGCCGCCACGCTGGCCCTTCTCGCGGTGGCGGCGGCCCGCACCCCGCTGCTGATCGGGATCGACGACCTGCACTGGGTCGACGTCGAGTCGGCGCAGGCGCTGGCCTTCGCCGCTCGCCGGCTCGGCCATGACCAGGTCGCGGTCATACTCGCGCATCGCGCCGGCGCACCACTGCCGATCTCCTTGGACGGCTTCGAGATCCGCGTGATCGAGGGCGTCGCTCCCGCCGCGGCGAGCGCGTTGCTCGGACCTGGTTTCTCGGACGGCGTCGTCGACACGCTGGTGACCGGAACCGGCGGGAACCCCCTCGCGCTGAAGGAGTGCGGGCGTCGGCTGAGCCGGGCCCAGCGGGCGGGAGCGGCGCCCCTGCCGCGCGCACTACCCGTCCCCGGGCGCCTGCGCGATGTGTACGCCGGCGAGCTCGCCCGCCTGTCGCCGGGCGCGTGGCGCGCGGCGGTGTTGTGTGCGGCGGGCGCCGGCGTGGAGGCGGCGCCGGTCCTCGCCGCCCTGGCGGCCGGCGGTGCCGACCCGGACGCCTGCCTCGTCGAGGCCCAGGACGTGCTGGTCGTCGAAGACGGACGGCTCGCGTTCCGACACCCGCTGCTGCGGTCGGCCACCTGGGACCGGGCGGGTGTGGCCGCACGTGCGGCGGCGCACCGCGCGCTGGCCGAGACGGTGCCGGATCGGCACGCACGAGCCTGGCATCGGGCCGAGGCCACGCCGGGCCACGACGCGGCACTCGCCGGTGAGCTCGCGGCGATCGCCGACGTGGCGCGATCTCGTGGGCTGGCCGCGGCGTCGGCCGCCATCGAACGCGCGGCCCGGCTGACTCCCGACCTCGGCCTGCGGGATGACTGGCTGGCGACGGCAGCGAGCGACGCGTTCATCGCCGGGGACGCCGAGCGCGGTCGGCGGCTGGCGGCCGAGGTCCTCGCCTCCGACGTCGCGGCCGAGCCGCGGGCGCGGGTGCTGGTCGCGCTCGGCACGTTCGAGCAGTGCTACGGCACGCTCGCCGAGGCGCGCCGTCTTCTCGAGCAGGCGGCCGGTTTCGCGACGGGGCGGCTACTGGTTCTGACGCTGAACCAGCTGGCGACCACGTGCTACGTCCTCGACGACCTGGCCGGGATGAGCGCCGCCGCCAACCGGGCCGCGGCGCTCGCCGACCGGGCGGATCCGGAACAGGCCATGCTCGCGGCGTACCTGGCGGGCGCGGCCCGGGTCGTCGAGGGGCGACCGGAGCTCGGTGCCCCGATGGTCCGGGAGGCCATCGCACTGCTCGAGTCCGATCCCGGCCTCCGCGACGACCCGCGGCACCTGGTCGTGGCGTTGTTGTGCGGTCGCTGGTTGATGGACCCGACTGCCGTCGCCGGTTACGTGGAGCGGCGGATCGCCCGCTGTCGCGAGGTGGGGGCGTTGGGTGTCCTCGCCGTCGGTCTCTCCCTGAGCTGTGGCGGCTGGGCCTGGGCCGGGGACCACGTCCGTGCTCACGCGGCCGCCGGAGAGGCGGCCGAGTTGCTGGACGCTCTCGGATACACGGCCGACATCGGTATCGCGTACGAGATCGCGGCGGCCGAGAGCGCGGCCCGGGGCATGCACGACGAGGCGCGGCGGCTGCTCGCCCGCGCCCGCCGCAACGTCGTGGCTTCCGGGTTCGACCCGATGCCGCCACACCTCGCCTGGGTGGTTGCCTTCTGCGACCTGTGCCGCGGCGACCTGGTGTCCGTCGTCGAGGTGCTGGAGGAACAGGTCGACCGGTTCAACGGTGTCGGCAGGCATCTCGAGCCGCTCGGCGTGGCGCCGATGCTCATCGAGGCCTACCTCGGCCTCGGTCGCGACGACGACGCCAGCGCGCTCGCCCGCAGGTTCGCCTCGGCCCAGCTGGAGGGAACGTCCGGGCACGTCGCCGCGATGGTCGGCCGGTGCGCGGCCCTCGTGGCGATCGACCTGGACGGTGCCGTTGCGGCGTTCGAGCGGGCCATCGAGTCGCACGCCACCGAACCGGACCGGTTCGAACTCGCCCGCACCCGGCTCCTGTGCGGCATGCGACTGCGGCGCGGCGGCAGGCGGATCGACGCGCGGGTGCAGATCGAGGCCGCGCGCCGCGCGTTCGTCGAGATGGATCTGACGCTGTGGGCCGAGCGAGCCGTGCACGAGCTGGCCGCGACGGGGGAGCGGGGCCAGGCCCGGGAGGGGACACGGCAAGCACTCACCTCACAGGAGACGAGGGTCGCATTGCTGGTGGCTCAGGGACTCACCAACCGGGAAGTGGCCGCTGCGCTGTTTCTGAGCCCGAAGACGGTCGAACATCACCTGGGCGCGGTCCTGCGCAAACGCGGGTTGCGCTCGCGCACAGAGCTCGCCCGTGCGCTGGCCGTCGAGGCATCCCCGGCCCGAACTGTCATCGATGGGTGACCGCGACTGCCTCGGCGCCGTCGTCGAGACCGAGCTCGGCGGCGAACGCCGGCTTCATCACGTACATCTCGATGGCCAGGTTGCCGGGTGCTCGCACGTTGAGATGGAACCCGGCATCGGTCTCGGCGATCGGGGAGTGCGCCACCCCGAAACTCGCCAGGCGCTGCTCCCAGGCGAGCAGTTCCTCGTGGGCGGCGACGGCGATGGCGAGGTGATCGAGTCCGGGGTGCCGTTCGTCGAACTGCCCGGTCACGCTGCCGCCGTTGTCGGTCAGGATCACGGCGAGCCGAGCACCGCGTTCGACCATGAAGCAGTAGGTGTCCTGATCGGCGATGCACTCGAAGCCCATGACGACGCCCCAGAAGTCTCGCGCCGCGGCGAGGTCGGGGACGCTGAGGGCCACGTGTGACAGGCCGAGGATGGTGGGTGTCATCGCGAACCTCCGCGAGAGTGCGCGAGCGGTAGGTGGTGTCGTACGTGCGGCCGGCCTGAGCCGCGGGTGTCGATGTTCGTCATGCGTCGAGACTCGTCCCGGACCACTGCACCGCGCGTCAGGGAAATCCCCCAGATCGTGGAGAGCTACACCGGTGACCTGCGAAGCGGCCTGCTCAGCCGGTTCGCCTACTCCAGCGGCACCTCCGTGTCGTAGTCCCCGGCCTTTCCCCGTTGCGCAACGGACTTGCTCGTCTGGGTAGCACCAGGCATCCGTGACAACGGCGGGGCGTCCTCGCTTGTGATCGATGCGATGGTCCAACAGGTAAGGGGAGAGACGGATGAACGTGAACACCCGAGTGGTGGTCGGTGCCCTGACGGTCGCGATGGGCGGCCTGGCCCTGGTCGGCTGCACCACCAGCGGGTCGCCGCGTGCCGACGGGACGCCGACTGCGTCCGAGGAGGCGTCCGGGGACGAGACGGCCCGGCAGGACTCGGGCGACTCCGGCGGTGTCGCGGCGTGCCGGGCGGACGACACGGCCATGGCGGTGACCGTCACGGACTTCCCTCAGGACGGCGAGGTTCTCTACACCCTCCAGCTGACCCATGAGGGTGAGGCGGAGTGTGTCCTGGACGGTGCGAGTGAGCTGGAGTTGCTGGCCGAGAACGGTTCGCCGGTCGACGCCGAGCTCGGCATGGATCCGGCGGCATCGGCCGAACCGGTCACGCTGAGCCCCGGCGGTGAGGCCACGATGACGGTCGGGTGGGGCGTCGAGCCGGCGGCCGCGGCGTGCACGGACGCGGTGGGCCGGATCCGGGCGCAGTTCCCCGACGGCGGCCAGGCGGAGGCGGACGTCCCCCGGGACGGGGAAGTGGGCCTGCAGCAGGTGTGCAGCCCGGGCACCACGTCCCCGTGGACCGTAGGTTAGGGAGTGGACGCAGGTCTACAACAAATCGGTGGGCGGGAACACGCCGCACCGTTATAGTTCCGGGGCCGTGACTCGACGCCGGGAGGTGAGCCCCATGAACGCTGTTTCGATGTGGGTGCTCCCCTCGTCGTCACGGTCGGGCGACTGACGTAGGGGTTGCCGGGAGCGCCTCGATCAGGCACTCCCGAAAGGCACACCATGAACACTCTGCGTTTCACCGCGGGCGAACCCGCGGTGGAGATCACCCATGTCGCGCCGGGACTGTGGCACGCGCTTGACGACGACCGGGTGACCGGCCGCGGCGAGGCCACCACCCGGCCCGACGGGCGGGTCTTCCTCAGCGTCGACGCCTGGCACCGCACCGTCTTCGACCAGCTCGCCCGCGCGATGCTGGCGGCTCTGCCGGAACCGCTCCACACGGTGGTCGACGAGACCGACCACGAACTGCTGGCCGGCTGGCAGCAGGCCGGCTTGACGATCCGGCGGCGCGAGTGGGAGTACGTCGTGCCCACCGATCCGCGCGTCACCGGGCCGGCTCTCCCGCCACCGGGCATCACGATCGTGCCCGCCGGGGCCGCCGAGGACGGCCCGCTGCGGGAGCTGGACCGCGTCGTCCGCGCCGAGGTCGACGCGACGGTCGGCTGGCCGGAGATGCCGGCCGAGGTGCTGGTGCGCCCGGCCGGCGACACCGTCGTGGACCCGGCCAGGTACGCCGTGGCTGCCGAGGACGGCGAGTACGTGGGCCTGGTCCGGGTGGTCCAGGTGACGCGCCTGCCCCGGATCGGGCTGGTCGCCGTCCGCGCCGCCCGGCGGCGCCGCGGCATCGCCCGCGCGCTGCTGGCCCACTCGCTCGGCGTCCTGCACCGGGCGGGGATCGAGAAGGCGTCGGCCGAGGTGAGCGAGGTCAATGAAGCCGCGACGGCGTTGTTCGAGGGCATCGGCGCCCGGCGGGCGAGCAGCACCCTGGAGCTGGTGGGTCATGGCCGGTAAGGGCGGTATCGAAGTGGAAGGAACCGTGGTCGAGTGCCTGCGCGACGCCCGGTTCACGGTCGAGCTGCCCAATGGGCACCACGTGCTCGCCCACATCAGCGGCAAGATCAGGAAGAACTACATCAAGATCCTGCCGTACGACCGGGTCCTGGTGGAACTGAGTCCCTACGACCTGAACCGGGGCCGGATCCTGTTCCGGTACCGGAACTAGGCGTAGAGGCTCGCGTGTCGCTCCCGCAGCTTGTACTTGAGGACCTTGCCGCCGACCGTCTCGGGGAGGGAGTCGGCGAGCACGACCGCCTTCGGGGTCTCGTAGCCGGCCAGGCGTTCCCGGCAGAAGGCGATCAGGTCCTCTTCGGACGGTGAGGAGCCGGGGCGAGGCACGACGACGGCAGTGACCGCCTCGCCCCAGCGGTCGTGCGGCAGCCCGATCACGGCCGCGCGCAGGACCGCTGGGTGCTCGTACAGCACGGCCTCCACGCGCATGCTCGAGACGTTCTCCCCGCCGGTCTTCACGATGTCCTTGTAGCGGTCGACCATCACGCGCAGGCCGTCGTCGTCCACGACGGCCGAGTCGCCGGAGTGGAACCAGCCGCCGCGGAACGCCTCCCGGGTCGCGTCCGCGTCGCGGTAGTACCCGGCGGTCATCACCGGCGAGCGGTAGACGGCCTCGCCGGGCGTGCCGCGGACCGGTTCGCCGCGCTCGTCGACCACGTCCGAGGCGAGGAGTCCGCTCGGTACGCCGACGTAGTTCATCGCGGGCGCGGTGCGGGCGTGCACGTCGGGCCAGGCGGTCGGCCAGAACCGGTGGCAGGCGATGGCCTCGGTCTGCCCGAAGATCCCGACGGTGACGAAGCCGGGCGACGTCCGGGGCTCGAGCCGCCGCAGGAGCGCGGGGGACAGCGCACCCCAGCCGTAGACGAGCGTGGTCAGCGTGGACAGGTCCAGCTCGGGGTGGGCGTCGAGCTCGTCGGCGAGCGCGGCGACGAACTGCGGCGACCCGGCCCAGAGCGCGGTGGCTCCGGTCCGCGCGACCGCGGCGGCCACCGGGCCCGGTGCGGGACGGCGGCCGAGGACGAGCGTGCCGCCGGCGAGGAACGTCGAGTAGGTGAACAGCGCGTCGCCGACGTGGTAGATCATCGGCAGGAAGGTGCAGACCCGCAGGTCGGTCTCGTGGCGCAGGCCGCGGGACAGCGACAGCGCGAAGTTCAGCCCGGCCAGGTGCGCGTAGCTGTGCGAGAGCATCACGCCCTTCGGCATCGCCGTCGTGCCGGAGGTGAACAGCAGCTGGAAGATGTCGTCGCCGTGGATCTCGACGTCGGGCTCGGTGTCCGGCTGCCCGTCGAGGAGTTCGCCGAACGCCGGGCTGCCCGCGACCGGCTCGCCGCCGATCGTGATCGTGGCGCCGACGCGCAGGCTGGTCGCCTCGGCGACCTCGGCCAGGCGTGGCCACAGTTCGGCGTCGACGATCGCGAGTCGCGGTTCGGCCAGCCGGACGAGGTGGGCCAGGACGTCGGGCGCCAGCCCGGGGTTCAGCGGGACGGCGACCATGCCGGCCTTGGCGATCCCGATCTTCGCCAGGAATGCCTCGACGGTGTTCTCGCAGAACAGCAGCACCCGATCACCAGGCGCCAGGCCCGCGGTGGCGAGCGCGTGGGCGAGTTGGTTGGCGGCCGCGTCGGCCTGCCGGTAGGTGACCGAGGCGAACCTGGCCTCGCCGTGGGCGCCGTCGGCCGCGGCGATCGCGACCTGGTCGGGCCGGCTCCAGGTGAGCCGCTCGAAGACGTCGCCGACCGAGGTCCGCTCCCAGCGCTGCACGGCGCGCCGGCCGCGCAGCGTCTCGACGTCGATGGCCGCCGCGCTCGGCAGTTCGGTCCCGTGTGGACGGTTCGACAGGCCCGTCGGCCGGGCGTCGCTGGTCGCGGTCATGTGGCGCTCCCTCGACATCGGTGCCGACGACCAGCATGCGTGACCACGGTCACGAACGCAAGAAATTAGTTATTCGCCATTCACTGCCTCGGCCGGTGTCGGAGTCACGCCGAGGCAGGCGTGCGCCATCTCGTCGAGCAGGGCGGTGAGACGTTCGGGGGCGAGGCCGCTGCGGAAGAACAGTGTGGACTGGATCGCACCGACGGCGGCGTGCACGGCCAGGCGCAGCTCGCCGTCGGCGAGGTCGCGCCGCAGCGGCGCCAGCACGTGGACCCAGTCCTCGATGTAGTGGCGCTGCAGGCGGCGCAGCCGCCGCCGGTCCTCCTCGGGCAGGTTGTGGATCTCGCGGTGGTAGACCGCGAGCACCGTGCGATCCTCGATCGCCACCCGGATGTGGTCCCTGATCAGGCCGGACAGAGCGGCTCTGTCGTCCGGCGCGGCGGTCAGGATCGTGGCGGCGCCGTCCTGCAGGCGGCCCATCACGCGATCGAGCAGCGCGACGAGGATGGCGTCCTTGTTCTCGAAGTGGCGGTAGACGCCGGAGCCGACAATGCCCGCCTCCGCACCGATGTCGGTCATGCCGATGGCGTGGAAGCCGCGCCGCGCGGTCAGTTCGGCGGCCGCTGTCAGGATCCGCTCCCGCCGCTCGGGGTCGCGCCGGCGGCGGCCGTCCGTGGAGGTCGTCGAGGAGGTGGCCGTCATCTTGTCATCATCGCAGCCGGGGGATACTGTGCGCCAGTAGTGAATGGTGAGTCACAAAGAGGTGTCGACGTGGACGTCATGGACAGCGACGAGGCGCGTGACCTCCGCGCCGCGGTGGGTGCCATCGCCGCGCCGTTCGGCGGCCGCTACTACGTCGAGCACGCCCGGGAGGGCCGCGAGTGCACCGAGTTGTGGCACGCGCTCGGCGACGCGGGGTTCATCGGCGTGAACATCCCCGAGGAGTACGGCGGGGGTGGCGGCGGGCTGGCCGAGCTGACCATCGTGTGCGAGGAGACCGCCGCGAAGGGCGCGCCGATCCTGCTGCTGCTCGTCACCGAGGCCATCTCGGCCGAGGTGATCGCCGAGTTCGGTACGCCGGAACAGCGCAAGGAATGGCTGCCCGGCCTTGCGAGCGGCCGGACGAAGGTCGTCTTCGCCATCACCGAACCCGACGCCGGCTCCAACACCCACAAGCTCGCCACCACGGCCCGCCGCGACGGCGACGAGTGGGTGGTCAACGGCGAGAAGTACTACATCTCCGGAGTGGACACGGCCGACGCGCTGCTGCTCGTGGCGCGCAGCGGCTATGACGCCGACGGCAACGCCCGGCTGTCGCTGTTCCTGGTGCGGAGCGACGCGCCGGGCATGACGGTCACCCCGCTGCCGGTGGACGTCATGCTCCCGGAGAAGCAGTTCACCCTGCACTTCGATGACGTGCGGTTGCCCGGCTCGGCACTCGTCGGCGGCGAGGGCGAAGGCTTCCGGCAGGTCTTCCACGGTCTCAATCCCGAACGCATCACCGGGGCGGCGCTGTGCGTCGGCATCGCGCGCTACGCCCTGGACGTCGCCGCTCGGTACGCGACGCAGCGGCAGGTGTGGGACCGGCCGATCGGCGCTCACCAGGGGGTGGCGCACGCCCTGGCCAAGGCGAAGATCGAGACGGAGCTGGCCGCGCTGATGACCCACCACGCGGCCGCCCTGCACGACCGCGGGCTGCCGGCGGGCGAGGCGTCCAACATGGCCAAGTACGCCGCGGCGGAGGCCGCGCTGGCCGCGGTGGACGCCGCGATGCAGACCCACGGCGGCAACGGCGTGTCCGCCGAGTTCGGCCTGCTGCCCTACTGGGGGCTGGCGCGGCTGCTGCGCATCGCGCCCGTGAACCGCGAGATGATCCTCAACTTCGTGGCCCAGCACAGCCTCGGGCTGCCTCGCTCCTATTAGGAGGGCTGATGCACAGCAACCTAGCCCAGCGGGTGAACGTCGGCGACGCCCTGACCCGCGTGGCCTTCTCCCGGCCCGAGACGCTCGCGGTCGTCGACGGCGACCGCCACCTCACCTACGGCGAGTTCGACGCGTGGGTCAACCGGCTGGCGCACGGCCTGCTGGCCCGCGGGTACGTCACCGGCGACGTCCTCGCGCTGGCGTCGGCGAACAGCGCGGAGTTCCTCGCCGTGTACTACGCCTGCGCGAAGCTCGGACTGGTCTGCGTGCCGGTCAACCTGGGCTGGCGCGCCGACGAGATCGCTTACGTGCTCGGGCACTCCCGCGCCCGCGGCATCGTCGTGGAGCGCCAGCTCGTCGCCGCGGTCGCGCCGGCGGTGGCGCGGGTGCCCGAGGTCGCGGACGTGATCGTCGCGCCGGGCACCGGCGCGGAGTACGCGGCCGAGCCCGCCGATCGGGCCTGGCTCGACCTGGACGCCGTGCTGGCCGGCGACACCTCGTCGCCGGAGGCGGTCGTCGAGGACCGGGCCCCACTGTCCTATCTGTACACCTCGGGCACCACCTCGTTCCCGAAGGGTGTGGTCGGCACGCACCTGGCCATCCACCTGGAGTCGATGTCCGCGGCACTGGACTCCGGCTGGCGGGCCGACGACCGGTTCGTCGCGATGATGCCGATGTTTCATACCGCGCAGCTGAACGCCTTCTGCACGCCGGCGGTCGTGGTCGGTGCGACGATCTTCGTACACCGCGGCTTCGACCCGGAACGCTTCCTGGACACGATCGAACGCGAGCGGATCACCCAGGTCTTCGGCCTGCCGATGATGTACCGCGCCGCTTTGGACCATCCGTCCTTCGCCGGGCGCGACCTGTCGTCGTTGCGCCGTGCCGTCTACGCGATGGCGCCGATGCCGGAGGCACAGATCAAGGCGTGCCTGGACGGGTTCGGCTGCGACTTCGCGTTGCTGTTCGGGCAGACCGAGATGAGCCCGATCACGACCCTGTTCCGCCCGGAGCACCAGCTGTCCCACGTCGGCGCCGTCGGGACGCCGCTCACCGGGGTGCAGGTCGGGATCATGGATCCGGACGGCCGGCTGCTGCCGCGCGGCGAGCAGGGCGAGATCGTCTACCGGGGACCGTCGACGATGCAGGAGTACCTGCACAACCCGGAGGCGACGGCCGAGGCGTTCCGGCACGGCTGGTTCCACTCCGGCGACGTCGGGCGGTTCGGCGAGGACGGCGTGCTGTGGTTCGCCGACCGGTACAAGGACGTGATCAAGACCGGCGGCGAGAACGTCGCCTCGATCGAGGTGGAGCGGGCGGTCTACGACGCCGAGCCGAACGTCGCCGAGGTGGTGGTCGTCGGGCTGCCGCACGAGCGGTGGAGCGAGGCCATCACCGCGGTCGTCGTGCCCAAGCCGGGGGAGCGGATCGACCCGGACGCCCTGCGCGCGCTGCTGCGGGAACGGCTGGACGGCTACAAGGTGCCCAAGGCCGTCATCGTCACCGACGCGCTGCCGCGCACGTCGACCGGGAAGATCCAGAAGAACGTGGTCCGGGAGCGGCACGCCGGGCACTACGGGGACGCCCGATGACCGTCCTGAGGTCGCAGCTGGACGTGTCCGCGGAGAGCTACGCGGCCAACCGCGCGGCGCAGCTGGCGATCCTGGCCCAGCTCGAGGAGCAGCTCGAGCTCGGCGTCGCGGGCGGCGGGCGAGCGGTACACGCAACGCCACCGCGACCGCGGGAAGCTGCCGGTCCGGGAGCGGCTGGAGCTGCTGCTCGACCCGGACAGCCCGTTCCTCGAGCTGTCGGCGCTCGCGGCGTGGGGTACCGACTTCACCGTCGGCGCCTCGGTCGCTCACCGGCATCGGCGTCGTGTCCGGCGTGGAATGCGTGGTCATCGGGCACGACCCGACCGTGCGCGGCGGCGCGATGAACCCGTACTCGCTGCGCAAGACGCTGCGGGCACTGGAGATCGCCCGCGTCAACCGGCTGCCGGTGATCAACCTCGTCGAGTCCGGCGGCGCCGACCTGCCCACGCAGGCCGAGCTGTTCGTGCCCGCCGGGCGGATCTTCCACGAGCTGACCGAGCTGTCCTCGATGGGGATCCCGACGCTCGCGATCGTGTTCGGCAACTCCACCGCGGGCGGCGCGTACGTGCCCGGCATGTGCGACTACGCGGTGCTGGTCGACCGCGCAGGCCAAGGTGTTCCTCGGCGGCCCGCCGCTGGTCAAGATGGCGACCGGCGAGGAGGCCGACGACGAGTCGCTCGGCGGCGCGGAGATGCACTCCCGCGTCTCGGGCCTCTCGGACTACTTCGCCGTCGACGAGCACGACGCCATCCGCCTCGGCCGCCGAGATCGTGTCGCGGATCAACTGGCGCAAGCTCGGGCCAGCGCCGACGGCGGCAAGCCGCGAGCCGCCGCAGTACGACCCCGACGAGATCCTCGGCATCGCTGCCGCCGGACACCAAGGTGCCCGTTCGACCCGCGCGAGGTGCTGGCCCGCACGGTCGACGGCTCGGACTTCGACGAGTACAAGCCGCTGTACGGCACCGTCGCTGGTCACCGGCTGGGCGAGCATCCACGGCTATCCCGGTGGGTGTGCTCGCCAACCACCGCGGCGTGCTGTTCAGCGAGGAGGCCAAGAAGGCCAGCGAGTTCATCCTGCTCGCCAACCAGACCGACACCCCGCTGGTGTTCCTGCAGAACACGACCGGCTACATGGTCGGCACCGCACTACGAGCAGGGCGGGATCATCAAGGACGGCGCCAAGATGATCAACGCGGTCACCAACAGCACCGTGCCGCACCTGACGATCAACATGGCGTCCTCGTTCGGCGCCGGCAACTACGGCATGTCCGGCCGCGCCTACGACCCGCGGCTGATGTTCGCCTGGCCCGGCGCGAAGCTCGCGGTGATGGGCGCGCCGCAGCTCGCCGGGGTCATGTCGATCGTCGGCCGCGCCTCGGCGGCGTCGCAGGGCAAGCCGTTCGACGAGGAGGCCGACGCCGGCGCACCGCCGCGATCGAGGCGCAGATCGAGACCGAGTCGCACGCGTTCTTCGTCACCGCCCGGCTCTACGACGACGGCATCATCGACCCCCGCGACACCCGCGACCGTGCTCGGCATGTCGCTGTCCGCCGTCCACTCCAACACCGTCGAGGGCCGCCGCGGCTTCGGCGTCTTCCGGATGTGAGGCCGCATGATCGCGAAAGCTGCTCGTCGCCAACCGCGGCGAGATCGCCGCCCGGGTCATGCGCACCGCGCACGACCTGGGCATCGCCACCGTCGCCGTGTACTCCGACCCGGACGCCGACGCGCCGTTCGTCCGGCTCGCCGACGAGGCGGTGCGGCTGCCCGGCGCCGCGCCCGCCGACACCTACCTGCGCGGCGACCTCGTGATCGCCGCGGCACGGGCCACCGGCGCCGACGCCGTCCACCCCGGGTACGGGTTCCTGTCGGAGAACGCCGGGTTCGCCCGCGACTGCGCGGCCGCCGGGCTGACCTTCGTCGGGCCCGGCGCCGGAGGCCATCGACGCGATGGGCTCGAAGATCGAGGCGAAGGCCCTGATGGACGCAGGCGGGCGTGCCGGTGCTGCCCGGGCGTGACCGTCACCGACGACACCGGACCTCGCCGCGGCCGGCGGCGGCCATCGGCTTCCCGGTGCTGGTGAAGGCCGCGTTCGGCGGTGGCGGGCGCGGGCATGCGCGTCGTGCACGACGCCGACGAGCTCGCCGACGCGGTCGCCGGCGCCCGGCGCGAGGCCGCGTCGGCGTTCGGCGACGGGACGGTCTTCCTCGAGCGGTTCGTCGTCGACCCGCGCCACGTCGAGGTGCAGATCTTCGGCGACACCCACGGCAAGGTCGTGCACCTCTTCGAGCGGGAGTGCTCGATCCAGCGCCGCTACCAGAAGATCGTCGAGGAGGCCCCGTCCCCGGCGGTCGACGAGGCGCTGCGCGCCGAGCTCGGCGCCGCCGCCGTCGCCGCCGGGAAGGCGATCGGCTACATCGGCGCCGGGCACCGTCGAGTTCGTGCTGGACGGCGACGGCCGGTTCTTCTTCCTCGAGGTCAACACCCGGCTGCAGGTCGAGCACCCGGTCACCGAGCTGGTCACCGGCCTCGACCTGGTGGAGCTGCAGCTGCGGGTCGCCGAGGGCGAGCCGCTGCCGCCCGAGGTCGCCGGCGCCCGGATCGACGGGCACGCGATCGAGGTCCGGCTCTACGCCGAGGACGTCCCGGCCGGGTACCTGCCCGCGCACCGGCACGCTGCACCGCTTCCGCGTTCCCGCGCTGCGCGGGCGTGCGCGTCGACTCCGGGGTCGTCGACGGCTCGGTCGTCGGCCCGCACTACGACCCGATGCTGGCCAAGGTCGATCGCCCACGGCCGCACCCGCGCGCGAGGCCGCCCGCTCGCTCGCGCGGGCCCTGCGGCAGGCCGAGCTGCACGGCGTGACGACCAACCGGGACCTGCTCGTCGGGATCCTGCGCGAGGCGGAGTTCCTCGCCGGCCGCACCGACACCGGCTACCTCACCCGGCACGACCCCGCCGCGCTCGGCGCTCCCGACGGCGGCGGGACCCGGCACGGCGGCCGCCGCGGCGCTGGCCCGCCAGGCCCGCAACCGGGACGCCGCCCGGGTCCTGCCCGCCATGCCGTCCGGCTGGCGCAACAGCGGTGCCGCGGCGCAGCGGATCACCTACACCCTCGGCACGGAGACGCTGGCGGTCGCCTACTCGCTGCGCCGCGCCGGCCTGCGCCTCGCGGTCAACGGAACGCCGCTCGGGGAGTCGGTGCGGCTGCTGTCCGCGACACCGGAGGTCGTGGAGCTGGAGGTCGACGGCGTCCACCGCACCTACACCGTCCACACCTGCGCCGACGTGTCGTATGTGGACGGACCGGACGGGTCCGCGACGCTGGCCGAGGTCCCGCGCTTCGCCGACCCGGACGCCGCCGCGTCCGCGGGCTCGTTGCTCGCCGCCGATGCCCGGCGCGGTCGTGCGGGTCCTCGTCGACGCGGGGGAGACGGTCGCCGCCGGGCAGCCGCTCGTGGTGCTGGAGGCCATGAAGATGGAGCACACGGTCACCGCCCCGATCGACGGCGTGGTCGCGGAGCTGCGGGTGGCGGCAGGGCGACCAGGTCGACACCGGTCAGGTGCTGGCCGTCGTGGAGGAGGTCGACGTGAGCCCGGTCCACTACGAGGTCCAGGGCGGGGTCGCCTGGCTGACCATCGACCGTCCGGAGGCCCGCAACGCACTGTCCGAAGAGGTCCGCGACGGGCTGTGGGCGGGCACCCGCCGGTTCGTGGCCGACGACGACGCCGCGGTGCTCGTGCTGACCGGCAGCGGCGACAAGGCCTTCTGCGCCGGCGGCGACCTCAAGGAGATGGCCGACACGGCGCTGGCGGTCCCGCCGCCGGACTTCCTGCCCCAGTTCGGCCGCAACATCGACGTGCCCAAGCCGACGATCGCGGCCGTCAACGGCGTGGCCTACGCCGGTGGGTTTCTCCTTGCCCAGCAATGCGATCTGGTGGTCGCGGCCGAGCACGCCCGGTTCGCGGTGTCCGAGGTGAAGGTGGGGCGCGGCGCGCCATGGGCCGCGCCGCTGTCCTGGCTCGTCCCGCCCCGGGTCGCGATGGAGATCCTCCTCACCGGCGACCCGATCGACGCCCACCGCGCGCGGGAGGTCGGGCTGGTGAACGACGTCGTTCCCTTGGCGGACCTGCGTTCCCGGACCCGGCAACTCGCCGAGCGCATCGCCGCCAACGCGCCGCTGTCGGTCCGGGCCGCCAAGCGCACCGCGTACCTCTCCCGGCCCGACCTCTACGACCGGGCCGAGGAGATCTGGGCGCCGGTGTACCGCTCACGCGACGCGCAGGAGGGCCCCGCGGCGTTCCGCGAGAAGCGCACCCCGGTCTGGGAAGGACGCTGAGCATGGCCGTCTCCCTGGACACCCTGCTCGACGACCTGCTCGCCGAGACCGCGGACGTCGAGACGATGATCGCGCCGCTCGACGACACCGACATCGCACGGCCGACCCCCGCGGCCGGCTGGACCGTACGCGACCAGCTCACGCATCTCGCCTTCTTCGACGAGGCCGCGACACAGGCCGCCGTCGACCCGTCCGGGTTCCGCGCCGCGGCGACCGCCCTGATGGCCGCGGGCATGGACTTCCCGGACCGCGTCGCCGCCGCACACGCGCGGCTCGGCGCGGACGCCGTCCGGGCGTGGTTCGCCCGCGCCCGAGCCGCTGTGGTGGCCGCGTTCCGCGGCCGCGACCCCCGTGCGCGGCTGCCGTGGTACGGCCCGGACATGAGCGTGGCGTCGTCGGTGACCGCGCGGATCATGGAGACCTGGGCACACGGCCAGGACATCGCCGACGCGCTCGGGTACTCCCGAGAGCCCACCGACCGGCTCCGCCACATCGCCCACCTCGGCGTGTCCACGGCCGGCGTTCAGCTTCGGGCTCCACGACCGCCCGCCGCCGACCGTCCCGATCCGGGTCGAGCTGCTCGCCCCGTCCGGGGAGCGCTGGACCTGGGGTGCGGCCGCGGCCGCCGACCGCGTCGAAGGCTCCGCGCTGGACTTCTGCCTCACGGTCACCCAGCGCCGCCATGTCGCCGACACCGGCCTCGCCGTGCACGGATCCGTTGCGCGCGAATGGATCGGCATCGCCCAGGCGTTCGCCGGGGCGCCCGGGCCCGGCCGCGCGAGGATCGGCGCATGAGCCGGCCGGTCCGGATCGCGAACTGCTCCGGCTTCTACGGCGACCGGCTCGCCGCGGCCCGCGAGATGGTCGACGGCGGCCCCGTCGACGTCCTCACCGGCGACTACCTCGCCGAGCTGACCATGCTGATCCTGTGGAAGGCCCGGCAGAAGGATCCCGCGACGGGCTACGCGAAGACCTTCCTCACCCAGCTCGAACAGGTGCTCGGCACGTGCCTGGACCGCGGCATCCGGATCGTGTCCAACGCCGGCGGCCTGAACCCGTCCGGGCTCGCCACCGAGATCGCCGCGCTCGCGGAACGGCTCGGCCTGCACCCGAAGATCGCCCACGTCGACGGTGACGACCTCGTCGGCCGGCTCGACGAGCTGCAGGCGGCCGGCCACGACCTGACCCACCTCGACACCGGCCGGAAGCTGGCCGACGCCGGCGTGGAACCGTTGACCGCCAACGCCTATCTCGGCGGCTGGGGCATCGCCGCGGCGCTGGCGGCCGACGCCGACGTCGTCGTGACCGGCCGGGTCACCGACGCGTCACTGGTCGTCGGCCCGGCCGCCTGGTGGCACGGCTGGACGCCGGCCGACGTCGACGCGATCGCCGGCGCGATGGCCGCGGGCCACGTGATCGAGTGCGGACCGCAGGCCACGGGCGGCAACTACGCGTTCTTCGAGGAGGTCACCGACCGGCGCTATCCCGGCTTCCCGATCGCCGAGGTCGAGGCCGACGGGTCGAGCGTGATCACCAAGCACGCGGACACCGGGGGACTGGTGTCGGTCGGCACGGTCACCGCCCAGCTGCTCTACGAGATCGCCGAGCCCGCCTACGCCGGACCGGACGCGGTGGCGCACTTCGACACCCTGCGGCTCGACCAGCAGCGTCCGGACCGGGTGCGGATCAGCGGAACGCGTGGCAGCCCGCCGAGTGACCGGCTCAAGGTGGCGCTGAACCACCACGGCGGCTACCGGAACACCATGACCCTCGTGCTCACCGGCCTGCGGATCGAGGAGAAGGCCGCGTGGGCCGAGCGGCAGCTGTTCGACCTGCTCGGCGGCCGGGACCAGTTCGCGTCGGTCGACGTCGCGCTGCTGCGGTTCGACCATCCCGACGCGCCCGCGAACGCCGAGGCCACCGCGCACCTGCGGATCACTGTCAAGGACCCGGACGCCCGCAAGGTCGGCCGCCGCTTCGCCAACACCACGATGGAGCTCGCCCTCGGCGGCTATCCCGGCTTCCACACGACCACCCCGCCGACCGCGGAGAGCGCCTTCGGCGTCTACTGGCCGACCCTGGTCCCGGCCGCCGAGGTCGAACACCGCGTCACCCTGCCCGACGGCACACGCCACGTGATCCCACACCCGCCGACGGGACCCCCGGCCATACGCCCTTCGCTGGCCGCGCGGGTGGCGCCGGACTTCGGCCCCACCCGGCGCCTGCCTCTGGGTACGATCGCGGGCGCCCGCTCCGGCGACAAGGGCGGCAACGCCAACATCGGCCTCTGGACCCACACCGACGCCGAGTTCGCCTGGCTCCGCACCGTTCTGGACGAGCGCGCCTTCCGGGCGCTGCTGCCCGAAGCAGCCGACCTCGACGTCCGCCGGTACGAGCTGCCCAACCTGCGAGCCCTCAACTTCGTGGTGGTCGGCATCCTCGGTGCCGGCGTGGCCTCCGCGACCCGCCCGGACCCACAGGCCAAAGGCCTCGGCGAATACCTCCGCAGCCGCCTGGTCGACATACCCGAGTCGATCATCCGGACCTGACCGCGGCGCGGTGTGTTACGTGTGCGTTTCCTGAATCGCAACGACCGCATCACGGTGGTAGACCTCTTCCATGCATCTGACGCCGCAGGAACGGGACAAGCTGCTGGTGGCGATGGCCGCGGAGGTCGCCAGACGGCGCCTTTCCCGCGGTGTGCGGCTGAACTATCCGGAGGCCGTCGCGTTGATCACCGATCACGTCGTCGAGGGTGCCCGGGACGGATGTTCGGTCGCGGAACTGATGTCGACAGGACGGTCGGTGCTCGACCGCGAACAGGTACTGGACGGCATTCCGGAGATGATCGACTCGGTTCAGGTGGAGGCGACGTTTCCGGACGGCACCAAGCTCGTGACCGTGCACAGCCCGATTGTCTGAGGAGACGCCGGTGACTCCGGGAGAGATCATTCCGGCCGGCTCGCCGGTCGAGCTGAACCCCGGCCGGCCACGGGTGCGGCTGGTCGTGCGCAACACCGGGGACCGGCCCGTGCAGATCGGCTCGCACTACCACTTCGCCGCCGCCAACCCCGGTCTCGAGTTCGACCGGGACGCCGCGCGCGGGCACCGCCTGGACGTCCCGGCCGGCACGTCCGTCCGCTTCGAACCCGGGGTGGAACGCGAGGTCTCGCTCGTGCCGCTCGCCGGGCGCCGCGTCGTGCCGGGGTTGCGATGACCGACATCGAGCGGTCGCGGTACGTGTCGCTGCTCGGCCCGACCACGGGGGACCGGATCCGGCTCGCGGACACCGACCTGCTCGTCGAGGTCACCGAGGACCGCTGCCTCGGGCCCGGCGGCTCGGGTGACGAGGTGATCTTCGGTGGTGGCAAGGTGATCCGCGAGTCGATGGGCCAGTCGACCGCCACCCGCGCCGACGACACACCGGACCTGGTGATCACCGGCGTCGTGGTGCTGGACCACTGGGGCGTGGTGAAGGCCGACGTCGGCGTGCGGGACGGGCGGATCGTCGGGATCGGCAAGGCCGGCAACCCGGACACCATGGACGGTGTCGACCCCGCGCTCGTGATCGGCCCGTCCACGGAGATCATCGGTGGGCAGGGCAAGATCCTCACCGCGGGCGGGATCGACTGCCACGTGCACTTCATCTGTCCACAGTTGACAGAGACGGCGCTCGCGTCCGGGCTGACCACGCTGATCGGCGGCGGCACCGGGCCCGCGGAGGGCAGCAAGGCCACCACCGTGACGCCGGGCGCGTTCAACCTCGGCCGGATGCTGGCCGCGATGGACGGCCAGCCGGTCAACGTCCTGCTGCTGGGCAAGGGAAACACGGTGTCCGCCGAGGGGCTGCGCGAGCAGCTCGCGGCCGGTGCGGGCGGGTTCAAACTGCACGAGGACTGGGGCACCACCCCCGCCGCCATCGACGCGTGCCTCCGCGTCGCCGACGAGACCGGCGTGCAGGTCGCGATCCACACGGACACGCTCAACGAGGCAGGCTTCGTCGAGTCCACAATAGACGCGATCGGTGGCCGGTCGATCAACGCGTACCACACCGAGGGCGCCGGGGGCGGGCACGCGCCGGACATCATCCGCGTGGTCGGCCTGCCGAACGTGCTGCCGTCGTCGACGAACCCGACCCGGCCGCACACGGTGAACACCATCGACGAGCACCTCGACATGCTGATGGTCTGCCACCACCTCAACCCGTCGGTGCCCGAGGACCTCGCGTTCGCGGAGAGCCGCATCCGGCCGACCACGATCGCCGCGGAGGACGTGCTGCATGATCTCGGCGCGATCTCGATGATCGGCTCGGACTCGCAGGCGATGGGCCGGATCGGCGAGGTCGTCATCCGGACCTGGCAGACCGCACACGCTATGAAACGCCGCCGCGGCACGCTGCCCGGCGACGGCGCCGCGGACAACCTGCGGGCCCGCCGGTACGTCGCGAAGTACACGATCAACCCGGCGATCGCGCACGGCCTGGCCCACGAGATCGGGTCGGTCGAGGTGGGCAAGCTCGCCGACCTGGTGCTGTGGGAGCCGAAGTTCTTCGGCGTCAAGCCGGCTCTGGTGCTCAAGGGCGGGTTCATCGCGTGGGCGGCGATGGGCGACGCGAACGCCTCGATCCCGACGCCGCAGCCGGTGCTGGCCCGCCCGATGTACGGCGCGGCCCCGCGGGTCGCGTCGGCGTCGAGCCTGCATTTCGTGGCGCC
Source organism: uncultured Actinomycetota bacterium (assembly GCA_963841395.1). Classification (GTDB taxonomy): domain Bacteria; phylum Actinomycetota; class Actinomycetes; order Mycobacteriales; family Pseudonocardiaceae; genus Actinophytocola. The sequence continues at coordinate 121,188 of CAWJCX010000013.1, forward strand.
AGCCGCACTCGGGCTCGCGGATCGTCTCGGTACGGCAACGCCGATGGTGGCGGTCGCGAACACCCGGCGCGTGACGAAGGCGGACATGATCGCCAACGACGCCCTGCCCGACGTGACCGTCGACCCGGACAGCTTCGCGGTGCACGTGGACGGCGAGCTGATCGAGCCTCAACCCGTGGCCGAGCTGCCGATGGCCCAGCGGTACTTCCTGTTCTGATGGACGTGCTCGCGCTGCTGCTGGCCGACTCCCGGTTCCCCGGGGGCGGGCACGTGCATTCCGGAGGGCTCGAGGAGGCCGCCGCCCGCGGCCTGGTGCGCACCGAGGACGACCTGCCGGCATTCCTGACCGGCCGGCTGCGGACGGCCGGCGCGCTGGCGGCCGTGTTCGCGGCGGCGTCGGCGCACTGCGCGGCGCGCGGCGCGAACCTCTGGTCCACCATGGACGCCGAGCTGGACGCGCGGACCCCGTCCGCGGCGCAGCGCTCGGCGTCGCGGACGCAGGGCCGGGCGACCGCGCGGGCCGCCGGCTTCATTCCCGCTGTGGACAGTGGGCGTGGATCACCGCTGAGCCTGCTGCTGTCCGTGGCGCCGCGCCCGCACCATGCGGTCGTGCTGGGCTGCGTTGCCGGGTCCGGCGGAGGCTCACCGGCGGACGCGGCGCTGGCGGCGGCGTACCTGTCGGTGAGCGGTCCGGCGAGCGCGGCGGTGCGGCTGCTGGGCCTGGACCCGTTGCGGGTCAACGGGATCGTCGCCGCGCTGGCCCCGACACTACGGTCCGTCGCGGCGGACGCGGCGGCGTGCGCGGGGCTGGATCCGGCGTCGCTGCCCGCACCCGGCGCGCCGGGCCTGGACCTGCTGGCCGAGGCACACGACCGCCACCACCGAGAAGAGGTGCGTCTCTTTGCGAGCTGACCACACCCACGCCCACCCCGTGAGCTTCGACCCGGCCCACGCCGAGCCCGACCCGCACGACGCCGCACCCACCGGCGGGCGCCCGGTGCGGCTCGGCGTCGGCGGCCCGGTCGGCAGTGGCAAGACCGCGCTGGTCGCGGCGCTGTGCCGGACCCTGGACGACCTCGACGTCGCGGTGGTGACCAACGACATCTACACGACCGAGGACGCCGACTTCCTGCGCCGCGCGGGCGTGCTCGACCCGGCACGGATCGAGGCGGTACAGACCGGATGCTGCCCGCACACGGCCATCCGCGACGACATCACCGCCAACCTCGACGCAGTGGACCTGCTGACGGACCGCTTCCCGGCGCTGGACCTGGTGATCATCGAGAGCGGTGGGGACAACCTGACCGCGGTGTTCTCCCGCGGCCTCGTCGACCGGCAGATCTTCGTGGTGGACGTGGCCGGCGGCGACAAGGTCCCGCGCAAGGGCGGCCCGGGCGTGACCACGGCCGACCTGCTGGTGATCAACAAGACCGACCTGGCGCCGCTCGTGGGCGCCGATCTTACCGTCATGTCCGGCGACGCGTCACGGATCCGTGGCGGCCTCCCGGTGGTCCTGCAGTCCCTCGTGGACACACCGGCCGCGCCGGAGGTCGCCACCTGGGTCCGTGGGCAGCTGGCCCTGGTGTGAAGGCCGACGCCCTCCTCACGGTCGAGCGCCGCGACGGCCGCGACGTCGTCCGCGTGCTCCGCTCGGCCGCGCCGCTGACCCTGCTCCCGGCCCGCGGCAGGTCCGGCCCCGCGGTCGTGCACCTGGTCAACTCGGCCGCCACCCCGCTCGGCGGCGACGACCTGACCCTGACCGTCCACGTAGGCCCTTTCGCCACGCTGCGCCTGACCGGAGTCGCCGCCACCGTCGCACTGCCGGGCGCGCACGGCGCCCCGAGCCACGCCACGGTCCGGCTACGGCTGGCCGAGGGCGCGATCCTCGCCTACCTCCCCGAACCCACGGTCGTCACGGCCCGCGCGAACCACGTCGCCACGCTGCACGCCGAGCTGACCGCGGGCGCGCGCCTGCACACCCGGGAGGTCCTGGTCCTCGGCCGCGCGGGGGAGCGCCCCGGCGCCCTGACCACGAACACGACAATCGTCCGCTACAGCCGCCCGGTCCTGCGCCAGCGGCTGACCATCGGCGACCCCGACCTCGACGCGAGCGTCGCCCACCTGGCCGGCAAGCGGGTCCTGGCCACCGAGCTGCACGTCGACGACACCTGCCCGGAGCCCGCGAGCGGCGAGTGGTGGTCGCGCACCCCCCTCGCCGCCGGCGGCACCATGACAACAGCCCTGGCCGACGACGCCGTCACGGCCCTGCGCCGGCTCGAAGCCGGCGGACGATAGCCGTTGCTCCGCGTGCTATCCGGCCCGGGCCCTGCTCGATATGCTTGGCCGAGGTCATGCGGCTCCTCGGAAGGCATCGCCATGCACGAGTCCGAGTCTGATCCCACTCCCCAATCGATCCCGAGCATCGATGTACGCCGGATCGACCATCAGAACGGTGTGGTTCTGGAGGTGGCCGGCGAGGTCGACCTGTCGAACGCCACCCAGCTCGGCGCGGTTTTCGACCACGTGCTGCGGGACGAGCCGGCGGTCCTGGTCCTCGATCTGAGCCAGGTGACCTTCCTGGGTTCGGCCGGGCTCAGCCTGCTGATGCAGGTACGCGACCGCGCAGGTGAGGCTGAGGTGCGGGTGGCCGCCCCGTCCACCATGGCTCGTCGAGCGATCGAGATCGTGGCGCTGGACCAGGTGCTGCCGGTGTTCCCCACGGTGGATGACGCGCTCAAGGCGAACTCGGCGCAGCCGTGATGTCATCGGAAGTCCGCTCTGCCAACCGCCGCTGGTGGATCTTCCTTCACGAGAGCCTTTTGACTGCCTCGATCAGGCGCAGGATGTCCTGTCGGAAGGTCCCGTGGCGGATTGTCAGAGCGTTGCGCCGGGCCAGCGCGGCGAGTTCGCCGGGTAGCTCACTTTCAGCGGGCATGACCGCGTCGTCGACGAGGATGGGGATGACTCGAATGCTTCGAGCAAGAGCGGACTCGACCTCGATACGGACCAGGTCGTTGGGTAGGTCCAGTCGTCGCGTTCCGGCCGCGTTGACGGCGGTGGCCCACGCCCTTCCCATGACTGCGAGGAGAACATCGCATTTGCCGACCTCTGTGGCGATCACCTCCCTGAAGTCGACGCCGAAGTCGATGGAATCGACGTCTACGAATACCTCAAACCCGTCGAGGTGGCTGGTGAGCCAGTCGGCCATTCGTCCGGCGATGTGACTGGTTTCCTCGCGGCGGTAGCTGATGAAGACTTTCTTCACCGCGACGGCGGCCTCGTCAGTTTCTGGGGAAGTCGCACGTTGCTCCGCGGTCTCTGTCTCTTCCGCAACTGCCGCTTTGGCGATCGATTCTGTCTTGCGTGACTCCAGGTCTTGTAGGACGCGTTTTTCCTCGTCTCGAAGTCGTGCGGCGAGCTCGAAGTCCTGTTCGCCGATCGCGGCTTTCTTTTGGGCGCGCAGCTCCGCGACGGTGGTCTCGAGGCCGACAAGGGCGTCCAAGGTGGTGTCGACCGTGCTTGTTGCCGTTGCGATCGCCTGCCGACTGCTGCCGGTGGTCGCCTCGTCGCTGTGGGCCGAGGACAGCTCGCCTTTCAAAGTCGATGGTTGACCGCCAGCTGGGGTCTGTTGGCTGCCCGCCAGCAGCTGCAGGACCTGCTGGCGTGCGCGGCTGAGGTTGATGCCGAGCTTCACGAGGACCTGGGCGGCCACACCCTTGCCCTCCCGGATCAGGCCGAGAAGTATGTGCTCGGTGCCGATGTAGTCGTGGTTGAGCTGCAGCGCCTCCCGCAACGACAGCTCGAGGACCTTCTTGGCCCTGGGGGTGAACGGAATGTGTCCGCTGGGTCTGTGCTGGCCTTGGCCGATGATCTGCTCGACCTGCTGCCGCACGCCTTCCAGCGCGATCCCCGACGACTCCACCGCCTTGGCGCCGACACCCACACCCTCGTGGATCAAGCCCAGGAGGATGTGCTCGGTGCCGATGTAGTTGTGGTTGAGCATCCTGGCCTCTTCTTGGGCCAGCGCAACCACCCGCCTCGCGCGGTCGGTGAACTTCTCAAACATGCACGTCCACTCGTTTCCTGGCATCCGGAACCATGCCGACAGCCATGAGATCGCGCAGAAGACACGACTCGCTACAGCTCACCTGAGCTGTGTTCGGCATCCTCCAGTAGGAGCTGGAGGGTGTCGGATCTGGTGACGTCCAGGTGGTTTCCGTTCTGTATTTCGGTTATGACGGCGACTATGTGGCTGATCCGGGCGGCGTCGATGTCGTCCGGATCGGCTGTCGACGGTGGAGGTGGATTGTCACCGTCCGACAGGAGGTGCACTGTCGTGTGGCGGACACGTAGTTCGAGCAACAACAGTGGCAGTTCGCCGGTCGGGGCGAGCTCGGTGATCGCGTCGGTCAAGGTCGCCGCGGCGGCGGGTAGGTCGTCGGAGTTGGCGTGTGCCGCGGCGAGCTTGCCGTAGGCGATCGCGACTTGATCCGGCCGTGGCGGGTCCCCGCCGCGGCGACCACCAACAACGCCACCGCCAGCACGCCGGCCCGCAACCACACCAAGCTCGGGCCTCCCGTCGTACGCCACCTAGATCGTTCGGCCGGCGAAGATCGCTACCCGTCGCCGGATCACAGCTCCGACTGTTCGACGGGTAACGGTGGGCATCTCCAGCCGATATGTGGTCGACAGCTGTGGTGGAGGGGCGGGTATGGACACGTCGAGTCGGCCGGTGGGCAGGGCGGTCAGGATTGGCAGCTTCTGGTACCTGTTGGTGCCGTTGTTGACGCTCGGCCTGTTGACGTTCTTGCCTTTCCTGCATGCCGCGATTCGACTGCGCAGGCTTTGGGTGTGGTTGGCCACGGTCGTCTTCGCGCTGGTGGCGGCTGGGGCGTTCTACGTGTCCGGGCGGCCCGAGGGCACGACGTCGGGTGCGGTCGACGCGGTCTTCGTCGTCGGGGTGCTCGGCTCGATGGTCGTCGGCATCACCTTGTTGACCAGGCTTCGCCGCGAGGTGTACCACCTGGGCGACCTACAGCGGCCTGCCTCCTCGTTCAGCACCGCGCCCACGTTCGACGGTGCGCCCGCTGTTGACCCGGCCGTGCAGCAAGTCCTGCAGGCCCGCGCGAGGCGCGATCAGGCCCGCGCCCTGGCCGCGGCTGATCCCCTCATGGCCCGCGAGCTCCGCGTCGGCCGGCCCGACCTTCAACGCGAGTATGACGACGGTGGACTGGTCGACGTCGCCAGTGCCCCTGAAACCGTGATCGCCCAGGTGCTCGACCTGACTCCGGAACAGGCTGCCGGCATCGTCGCCATCCGCGACACCGCGATCGCCGTGGACGATCTGTTCTCCCTGACCGAACTTCCCGTCGCCGCCTGGGACCGGGTCCGAGACCGCGCCATCATCATCCGCTGACGCCGTGCTCGCCGAGTCTTCAGGTGAGCGAGTTGATCTTTGCGCGGATGGTGTCAGCTTCGCGATACTGCAGGACTTCGAAGATGGACACTGCTTCCTGCCAGGCTGAGAATGCTCGGTCGTCGTGGCCGATGGTCTGATACAGGTCGCCGAGATTGTCGAGTGCGTAGGCGATCCAGTAGCGGGAGCCGATCTTGCGGTCGATGGCCAGGCATCGCTCGAAGCTCGCGATGGCGTCCGCGTGGTGTCCGAGCGCGGTTTGGCAGAGGCCGAGTGTCACCAGGGCACCCGCCTGGCCGTCCGGGTGCTCGGCGTCCTGGTACAGGCGCACTGCTTGCTCGGCGAGCGGTAACGCCTCGCTTGCCAGCCCGAGCGCGGTCTGTTGCCGCGCGATGTTGGTGAGTACGTCGGCGCGGCGCAGGTCGCTGGGTTGTTGCTGGGCCAGCGTCCATGCACTCCGCGCGTGCTCGAAGGCTTCCGCGTGCCGGCCTCCCTGGTCGAAGACCCTGCTGTATGCGAGGTGGACCGTGAGCCGCCGCTGTTCGTCGTCGAGCTGGTCGGCGAGTTCGGTGGCCTCGTCAAGGAGTGTGACCGCATCGTCCGGTCGCTCCAGGCGGGCGAGGGCGCGTGCCAGTTCGGTGAGGGAGTCGGTCATCGCGCCGTGGTCGCCGGCTTCGCGAGCGACCCTGAGCGCGGTGTCGTGCACCGCCGCCCGTTCATGTCGCAGCGCTGCGCGGTTGAGGAACGGGGTGATTGCCCAGGCGAGTTGTCCTACCTGGAGTGCGAACTCGTGGTCGGCTGCGAGATCGATCATGGCGAGGATGGTCGGGGCGGTTTCGCCGAACCATGTCATCGCCGCGTCGTTGGCCGCCGTGCCTGGGCCGGCGTCCGTCGGATTCCGGCTCTCGCCGAAGCGGTATGGCTGGATGCGGTAGCAGGCCGCGAGCGTCTCGGACAGGTAATAGTCGACCATCGCCGTGATGGCGGCCTGAAGCTGCGGCGGTGGTTCGTCGAGGCCGGCGCGTTCTCGTGCGTAGACGCGGAGCAGGTCGTGGAGGCGGAACCGTTCCGGCCGGTACTCCTCGAGCAGGTGCGCGGTGGTGAGCTCGGTGAGCAGCTGCGTCGGTCCCCGGTCGTCGGTGAGCGCGGCGCAGGCGTCGGAGTCGATGTCGGGGCCGGGGTGCACACCGATGAGCCGGAACAGGCGCGCCGCCGCGGGCGTGACCGCGTTGTAGGACCAGGAAAACACGGCGCGGACGTCGAGGTCGCTCTCGCCGAGGTCGAACGCGTCGAGGCGGGTGCGTTCGGCGCGCAGCTGGTCGATGAGATGGCGCAGCGGCATCGCAGGCTGGTTGGCCGCCCGCGCGGCGGCGATGCTCAGAGCCAGCGGCAGCCGTCCGCACAGGTCGATGAGCGAGCGGATCGCGTCTGGTTCCGCCCGTAGCCGTTCGCCGGCGATGCGCCGGCCGAGCAGGGCCAGCGCGTCGGTCTCAGGTAGCACGTCCAACGCGATGCGTTGTGCGCCCTCGCGCACCGCGAGGCCGTCGAGCCGGTTGCGGCTGGTGACGATCACGAGGCAGCCCGGGGATGTCGGGAGCAGCGGGCGAACCTGCTCGGCCGACCGCGCGTTGTCGAGCACGACGAGCAGGCGCCGCCCGGCGACCAGGCTGCGGTACAGCGCGGTCCGCGCCTCCAGCTCGGACGGGATGCCCGATGACGGCACGCCGAGAGCCTGGATGAAGCCGTAGAGGGCGATGGCGGGATCCACCTGGGTCTGCGGGTCGAACCCGTGCAGGTTGACGTGCAGCTGCCCGTCCGGGAACCGCTCGGCGATCTCGTGTGCCCAGTGCAGGGCGAGCGCTGTCTTCCCGATACCGCCCATACCGGCAAGGGCGGTGATGATCACCGTTCCTGCCTCGGCCGTCGCGGCGTCGGCGAACGCATCGAGCTGCTCGCGCTCGCTCGCGCGTCCTACGAAGTGCCGGCCGAGCGGTGGCAGTTGTCGCGGCACCGAGGCCCGCACAGCCGATACGCGGACCGGTGTCTTGGCGGTGCCGAACAGCCGGACCCACGCGCCGGCGTCGGTCTCCTTGGCCACGACCCGGACCGCCTCGTAGGCGACCCGCCCGTTCGGGTCGCTCTGCCACACGACCTCGTCGAAGAACCACTCGGAGACGATCAACGCGAGCACGCTGCGCGACCGTGCCAGCGCGGCCTTCAGTTCGGTGGCTTCGAGAAGGCGGAAGGTGTGATTGACCGCCCGGCCCGCCACTCCGTGGTCGTCGTAGTGGATCTCGCCCGCGTGGATCGCCATGCGCAGCCGGATCCGCTGCCCGGCCGCGCCGTTCGCGTCGTTGTGCGCCAGAAGTTCGGCCGCCAGGCACCGGGCCACCGCGTCGGGCAGGACCGCCTTGGGCACCGTCGGCGGGATCACCACGAGCACCCCGTCGCCGCGGTCCTCACGGTCGCACGCGTCCCACGCCACACCCGCGCCGGCGAAGGCGCTCACGAGCCCTCGGTAGAGCAGGTCCCGAACAGCGACCTGGTCCGCGTTCGTCCGGGCGGGATCGCCGAAGCCTTCCACGTCCACCGCGAGAATCGTCCGGTGCACGGCCGGGCGCACGTCGACCATCAGGACCTCCACCCTCAGTGTGGTCCCACTCAGCACAGGCCGGATCGGTAGGCGAACACGACGGCTTGCACCCGGTCGCGCAGGTCGAGTTTGGCGAGGATTCGGGAGACGTGGGTCTTCACCGTCTCCGGGCTGATCACCAAGGTGGCGGCGATCTCCGCGTTGGACAGGCCGGCGGCGATCAGTTTCAGCACCTCGACCTCCCGCGGGGCCAGTGCGTCGACCGGGCCGGTTCCGTCGGGCGGGCGGAGCTCGGTTGGCGAACCGGCCGATGAGCTGCCGGGTCACGGCGGGGGCGAGCAGCGACTCGCCCGCGGCGACCGTGCGGACCGCGGTGATCAGGTCGGCCGGTTTGGCGTCCTTGAGGAGGAATCCGCTGGCGCCGGCGCGCAGGGCGTCGTAGACGTACTCGTCCAGGTTGAACGTGGTGACCACGAGGACCTTGGCCGGGTCCGGCACGCCGGGGCCGGCGAGCAGCCGGGTGGCCTCGATGCCGCTGAGCTGCGGCATCCGCACGTCCATCACCACCACGTCCGGCCGGAGCCACCGTGGCGCTCACGGCTCATCGAGCAGCCTTCGGTTATCCGGTCGCCTCAGGTGTGTCGGGTGTGGGTTCTTCGGGGACCTTTGAGTCGCGTTTCCTGGCTCGCCGGATGATCAGGAACGCGCTGATCAGAACGACGAGCGCGCCGCCGATGCTCAGCAGGAGCGTGGGCGACGTCGACCAGCCACCGCTGGACAGCTCCGGCGCTTGCGCGGCTTTGACCAGGACCCGGACTTGCTTGGCGCCTTCGGCAAGGAAGTAGAGGTCGTCGTTCGGGCCGACGTCGAGTGTGGTCACGCTGCTCTTGTCGCTCTGGTAGACGACCGCACTGGCGCCGTCCGAGGAGAATCGCCGAATTTCCCGCCCGGTACTGACGAACATCGTGCCGTCGGAGGTGAACGCGACGTCGGCCGCGTCGTCGACTGTCGCGACCCGTTCCCGGTGGGAGCCGACCACGCGGTCGACCCTGTCCAGGTCGTTGATCGCGTACAGCTGTCCATCCGGATCGAGTGCGATGCCGCCGACGGTGTCGTACTCGGCCGCCTTCGTCAGCGTCTCGAGCTTGCCGTCCCGGCTCATCGAGTAGAGACCGTCCTGAGTGCCCAGGTACACCGTCCCGTCCGTGCCGATCTCGATGTCCCGTGGGTCGCCGTCGCGGAACGCGTACTCCATCGGGCCCGACCAGTTGTCGGGCGGTTGGTCTGCCGTCCGGTTGTCCATGCCGCCGCCGAGAAACGGCACCACCGCGCCGTCCGGGTAGGCGCGCAGCGCCGCGCCGGGGACCAGATAGAGCGAGCCGTCCGGGCCCGTGGCCAGCGGCGCGCTTCGCGGTGGGGTGGTCGGGCCGTGCTCGGCGAAGGCGGACAGCGGTGTGTCGAGGTGAACGGGGCGCAGGTCGCCGCCGGGTTTGGTCGCGTAGACGCCTGAGGTGCTGGCCAGATAGACGGTGCCGTCCGCGCCGACCGCGAACGAGTCGAGGCCGGCGAACGCGGTGTCGGTCGCCCGGTGAGCTCGTTCGGGATCGAGATCTGCGAGCGTGCTGATGGTTCCGTTCGGCCCGACGGCACGGACCTTGTTGCTCGAGGTCAGCACGTAGAGCGTGCCGTCCGGGCCGACATCGACACCGGTTGGCTCGGCGAGCGCGGCCTTGGTCGCCGGCCCACCATCGCCGTTGTCGGCATACCGGCCGGTGCCGGCGACAGTGGTGATGGTGCCGCGTGCGTCGACTCGGCGGACCCGGTTGTTGTAGGTGTCCGCGATGTAGCGCGAGCCGTCCCGGCCGAGGGCACCGCCCGACGGGTGGTTCGTCATGCGCATCGGTCGCCTGCCCGCCGTCACCGGCGAACCCCGGCCCCTCGGTCGCGGTCTCCAGCTCGCCGTTCGGACGCGCCACCTGGATGATGTTCGTGCCCTGCTCGGTGAAGTAGACGGATCCGTCGGCGCCGACCGAGAACCAGCGCGCCGTGTCCAGCAGGAACGCACGCGCGGGCGGGGCGCCGGCCAACTCTCCCGGGGTCGCCCCGACGACCACGACCGGCCGGCCATCGGGACCGAGCTTCTGGATGGTGTCGTAGTCGGCGTAGTACAGGACGCCCGTGGCGTCCGTGGCCACCAACCTGGGGGTGTCGAGAAGCTCTCCGCCATCGTGCTGCGGTGGCAGGTCGATCGTGCTGATCTTCCCGGATTTGTCCACTGTGTACAGACGTGCGTTGGCGGTGATGTGGACGGTGCCGTCCGGCGCTGCCGCAACCCCGGTCGGACGGTTCAACACCACCGCGTCCGCCTGGTCGTCCGCGTAGTCACCGGTGGTCTCACCCGCCGCTCCGGTGCCGGCGAATCGTCGAGTGGTGCCATCCGGTGCGATCGCGCGCACCTGGTTGCGTGCGGGCTCGGCCACGTAGACCGTGCCCGCACGGTCGACGGCGACATCGCCGATGTTCTCGTCGTCCTCGCCGGACTGTGCGGGCGGCGGACCTGCTTTCGGTGGACGCCGGCCAGATCCGGCGACCGTGTGCACGGTGCCGGGCGCATCGTCGGCCCACGCCGAGCGCCCCGGCTTCTCCGGCACGCCGGATGTCCCGTCGCCGTGCTGTACCAACTCGAGGATCTGGCTGGCGTCGGCCGACTCGTCGTCGGTGCCGTAGGTGAGATAGAGGTCGCCGTCCGGTCCGACGGCGAGATCGCTGCCGACACCGTCCAACCGCACGCTGACCGGCGCGGACGAACCGTCCTCGTTGATCCGCATGACCTGCGCAAGGCCCTGGTCGATGAAGTAGACCGTGCCGTCAGCGGCCACCGTCGGGCCGGACAGCGGTCCTTTCCCACTGGCGGCAACCTCTTGCCACGAGCCGGCGGCATCGAGGGCGAACACCGAACCGCCGCCCGACGTGTCGATGCCCGTGCCCGTTCCTTGAGCCAGGTACACGGCTCCGTTCGCGCCGATCGCGATCTGGGCGTTCCCGGTGAGCGCGATCGCGTCCTTACCGATCCGATCGACGCGGCCGGACGGGGCGACGCGCACTACCCGCTTGCGGGTGGCGTCGTACAGAAAGGCGTTCCCGGCGCCGTCGACCGCGACATCGTCGTAACCACTCTCCAGGATGGCGCCGAGCTCGCTCTCGTCGGCGAGCACGGTGACGGCTCCGTCGCGGCCGACCCGGAGCAACTGACGTTCTTCGTCGACCGTCGACGTGACGTACACCGAGCCATCCGGTCCGGCCGCGGTCGCTGTCAGCACCTCCCGACCTGTTTCGACGTCGCGCCTGGCGGTGAACACGGTGTCGATCACCCCGTTCGGCGCCACCCGCCGCACGCGGTCGTCGTCGCTCAGATAGATCGAACCGTCGCGACCCACCGAGATCCGCTGGGCGACGATCCGGGCTTCCCGCGCCGGACCGCCGTCCCCGGAGAACCCCGCCACCCCGCGCCCGGCCACCACGCCGACCTGACCCGGCCGCGCGTCGTCGCCGACCTGGGTGAAGCCGGCCGGCCGCCCGATTCGGCCCCGACCGGCGCCATCGTGCCGAACATCAGCCCGGCGGCGACCCCCACGACAATCCCGGCCCGTCGCGTCCTGCTCGTATCTCCCCGCGTCACGCGCGTTCCGATGGGCGAGCGCCAAGGTCGAGTTCCGGGCCCGGTGTCTCCGTTACCGGGTCGTGATCCTTCAGCCGAGGTCGACGTCCATGACAACCGGGCAGTGGTCGGACGCCTTTGGCCGATCGTCTCCTATCCCGTCGAAGCGGGGGCCGGTGGAGCGGGTTGCTCGCTTGGGCTGACCCTTGCGCATGATCTCCGGGATAGGCGGGCTCCTCGTCGCGAGGGAACGAGAGAGGAGAATGTGGTCCAGCTGCTTGTAGTCATCACCACCGGCCCAGTAGTGGGTCCACTGTTCCTTTGCGGGGCGGCGCTCGATGACAGGTTCCACTTGGTCCCAGTCCAGGAGGTTGAGGATGCCGCTCTGGCCCTGGTCATCGTTCATTCGATAGTCGTTGAAGTCGCCCAGAATCGCGAAAGAGTGTTCGCCGGCTTGCTCGCCGAACCAGTCGGGTGACGATTTCCTTGACCGTAGCGGCTTGCAATTGATCGGTAGGCGGCTGAGAACGGCGACGTCGATGAGTCGCGGATCGTTCCCGTCGATGCCCGCTACGTAGGGATAGGCTCTCTGCGGCCACCCAGGTACTCGGTGCGGAAATGTTTGAGGGTATCTACGCCTTAGGGCGGCGCGGCATGCAGCACCATGTTGGTCCGGTGCCTCCTGGACCAGCCTCAGCGCCAACTGGCCGACCCGGGCTTGAACAGCGCGGGCTCACGTTCACCACGAGTTCGGTGCGCAGGCGGTGGAGCGCGCCAGCCCACTCCGCGGCCACGACCTCGCCGAGGCGTGGGAGCGGGGGCGGAGTCCTCGTTCGGCGCGCCCCGCCCGCCGCACGGGCAGCGGCTTGCTGTTTCGGTGCAGGTCAGCGGGGTATCCGCGCTCGCCCCACTCCAGAGACCGACCGAAGGGATAGTCGATGTCGACCGACGCGATCGTGTTGTTGAAGCAGGACCACCAGGAGATCCGCAAGCTGTTCCGCGAGTTCCAGAACGCCGGCGACGGGGCGGTGAAGACCAAGGGCCGGCTCGTCGAGCGCATCGTGGAGGCGCTGACCGTGCACACGTACCTGGAGAACGAGTGCATGTACCCCAAGGTCCGCGAGCTGCTGCCCGAGATCGAGGACGACATCCTCGAGTCCTACGAGGAACACCACGTCGCCGACGTGTTGTGCATGGAGCTCACCGCGATGAGACCGAGCGACGAGCGGTTCGACGCCAAGACGACCGTGCTCATCGAGAACGTGAGACACCACATCGAGGAAGAGGAGCAGGACTGGTTCCCCAAGGTGCGCGCGGGACTGAGCCGTACGCAGCTGCGGGACATCGGCGAGCGCATGATCGAGCTCAGGAAGAAGGCGCCGCGCAAGCCGGCCGCACCGAGCGCGCTCAAGAAGGTGCTCGACGCCGTCGTCTCCTGACCGGCGGGTCCGGCCATCGTTCGCAGAAGGGAAGGCACCGCTCGACCGACGGCCGCGTCGGATCTTCCATTGGCTGAACGCGAATGGGGGCTCATCCAACATGGGCAGGTTGGCGGTCGCAGGCTCGTATAGTCGCGTGTGGACGGTCGGTGTGGTCGTCGCCGCGTTGCTGGCGGTAGTGGCGCCCGCCGAGGCCGCACCGCTGCGGCCGAATCAGCTCACGGTGGTGGCCGGGATCGGCGCGGCCGGCTTCTCCGGGGACGGCGGGCCGGCACGGGACGCCCGGATCGCCGCCGAACGGATCTCGGTCGGCCGGGACGGCTCGGTCTACCTGAGCGACGGAACGCGGGTTCGCCGGGTGACGCCCGCCGGTGTGATCGACACCGTGTACGACGCCGAGGACGGCTTGCCCTACATCGAGACACTGACCGCGGTGGCGGTCGGCCAGGACGGCACGCTGTTCGTCGTCACCGAGGTCGACTACGAGCGGCGGCTCCTGCGGATCGCCCGGGGTGGCGGTGTCACCGTGCTCGCCGACCAGAGCAAGCTCGGCGCCGCCACGAGGGAGGCAGGCGAGGACGACGACGTCGCCGTCGACGCCGCCGGCAACGCCTACCTGTACAACGCCACCACCAGGCGCGTGGTGCGCGTCGCCCCCTCCGGCGGCGTCACACCGGTCGGGCGGGCCGCGGTCGACGTCGCCGCCGCGCAGCTCGCGGTCAGCCGGACCGGGACCGTCTACCTGGCCGAGACCGGCTCGCTCGGCGGGAGCGGGCGCAGTGGCTCCGTGTACGCCATCGACGCCACCGGCCCGCCGCGCACGGTCACCACCATCACCGATGGCGCGGCGGCCGGACCTGCCGTGGCCGCCGACGGGACCGTCTACTACATCGACCACGGTCTCGACCAGATCATGCGGATCGGCAAGGACGGCAAGGTCCTCGCGGTGAGCACGCGACTGGACGACATCGGCGACGACCTCGCCGTCGGGCCGGACGGCGACCTCTATGTCACCTTCGGCGATTCGTCGCTGGGCACCAGCCAGATCCTGCGGCTGGTGCAACACGGCGAACCGGCCCCGGCCGAGCCGGCGAAGCCGGCCCGTTCGGCGTGGGCCGGCGACGAGCCGGGCACCGTGCACACGATCGCCGGCACCGGCCGGCGTCCACCAGCCACGAAGAAAGCACCGGAAAGGCCCGCGGAGGAGAAGGAAGGCGGCGGGATCGCGGTCGGCAAGGACGGCACGATCTACGTCGCCGAACCGGCCCGCAACCAGGTGCACGCGATCGCCCCGGACGGCACCGTCCGGCGGTTCGCCGGCAACGGGACCTCCGGCGAGATCGAAGCCGATTTCGAGGACGAGGCGGCGGACGAGGTCGTGCTGAACCACCCGGCCGACGTCGCCGCCGCGCCGGACGGCACGGTCTACCTCACCGCCAACAACCGCTTGTACCGGGTGAGCACGGACGGCCGCATCAGCGTGGTCGACATCGGCCGGGTGCAGGACTCCATCGACGTACCTCGGCTGGTCGCCACCGATGCCGCCGGCACGGTCTACTACGCCGACTTCGACAGCATCCAGAAGCTCGGCGCCGACGGACCGCCGGTACCCGTCGCCGGGTACGACGGGCTCGAGGAGGGACCCACTCCCGCTCGCCAGGCCCTGCTGCACGACCTGCGCTGGCTCGATGCAGGCGCCGACGGAACCGTCTACTTCGTCCAGCGCGACGGCAACGCCGTCCAGGCGGTGCGACCGAACGGCTCGCTGAGCACGCTCGCGGGCGGCCCGGGCGCGGGCTTCACCGGCGACGGCGGACCGGCAAGCAGGGCGACCGTGAACAACGCGCTCGGCGTCGCCGCCGGCCCGGACGGCTCGCGCTACATCGCGGACACGTACAACAACCGCGTGCGCCGGGTCGACGCGCGCGGCGTCATCACCACGGTCGCCGGCAACGGGCAGCACGCCGACTCCGGCGACGGCGGGCCGGCGACCAAGGCGGCGCTCACCGACCCGACGGGCGTCGCGGTGGGTGCGGATCGCACGCTCTACGTCGTGACCGCGACGGACCTGGTCCGCGCCGTCGCACCGGACGGAACCATCCGCACAGTCGCCGATCTCGATCCGGACGCGGACCGCCGGGCCACCGATATCTCCTTCGACAGCCTCGACTCCGTTGCGGTCGGCGTGGACGGCACCGTGTACCTGGCCAGCGCCACCGGCGTGCACACGATCGGCCGGGACGGCACGCTGGCGCCGGTCGCGTTCGACCCGCCGCTGCTCACCTTCGGCAAGTACGGCAGGTACTCCCCGCCGGGTGGCGCACCGCTGGCCGCCGGCCAGGACGGCTCGCTCTACCTGACGCCGAACGCGGTGCTGCGGTTGCAGCCCGACGGAGCGGTGGTGCCGTTGCTCGGCGGTGGCATGGCAAACCGGATGGCCGACAAGCCGCCGGCGGACTGGTCGTCGCCGACCGAGTACACCTTCCGCGAGGGCGATCCCCAGGACATCGAGGTGGGCCCGGACGGCACGGTGTACCTGAGCACCACCACGCACGGGGTGTACTCGGTGGCCCCGGACGGCACGCTCGACACGTTGTTGCCGGCCGGCGAACGGGATCTCTACGACGGCATCGCGCTCGACCGAGAAGGCCGGCTGTACGTGGTGGAGCACCTGAGCACCGTGTCCCGGGTGGTGGACGGAAAGACCGAACCGGTCGTCGGCCAGTACCACGCCCCGGAGGAACCGGAACCGAAGTTCGACACGGCACTCACGGACCCGTCCGACGTCGCGTTCACCTCGGACGGCTCGATGTTCGTCAGCGACGGTCCGGAGATCCGGCGGTTCGCACCGGACGGCGGCGTCGCGACCGCGTACCACGGCGACAAGGGCGAGGTGACCGAGCTGGCCGTCGGACCGGGCGACGACCTCTACTTCGTGGAGCCGGACACCGACCAGGTGCGTGTCCTGGTCAAGGCCCCGCGGGCGCCGGACCTGGCGGACACGCCGGCCGCGTCCGCGGTGCTCGGCTGGAGCATCGCGGGCGCGGTCGTCGTCCTGATCGCGGCGGTGATCTTCGTGCGACGCAACAGGAAACGCGCTCGGCCGTCGATCGAGGCGGGGACGTGACAGTGGTCCGCCTGGTGACCGTCGCCGATCTCGACGACGGGGCGGTCACCGCGGCACAGGTGTCGGTGTCGGCTCGGCACGAGGCGGAGCTGGACGACGGCAGCCGGGTGCTGCTGCTGGACGACCGGGGCTGGGGCTCGTCGGGGAGCTGGACGGAGACCTCGGTCGAGGACGTCCGGGAGACGACCCGCATGGTGGTCGGGCCCGACGAGCCGTCCGAGGACCACTCGCACGAGGACATGGCGGCCGGCCACTGGGCCTACCTCCAGTACATCCTCGAGGCACGGGGAGTCGTCGTCGACGCGGCGGTGCTCCGGCGGCTGCCCCACGACATCCTGCTCAGCCGGCGGTTGCTCGAACGCCTCGGCCACTGACGACCCGCCGGATGATCGGCAAGGTCGCACGTGACGAAGTAAGTCAAGCCTTACTTTCTGGCTGTTTGCTTGCATACTGGATGGCCGGTGGGAGGAGACATCACGTATGCAGGGGGACAACGGCGTGGCGCGGCAGGTCGAGGTCGAGCGGCGGATGGTGGCCGCGATGTACGGCAGGCTCGACGCGGAGGTAGCCGATGCGCTCGCCGCGCGCGACCGGGTGCTCGCCACCCCGGTCGAGGATCCACAGGACTTGTACGCCCGCGACGTCGAACACGCCCGCCTCACCCGCACCGTCGGCGAGCTGCGGGCGGCGGAACGCTCATTGTGCTTCGGACGTATCGACACCACGTCGGGCGAATCGATCCACATCGGACGGATCGGGCTCAGCTCCGCGGACGGTGACGTGCTGCTGGTGGATTGGCGTGCGGAGGCCGCGCGGCCCTTCTACGCGGCGACACCGGCGAGCCCGCAGGGGGTTCGCCGGCGCCGGCACCTGCGGCTGAACGGCCGGACGGTCGTGAGTGTCAGCGACGAGATCCTCGACGGCGCCGCGCCCACATCTCAGGATGTCGTGGGCGACGGTCCTCTCGTCGCCGCGCTCGGCAGCGCGCGCACCGGCCGGATGCGTGAGGCCGTGGCGACGCTGCAGGCCGAGCAGGACGCGATCGTGCGGTCTGCTCATCGTGGCGTGACCGTGGTGGACGGAGGCCCCGGCACCGGCAAGACCATCGTGGCGCTGCATCGCGCCGCGTACGTGCTCTACGCCTTCCCGGCCCTTGCCGGACGCGGCGTGCTCGTGTTCGGGCCGAACCGGCGGTTCCTCGACTACATCTCTGAAGTGCTGCCTTCGCTCGGCGAGAACGACGTGGGCATGGCGACCATGGACGACCTGACCGGCGTCGAGCCGACCGCGGCCGACTCCGATCCGGCCGCTCGCCTCAAGGGACAGGCCCGGTTGGCCGGCGCGCTGGCCCAGTGGGTGCGCGACCACCAGCCACACGGCGTGCCTCTCGACCTCCGGGTCGGGCAGGAGGCGCTCGTCCTCGACGCGGCATCGGTGGACGCCGCCCGCCGCCAGGCCACACAGGACGGTCTCGCCCACAACCCCGGCCGCGAGACCTTCAAGGAGTACGTGGTCAGCGATGTCGTCACCCTGCTGGAAAAGCGCACGACCGAGGCGCTCGAGGAGATGGACGACGAGGTGGCCGCCCTCCTGGGGATCGACCTCGACAAGGCCGTCGCCAAGGATCTGCGGGCGCTCGGCCTCGACGACACCATTCCCGCCACGGACGATCCCGAGGTCGACTGGAAGGCCATCCGCGAAGGACTTCTCGACGACCCCGGCGTCGACCTCGCCATCGAGGCGGTGTGGCCGCGGTTGCGCGCCGAGGATGCACTCGCGCGGTTCCTGGCCGATCGCGCCGCGCTCTCCGCGGACGAGCTCGCGCTCCTCAACCGTCCCGCCGGGTCAGGACCCACGAACGCCGATCTCGCGTTGCTCGACGAGGCGCGAGAGCTGATCGACGGCCCCCCGCCGCGGGTGTACGGCCACATCGTGGTCGACGAGGCGCAGGAGCTCTCCGAGATGCAGTGGCGGATGCTCATGCGCCGCTGCCCGGCACGTTCCATGACGATCGTCGGCGACTTCGCCCAAGCGGGATCGGCGACGACCGTCCGGTCCTGGACCGAGGCGGTCGGACCATTCGTGGGACAACGGTTCACGCGGCACACGCTGACGGTCAACTACCGCACCACAGCGGAGATCCTGCACGCGGCCGCGCCCCTGCTCGCCCGAATCGCCCCGGAACAGCAGCCCTCACACTCGATCCGGCGCGGAGAGCGCCCTCGCACCGTCGTCGTGAACGATGCCGACCTGGACGTGGAAGTCCGCGAGCTGATCACCCGGACCTGCCGTGCCCGTCCGGACGAGCTGGTCGGCGTCATCGGCCCGGCCGGTCTCGTCGACCGCCTCACCCCGGCACTCGACGGGACCGGCGCCGTGGTCATCGCGGCCCCCGAGGTACGGGGACTGGAGTTCGACAGCGTGTTCGTCATCGATCCCGCCGCGATCGAGACCGCCCGGCCGGGCGGCCTGCGCGACCTGTACGTCGCGATCACGCGCGCCACCAAACACCTGTGCACGCTCGAACTTCGAGCCGACGCTCCCGCCGGGTCCACTGCGGACGGTCGTCGTCCGCCGCGCAGCCGGCGAGGCCCGACTTGATCGAGTCGGCCTGCTTCGGCGAAGGCGGTCGCAACGCGTGGTCGATCCCTCGCGCCACCTCACCTAACGGACAAGGAGCTCACGCCTCGTCGTGGACGTCCAGAGTCCGGGCGAGGGCCTTCCGGATCGGCGGCGCCGATGATCCATTCGTCGAAGTCCGCGTTGTCGAAGACGAGACGCAGGCCGCGCGGGGTGTCGTGGTGGACCGCGACAAAGCGCTTCTTGTCGCCGTAGACGCGCCCGACCTCGACGACCCCGGGCAGCCGCGTGCCGACCTTGATCCCGGCCTTGATGCCCGCCGCGGCGTGCGCGTTGTCCAGGACTTCGACGCGTACCAGCGAGCTGCGCGGCACGCGCAGGTCCGCGTGCAGGCCCTCGATCTTCTCCGGTGCGGTCAGCCGCATCACGAGATCGTGTCCCTCGACGACAAGCTCAGCCACGCCGGCCTCCCCGCTCGTGTCGCATGGCGATCTCCTCTCGAGTGCGCCGGCCGGTGCTCGGTCGGCGGTCAGGACACTTGTTCGGCCGCGTCGAGTGCGGGTGCGAGTGGTGCGAGTGTGGCGCGAAGCAGGTCGGGTAGCGAACCGGACAGCACGACGAGCCCGCTGGTCGCGGGCGACGTGGTGCTCGGCTGTACCCATTGCCGGAGTGCGAGCCGTATCGCGGCGGCGACGCTCGCCGCGAGCACCCGGGGGGTGTGCGGGTCGGTGTCGCCGAGCCGGTGGGCGATCGCGTCGGCGAGGGAGTGCTCGATCGCGCCGGCGGTGTCGACGAACGCGTCGCGCAGCGCGGGCCGGGTGGTGATCAGCAGCAGCGCGTCGCGATGGTGCTCGCCCGGGTCGGTGTACTGCTCCACGATCGCGTCGACCACGGCGTGGGCGAGGCCGACACCGGCGGGGCGGGCGGCGACCGCCGCCGCGACCCGCGCCTCCCGTTCGGCGGTGACGGCGGCGACGATCGCCTGTTCGCGGCTGGAGAAGTAGTTGTTGTAGGTCCTCGGCGAGACGCCTGCTGCCTCGGCGATGTCGTCGACGCGCACGTTCTCGGGTCCGTGCGCCAGGGCCAGCCGCAGGGCCGCCTCGCGCAACGCCTCCCTGGTGGCCTGCTTCTTCTGCTCGCGTAGCCCCGTCCGCCGTGTCGTCACGGTCCCAGTATCACAGCGAACCTGCGTACGCGCAAACTTGCGCGCACGCACTTTGCGTTCTAGGGTCGCGCCGTCAGCTCTCGGCAGGAAGGACCACAACGCATGCGTGCCAAGGGAATCGCGTACGACACCGGCTTTGTCCGCGATGGCAAGATCTCTCGTGAACGCTTCGATCCGGACGTGGTCCGGCGGGAGCTGGCCATCATTCGTGATGACCTGCACTGCAATGCCGTGCACGTCGTCGGCGCCGATCCGGAGCGGCTGGAGCTGGCCGCCCGCTGCGCCGCCGAGCTCGGGCTGGAGGTCTGGTTCTCGCCCTACCCGCTGGAACTGACGACCGTGGAGATGCTGTCGCTGTTCGCCGACTGCGCGGAGCGGGCGGAGCGGATCCAGAAGGGGGGAGCCGAGGTCGTGTTCGTCACCGGCGTCGAGCTGAGCATCATGAACCGGGGCTTCTTTCCCGGCGACGACCTCGAGCAGCGGCTGCGCCTGCTGTTGGGCGAGCCGGACGGCCGGGCCGAGCGACTCGCCGAGGCGAGTGGCCGACTCAACGAGTTCCTCGGCGAGGTCGTCACGGCGGTCCGCGACCGTTTTCGGGGGAGGATCACCTACGCCTGCATACCGTTCGAGCGTGTCGACTGGACCCACTTCGACATCATGTCGGTCGAGCTCATCCGGTCCGCCGAGGTGGCCGACCAGTTCCAGGAGGGCGTGCGCACCCTCGTCGCACAGGGAAAGCCGGTCGCGATCACCGGTTTCGGCACGGCCACCTGGCAGGGCGCGGCTGACGTCGCACCGCGCAGCATGGAGATCGTCGAGTACGACGAGACCGGTCGCCCGGTCGGGCTGGACGGGGACTACGTCCGCGACGAGGCCGGCCAGGCCGCCTACCTGCGCGAGCTGCTGGAGATCTTCGACGCCGAAGGCGTGGACAGCGCGTTCGTGTATCTCTTCGCGCTCGACAACTTCCCGCATCGCCCCGACGATCCACGCCACGACCTCGACCTGGCCAGCCTCGGCATCGTCAAGGTTCTCGAAGACCGTAACGGTGACACCTACCCGGACATGCCCTGGGAACCCAAGGCCGCCTTCACCACGCTCGGTGAGTACTACCGCGGTTGACCTGAATACGGGGCGATTCCGTGACGTGATCTGGCGGTGGGTGTCGATGTGGGCGATCGTCGTTCGTAGTGAGGTAGGTGGGAGGTTCCTGCCTGGAGGAGGAGCGTTGCGATGGCCCAGTACCTGTTGTCCCTGCACACCCCGGTCGACGGTTCCGGTGGCGCGCCGATGACGCCCGAGAATGGCCAGCAGATGATGGCGATGGAGCAGGAGATGAAGGAGACCGGCGCCTGGCTGTTCTCCGGTCGGCTGACCGAGCCCGACGTGGCGACGGTGGTGAACGCGTCCGCGGGCGAGGCGTTGACCATGGACGGTCCGTTCGTGGAGTCGAAGGAGCACCTGGCCGGCTTCTACATCGTCGAGGCCGACGATCTGGACGGCGCGCTGGGCTGGGCGTCGAGGACGTCGGCGATCGTCGGCAGGCCGATCGAGGTGCGTCCCTTCTGGGACACCAGCGCGTGACGGTCGGGCAGGCCGCGATCGGCCGGGTGTTCCGTGAGGAGTCCGGCCGGTCGGTGGCCGCCCTGATCCGGTTCTTCGGGCAGATCGACCTGGCCGAGGACGCCGTCCAGGACGCGTTCGCGGTCGCGCTTCGCGTCTGGCCGCGCGATGGCCTGCCGCCCAACCCCGGCGGCTGGATCACCACGACGGCGCGGCGCTGTGCGATGGACCGGCTGCGTCGCGACACCCGTGGCCACGCGCTGCTCGGTGAGCTCGCGGTGCTCGAGCACCCGGCCGAGCCGGGGGAGGTGGGGTCGGTGCCCGATGACAGGCTTCGGCTGATCTTCACGTGCTGTCACCCGGCGCTGGCTCCGGAGGCGCGGGTCGGGCTGACGTTGCGGCTGCTGGGCGGGCTGCGCACCGAGGAGGTGGCCCGCGCGTTCCTGGTGGCCGAGCCGGCGATGGCGCAGCGGTCTGGTGCGGGCCAAGCGCAAGATCAGGCTCGCCCGGATCCCGTACCGGGTGCCGCGTGCCGAGGAGCTACCGGACCGGTTGCGGGCGGTGCTCGCCGTGCTCTACCTGATCTACAACGCCGGCGCCGCCCCCGCCGCGGACTCCGCCGCGGATGGGCTGCGTGCCGAGGCGATCCGCCTGGCGCGCATTCTCACGGCCCTGCTGCCCGACGAGCCCGAGGCGACCGGGCTGCTCGCGCTGCTGCTGCTCACCGAGTCCCGCATCCGCGCCCGCACCACCGCGGACGGCGCGCTGGTGCTGCTCCGCGACCAGGACCGGTCCACATGGGACCACACGCTGATCGCGGAAGGACATCAGCTGGTGCGGGCCTGCCTGCGTCGCGACCAGCCCGGGCCCTACCAGCTGCAGGCCGCGATCAACGCCGTCCACACCGACGCCGCCTCGGTGGCCGACACCGACTGGCGCCAGATCCTCACGCTGTACGACCAGTTCCTGACCCTGACACCGACGCCGGTCGTCGCGCTGAACCGGGCCATCGCGGTCGGCGAGGTGCACGGGCCGCGGGCCGCCCTGGACCTCGTCGAGCGCCTGGACCTGCCCGGCTACCACGCCTTTCACGCCACCCGCGCCGACCTGCTGCGCCGCCTCGGCCGGCACGCCGACGCCGCCACGGCCTACGCCGCCGCGGCCACCCTCGCGCCGAGCACCGCGGAACGAGACCACCTCACCGCGCAGGCCGCCACGCTGCGACTGGCCGCTGACTGCGCTCGCTGAACTATTTCTTGTGCTGTATGCGGTGCAGGTGTAACACTCTCGTCCTCACGATGCGATTGATCGGTTCTCGTAACCACAAAGGAGATTCAGTGCGATCGTTGCGGTTGGTATTTGCAATTATGGCTGCCATTGTCGGCCTCGTATTGTTTGCGTCTCCGGCGTCAGCTGGAGTCAGCGCCTCCGAGTGGATTACCATACAAAATGGTCCCGATGTGGCCGAGTACGACAGCTACTACAACATCTTGACCGTGTGTGACGAGTCCGGGGAAAACGGAACGGCGAGAGCAATTCTCGACGTTGTCAACGGCAATACCAAAGAGTTGTATGACACGAACGGCGCGGCGGGTGGTTGCGCACATGTCGGGCCTCTGAATGTGGACAACTCGAAGCGCGCACACCTCTCCATCTGTACCAACTCGAACGACAGCACGTGCTTCCGGACGGTCTACACCTTCCCCGTCTGACCGAACTGCGATGCACGGGCTGTGGCTAGGCTCGGATTTGTGCATCGTTTCGGTCTTGGGATGGCACGGAGCTCGCGTATCGGTCCGTCGGCTCCGGGCCGCCACAGGTATGCGTTCCCGGTGGGCCGGGCCAGGGCCGTCGAGTACCTCGGTGAGTTGGGTGATCTCGGCGATCACCGGACGTTGATCCTGTTGGACAACCGGGGCACGGGTGCGTCGCAGGCTCCGGAGGATCCCGCGACCTACCGAGTCGACCGGCTCGTCCAGGACGTCGAGGCGCTGCGGCGCGAACTCGGGCTGGAGCGGATCGACCTGTTCGGGCACTCGGCCAGCGGCGGGATCTGCCTGTTGTACGCGGCAGAGCATCCGCACCGGCTTGACCATCTTGTGCTGGTCGCTCCGTCCCTGCGCGTCGTCGGCATCGAGTCCGACCTCGGCGTCGACGAGGTGCTGGCCCGGCGGGCGCACGAGTCGTGGTACCCCGATGCGGTGACCGCTCTGTACGCCGAGGCCAACTCGGCGCAGGAGTTGGCGCGGTATCGCCGGCTGTCGGCGCCGTTGCTGTACGGGCAATGGAACTCCGCGGCCCAGGCGCAGGCCGCCGCCGAGCCCGCTCAGTTCGCCCAGCCGGCGACCGACGGCTTCTATGCCGGCTTCGTCGCGGACGCCACGCTGCCGAAGCGGCTCGCGGAGCTGACCGTGCCGGTGCTGCTGGTGGCGGGGGAGTACGACATCTGGCCGACGTGCGCGGCCGTCCGCGAGCTAGCCGCCCTTCTCGACGACGCCGAGGTGGCCGTCATGTCGCGGGCCGGGCACTTCCCCTGGGTGGACGACCCGGCCGCCTTCGCGGCCGCTGTCGAGGAGTTCTTGTTCCGCGAGGCCTAGCGCAGCAGGCCGAACGGAGTATTTCCCAGCCCTGTTGTGACAAGATCTGGTTCCGTGTCACAGTGCGTGGCAGGATGCCGTCATGCCGAATCCACTGTCCCGTCGCGCGATGTTCCAGGTGGCCGGTGCCGGCCTGCTCGGCCTCGGCGCCACGTTCGTCATTCCTGGCTCGCCGGCCCTGGCGAGTGTGCCAGCGTCCAAGCGTTTCGACCTGTCGCAGCCGTCGTCGGAGCGGTTCCGCGGCATCTCGTTGCACGAGACGCACCACGCGATGCAGGGCATGGCCTACGACAACGTCAACCGCCGCCTCTACATCGCCCAGATCCGCAACGGCAGCGACGGCGACGACCTGTGCATCAACCAACTGTCCATCGAGGGCGAGACCACCGGGCACATGCACGTGGACAACGCGGGTCACGGTGTGTCGATCGGAGTGGAACCGGTCGGCTCGTCGTCCTACATCTGGATGGAGTGCGACTCCAACGAGCACAGCGACGACGGTCGGGGCACGGCCCTCGCCCGGTTCAAGTTCGTCAACGGTGGCAGCCCGGCGTCGGTGAAGAAGTTCCTCACCGGCAGCAAGACGATCAGTTGCGCGACCGACCCGGACAACAAGCGACTTCTGGTGCGGCGCAACGAGGGCGGCAGCATGCACTACAGCCTGTTCACGCTCGCCGACGCGGCGGCGGGCAAGTTCTCCAGCCCCCTCGCACACTTCGCACAGCCCACGCTGGGCAACGGGTCGGTGACCTTCCAGGGCTACACGGTGCTCGGCAACTATCTGTACACATTGGACGGTACCGGGCACGAGGACCAGGCCGACATCAACTCCTACGTCACCACCATCGACATGAACACCGGCAAGGTCGTCCAGCGCTCGCTCACCAAGGCGGGCAAGACGTTGTTCTACCGTGAGCCCGAGGGGATGATGGTCTACCGGACCGTCGGCGGCAACCTGCGGCTGTGTTTCGGGTTCGCCTCCCGGCCCAGCATGTCCAGCTCGACCCGTTACGCGAGCGTGTACTTCAAGGACGTGCTGATCTGACCGGCGACGTGGTCCGGTCAGCGTTGCACGAACAACAGGATCGCCAGTGCGGCGGTCACGGCGAGCCCGCCGGTGGCCTTGATGGTGCGTAGCCACGCGTGCAGCGCGGCGTCCCACACCGCGGCGTCGTGGCTGGCGTAGCGCGCCGCCGGGGTGAGGGCGCGTCCGATCCCGAAACCGGCTCCCGCCGCGACCGCGGTCGCGATGCCGGGCCCGGTCAGAAGCAGGGCGACCGCGAGGACGTAGGGAACCGTGGACGGGACATAGGTGCGCACCCCGGTGCCCAGCTCGAACCCGAACCGCACCGCGCCCCGGGCCACGTCGCCGGTCAGTACCGCCTGCGGGATCTGGCGCGCGTTCTGCGGCAGCGGGAAGCGTACGGCGCCGATGTCACGCAGCACCCCGGCGACGGCCAGCGCGACCACGACCCCGTACCGCACGGGCGCCGGCACCGGGGTGGCCAAGCCGCTCACCGCGAACAGGACGAGCGCGCTCAGCAGCGCTCCCAGCACCAGCCCGGCGGCGAACAGCAGGAGCGCGACACCCTGCCGGGTCCGTCCCCGCCAACCTGGCGAGGTCAGCGCGAACGCGCTGTTACGGGTTCACACCGAACCGGACAGGGTGTACCCGGCCAACCCGCCGAGCGCCGCCCAGGCGGCGACCGCCCACCCGCTCAGGGCCAGGACGACCGCGGCTGGCGCGAGGACCAGCGGCGTCAGCGGGTGAGCCGGCGGTCGGCTCACGTCGCGCCGCCGGCGAGGGTGCGCCACGTGAGCGCGCCGACGACGCCGTCGGGCGTCAGCTTGTTGTGCCGCTGGAAGTCGGTGACCGCGGCGACCGTGCCGGCGCCGAAGATGCCGTCCACGACGAGCTTGTAGCCGTAGCTGTTGATCCGCGTCTGGGCGGCTCGAACGTGGTCGCCCGCCGCGCCCTGGCGGCTGGTGACGACGAGCGAGGGCCACGAGGCGGCCCCTACCTCGCCGCTGGCCGGGATCCCCTTCGCGGTCTGGAAGTCGCGGACCGCCTGGGTCGTGGCCGGACCGTACGCACCGTCCACATCGGTCGGGAACCCGTGGTGGCCCAGCAGGTACTGGATCGTGGTCACGAGTGCGCCGGACGCGCCGGCGGAGACCTCGGGCCAGCTCACCGTGGACGGGCACCCGCAGTCGGTGGTCCACCGGCAGATCGAGTTGACCCAGCCCGACCCGGTCTTGCGGTAGCCGTCGTGGCAGCGCCGCTCGATGTGGCACGAGCACGCCCCGCACGCCTGGTCGTAGCGCCACATCCAGCCGTCGTAGCTGCCCGACAGGCACTGGTTGGGCCGCAGCTTCCACGTCACCTGGTCGTCCTTGTGGAAACCGGTGTTCGTCCCGGAGGTCACGCACGCGTCGCCGAAGATCGTGCTCGGCCCGCAGCCCGGCGAGCAGTTGTGATCGGCGGCGTAGGACGGGCACTCGGGGTAGATGTCGTAGCCGTCGGCAACCGCCCGGCGCACGGACGGGAAGACACTGCCGAGTACGGCGAGCCCGGCCGCGCCGCCCACGCGCAGCACCGTCCGCCTGGTCGGTGTCCAGCCCGTCCAGCGCAGCTTCCGGTCGCGGGCACGCGGCTCCACGGGCATGCCGGGGTCGGTGCCACGCAGTGGCGGCACCCCGGTCGGCACATTGCCGGTCACGGAGACTCCTTCACTCGGCCCTGGGCGAGCAGTTCCCGGACGGCCGCTCGCGAGCCGACCGGGGCAGCGGCGGTGATCCGGCCGTCCGCGCCGACCAGCACCGCGAACGGTGTCGCGAGCGCGCCGTAGGCGGCGAACAGGTGGCCCTGGTTGCCGAGAGCCACGACGCCGGGCGCCGGCTCCGGCCCCTGACCCTCGTAGAGCGCGACCACGGTCATCCGGTCTCCCGCCACCGCGACCGTCTCCGCCAGCGCCTCGACGCAGGTGTGGCACGTGGCGCGCAGGAACAGCAGGACGGCAGGCGGGTCCGTGCCTAGCGCGGCGAGGTCGGCCCGGTCACCGGCCCGCAGGCCCGCGCGAGCGGGCCGCGTGCCCGCGCCGGGCGACAGCGCGTGCACCTGGCGGACCAGCCCGGACACCACGAAAGCCAGCAGCAGCAAGGCAACCCACGTCACGATCAGCGCGCTGGTCTCGAAGCTCACCGGACCACCTCCTCGGGTCGGGCCATGGCGGCGGGCAGGCGCCAGAGCAGGATTGCGATCGTGGCCGCGGCGAGCAGGACCGCCACGAGCCGCGGGTCGAACGCCGTCAGCGGTGCCACCTTGCCGGGGACTGCCGCACCGAGCAGTGCCAGTGCGGCGAGCACGAACGCGCGGCCGGTCACCCAGGGGCCCATCGGCACCTCGGCGATCCCGCAGCCGCACGGGCCGCCGCGACCGCTCGTCGTGACGTACCAGGCGTACCCGCCGTAGGCGGCGAACAACGCCGCCGCGCCGGCGAGGACGAACGAGGACGGCCCGGACACGACCAGCCCGGCGAGGAGCAGCGCGGCGAGCACCGCCTCGACGGCGGTCACCACGACAGCGACCGCCCGGGCCGCGTGGCGAGGCACGACCCCGTGCGCGATCAGGGCAGCGGGCAGCGCACGGAATGCCACGACCCGCTCCGCCACCGCGATCACGAGCACGAACAGCACGACGTAGGCCGCGACGCCGACCGGGAACACCGACGCCTCACCGGTCACTGAGCAGCCGGGTGGACAGCTGGTCCACGAGTGCGGGTACCTGTGCGAGATCGGTGCCGTCGAGCGGGACCACGGTGGTCCACGTGTCCGGGCCCGCGAGCACGAAGTACGGGTCCCCATTGGACAGCTGGTCGGCGAACAGCTCGCCGGAGCGGGTCGCCCTGCCCTTCCAGCCGGGCAGGCGCGTCGCCTG
Source organism: uncultured Actinomycetota bacterium (assembly GCA_963841395.1). Taxonomy (GTDB): domain Bacteria; phylum Actinomycetota; class Actinomycetes; order Mycobacteriales; family Pseudonocardiaceae; genus Actinophytocola. The sequence goes on from CAWJCX010000013.1 coordinate 149,263, forward strand.
CGGTGCCGAGGACACCGTCATCTCCAGCAGTCCGAGCGACGGCACCTCCTTGACCACCGACGCCGGTGCCACCACGGCGCTGCCCGCCGTGGGCCGCACGACCATCCCCTCGTCGTGCTCGGTGATGCCGAGGGTGTCCAGTACCTGGACCGCCGTGCCGGTCGAGGCGTCGTAGAAGTGGCTGATCAGGCAGTGCCGCCGGCCGCGCCACACGGCGAGCAGGACGTCCTCGGTGATCCGCGAACCCGGCTCGACCCGGCGGACGCGGCCGATCAGCAGCGTGCCGCCCGCGAACCGCAGCTCCTCGTCGAACCCGGACACGCCCAGCGCGGTGGCGACCTCCTCCGCGAGCCCGCTCACGCCCGAGACCAGCTCGTGCATCCGGCCGCGCACGGTGACGCGCACCGACGACGTGCAGGGCTGTCCGAGGTCGAGGGTGCCACCGAGTTCGTACCGCCGGCCGTCCAGTGCCCGGTGCACGACGGTGGACGTCCTACCGGCCGCGTTCGCCACGGCGCCTCCGTTGCAACAGTGGGTACTCACTGACACAGATCGGGTACGTCCGGAAAATGTATTACGTACCGCCCCGCCGGGAAATAGGCCGTTCCACGCAGTCCCGCCTGCCGTTCAGCCGAAGGCCGTGCCGACCCGCGCCGGCCTCGTCCGTCCACTCAGGACCCCGCTGGGTGAGCTCCTAGCACCTCGCCCCGGGGGCGCGCCACCCCCGAAGGGTTTAGACCATTCGGATGGTGGGATTCGTCCGTTTCAAGGGAATATGTCGTTACTTGTTGACCGGTCGCCGATCCGCCCGACAATCTCCGGACGTCACACCTTTTCCCCTGCCCCGAAAGGTGTTCCCCCGATGAGAAAGATCATCCTGCTCGTGCTGGCCGGCCTGGTGGCCGCCTGCACGGCCGTCACCGTCGCGGTCGCCTCCGCCGCGGCGGAGCCCGAACCGGTGGCCACAGAGGACGTCCACGCTTCGGACGGCTGCTACACCTGGCCCCGCAGCCTGGCCCAGGGCGCCTCCGGTGAGGACGTCCGTCAGCTTCAGATCCGCGTGTCCGGATACCCGGGCTACGGCGCGGTGCTCGCACTCGACGGCCAGTTCGGTCCCGGCACGAAGGCCGCTGTGACGCGGTTCCAGCAGGCCTACGGCCTGTCCGCCGACGGTGTCGCCGGTCCGCAGACGTTCAGCACGCTCTACGCGCTGCAGGACGACGACTGCACGCCGGTGAACTTCGCCTACTCCGAGCTGAACCGCTGCAACGGCGACTGGTCCGGTGGCAAGGTGTCCGCGGCCCAGGCTCGCGCCAACGCGCTGGTGACGATGTGGAAGCTGCAGGCGTTGCGGCACGCGCTCGGCGACCGGCCGATCGGCGTCAACGGCGGGTTCCGCAGCGTCGCCTGCAACAGCGCGGTGGGTGGTGCGGCCAACAGCCGGCACATGTACGGCGACGCGGCCGACCTCGCCGCCGGCGCGCAGGGCTTCTGCGCGATCGCCCAGCAGGCCCGTAACCACGGCTTCAGCGAGATCCTCGGCCCGGGCTATCCCGACCACAACGACCATGTCCACGTCGCGAACCGGTCCGGCCAGTTCTGGTCGGCCCCGAACTGCGGCATCTGATATCCACGCGAGGAGCCGGGCCGCGGACCGACCGCGGCCCGGTTCCTCAACTGTCGACGACGTGGCGGAGGAAGGCGATCACCTTCGGCGCGGCGTCGCGCAGCGAGGCCGTCTCGTCCTTGATCAGGGCGGCGGCCACGAGGGTGCTGATGCCGCCGACGACGAGCCGGCAGGCGAACGCGACGTCGGGCCCGTCGCGCAGTTCGGGAGCGTCGGCGAGCGCGGTGACCAGCATCGTGACGAACCGTTCCTGAACCTCGATCCGCTTGTGCTGGGCGGGCAGCCCCGCCGCGTGCGACTCGACGAAGAACACGCGGGCCATGGGCTCGTTCTCGACGAGGGTCGCGAAGTACGTGGTGAGCGCCCGCTCGAGCACGTCGAGTACGGGATCACCCGCGTTCGCCTCGGCCACCGTGCCCGCGATGGTCTCGGCCAGCAGCCGCGAAGACCCGTCCAGCACGGCGAGAAAGCAGTCCTCCTTGCCGGTGAACTGCTGGTAGAAGGTGTCGCGTGAGATGCGTGCCTGCTTGAGGACGTCGGCCACGGTGGTGCGCGCGTAGCCGCGCTCGGCGACCACGGTCGCCATGCCGTGGAGTAGCCGCACCCGCTGGGAGTCGTGCACCTGTTCCCGCGTCAGCCCGTGCCGCCCGCGGGGCAGCGGCTGGTTCGAGGGAACGTCGGAAGCCACCGGCGCAGGCTAGCAACGACCCGTGTGGACGGTCAGCGGCAACGCGGCTCGTCCGGCGGGACGCGCAACGTGGTGAGCATCGTGGCCAGCAGGTCGTAGTGGGTGACCAGCATGCAGAACTCGACGCACTCCACTTCGGAGAGCTCCGCGCGCAGCTGCAGCCAGCACGCGTCGTCGAGGTCGCGGTCGACGACGAGCCGGTCGGTCGCGGCCAGCAGCGCCGCGTCACGTCCGGACCAGCCCACGGGTCCGGCTTCGGTGTCGGCGAGCCGCGCGAGCTGCGCGTCGGTGAGCCCGGCGGCGCGCGCGAAACCGGTGTGGTGGCGGGCCTCGTACTCGCAACCGCGCAGCGCGGCCACCCGCAGGATGACGAGCTCGGTGTCCCGGCGGGGCAACCGGCCACCGGGCATGAGCGCGGCGGCAAACCACAGCCACCGCCGGAAGAGCTTGCGGTGCCGGCCGAGCACGGTGAACAGCGCGGGGGGTGCGGTGCCGGCGCGCATCGCGGCGAGCCGGGTGAACACCCACACCGGCCAGCCGAGCTGGCGCCGGGTGCCCGGCGCGACGCGTGGCGCGCTCACCGGTCGCGGCCCGGCTGGGCGGTGGTGAGCGCCGCTCGCTCGGTCGCGGCCACGGCCAGCGCCCGACGCAACCGCGGTCCGCGCAGCCCGACTTCCAGCGCCCACTGGACCGGCTGCCGCAACGCCACCACCGCGGCCGCCCAGCGCGGCACGTAGATCCGCGCCGCGCGCCGGGCGATCCCGCGCTCCAGCGCGTCGATCGCGACGGGCAGCGGGGTCGGCTCGCGCAGCGTGCGGCGTGGGCCGAAGAACGCCGCGGCGGCATCGGTGGCGAAGCCACGGGTGGTCATGTCCGTTGCCAGCTCGGCAAAGTACGCGACGCCCACCCGGGTGCCGGTCGGCGAGAGTTCGAGCCGGGCGGTGTTGCCGAGCGCCTCGACCGCGGCCTTCGACACGCTGTACGCACCCAGCAGAGGCAGGTGCACGGCGGCCGCGAGGGAGGAGATCGCGAGCACGTAGCCGCCGGGTCGGACGAGGTGCGGTGCCGCGGCCCGGATCGTGTGGCACACCCCGAGCGTGTTCACCCGCATGAGCGTCTCCAGCACGGCGAGGTCACCGTGCAGCACCGACCACTGCGCGGCCACCCCGGCATTGGCGACCGCCACGTCCAGCCCGCCGGTGGCCGCGGCGAGTGCGTCGACCGACTCGCGCACCGCGTCGGGATCGGCGACGTCGCACTCCCGCCACGGCGCGTCGCCGCAGTCCGCGGCCACCCCGGCCAGCAGGTCCGCCTCGAGTCCCAGCAACGAGACCGAAGCGCCGCGCGCGTACAGCCTGCGCGCGAGTGCCGCGCCGATTCCCCGCGCGGCGCCGGTGATCAGCACCCGCCTGCCCGCCGGCCGAAGTCCCATGGCGGGGAACGATATCAGCTATGAACATGAGTGTTCACAAAACCTCGCGCGGCGGGTACCGTCAGTTCTTCGCATGGATGCGGGATGTCCGGTCAGAAACTGTCGGGAGGTACGGGATGGCGTCACGAAGGTCACGAGTCCGCCGGGCGGCGGTGGCGGCCGGCGCGGTCCTGGCGGGGCTGGCCGGTGCGATCGTGGCGGTCGGGGATGTGGGCGCGACCGCCGCCGCGTGCACCCCGACGGCGGTCTTCGAGACGGACGGGTACACGGCCGGGGAAAGCCTGGCCAACTGGAACAACTCGGCGTTCAACGCCGGCCCGCCCGCGGGTTGGGAGATCATCCGGGTGCCCTACTTCGCGGGAGTTTTCCCCATCGTCGACCGCAAGGCGCTCGACGACTCGGTCGCGGAGGGCACCGCCAAGCTGGAGGCCGCGGTACGCGAGCACCACGCCGCGTGTCCCGGCTCGCGCCTGGTGCTCGCCGGCTACTCCGAGGGCGCGGTCGTCGCCGGAGACGTGATCGAACGCTTCGCCAAGGGCGACACCGTTCCGCACGCCCAGCTTTCCGGGGTTCTCTACGGCAACCCCCGCCGCCCGTTCGGTGACGGCGGCATCGGTGGCGTCGCCGGCGGCATCGAGACCAACGTGCCGACGATCCTGCCCGGCGTGACGATGCTCGGCGGACAGGACTACGGCGACATCGCGGTCCGCAACGTCTGCAACGAGAACGACGGCATCTGCAACTCCGCCAACATGATCACCAACCTGGCGGCGTTCGCGAACGGCCTGGTCGGGTATGCCAACGGGGACCACGGCTACTCGCTGGACCCGGCGCGTGACCTCGGCAACGGGCTGTTGTTCCACCCGCAGCCGCAGCGTGTCGCGTTCGGCCCGCCGCTGCCGCTGCCGATCGGCACGCCGTGGCAGCTCCAGCAGCAGTTGGGCGGCAACGCCGGACGCGCGGAGGTCGTCACCGCCCGCAACGGCCTCGCCGCGATCGTCGGCCAGCCGATGATCGACCAGCTCACCGCCACATCCCCGTGGTTCGGGATCATCAGGGAGGCGTGACCGCACCTGACTTGACGACTTGTTCGACGCAGGTCACGAACGTGTCCCGGTGGGGGAGTTGGTACTCCTTCAGCCAGGCCAGCGCCGTCGACGAGGGTGGTAGGTCCCGGACCGGGATGATCGCGATGCCGGGGTGCCGGAAATGCTCGGCGAAAGGGGCGACCGTCGGGTGGACCAGCCGTCCCTGGGCGATGAGCAGGAGCAGCTCGGAGATGTCGTTGACGGGTATGTCGGCCGGCACGATCGGGCGGCCGCTGGGGGTGTGGGTGGGGCAGCTGGCCTCCGCCAGCTCCGGTACGTCGGCCGGCCTTCGTACGGGGTGGTCCGCGAAGTCCTCTGTCGACACCGACTGTCGGCCGGCGAGCGGATGGTCGTGCGCCACCATCACCACGCGCGGATCACCTTGGGAGAGCAGGGGACCCACCACGATGTCGGGTTGGCTGAGGGGCAGCCGGGTCACCGACACGTCCACCTCGCGTCGGCGAAGCGGTCCCAGCCGGTCGTTGAGGGGGGTGGCGACCATTCGCACGCCGGCGCCGTCGTGTGTCGCCTCGTAGAGCTTGACGGCCGCGTTCAGCGCAAGGCTTCCGGACGCCGCGTTGAGAATGCCTATCCGGATCAGCCCGGGGCCGGCGGCCCGTGCGCGGGCACGTGTGAGCGTGTTGTCCAAGCCGGCCACGATCGGTGCGAGCTCGTCGCGGAGGGCTTGTCCGGCGTCGGTCAGGGTGACGACGCGGCTCGTGCGGTCGACCAGCCGCCGGCCACCGAGCTTGCGTTCGAGAGCTCGCAGCGTCTGGCTGGCTCGCGACGTGGTGAGTCCGAGCCGCTCCGCGGTACGCCCGAAGTGCAGCTCCTCCGCCAGGACCAGGAACAGCGTGAGTTCTCGCAGCTCGATATCCGCCATCGTGAACTCACGCTACACGATGCGTGACCCGAACCGGCGTTGATGCCGACCGCACCGACTGCGACCGTCAAGCCATGCGAAACATCATCTTGTACATGTCGATGTCGCTGGACGGGTTCGTCGGCAGCGACCGTGAGCACCCCGGGGCCGCCATCCCGGAGGGCGCCGAGCTGAAGAGATGGAAGCTGGACCGGATCAGCAAGGCCGGTGCGCACCTCATGGGCCGCGTCACCTACCTGGAGATGTCCTCCTACTGGCCGCGGTCCGACGACCCCTACGCGCCGCCGATGAACGACATCCCGAAGGTCGTGTTCTCCAAGACACTCACCGACGATGAGGCCACCTGGCCCGAAACCCGGGTCGCGCGAGGCGAGCTCGCGACCGAGATCGCCGACATCAAGGCGCAGCCCGGCGCGGACGTGGTCGTCTGGGGAGGCAGCCGGTTGGCCGGCGCGCTGGCCGCGGCGGACCTGATCGACGAGTACCGCCTGCTGGTCCAGCCGCTGCTGCTCGGCCGCGGCGAGGCCCTGTTCGACCAACTGCCGGCGTCACGACACCTCGAGCTCGTCGAGACCACGCCGTTCCCCAGCGGCATCGTCGTGCAGGTCTACCGACCGCGGCGCGACCTGAGGAGGAATGTGATGGGCAAGGTGCAAGCGCAGGCGATCATGTCCCTGGACGGGTACGTCGCCAAGCAGGACAACACCATCGGCCGGCTGTTCGACTGGCTGCAGAACGGCGAGATCGCCATCCCGACCCCGGCCGCGGACTTCGAGGTCCACCTCACCCCACCGAGCGCGGAGCACTGGCGCCGATGGGTCTCCTCGCTGGGCGTGTTGGTCTGCGGCCGCACGTTGTTCGACGTGGCCGGAGGCTGGCAGGGCCGGCACACCCTGGACGTCCCCGTCGTCGTGGTCACGCACCGAGTCCCTTCGGACTGGGTCGACGCGCACCCCGACGCGCCGTTCTCCTTCGTGACCGACGGAGTGCCGGCCGCGATCGCACGTGCCCAGGAGATCGCCGGCGACCGGGTCGTCGCCGTGGCCGGCGGGACCATCGCCAGGCAGTGCCTGGACCTGGGGCTGCTGGACGAGGTGGCCATCGACCTGGTGCCGGTAGTGATGGGTGAGGGCAACCGACCCTTCTTCGGTCGAACTCTCCGCAGAAGATGTCCTGCTCGGCAACCCGACGGTATGCGTGCAGGGCGACCGGGTCACCCACCTCGTCTTCCCGGTGCAGCGGTGACTCCAAGCGCGACGCTCAGGGTCGGCGTGCTGACACCGCATGTCGCGGCGGGACCCGAGGTCGAGCTTCCGGAAATCGCGCCAACAGGTATCGAGGTGTCGGTTGCGCGCGCGTCGCGACGGGAGGGCGTCTCCGCGGCGCACCTGCGCAGGCTGGCCTGTCCCGCAACCCTGCAACAGGCCGTCGCGCGGCTGTGCGAGGCGACGGTCGACGTCATCGCCTACGCCTCGACGACGTCCGGGTACGCGATCGGCCCCGCCGCCGAGGCCGAGCTGGTCGAACGCCTGCGGCGGACGGCGGGGGTGCCTGTCGTGAGCAGCGGGATCGCGGTCACGCAGGCGTTGGAGACCTTCGGCATACGTCGGGTCGCTGTCGTCCATCCGCCGTGGTTCTCCGACGAGATGGGCCCGCTCGGCGCGGAGTACTTCCGTGCCCGAGCATTCGACGCCGTGATTTCGACCGCGGCGTCACTTCCCGGGCATCCGGACCGGGTGCGGCCCGAGCACGTGATCGACTGGGTCACCAGGAATGTGGACGCCTCGACCGACGCGGTGTTCCTGGCAGGCAACGGCCTTCGCGCCGCCCAGACGATCGAAGCGCTGGAGCACTGCACCGGGCAACTGGTGTTGGAGGCGAACCAAGTGCTCCTCTGGTCGATCCTGGCCGCGACCGGAACAACGCGCGAGATCCACCACTTCGGGCGACTTCTTCGCACCGGCCAAACGTCTACTTCGGTGTCCGGAAGCCGCCGATCTCCTGCTCGAGCAGTTCGGCCAGGCGCAGCGGGGTGCGGTCCTCGAACATCGGGCCGATGAGCTGCACTCCGACCGGCAGGCCTTCGGGGGACCGGCCCGCTGGTACGGCGGTGGCGGGCAGGCCGGGCATGGTGGCCATACCGGCCCAGACGAGCTGGTCGAGATACGGGTAGTCGACGCCGTCGATGTCGATCCGGCGTGCCAGCAGATCGGGGTTGTGGTCGTGCGGGAACGCGGGTGTCGGCGTGATCGGACACGCGACGGCATCGAACTCGGCGAAGAGCTGCCGCCAGCCGTGGCGGTGGAGTTCGCGTCGGTCGTTCGCCTCGATCCAGTCGCGGTGGCTGAAGACCATGCCGCGCAGCCGCGCCGCGTGGAGACTCTGGTCGTCCGCGCTCAGTCCGGCGGCGCGGGTCCGCAGGTACTCGTACGCTTCGGCGGGGAAACGGGCACCCGTGCCCGAGAACAGCAACTGCGTGTAGAGCGTCGCGGCTTCGGTCAGGTCGGGCAGCAGCGGGGTGTGCCGTTCGACGCGGGCGCCGCCGTCGACGAGCGCGGCGGCCACCCGGTGCACGCCCGCCCGTACAGCGGACCCGGTCGGAATGAGCGGATGCTCGTCGAGGACCAGGACCCGGAAGTCGCTGAGCCGTTCGTGACGCGCGGGCGGCAGCGTCAGGTCGTGTGCCACGCCGAGCGTCAGTGGGTCCGGTCCGGCCATGACGTCGAGCAGGAGCGTGAGGTCGTGGGCGGTGCGCGCCATCGGACCGACGACGGCGAGGTCGAGGTCGACCGGCAATGCCGGCGCGGACGGCGGGACCATGCCGCGGTTCGCTGCCAGCCCGAGTGTCGGCTTGTGCGCGTAGACGCCGCAGAAATGCGCGGGAGTGCGCAACGAACCGCCGATGTCGGAGCCGATGGACAGCGCGCCGAATCCAGACGCCAAGGCCGCCGCCGATCCACCGGAGGACCCACCCGGCGTGCGGCCGTGATCCCACGGGTTGTTGGTGGTGCCGTAGATCTCGTTGAAGGTCTGGATGTCTTGCAGTCCCAATGGGACATTGGTCTTGCCGAGCACCACCGCGCCGGCGGCCGCGAGCCGCGACACCGCTACCGCGTCCTCGGCCGGTACATAGTCCTTGAACGCCGGCATGCCCCAGGTCGTGGGCAGCCCGGCGACGTTGTAGGACTCCTTGACCGTGATCGGTATGCCGAGCAACGGCCGGTCCTCGCCGCGGGCGCGTGCCTGGTCGGCACGGTGCGCGGCGGCCCGCGCACGGTCGAAGTCCGGCACGCAGATCGCGTTGATCACCTTGTCATCGCGCTCGATACGGGCGATCGCCTCGTCGGTCAGTTCCACCGATGTCACCGCACCGGCACACAACGCTGCCGCGAGCTCGTCGGCCGACTGAAAGCTCCACTCCATGAATCCGACGCTATCGGCCTGCCGCGGAGGACATAAAATGCCTTTTCGCGCAACGGGAACGCCGAACAGGCCACCGTCGTTCGGCGGGACTCAGGCGAGCGGCGCGAGTGCCTCGGCGAGAGGCCGCGGATGCCCGGTTCGGCCAGGTGCGGGAGGCCCAGGACGACGAGGTCCACCCCGGCGTCCCGGTAGGCGCGATCTGTTCGGCCGCTGCGCCGAAGCCGTCGTCGGGGTTGACGACGATGTTCACCGAGCAGGTGATCACCTCGGCGTTCCACTGCTGCGCGCACCGCGCGACCACCCGAAGAGTCCGCTTCGGCCACTGCACTGACGCATCGGCGGCAGCTCGATGCCGTAGGCATCGCCCTCCTGCTGGTTCCACCCCGCGTCGGAGGTTTGCCGGGTTTCGCGCCGGGTATCTCATCGGGCCGGGATGGTCTGGGCGAGTTGTCGGACGGGGTGGCGTGGCGGATCCGGAAGCGATCGTCTACACGGCGGCCGGCGTCGCCACCCTCGCTGCCGCGTTGTTGCCGCGACTTCTGGGCAGGGCCCCGGTGTCGATGCCGATGGTCATCCTCGCAACCGGGGTGGTCGCCTTCGGCGTCATCGGCCCGTTGCCCGATCCCGACCCCGTCGAGTACGGCGCCGCCGCGCTTCATCTCAGCGAACTGTGCGTGATCGTCTCTCTCATGGGGGCCGGCCTCGCACTGAATCGCCGCATCGGCCTCCGGCGGTGGTCGACGACCTGGCGGTTGCTCGCGGTCACGATGCCGCTGACCATGCTCGCCGTCGGGTTGCTCGGCTGGGCGATGCTCGGTTTCGGCGTGGCCGCCTCGATACTGCTCGCGGCCGCGTTGGCACCCACCGACCCGGTGCTCGCCACCGAGGTACAGGTCGCCGAGCCGGCGGAACACCCCGATGCGGGCGAGGACGAGGTGCGGTTCGCGTTGACCTCGGAGGCCGGCCTGAACGACGGCCTCGCGTTCCCGTTCGTCTACGCGGCGATCGCGGTGAGCGTGGTCGGCGCCGCGCCCGCAGGCTGGCTGCCGCACTGGATCGCGGTGGATGTGCTGTGGCGGCTGTCGATCGGGCTCGTGCTCGGCATGACGACGGGATGGTTGCTGCGCAAGCTCTTCTTCAACGCGCCTTCGGAACGGTTCCGGCTGGCCGAACACGCCGAGGGGTTCGTGGCCCTCGCTGCGACGTTCCTCACCTATGGCATCACCGAGCTCGCGAACGGCTACGGCTTCGTCGCGGTGTTCGTCTGCGCCTGCACCATCCGGGCGGGGGAGCGCGCGCACGGCTACCACCGGGTGCTGCACCAGTACGTCGAGCAGATCGAGCGCATGCTCACCGTATTGGTGATCTTCCTGCTCGGTGGGGCGGCCGCGACCGGCCTGCTCGCGGGTACGACCTGGCGCGAGGTACTCGTCGCGCTCGCCATTCTGCTGCTGGTCCGGCCTGTCACGGGCCTCGTCGGGTTGGCGGGCGGCAAGACCGGTCCGCGGGAACGCACCGTCATCGCCATGTTCGGCGTCCGTGGCGTCGGATCGGTCTTCTACGTGGCGTACGCGCTCGAGTCCGGGCGGTTCGGGGAGCACGACTCGTTGTGGCGAGTCGTGGCGCTGGTGATCATCGGATCGATCGTGCTGCACGGCGTCTCCGCGACTCCGGTCATGAGGCTGCTCGACCGTCGGCGAGAACGCGCCGCCCGCAGCCGGCACGGAACCATCGAAAAGGCACCGCACACCCCCGTGTGACGCGACCACCCAACTCTCAGTAGACCGAACGGGTGAATCGGTGGGTTAGTTCGGCCAACATCGGGTACACCAGTTGGCAGCGTCAAACAGTCGGCGCCATCGTCGTTCACCTATCGGAGCGGGATGGGATCGGCACGTTGACGTGTCGGCTCGTGCTTATTGCGCCCTGTCCCGGGTCCGTCTCCAGACCCGAGGTAGTCACTCATGCTGAAGATCGCGATGGTCGCCGAGCACGCCCACCTGCAGGAACGTGACGCGGTGCTGCGTACCCCCCACTTGATGGCGCTGGCCGAAGCCCTGGTCGACGCCGGCCACGAGGTCACCGTGTACGCGCGGCGCCTGGACGACAGAGCGGCGGATGACGCGGACAGCCCGCGCGGGTTCCGCGTGGTCCGGCTGCAGGGCCGGCTACGTCCCGCGTTGTCCGATGCGCTGCGCGCGACGCGGCCCGACGTCGTGCATGCCCACTCCGGCTCGGTCTGGCAGGTGGCGGCCGCGGCGTGCCGCGAGCTGGACGTGCCGTTCGTGTACAGCATGCACGCCGCGGCGGACGCCCTCGCCGCCGTCCGCAACCACGACACGGAGGCCGACCTGGCGGCCGCGCACGCGGCCGACCACGTCATCGCCAGCTTCTCCGCCCAGGTCCGCAAGCTGGTCGGCGACGGCGTGCCACGGCAGAACATCGCCGTGGTCCCCTACGGCGTGGACGTCGACCACTTCAACCCGGACGGCCCTCCGGCCGAACGCTGGCTGCCGAACCGGATCGTCGCGGTCGGTGATCTCGTCCCGAGCTCCGGGTTCGCCACCCCGATCGCCGCGTTGCCCGCGCTGGCGGACACCGAGCTGGTGCTCGTGGGCGGCCCGCAGCGCGGTGCGCACGCGCGGGAGATCCGCGACTACGCGCGATCGCTCGGCGTCTCGGACCGGGTGCGGATCATCGGGCCGGTTCCCCGGGCGGAGCTGCCCGCGCTGCTGCGGTCGGCCGACCTCATGGTGTGCAGTCCGTGGGAGCCCATGTTCGGCGTGCCCGCACTGGAGGCGATGGCGTGTGGCGTCGCGGTCGTCGCCAACCGGCTCGGCGGGTTGACCGACACCGTCGTCGACAACATCACGGGCACCCATGTCACGCCGCGCAAGCCGCGTGAGCTCGCCGCCACCCTGTTGCGGCTGCTGCATCACAAGTCCCTGTGCGAGCAACAGGGTGGCGCGGGTCGCGACCGCGCGTGGGCACGTTACTCATGGGCGCGCGTCGCCACCCAAACCGTGCACGCCTATGTCCGCGCGGGCGTCACCGATCCGGCCGTCCTCGCCCGGCAGGAAGCCGAGGCAGACCGGAACCTGGCGCGCCGTACGGGCGCCGACGCCGTCACGTGACGACGCCGGCGGTCAGAGGTCGGTGTGCCGGTCGGCGATGGTGCGGGCGAGCTCCGCGAGCTTGATGTTGAGGTCCTGCGAGGTGCGGCGGAGCAGGTCGAAGGCCTCGTCGGCGCTGATCCCGCGGCGGTGCATGAGGATGCCCTTGGCCTGGCCGATGATGTCGCGGCTGTCGATCGCCTGGCGCAGCTGCATCTCGCGAAGCTCGGAGAGACGAACAGCCTCGGTCGCGGACACGGCGAGCGCGGAGTGCGTGGCGAGCAACAACGCACGGTCGCGGTCCGCTTCGCTGCCGAGCGTGCCCGGCGTGCGGGAGAAGATGTTGAGCGCGCCGGTCATCTGTGCCGGCCGGCCCTCGGGCAACAACGCCGTGGAGAGCGCGGAATGGATGCCGAGCTCGGTCGCCGCAGGGCCGAAGCGCGGCCACGCCGACTCGCTCGCGAGGTTGCCACTATGGCGGTATGCGGGGCCGGGGGAGTGGGCGGCGTCGAAGCAGGGCCCTTCCTGGTAACGGTCCTGCAATGCGTCCAGCTCGGTGCCGAGTGGGTCGGTCTCGACGGGGGTGTGCATGCGTCCGTCACGGGACCGCAGAGTCACGCTGACCACGTCCGCCCCGGACAGGATGTCGGCGGCGGCCCGGGCCACGTGCGACAGCGCGTCGGCCACCGTGCCCGCGGTCAGCAGCCGCCTGCTGAACTCGGCGAACTGCCGCGCCAGCGGGCTGTAACCTGCATCGCCTGCGGGATGCTGCGGCTCGTCCGAGTGAGCGACGAACTCGTCCTTGTCCCTGCGCCATTCCTCGTTGTACACGGCCATGGGGGCTTACCTCCCGGTAGCGGGTTCACCATCGGCACCGGTGCGAAACCGACTGCACGCCAGGAACCTCCACGACCTGCGCCCGCCTTGCTGCTGGTCGGACGAATTCGCCTGCTCGGCCGGCTGTTTCTCGGTGAGTCTGTCCACATCGGAACTCAGAATTCGTTGTGTGTTCGATGTCGCGGCGGATCACCTCCGGTCTCCGGCGACGGAAAGGTTTTGGGTGGCTATTCGTGCGGAGCGTCGCGACTCGTACTCATCCGGTCAATATTCACCCCATCGTGCAGCGCTCGTGCATCGTTTGCCGAGGTGGGGGTACTCGCCCACATGACGTACACACGGGACAGTGCCCCTGAACGCATCGCGGACTCGGCCGGTGACCCGCGGCTGGCGGGCGGGGGTTGGCGCGAAGCGTTGGACGACGACACCGTCGAGGCGGTGGGCGCGATGACCGAGGCGCTCGAGACGGTCGAGGTCGCCCGAGGGAACCTCTATGCGTTCCATCAGCTGACGGGTTCGGCCGACGCCAAGTTGGAGCGCGCGATCAAGCTCCTCCGCGGCGCCGGCCATGGGGAACTGGCCGAGTTGCTGACTCGTGAACTGCTCGGCCGCAACGTGCTCCCCGGGCGGTGGACGTTCCAGTTGATCGAGAGCTACGAAGACACGTATTACCTGCCTTTCCGAACCCTCGAGCGGAAGGTTCGCGCGTTGACCCATGGCATGCCGCACGTGTTCGAGGCCGACCTGAAGCGCCGACGCCGCTCAGCCGGTGTGCCAGGGCACGAGGCGACGCCGCCCGAGGAGCGCTACTGATGCGCGTGCTGGTGACCGGGGCGTCGGGCTTCGTGGGACAGCGGTTGACCGCCGCGTTGGCGGCGGCGGGTCACGACGTGCGCGCGATGACGCGCCGGGTGGACGAGTACGACGGTGCGGGGAAGCCGGTGTACGGCGACGTCATGGCCGCCGACTCGCTGCGCGACGCGCTGGACGGGTGTGCCGTGGCGTACTACCTCGTGCACTCGCTGGACGACCGCCGCTTCGCCGAGCGGGATGCCATGGCGGCCAAGGCGTTCGCCGCGGCGGCGGGGGAGGCGGGGCTGTCGCGGATCGTGTATCTCGGTGGGCTCGGCGCGGACGACGAGCGGCTCTCCGAGCACCTGAACAGCCGCCGCGAAGTGGAGACCCTGTTGGGCACCGGTGGTGTGCCGGTGACCGTGCTGCGGGCCGGCATCGTGATCGGGCACGGTGGAGTCTCGTGGGAGATGACCCGGAAGCTGGTGGAACGGCTGCCGCTGATGGTGGTACCGCGATGGGTCCACACGCGTTGCCAGCCGATCGCCATCGCGGACGTGGTGCACTACCTGGTGCGCGTGCTGGACGCGGACGACGCGGCCGGCCGGGTGTTCGAGATCGGCGGCCCCGACGTGTACTCCTACCTGGGCATGATGCGCCGGCTCGCGGAGATCGAAGGCCGATCCGTGCCGACGATGACCGCGCCGGTGCCGATGATCGAGCCGGTGACGTGGCTGTCCGCGCAGTGGATCGCACTGTTCGCCGGGGTGAACCCGCAGACCAGCCGTGCGCTGATCGACTCGATGAACACCGAGGTCGTGGTGCGCGATCACGGCATCGACGCGGTCGTCCCACACGAACCGATGAACTTCGACGACGCCGTGCTCGCCGCGCTGGCCGAACGGGCACGGAACACGCGCGAGGACGCGATGCGATGAGGCTGCTGCGCGCACTGGTGGCCCGGGTGCCTCGCGACCATTGGGAGACCCCGGTCGCGTTCCGCCGGCGCCGTCGGGTGGTCGCGACCACCGCGGTCGCCGGCGCGGGGCTGCTCGGCGCCTCGCTCTCCGCCAGCCCTGGCTCACCGCGCTTCTACGCACTGACCGCCGCGACCGCGGCGACCTGGACCGCCGGCGGTGTCGCGTCCGGGCCGCTGCACCTCGGCCGTTCGTTCGGGCCGGGCGAACGTCTGCGCCGGCCGGTGCTGATGCCGGCACTGCTCGGGGTCGTCGCCTTCGCCCCGTTCTACGGCTGCGCGTTGGTGTGCAGGCGGATTCCACCGTTGAACCGGATGCTGACCTCGGTGCTCGCCTACGCGCACCAGGGCTCGCCCCTCGCGGTCACGGCGGCGACGCTGGTCAACGGAGCGGCCGAAGAGGTCTTCTTCCGGGGCGCCCTGTACGCCGCGCACGCCGGCCCGACCCCGGTCCTCACCTCGACCGGCACCTACGTCCTCGCCACTGCCGCCACCCGCAACCCGATGCTGGTGCTCGCGTCCGCGATCATGGGCACGCTGTTCGGCGTCCAACGTCGCGCCACCGGTGGCATCCAGGCTCCACTGATAACGCATCTCGTGTGGTCGGCCCTCATGCTCCACTTCCTGCCCCCGCTGTTCCCACCGCTGCAAGTCGACTCGGCAAGCGACTGGCATTCTCGCGGTTCCGCGCGGTGAGGTAGGCGGACCCACGCTGCCGGACACGTCTGCACAATCCGCTGACCGTGCTCTGCTAAGACCATCCGGCACTCACCAACAGATCTCTTGTTCGAGGATGCCGCCGAACGGGACCTGGTGCGGACGGCGTGGGGCCGTTCCGTCAAGTTGTTCTTCGGCATCTTCTTCGCTGTCCTTCTCGTGAGCTTCATGAATCGCGGGGACGGATTCGTCGGCGCGTTCTTTCCTCGCGCTCATCGCGTCCGGCTTGTACTGGGTCGTGTTCCTCTCTCGCGAGAGACGGGAGGCGATCAGTGAGTGGTGCACGTTGCTGGTGGGAAGGGCTGCGGCCGCGGACTCGGTCTACAGCCATATCGCGGGCACCCTCCGCGATCGGCAACTGCCGATCCAGCACCGGGTCGAGCGGCGAACGCTGACCGAGTTCGGGGCACGAGGAAACCGGCTGGTGCTGGCTCAGGACTGCTACTACGTCTACGTCACCGTGTTCAGCTACGGCACCGGTCTGTACCTGGGCTGGACAATGTGGCGAGTACGGAAAGGCCGCGACCTGGTGCGGCAGTACGACTACGAACAGCAGCACGGCCGCGACCCCATCCGCTCGATTCTGCGCCTGGAACAGGTCAAGGCGATGCGCGAGGCAGTGCACGCGGCGTGCCGGGAAGCCCTGCACCTCGCGATCAAGGATGTTCATGTCGCCGAGAGCTACGGCTTCCCGAACGGCATGCCGGAGATCGAGAGCGCGCCGTACCGGAAGGCTCCTCGACCCGGCGGCGGACGCGAATGGCCGCCACCTCCGGCGCCGCCGCGGTCGTGACACGGGCGGGCGTGGTCGTAGCCGGAGACGCGGATGGCTGCTGGGCATGGGCGGCGAGTCAGGTCGCGTCGTCCGGGCACGCCGCTGTCCCGGCACAGCCCGGGGCGACGGCGGAACCGGCCACCGTCCACAACGACCACTCGGGGCATGCCGAGGTCGTCGTGCAGGCCGGACACGTGCTGGGCGGCGTGCACGTCCATGCTGACCGGCGAGCCGTACCGGATGACTCGGCCTGGCTGCGTTCGTGCTGGGCGGCCGCGGCCGAGGCCGGGACCGAGGCCACCATGGAGATGCGCTACCTCACGCGGCCCGGCGACGCGTGTCTCGACGGCTACCTGGTCGTGCGCGCCGCCGCCGAGGACGAGGACGAGGCCGCACGACGTGCCGCCACCCTGCGCGACAGGTTGTGTGTGCTGCCCGGTCACGCCGCCGCTTTCCCGGTGACCGACGAAGCCGAAATCATCCGCATTCTCGAACCGTTCCCCGTGCACCACAACGGCATCGCCGAGGTTTGCAAGCGGGTAACGGTGCAACGCACCGCCCGGGACGACGCACTGCGCCCCTGGCTGACCGCGGTGACTCCGTTGTACAACCAGCGGCAGCCCTGGGACGACCTGTGGTCGGAACTGGTGGCGTTGCCGTATCACGCCATGCTGTCGGTGGGGCTGGCGCCACTTGAGGTCGGGCGTGGACTGCGTATGCACCTCGCCGCCCAGACCGCGGAACTCGCTCGCCTCGCCACGCACGGTCCGTCACCCACCGCGGGCTGGCGCGCGCCGCGACCGCCGGACGAGTTCGCCGCCGCCGCGGCCGACCTGATGTCGGACGCCGTGCGGCGGTACACCGACCGAGCGTTCCGGCTGCGGGTGACCATCGCGGCCGAACGCCCGGTTCTCGGCGTCCTCGGCGAACTGGTGGCCGACACGATCTCCGCCCGCACCACGCACCACGGCTTCGTGGGCGCCCCACCCGTCGTCGTCCGTCCCGACCCGGCGGACGTACCGGCGGCATGGCACGACATCACTGCGCTCAACGTCGCACCGTTCTCCCCCCACGTGCAGAGCCACCCGGCCGAAGCGATCGGTGACCTCGAGCGAGCACTGAGTGCACTCGTCGATCTCGACGAAGCCGCCGCCGCGTTCCGGCTGCCCTGGACCCGCGTCAGGAGATGAAGAAGCGGCGGCGCCCCTCGGGTGTCGTCCTGCGTGTCGCGACGCCGCGGACGAAGAAGCCGACCCCCACGAGTGCTGTGACGGCCCCACCGATCACGCCGATCGGGTGCCCGTCGAGGTTCAGGACGATGACGGCGGCTCCCACCACCAGCAGGACGAGGGCCACGAACATCGAGACGCCAGGGCGCCCGTTGCCGGTCATGTGAGTCTCCTTCGGACGGATCGGCTGCTGTCTGCTTCCGAGTTAACCGAACCGTCCCGGTCCCGCGCATTGGACTTAGGTCGACATCCGGATCGCCAAAAGTGGTCACCGACCTGGGCGATGGTGGTCGGCGGTCCGGTCGCGTGGATCGCCGTACACTCCGGACAGTCATCCGGATGGGCGAATGGGGGCCGCGGTGAGCGGAAGCAGGGTGTTGGTGGCCGGGGCGAGCATCGCGGGGCCCGCGCTGGCTCATTGGTTGCACCGGCGGGGAGCCGAGGTGACCGTGGTGGAGCGGGCTCCCGGGTTGCGTCCCGGCGGTCAGGCGGTGGACGCGCGCGGGGTGGCCAAGGAGGTCATCCGGCGGATGGGGCTGGACGCGGCGGTGCGCGCGGCCCGCACCGAGACCGCCGGCGCGCACACCGTGGACGTCGACGGGAACGTGCTGGAGACCTACCGCGCCGACGACGACGGCGGCGACGGGTTCATCGCGGACATCGAGATCCTGCGTGGCGACCTGTCCCAGGTACTCCACGACGACACCCGCGACAGTGTCGAATACGTCTTCGGCAACCGGATCGCCGAGCTCACCCAGGACCCGGACGGGGTCGACGTGACCTTCGCGAGCGGCGACCGGCGGCGCTTCGACCTGGTGGTCGGGGCCGACGGGCTGCACTCGGCGCTGCGCGCGATGGTCTTCGGGCCGCGCGAGCGGTTCGTCCGGCACCTCGGGCTCGTGCTGGCGTTCTACAGCGTGCCCAACGAGTTCGGGCTGGATCGGTGGTTGATCGAGTACCAGGACCAGGAGTCCGGGCGCTCGGCCTTCCTGCGGCCGATCCAGGACGCCGCCCGGGCGATGGCCATGTTCTCCTTCCCCTCGGCCGACTTCGATGTCGACTACCGCGACGTCGAGGCGCAGAAGGGCCTGCTGCGTGAGCGGATGGCCGGCCTGGGCTGGCTGACCCCGCGCATCCTCGCGCACCTGGACGACACCCCGGACTTCTACCTCGACCAGGTCGCCCAGGTGGTGATGGACCGTTGGTCGAGCGGACGGGTGGGACTGATCGGCGACGCGGCATTCAGCTCGTCGCCGATGTCCGGCGGGGGCACCGGGCTGGCCCTGGTCGGCGCCTACCTGCTGGCCGGCGAGCTGGCCGCCGCCGGCTGGAACCCCGAGGCCGGGTTCACCGGCTACGAGGCGCGGATGCGTTCGTACGTCGAGGCCAACCAGGAGATCGGCCGGCTGCACGTGCAGAGCCGCGGCATCCCCCAGCCGGACGCCGAGCCGAGCCCGGAACCCGACATGGAGGCGTTGACGGGGCTGATCGAACGCGCGATCAACGGCGTCGTGCTTACCGACTACGCCGGGGTGCCTGACTCCCGGGCTACGGCGTAGTCAGCACAGGTACCAATCGCCGGTCCAACCGATGCTGGGATAGTAGTTCTGGCACCAGTAGGTGGAGTTGGACTGTGCGAAGACCGAGACTCCCCGGTTTCCGTTGGTCAGTTCGACGATCTCGGTGTGGATGAGGTCGGCGTGGCCGTTGCCGGGCAATACCGTCCAGCCGCCAGACCCGGGCCAGGTGTGCCAGATCCTGCGGTCGGTCGTGATGCCGAAGCACTCGTCGCTGCTTGTCACCCAGTCGACGACCATGACATAGGTGCCGGGCTTGAATGTGCCGTAGTAGCCGTAGCAGCTGACCCTTCCGTTGGCCGGCACCAGCGTCATGCGGGTGACCGTCCCGTTGGCATTGACGGGCCCTGCTGGCGCTGCGGACGCCTGCGTGGCGCCGAGCAGGATGCCGAAGAGCGCCAGCACCATGATTGCGGCGCGCAGGTGTAGTCGTTTCACATTTGTCCCCAGTCTCTGATTCCCCAGTGTGTTCGTGTCCCCCAGATGGGACAAGCAATGGACGCTACCCAGCCGCGTCGGGAATGCGACAGATCCAGTCGGGTGATTGTTCACCGTGCTCGCCCGGCGTCGCGGGGCCACAAGGACGTCGAGCTGATCGCGCCTTGTTCGTCCACTTCGGACATGTCCGGCATTGGTTTCCGGTGTTCGCCGCCGAGCCCAGGTGGCGGCTGAGCTGGTCCCGCCTCCCGAACAGCCCATCCCCCGCCAACCTCTGGCCGGGTGCTCCGGAACACGGTGTCAGTGCGGGACTTTCTGTCCTACGCTCGCCGCATGCTGAGACGCCGGATGGTACGACTGATCATGGTTTTCGCGGTTGCCGTTGGGGTGGCCGTGGGTGGCTGGGGGACGGCGGGAGCCGAGGGGGCCGGTTCGTCGAACGGTCGGCAGTTGTTGTTCTTCAACCACGCGTACGGGGTGCTCGACCGGGAGACCGCGGACGCGATCGAGGGCTCCGCCTATCTCCGGGAGTTCGCCAACTTCCAGGTTCGCACCACGACCGGTGCGGGGGGCCAGACGTGGACCGGGCGCTACCTGATGGGCCGCGAGACCTACCTCGAGTTGTTCGGGGTCGGTGATCTGCCCGGGCAGGACGCCAACCTGGGGTCGGGGGGAATGGGGGTGTCGACCGAGCGGGCCGGAGACCTGGCGACCGTGCTCGGGCGGCTGCGGGAGCAGGGGATCGAGCCGGTCGAGTTCCAGCAGACTCGGGACTTCGGCGACGGCGTGCCGGTGCCGTGGTTCGACGCGGTCTTCACCGCCGCGGAGTACGACGCGTTCGGTGCATGGGGGATGGAGTACCGCCCGGAGTATTTCGCCGACCCGCGCAGCAACACCGAGGCGCCCAGCCGCCCTGGTGACGTGGGCCGGGAGCGGTACCTGTCCGACGACTACCGCGACCACCTGATGCGGAACGTGACCAGCATCCGTCTTGCCGTGACCGAGCGCGATCTCGCCGCGACGGTGCCGCTGCTGCGCGCAGGTGGCTTCGCCGTCCGTCAGGCGCCTGGCGGCGGGGCGGTCGCCTCGCGTGGCGGTACCACGATCCGGTTCGACGCCGTCCCGCTCGACCAGGTCGGCCTCCGGCAGGTCCGGATGTCGCTCAACCAGCCGGTGGGGTACCGGCACGAGGAACGGATCGGCAGGTCGACGCTTGTCGTCGGCCCGGGGCCGCGCGCGGTGTGGACCTTCGCGGCCAGGTAGACCGGTAACGGTTCAGACGTCGATCACGCGCAGGCAGAGGCGCCGGAGGACGGCGCGCATCTCGTCGTCGGGTAGGTGGGTCAGGCTGCGGGTGGCGGGGCCGAGGTCGCCGACCATGGCGTAGGCGGCCTGCTGATCGAGCGTGGGCGTGTTGCCGAACAGTAGACGCAGGCCGCGCTCCGACAGTTCGTCGAGTTGCCGGCTGATTCCCTCGTGCCTGCGGATGATGGGGTCCGCGCGGTTCATCGGGGCGATGGTGCGGTGGGCTCGCACGACCTGGTCGACGAAGCCGTCGACCAGGAACTCGGTGCGGGCCTGCCGGTCGTCGATCCGGCCGGCCTCGTCGAGCATCGTGGTGAGGGCGGTGACGCTGCCCGCCAGGAGGGCTTCCAGAATCTCGATCTTGGTGCGGAAGTAGTAGTAGACGTTGGCCTTCGTCACGCCCATGGTGTCGGCGATCAGCTGCAGCGATGTCGCGTCGAACCCGTGTTCGGTGAACAGCCGATGTGCTGTTTCCAGCACGGTCTTTCTCGTCCGTTCCGCCTGTTCGGCCCGGGTAGGCGACATGCCGGGATGCTAACCCAGCCGCCGGGTCGGCGATGCGTGCTACATTGGTTTCGTTAGCCGAACGGCTAATGAAACGGCGGACGGAACCTCGCATGAACGTCGTCATCCTCGGCGCCACCGGCCTCGTCGGCCGGGGAGTGCTGCACGCGTGCCTGCGAGACGAGACCGTGACCCGGGTGACGGCGATCTGCCGGGGTGAACTGGACGTCACCCACCCGAAGCTGACGGTTCAGCGCCACGACGACTTCGCCGACCTCCGGCCGCTGGCCGGCCGCCTCGGTCACGTCGACGCGTGCTACTTCTGCATCGGGGTGCCTTCGGCGGGCCTGGACGAGGCCGCGTACCGCCGGGTGACGCTCGATTTCGCACTCGCGGCCGCCGACGCCCTCCTGCCGCTCAACCGGACGTTGACCAACGTCTACGTGTCCGGCGCGAGCGCCGACAGCACGGAGCAGAGCCGGGTCATGTGGACCAGGGTGAAGGGTCGCGCGGAGAACGCTCTGCTCGACTATCCATTCCGGACCTACGTCTTCCGGCCCGGGTACATCAAGCCGATGAACGGTGCCCGCCCCCGCGTCCGGCGGGTCCGCATGGTCTACGCCGCGACCTCCTGGCTGTACCCGGTGCTGAGGAAGGTCCTGCCGAACAGCACCACGTCGACCGACGCCATCGGGCGGGCGATGATCGCTGTGTCCACATTGGATGGATCAGGCAAGCGGGTACTGGACAGCGGTGACATCAACCGGCTCGCCGGCGGGTGAACCGACGCAACGCCGACCCGGGAGCGCACCGTGCAGCAATGGCTGTCAGCCGTACCGCCCGCCGCCGTCTACCTCGTCCTCTTCCTGGTTCTCGTCGGGCAGTTCGTGTGCCTGCCCATGCCGGGCGGCATCGCCCTGACCACGGCGGGGCTGCTGGCGGTCCGGGGATCGGTCGAGCCGTGGCTGGTGTGTGTCACCGCGGTGGCCGGCGTTCTCGTCGGCGCGGCACTGGGCCACCGGCTCGGCAGTCGCGGCGGACGACCCGTCCTCGACCGGCTGGCGCGCAGGTTCCCCCGCATGCTCACGCCGCGCCGCCTCACCGCCACCGAGGCACTGTTCGGGAGGTGGGGCACCTGGCTCGTCATCGCCAGCTGCTTCTCCGCGCTCCTGCGCATGGTGGTCGCACCGCTGGCGGGCGCCCTCGGCATACCCGCCGGACGGTTCATCGCCGCGATCACCGTCAGCGCCATCCTCTGGTCGGTGAGCACGACGGCGGTCATCTACTTCGCCGGCCTCGCCGCCGAAGCGTGGCTCGACGGCCTGGCCTGGGTCGGCCTGGCCATGCTCGCCGTGTTGGCCGTCATGTCGCTCTCTGCCTGGCGGCGCTCCCCGCCAACCGCGGCCGACCGCCGCGCCGACGCGCGCGTTTGACCCTCTGACTCACGCCAGTTTATGATGTCGCCCAGTTTGTAGACTGGGGTTAATCGGGGGGCCTTGCATGTCTGCTCGTCTGCTGTCCATTGTTGCTGCCGGGGTGCTGGTGCTGTGCACCGGATGCTCGGGTGACGACCAGCCTGCCACCGGAGACTCCGGGCAGGAGCCCGCCGCGCCCGTGGCGAAGCACACCAAGTTCGGCGACTTTCCCGGGCCTGAGCTGATCTTCAACGACGGCAACCCGGTCGGCTCGCGGATGAAGGCGGTGGACACGCAGTGGACGCCGGAGCTCGCGAGCGTTCCCGCGGAGGCGGGGAGGCACTACCTCACGGTGTACGTCGCGGTGACGCCGGAGCTCGATGACCGCGGTGTGCCGGACGTGACGCTGCGCGGGCCGATGGTGCGTGCCAAGAAGAACGCCGACGACTGCAAGCCGGGAGCCGTCGAGTCCTTCCAGAACTGTACGTATCCCGCCTATCCGACGACCCAGCTCGAAGAGGTCGCCGACGGCGAATGGCGCGACCAGGAATGGCAGGACGTCGAGATCGGGGGAACCGACCTCGAACGCGGGCAGACCATGATCGGCGTGCTGGCGTTCAGCGTTCCGGACGACGTCGACGCGCCGGGGGGCTTCGAACTGTGTGCGCCCACAAAGGACACCTACATGTTCGGACCGGACTTCCCGTGCGTGGCGATACCGACCCCGAAAGAGCCGCGGAACTGACGTGGCCTCGATGAACCGCGCCACTGTCCTGGTCATGCTCGCCGCGTGCACGGCATTGTCGTTGGCCGCGTGCCGCGACGATCCGGACGCGGCCGCACCGCCGAGCACCATCGGCGCCACCACTTCGGCCACTTCGGCCGCGTCGGGTCCGGCGGCGTTGGCGGCGTCGTTCGCCCCGCTGGTGCACCTGGCCGACACCGAGCACAACCCGCCGATGGACACCGACGTGTACCTCGCGAACTCGTCGCTGGTCTGGGTGCACGACGACGCGTGCCGCGACAAGACCGTCGCCGAGCACCCGGTGGCGCGGGACCTCGCACAGGGCAACTACCACGCGCGGATGACCAGCCGGCGGATCACCGGGTGCCGGGCGACCGGCCCCACCTACGACAGCACGCAGCAGACCCGTCCCTACGACAACCCCGATCTCGGCGCCGAGGGTTTCGTGCTCACCCCGCACGACGAGAACCTCTACGGCCAGGGCAGCGCCGCCGCCCCGGTGAACGTGCAGTTCGTGCCGGGCGACGATTCGCACGCCGGCCTCAAGGGCTACGTCTACTGGTTCTTCTACCCGTACAACGACTTCCCCGTGGAGGGCGGGCTCGGGGATCACGAAGGCGACTGGGAACGCATCTCCGTCGTCACCGACGCGGACGACCGGCCGCAGCGGGTGGTGTACTCGCAGCACGAAAACCGGTGCAGCGAGAACTGGCAGGACGTCATCGGCCCGGACGGGCGCCCGCAGGTGTACGTCGCCGCGGGCGCGCACGGTTCGTACCCGAAGCCGGGCGACTACGACAACCCAGCGAAGTTCGTGCCGATCGACGACCACACCAGTGACGGCGCCAAGTGGGAGACCTGGCGCTCCATCCGGGACGTCGAGGCGCAGGAGTGGTGGCGTTACCGAGGCGGCTGGGGCAAGAAGGGACACGACATCTCGCTTCCCGGCACCGGCGTGATTCCCGCGGACTTCATGACCGGACCGGTCGGGCCGAACCCGTCGAAGAACATGCGGGACGAGGTGTTCACCACAGACAAGCCCTGTCCGAAGCCCAAGACCACCACGACGACTCCCACCACCACCTCCGCGACGGCCGGCACGACACCGCACACGACCGCGGGTGCCATCCAGCGGATGGAGAAGTTCTTGCACGCACTGGGTTCCGGCGACATCGCCTCCCTCTGCGAGATCGCCGGACCGGCCGCGAAACAGGCCGAGGACGAAGGTTTCGGCCCGTGCGAGACCACCATGGCGCAGATGCACGGCATGGTCTCCGCGGCGCAGCAGGCGGCGTTGCGCGACGCGACGGTCGACCCGGCGAAGGTCACCGGCGGCGCCCGGGTCGAGATACCGGCCTCGGCCGTACGGGCGGCCACCCCGTTCACCAGCTCCGATCTCGGCGACTACACCCTGGAATACCGCGGCGACGACTGGTTCATCATCGACTAGGTTTCGCGACCTCGAGGGATCGTCACTGTCGATTGTGGTCCGGTTTGGATACCCGGTCGGCCGGTGAGCTTCGTGTAGGTTCTCGGATCGGGTGAGTAGTGAACCCGAGCTGATGGGGGAAGGAAGAACCACATGAGTCCCGAGCTGAGCGCGGAACGCTGCCGGCAGGCACTGCAGGACCACACGGAGCAGCTGGCGAAAAGCGCCAGTGCCGCGGGGCATGAGGCTCCGGTGCCGACCTGCACGGGCTGGACCGTGACCAACCTGGTCGAGCACGTCGGTCAGACCCAGCACTGGGTGGCCGAGATCATCGAACGTCGCATCACCGACCCGACCGAGCTGCCCACCGAGATGGCCGAGCTGCCCGCCGAGCCCCAGGCCTGGCCGGCGTGGCTGTCCGACTCCGCCGCCCGCGCGGCCGCGGCCTGCTCCGACGCGGCACTCGAAGCCGCCGTGTTCAACGCCGCCGCAGATGACCGGACCGGTGCGCAGTTCTGGCTGCACAGCCTGCTCAACGAGGCGGTCGTCCACGGCTTCGACGCGGCCGCGGCCGCCGGCCGCGACCACGACCTCGACGCCGACATCGCCGCCGGTCTCATCACCAACCACCTGACCATGCTCAGCTCGCCGACCTGGGCGGCCCAGCGTCCGGAGTCCGCGGCCGCGATGCGTGGTGCGAGCGAGACCCTGCACTGGCACGCCACCGACGAGCCCAGCCTCGGCGACGCCGGCGAGTGGCACATCGAACGCCACCCCGACGGTGTGCGCTGGCAGCCCCGCCACGGCACGGCCGACGTGACCCTCCGCGGTCCGGCGAAGTCGCTGCTGCTCGTCATGACCCGCCGGCGTCCCCTGACCGGCGGGCCGGCCGACGACGTCACCATCGACGGCGACGTCGAGCTGGCCCGGCACTGGCTGGAGAGCACGGCCCACGTGGCGGACTAGAAACACCGCGCTCGCCACGAGTCTCTCCCGGCGTCATGTGCGCATGATTGACATCGTGAGCATCAGCAATACGAATCGTCCATGTGAGTGGTTTCCTGGCGGCAGCCTTGCTTATGGCTACCGCAGAACGGAATCTTTTGGCCGATCAATTGTTGAGGAGGACACGATGCGTGGAAGATTCCGCCGGCGAGCGTTGGGCTGGGTGTTTCTCGTCGGGGCGCTACTGCTGTTGTTGGCGCCGGGCGGGACGGCATCCGCGGCGCAGGCTCCAGCTTCTGGGTCTTCCTGGTCGGCGGCGACATCGCAATCGGACGGCGTCGTGCCGGACGTGACGTGGTGGGACGCCAGCCCCGCGATCGCCGCGGTCGAGGCCGCCGGCTTCGTCGCGCAGACCTCGCCCGGGTTCGTCGACTGCGGGCCTCCCTACGTGCAACGTCAGACGCCCGTCGGCGGCACCACGGCACCGCTCGGGTCGACGGTGACGCTGAAGATCAACCGGCAACCCGGCCCCGGACAACCATGCCCGTGACGCCGAAAGGCGTTTAGTCGCCGAGCAGGGCGAGGTCGGCGCGGCTGATGGTGGTCGTGGTGATGAGTTCCATGATCAGGTTGTGGTTGAGGGCGTTGCCGACCGGCGGCGGGATCTCGTGTTCGAGCAGGCCGGAAACGGTGGTGCTGAGCCGTTTGCGGACGCCGGCGACGATGTGGGCCGCCTTGCGCCAGGTCCACTTGTCCTGCGGGTGGAGCTCGCGCAGCTCGTCCGCGAGCTGTTCCCACGCCAGGGGCTGGGGCATGGCGTCGCCGAGCAGGTAGCGCTGCGCCAGGCAGACCAGCACCAGACGTTCGGTGGCTGACAGCGTCCAGACCGCCCGGGAGCGGGTTTCCGCGGCGACGCCGGCCGGCGGCGTCGGCGGGCGGTGCGCGGCGACCCGGACTTCGAGCAGGTGCTCCTGGTCGGGGGCGATGATGAACAGCGGGGTGTACCCGGCGGGCAGCTCGGCGACGTCACCCCGCAGCACGAGGCGGCCGCCGGGCAGGCGGATGGGCAGCTTGCCCAGGTTGTGCAGCACCCACTGGGCGTACTGACGGGTGATGGTGCCGTGCTGCCTGCTGACGTGGTGGTCGCCAGCGCCGACGCAGACATGCACGTCGGGTTCGTTGCGGCCGAAGACGACCGGGAAGTTCGCGTCGGGGTCGACGCTCAGGCCGCCGTTGCCGCCGAGCGCGAACAGCGTGCCGGGCGCGCCCGGGGGAACGGTGGCAGCCAGGCTGCCGACCTCCCTGGGCAGCAGGCGGACTTTGCTGGATCTGCTCACCTGCAGGGTCACGATGCCTTCCTAGATGGTGCCTTCGACGGGATCGGGGCTGACGTCACCGCCAGTGCTCGAGCTGCCTCCGCTGGCGTACTCCTGGCCGTCCGCGATCATCTTGTACGTGAACTGGCCCTTGCCGTGGTGATAAACGATCCGGTACGTGGTGCGTTGCGGCCATTCGGGGATCTCCACCAGCCTGCGGTAGGGCAGCTTCACGTTCCGCCGCGTCACCGTGTCGCCGTTGATGGTCACGGTGAGAACCTTCAGCTGCGCGTCGCCGAACGCGTAGAACTCCAGCATCCGTGGCTCGGGCGCGGGGGAGGTCGTCGGCGCCTCGGACGGCGGGGTAGGTCGTGTGGTGGTGCCGGGCTGGGCGGCGCCGTCCTGCGGGCGGGTGGCGATCAGCGCGGCCGCCACACCGCCGCCGACGGCCAGCGCGCCGGCACCGAGCAGCAGGGCGCGCCTGCCGACCCGGCGGGGCGCCTGCCCGTCGAGCGGGTCGGCGGGCGGGTTCTTCGCCACGCGGGCGCGGGTGGCGATCTCGGCGGTCACGGCGGCGGGCAGGGGCGCGCCGGCGAACTCCGCCAGCGCGGGGGCCAGGTCCGCGAGCCGCGGGCGTTCGGCCGGATCGCTGCGCAGGCAGGGTTCGATGAGCGCGCGCAGCCGTTCGTCGCCGACGTCGGCGTCGCGCGGGTTGCCGGTGAGGGCGAACGACAGGGTGGCGCCGAGGGCGAACACGTCGCTGGCGGCGCTGACCCAGCCGCCCACCGCCTGCTCGGGTGCCAGGTAGCCCGGCGACCCGGCGGGCACGTCGCCGAGGTGGGCCACCCCGTCGCGCAGCGCGGCAGCGATGCCGAAGTCGGTCAGCCGCAGGCCGTCGCCGGTGAGCAGTACGTTGGCGGGCTTGAGATCCAGGTGCGCCACGCCCGCCTGGTGGACCGACGCCAGCGCCTCGACCAGCCCCGCCGCGACCGTCCACACCACGGGTGAGGGCAGCGGGGCCGCCTCGCGCAGCGTGACCGACGGGAGGTACTCCATGGCCAGCCACGGCACGGCGGCATCGGGGTCGGCGTCGAGCACGCCGGGGCTGTAGCGCCCGCCGACGGCCCGGGCCGCGGTGACCTCGCGACGGAACCGGTCGCGGTAGGCGGGGTCGGCGGCGAAGTCGGTGTGCACCGCCTTGAGCGCCACCGCCCGCCCGCTCCCTGACCGTCCGAAGTAGACCATGGCCAGGCCGCCCGCACTGATCCTGGCCAGCACGCGGTAGCGGCCGATGGTCCTCGGGTCGTGCCGTTCAAGAGCCCGCACGCGCACCTCCCGGTGGCGTGAGCGCTTCGACCGCGCCGTCGCGCGTGCCGACGTACACCACGCCGCCCAGCGTGCTCGGCGGCGTCTTCCGGTTGACGTCGGCTTCGTAGGTCCACCGGATGCTGCCGTCGGTGGCGTCGAGCACGTGGACCGCGTCGCCCAGGGACACGTGCAGCAGGCCGTCGGCGTGGCCGACCACGCAGTCGCGGCCGTACTCGCGTGACCACTTCCGCGCACCGGTCGCGGCGTCCAGCGCGATCACCTCGCCCCGCCCGCCGCCGAGGTAGACCACGTCACCGACGGGCACCGGCGTGCAGGCCACCAGCATCCCCGCGTTCCGCCACAACGACTTGCCGCTCGAACGCGCGACGGCGTGCAACGTCCCGTCGCGGTCGGTCGCGAACACCGCGCGATCACCCACCGCGAGGTAGAACGGCGCATCGATGCGGTAGGTCCACCGCGTCCGGCCGGTGTCGGCGGCCACCGCGGTGAGCGCGGTGTCCGACGCGCCGACGACGATGCCGCCGCGGGCGGCCAGGCCGCTCTGCGCCGCCACGGTCGCGGTCCAGCGGCCGGCCCCGCTCGCGGAGTCCAGCGCGCGCAGCGTGTCGAAGCCGAAGCAGGTGACCGAGCCCGTGTCGACCAGCTGGACGACGACCTCGGAGAACGGCGGCTGGTAGGACCACCGGACGGCCCCGGTGCGGGGGGCGTACGCGCGCAGCACCGGGTTGGTGTTCTCGGCCGCGAACACGCGGCCGTTGTCGACCTTGCCGATGAGCGTGGTCGGCACGGTCCACCGGACCTTCCCGCTGCCCGGGTCGATCGCGTGCATCCGGTCGTCCTGGCCGATCGCCACGACGACGCCGCCCGCGGTGTACACGTCCGGGTAGTAGTCGCTGACCTTGGTGCGCCAGCGGCGGGTCGCGGTCGGCGGGGGAGTGGACGTCGTGGTCGGCGGTGGTGCGGTGGCCGGCGGTGTGGATGCGGACCTGGGCTCGTCCTTGTCGCGGAACAGTGCCACCCCGGCGATGGCCGCGGCGGCGGCAGCCGCCGCGCCACCGGCGATGAGCAGGGTGCGCCTGCGCGGGCCGGGCCGGGCCGCCACGGATTCGGCGGTGGCCTCGGCCATCACCTCCGCCGACGTCGGCCGCGGGTCGGGGAACGCGGCGGGGTCGGTGGCGCCCCGCCGGTCGATCTCCTCGAGCACCGAGGCGGGCAGCCAGTCCCGGCCGCGCTCGCCCATCGCGGTCAGGTCGAGCAGCGCGGCGGCGCCGGGCCGGTCGGCGGGCCGAGGCGCCAGGCACGCGGCGACCACCTGCTGCACGGGGAGATCGGCGATGCCTGTCAGGTCGGCCTGGACCTGTTCCATGCGGCCGAGGATCGTCGCGGCGTCGCCCGCGCCGAAGGGGGCCTGGCCGGTGGCGGCGTAGGCGAGGATGGCGCCCGCGGCGAACACGTCGGCCGCCGGGCCGACCGGTTCCCCGCGAGCCTGCTCGGGCGCCATGAACCCGGGGGTGCCGATGACCGAGCCCACGAGGGTGATCGCGGTGGCGTCCTGCGGCCGGGCGATGCCGAAGTCGATGAGCCGCGGACCGTCGACGGTGAGCATGAGGTTGCTGGGCTTGATGTCGCGGTGGGTCATGCCGATCCGGTGGATCTCGGCCAGCGCCTCGCCGAGCCCGGTGGCCACGACGCGCACCGCGTCGGGCGGCAGCGGCCCGTGCCCGTCGACGGCCTCGCGCAGCGTCACCCCGACCAGGTAGGCGGTGACCAGCCAGGGCGCGCTCGCGTCCGGGTCGGCGTCGAGCACGGGCGCGGTGACCGTGCTGGTGACCTGTGCCGCCGCGGCCGCCTCGCGGCGGAACCGGGCCCGGTACCGCGGGTCGGCGGCGAAGCGTTCCCGGATGACCTTGACCGCGACGGCGCGTCCGCCGGGGGAGCGGCCGAGGTACACCACACCCATGCCGCCCTCGCCGAGCCTGCCGAGCAGCCAGTAGCCGCCGACGCGGTCCGGATCTTCCGGGCGCAGCCCCTCCACGTGTCCCCCAACCTGGCCGAAGTCCACCCACGGACGGCCGGGGCTCAGCGTAGCCATTCAGTCAGGGGGGCCCGGCAGACTGTCGGCATGACCGGATGGACGCTTGCCGAGGTGCAACATGCGATGCGAACGGGTTGGGGTGTGGACACCTGCGATCCGGCCGACGTCGCGGACTGGCGGCCGGACAACCCGGCGCGCGGCCAGTGCGGGGTGACCGCGCTGGTGCTGCACGACCTGTTCGGCGGTGACCTGATGCTCGGCGAGGTCCGGGTCGCGGGGGAGCGGACCGGCGTGCACTACTGGAACCGCTTCGGCGGCGGCCTCGAGATCGACCTGACCAGGGAACAGTTCGGACCCGACGAGGTCATCGCCGAGCAGCGAGTCGTCGTGCGCCCGGACGGGCCGCCGAAGCGCTGCCGTGCACAGTACGAGCTGCTGCGGGAACGGGTGCTCAGGTCAGTGACAACCGGTTGACCAGCCCCTCGCCGGCGTACCGCTCGGCGACGACGTCGGCGAGCAGCTCGTACGAGCGCTGCCGGTCGTCGTACTCGTGCGTCAGCGTGTTCACCACGAGCTCGTCGACGCCGTGTTCGGTGACCAGCGAACGCAGCCGGGGCGCGAGCTGGTCGGGCGTGCCCGCGAACAAGGCGGAACGGTGTATCGCCGCCCGCTCCTGCTCCGCACTCGTCCAGCGGTGTGCGCGGACCGTGGCGGCCGACGGGAGGACGGCATCCTGGCCCAGGTCTCGCCTGCTGCGGAAGAGAAGGTAGGCGTCGGCCAGTGCCCGCGCGCGCTCGTCGAGGTCGGCCACGATCACGTTGACGGCCAGGGCGCAAGCCGGGGGTGACGGGTGCGTGCGGTCGGCGTAGGTGTGCCGGTAGGTCCTGAGCACCTCGACGCTGCCGGCCGGGTTGATGAAATGACCGAAGCAGAAGGCGGTGCCGGTTCGCGTGGCGGTGGACACGACGGTGGGTCCGTTGCCGAGCAGCCACATCTGTGGTGCCGGCGTGCCCGACGGCATGACCTGCTCGTCGCCGGCCCCGTCCATGCCGAGCTGGCGCCGCAGCTCGTCGATCTGCCGGTCGAACAGTTCGGCCGATGCGCGTGACCGGCCGATGCCGAGGTCGACCCGCGGCCCGAACAGTCCGGTGAGGACCCGGAACGACTCGGCCACCTTCTCGGGGTCGCGCCGGGGCAGGAGAACCCCGCCGGACCCGATTCTGATGTCGTGCGTCCTCGCCAGCAGGGTCGCGACCAGGACCTCGGGTGCGCTGCCCGCGTAGCTCGGTATCGAGTGGTGCTCGGCGACCCAGTAACGCCGGATGCCCAGCTCGTCGGCACGCTGGGCCAGCGCGACCGTCGCCGCCAGCGCGTCGGACGGCGTGGCGCCCTCGACGACGGGAGACTGGTCGAGAATGGACACGGGGATCCGCATTGCTTCACCTGCCTTCGTTGTCGGGCCAGTCGAACGTGAACCGCCGGGTCGCCGCCTCGTAGCGGACCCGCAGCGTGTCGAGACCGGGCGGCACCCAGACGAAGGAGTGCCGCCAGTGTGTCGGTGGTGCGGACAGGTGTGACTCGATGGCGATCTCGTCGGTGAGGGCACAGCGGAAGAACAGGTGCACCGCGTTCGCCTCGGACGGGTCGACCCGCACCGTCGCCTCGAAGGACGAGGTCTCGCTGCGACCCAGTTCGTAGCGCACGAGCTCGGTTTCCTCGCCGGCCACGGTCGAGCCCGACAGGTCCGTGGTGAACAGGTGACGGCCGGCGTGGTGGCGCAACTCGTCCGCGACGGCGTCGTAGGAGAACTCGCCGTGCGAGGCCGAGACGAACCCGCTGAGGAAACGGTCGACCACGTGGTCGGCGACGGCCGACCGGACCGGCACGGCCAGCACCGCCAGGCTCGCGGGCAGGACGTGGCGCACGGTGGGGTGCCGGCGCACGAAGTCGTGGGTGAGCTCGACGATGTTCTCCTCCGGACCGAGCGCGCCGACGGTCTCGGTGACGAGCACGTCCGGCGGCGGTGTGATCGTCGTGCGGAAGGTGTTCTCGTTGAGGATCGTCACGTTGGCGAGTCCGGCGGCCCGCACCATCCGTTCGGCGAGCGCCGCGGCCGCGGCGAAGTACTCGACGCCGTACACCGGGCCACTGGTGAGCATCGCGGCATAGCTCGCGAGGATGGCGGTTCCGGTTCCCGCGTCCACGACGCAGTCGCCGTTGCGAACGCATGCCGTCAGCGCCGCCCGGTACGCGGCGAGGCGGTGGCGATCACCCATCATCGTCGCGTGGTGCTGGACCTGGAACGGCGCACTGTCCGAAGTGGACTGACGGCGGCCGGTGGTGGCCGGCGTGGTCATGTCGTCGCCCCCGACGGCTCCTTGCCGAGGAGCAGCCCGAGGAACTCCTCGTCCACGCCACGGCGCACCAGCGGCGGCACGTACAGCGTGGTGCCGTAGTCGATGGTCCGCACCGCGTCCGCCAGCCCACCGAGCCGCCCGCGGGACACCCGGGGCGGTGCGCTCGGTGCGGACTGGGACACCACCGCGCGGTACTCGTGGTCGGGCCCGAAGGTGTCGCACAGGTACCGCTGCAGGAGCTCGATCCGGTTGGTCGTCCACGGCTCGCGGTAGTCGGTGCGCGAGGTGCCGACCGCCGACGCGTGGTAGATCAGCACGCCGATCCTGGGGTCGAGCTGGTAACGCAGCAGCAGTAGCCGGTTGCTGTCGACGACCATGCAGGACCGCTCGAGGAGGTCGAGCGAGAGGTCCATGGTGACCGTGTCGATACTGGACACTCCGGGGATCACCTCGACGTCGAGGCCGTCGTCGTCGGCGGCGACGGACAGCAGCCGCTGCGTCGCGGTGACGCCGAGGTTCGGGTGCCCCGGGACGAGATAGGCCACGTCGCCGTCGGCGCGTGCCGCGTCGACGACGGCCTGGACGATCGCCGAGTAGTTGTCGGTGTCGCGGCCACCGTCCACGTACCGGTCGCAGATGTCCTCCATCCGGGCCAGTCCCAGGGAGTCGAGCCAGGGACGCAGGTGGGGGAAGCTGCTGTACAGCACGACCTTGCTCGCCCGCAGTGCTGCCAGGCCCCCCACGGTCAGGTCTCGCTGCGGCAACATCCCGATGCCGACCAGCCTGATCAGACTCATCCCACTGCCGCCTTTCGCGTTTGGTTCTCTTCGATGCCGGCCGGTGCCATCCGGACGGTGACGTCGTTGCGGGCAGCGACGATCCGGTTGAGCAACACCAGGCCCTCCAGGTGCCGCGCGTACACGAGTGGCCCGGCGTCCATGGCGACGAAACCCATCCGCTCGGCCAGCCGGAGCACGGCGGTCTTCGACGTCTGCTCGTCGCCGGCGACGAGGACCGGTTGTCCGCAGTCCCGCGGTGTGCGCAGCTCGGACGGCGTCAGCGTGTTGAACGCCTTCACCAGTGGTGCGTACGGCACCGCGCGGGCAAGTTCCACGGCGGCGCACGTGTCCGGGCCGGTCACCAGCCCGTCGTGCAGGGTGGTCAGCGGATTGGTCAGGTCGAGCACGACCTTGTCCTCGGCGAAGGCGGGAAACCCGCGGGCGAGCCGCAGGGCGGCGGGGTAGGGGACGGCGAGTACGACGCAGCCCGCCCGCGCCAGTGCGTCCCGGGCCGGCAGCACCGACACGCCGGCGCCCATGGTGCGGGCGACCTCCGCGGCGCGGCCGAGATCTCGTGCCGTGAGGATCACCTGGCGCCCGGTGGCGGCGACCGCGCGGCCGAACGCCGAACCCATGGCGCCGGCCCCGAGCACGCAGATCGTGCCGAGTACGTCGTCAGGAGAGCTGGTCATCGAAGTCACCTCGGGCGTGGGCGAATGCCTGCTGGACCACCGACCAGCACGTCTCCAGCTCGACCTCGTCGCGCGGGCCGTAGAACAGGACGGTGCCGGGCGGCAGGAGCTTGCCGGCGAGTGGATGGAAGTCCGCCCAGCCGTTGGCCATCGCACGGCGGGCGGAGGACAACGGAAGGCACACGTGCATGGAGCCGTCGTAGGACGGATGCAGGTGGAAGAACTCGCGCCTGGCCATGAAGCGGCCGTCGGGTCGCCGCACCGGTGCTCGGACCGACAGCGCCCGTGCGCCGGGTACGGACACCAGCGACGGATGCGCCTCCGCATCGAGCATGCGACAGCAGCGCCGGTACAGCTCCTCTTGGAGGTGAAAGGGTGCTGCCTGGGTGAGCTGCTGGTGGGGCGTGCCGGTACTGACCAGTGGCGCGTCGCCGTGCCGGGTGGTCGTCTCATGAGGTGGCATGGGCGGCACTTTCGGTTGGGGTCTCCCGTTGGCGGGCGCGCTCGACGAGACGGTCGGCGATCCGCAGGTCGCGTCCGTGGAGGTCGGCGTCGAGCGCGGTGGCGTTCACGCGGGCGTGCGCGGGATCGCACGTGCCCGGAATGGCGACAACCGACTCGGACAGCCGCAGCAGGACGCGAAGGAGGAGCTGGGAGGCGGGTACGGACAGTTCCGCGGCGATCGAGCGGATGCGCTCGTCGGTCAGCAGCAGTCCGTCGGCGAGTGGTTGGTATGCGAGGTAGAGGATTCCCTCCGCCTCGCAGAGCGCGAGAGTCTCCAGATCGGCCGCGGTGAGCGAGGCCAGGTTGAGCTGGTTCTGCACTGTCCTGATCGGACCGGTCGTCATCGCGAGCCGCAGCTGTGCCGCGGACACGTTGCACACGCCGACGTGCCGCACGAGTCCCGCGGTGCGCAGGTCGTGGAGGGCGCCCAGGGAGTCCTCGAGACGAACCCGGGTGCTCGGCGAATGCAGCTGCATCAGGTCGACGACCTCCACGCCGAGCCGCCGAAGGCTCTGCTCGGCCGCGGTCCTGAGCCGGATCGGGTCAACGTCGACGATCCAGTTGCCGGTCGCGTCCCGGCGCATGCCGACCTTGGTGGCGACGATCGGGCGCGGCCGCTTTTCTCGCAGCGCCCGGCCGATGACGGTCTCCGACCATCCGGGTCCGTACGAGTCCGCCGTGTCGATCAGGGACACACCGCCGTCCAGCGCGGCACGGATCGTCTCGGCGCACCGGTCCGGGCGGGCCGGGGGGCCGAAGGCGTCGGCGCCGCAGAACCGGCCGCCGCCGAGCCCGATCCGGGAGACGGAACGCGTGCTGTCAAAGGGAAGGTGCGCGAGCGGGGTCATGCGAGCACCACGTCCAGCCGGCTCAGGCCGCGGCCGAGCAGCCGCGACTCCCACCTGGCCCCGTCGCGGTCGGCGAGGTGCAGGTCCGGGGCGAAGTCGGCCAGCGCGCGCAGCATCGCGGCGGCCTCCAGGCGCGCGAGCCCGGCACCCAGGCAGTAGTGGACGCCGTGGGAGAACGTCAGGTGCGGGTTGGGCTGCCGTCGCGGGTCGTAGGCCGCCGGGTCGGCGAACACGCGCGGATCCCGGTTGCACGCGCGCAGCAGCACCGCGACCCGGGAGCCGGCCGCCAGCAGCTCGTCGCCGGCCGGGCACGGTGCCACGACCTTGCGGAAGACGATGTGTGCCGGGGTGAACAGGCGCAGCAGCTCCTCGACCGCCGACGTGGTGAGGTCGGCACACCGGACGAGCTCGGCGTAACGCTCGCGGTGCCAGAGCAGGCCCAGCAGGAGGTTCCCGAAGAAGTTCGCGCTCGTCTCGAAGCCGGCGACGAGCAGCAGCGCCGCGGTCGCGACGACCTCGTCGGTGCTGAGCCGGTCCTTGTCGTGCTCTTCCTGGAGTTCTTCCAGCAGGCTGCCCGGTTCCGGGTGGCGCGTCTGCTCGAGGAGGAACTGCTGGATCTCGTCGGCCGCACGGTCGAAACGCGTGGTGCCGGCGGTGCCGGCCAGCCCGCCGGACAGCGCGTGTCCCCACGCCGCGAGCCGCCCGGCCGCCGACGCGGGCAGCCCGAGCAGGTCGGCGATCATGCGGCTGGCGACCGGGAACGCCAGCGTCGACATCACCTCGACGCGAAGCTCTCCCGAGTCCGTGCGGCGCACGCGGTCCAGCTCGTCGTGGACGATCCGGCCGACCATGTCCGACACGGCCGACAACCTCCGGCTGGTGAAGGCGTGGCCGACCAGCCGGCGCAGCCGGGCATGGTCGGCACCGTCGGCGAAGATGAAGAACCGCCGCGCCAGGTCGTCCCAGCTGGACCGGTGACGAGGCAGGGCCGCCCGGTCGTCACTCGTGGCCGTCCGCGAGGTCAGCACCTGCAACGCCTCGGGATGGCCGGACACCACCCACGCGCCCGACTTCGTGCGGAACACCGGTGGCATGTCCTCGATCCGCTGGTATAGGCGAGCGGCCAGGCGATCCTGCGGTTCGGCGGCCGCGGTCATCGGTCCCGGCCCTCTCCGGCGAACACCGGCGTCCCGCGCTCGGTGGCGATCCTCGATGCCACGGCATAGACGACCTGGTACCCCACCGATTTCATCCAGTTGTCCCGCAGGTAGGTCATCGACATGGTCGGCAGTGGGCCGGACCGGAATCCCAACAGGGTGGCCTCCTCGAGGAAGAAGTAGTGGTTGAGCAGAATCTCGGCCCGTTGGTAGGCGACCCACCTGCCGGTCAGCGCCGCCGGGTCCGGCCCGTGGGCGGCCAGGTACCTGCCGACCTCGGCGGCGCAGTAGGACATCGCCGCCGCCTCGGACTCCACGTAGTGCCAGAACGGCAGGTGGCTGATCCGTCCACTGCGGACCTCGTAGACGAAGTGCCCGACCTCGTGCAGGGTCGCGACGAGCGCGCCGAGCGTCGGCGTGTTCGGGACGAAGATCCGCAGCCGGCCGTCGACCGCGTCCAGATGAGCCGTGAGGTCCGGGGTCTCCTGGACGGCCGCCAGCACCAGAGCGGTCTGCGGCGAGTCCGGGTCGAGCAGCGTCGACAGCACCGACAGGGGAGTGCCGGCGAGCGCCACGGTCCCGAACCAGTCCTGCCGGACGAGAGGCACCGGCAGGCCGCCGTGGCGCTGCAGCTGGTCGAACTCGGCCTGCCGCAACAGATCCTCGCTGTGCGCGACCTGTTCGCGGTAGACGCGCCGCATCGACTCGCTCAGCGACAGGCTCGCGGCGGCGCGCCCGCGAGCCCGCTCCAGTCGCTGCCTCAGCTCCGCGGATCCGCCGATCGCCCGCACGGCCGCGCGGTAGCCGTCCCGGTACAGCGCCTCCGCCTCGTCGACCATCGCGAAACGGAACACCTCGTCGTCCATGCCCGGCGTCGTCATCGGGCGTGCCTGCGGACGACGAAGCCGGTCACCGCGCAGCGGACCTGGTCTCCGGCGGCGTCGGTGACCGGTGCGACCCGGTGTTCCGCCGTGCCGTTCAGGACAACCAGTCGGTTCGGCTTCGCCATGAGGAAGCGGCCGGTGCCGACGTCGAGCCGGCGACGCTCGGCGCCGTCCCGGTGGAAGTCGGGTCCCACCACGGCGCCCTGCCGGTCGTCCGCCGTCTTGCGGAAGGTGGCCGTCTCCTTGGCCGAGAGCCCCTGGCCGAGCTCCGACAGGCCGTCCATGATCATGAGCTCGCCGCCCCAGGCGGTGTGCCAGGTCGGGTGGCAGTAGAAGATGTAGGCACCGATCTGTTCGCTCGCGTCGGCGTGCCAGCGAAGGCCCGCGCCGCGGCCGAACAGGACGACCCGTCCGGTGATGTAGTGGTCTGCCGCCGTGGTGCCGTCCGCGAACAGGCCGGCCAGCGGCGAATCCGCCTCGGCCAGCCCGTCGACCAGGCGTCCCACGTGCCCCAGGGTCGGCGGGGTGACCTCGCGGCGACCGCGGACGACGAGCTCGCTCTGCAGGACCACGCCCGACGGCACGCCGTAGGCCTTGACCCACGATGTGGCGTGCAGCGGGCTGTAGTCGGTGAACTGGACGGCGTTGGTGAACTGGTCGAACTCGGCCTCGTCGAGGAACTCGTCGACCACCGAGATGTTCGGGTCCTTCAGTACGTTCTTCACCGGGAGCTCCTGTCGGCTCGTAACGCGTCGCGGGCGGACGACCGGCTGCCTTCCGCCCGCGACGCGGCTACTCAGGTGCTAGATCAGGTCCAGCACGTCGGCCGGCACGGCCGACAGGCAACGCGGCCAGCCGAGGATCTCGAGCTCCTGGTCGATCGTCGTGGACAGCGCGTCCTTGACCGACTCGATCTCGTCTGGCGCCTTCTCGTATTCCTTCGAGGCCATGACTCATCTCCTCCTATTTCCGGATTTCCCCCTGTTAGCGCATGCGCTGACGGAATGAAAACGTGGAGTTGCGTCAGATGTGTGTCATACCTGTGTCACGCGTCTTATCGGCACGTCAGCGCCGGCATCGCTGGTATGGCAAGCAAAAGGTCCGTAGCCGGCTCGCGGTCACCGCTCTCGGTTCCGTAAGGTGCTGACGGTATTCATTGCGATTGGGGGCTTTCGGTGTCCGACGATTCGGGCGGTTACCGTGCTGTTCTGCGGCTGCCGCATGCGCTGCGCACGTTCTTCCCCGCGCTGGTCGGGCGGTTCGCCTATGCGTTGCTGCCGTTGTCACTGCTGTTCACGGTGCAGGCGGCGACCGGGTCGTTCACCGTGGCCGGAGTGGCCGTCGCGGCGTACGGGTTGGCCTCGCTGCTGTTGCCGGTGAAGGCGAGGCTGATCGACCGGCGGGGGCAGCGGCTGGTGGTGCCGATCCTCGCCGCCGGGGCAGCGCTGCCCCTCGCGCTGATCGCCGCGATGCCGGACGTGAACGCGGTGCTGTCGGTGGGATGTGCCGTGCTGGCGGGAGTGTCCGCGCCGCCGCTCGGTCCGGCGATGCGGTCGACGTGGCGGCGGATCACCCGGGGCAGCACGCTCACCGAGCGGGCCTACGCGCTCGACTCGATCTGCGAGGAGGCGCTGTACCTGGCCGGGCCCCTGCTCGTCGGTGTGCTGATGACGGTGTGGGCTCCGCGGGTCGCGCTGTTCTCGGTCGCCGTGCTGCTCGTCGTCGGGGCGTGGGGAATGGTGCAGGCGCCGCCGGCCACGGAACGCACCGAGGCGCCGGACGGCGGTCGCGCGTCGACGTTCGACGTCGGTCCGCTGGCCGATCCGGGGTTGCGTGTGGTGGTCGCGGCGGTCTTCGCGACGGCGGTCGGGCTGAGCCTGACCTACACGAGCGTGGCGGCGACGGCGGCCGCGCAGGGCCGGATCGGTGCGGCGGGCTATGTCGAGGCGGCAATCGGTCTGGGCAGCGTACTGGGTGGGTTTCTGTGGGGCAGGCGTACGCATTCGGCACGCCGGTCAGCCCAGTTCGCCGGCCTGATCGTGCCGCTGGCGTGCGGCATGCTCGTCGCGGCGCTGACGGCGAACCTGCTGGTGCTCGGGGTGGTTCTCGCGGTCGCGGGGCTGACCATCGCGCCCCTGTTCGTCGTGTCCTACGTCGCCGCGGACGCGCTGGCCGCCGAGCATCACCGCACCGAGGCGAGCACCTGGGTGAACACCGCGAACAATCTCGGCAGTGCCGCGGGAGCGACCATCGCCGGTGTCCTCGCCGACCATGTCCACACCCGGTGGGGCTTTCTCAGCGCGGCCGCCCTGCTCGCACTCGCGGTCGGCGGGATCCACCTGTGCCGGGTCACGTTGAACCGCGACTCCGTGGCGGCGAACACCGAGTAAATCGGACGACTTCACCAGCGCGTCGGGTTATCCGGTGGTCCGCCTCCGGTGGCGCCACTACCGTTCTCGGTAGTCGTGCGCTGGGGGGCGGGGTTGCAGAGTCTGACCATTCGCGTGCTGGGGTCCTTCGAAGTACTCGCCGGCGACCGGCACGTCCGGGTCAGCGCCGGACGCCTGCGGTCGGTGCTCGTCGTGCTGGCGATGTCTGCCGGCAAGCCCGTGTCGGTGGACGATCTCGCCGCCGCGGTGTGGGGCGAGCGGCTGCCGGACAACGCCCGGCGCAGCTTGCAGACCTACGCCGGACGCCTGCGGACCGCGCTCGCCGGCGTCCGGGTCGACAGCGGTGGCACGGGCTTCGCGCTGCGGATCGACCCCGAGCACGTCGACGCGTTGCGGTTCGTCCGGCTGCTCGACGACGCGGCGCAGCAACCTGACGTCGCCGCGGAGCGGGCGTCGCTGGCCGCGGCGCTCGACCTGTGGCGTGGTGACCCGTTCGACGGGGTCGACTCGGAGTGGTTGCGGGTGCATCAGGCGCCGCGGCTGGAGGAGCGCTACCTGTCCGGGCTCGAGCGGCGGATCGATCTGGACCTGGCGAGCGGCAGGCACGGCGATCTCACGGCGGAACTCGGCTCGTTGACCGCGCGCCATCCGTGGCGCGAGTCCCTGTGGGTGCGGCTGCTCGCCGCACTCGGCCGGGCCGGCCGGCACGCCGAGGCACTGGAGGCCTACGACACCATCCGCGCGCGCATCGCCGCCGAGCTCGGCGTGGATCCGAGCCCCGACCTGCGGCAGGCGCACGCCGACCTGGTGGCCGGCCGCGCTCCGGGCGTCGCGCACGACGCCGGACCACCGGCTGCGCCGCTCACGACGCCACGGCAGCTGCCGGCCAAGATCGATCGCTTCGCCGGGCGCGGCGACGTGCTGGCGGAGCTGAACGGTCTGCTCGCCGACAGCCGGCGCGCGTCGTCCGCGCCCATCCACCTGGTCACCGGCGCCGCGGGGATCGGCAAGACCACGTTGGCCGTGCGCTGGGCCCATCAGGTCGCCGACCGGTTTCCGGACGGGCAGCTGCATGTCGACCTGTGCGGGTTCGGGCCCGCCGAGGAGGCGGCCGACCCGGCCGACGTCCTGCGTGACTTCCTCGACGCCTTCAACGTGCCACCCGAACGCATGCCGGCGACCGTCAACGCACAGGCCGGGTTGTTCCGCAGCCTGCTGGTGGGCAAGCGGGTGCTGATCCTGCTGGACAACGCCCGCGACGCCGATCAGGTCCGGCCGCTGCTGCCGAGCAGCCCCGACTGCCTGACGCTCGTCACCAGCCGCAACGACCTGGCCGGGCTGGTCGTGGGGGAGGGCGCGCACCCCACCCGCCTCGACGTGCTGTCCCCGGAGGAGGCCCGCACGCTGCTCGCGGCCCGGCTCGGCCGGGAACGCGTGACGATCGAACCCCGGGCGGTCGAGGTGATCACCGGCGCGTGCGGCTACCTGCCGCTGGCACTGGCCATCGTCGCGGCGCGCGCGACGTTGAACCCGTCCCTGTCGCTGGCGGCGCTGGCCGGCGAGCTCCAGGACTCCCGCGACGCCCTGAGTGTCCTCGACACCGGCGACTACGTCACCAACGTTCGCGCGGTCTTCTCCTGGTCCCACCGGGCCGTCACACCCGAGGCCGCCCGGTTGTTCCGGTTGCTCGGCCTGCATCCCGGCGCGGAGCTGTCGGTCGCGGCAGCCGCGAGTCTCGCCGGCATCCCGACGTCGCAGGCGAGGACGTTGCTGGTTCAGCTGCAGCGGACGAACCTGGTCAACCGATGCGGGGTCGACCGGTACCGGATTCACGACCTGTTGCGGACCTACGCGCGAGAACAGGCCACGCAGACCCACCCGAAGGCCGAACGACACGACGCCGTACGTCGAGTGGTCGACCACTACCTCTACACCGCGTTCGTCGCGGACCGGCGGCTCGACCCGAGCAGGGCCCCGATCACCTCGGCCCCGCCGCTCGACGGCGTGACCGAGGAGGACCTCCCGGACCAGCACCATGCCCTCGCCTGGCTGACGACCGAGCGGCCGGTGCTGCTGGCTGCCGCCAAGGTCGCCGCGGACCACGGGCTCGACACCCAGGTGTGGCAGCTGGCGTGGGCGTTGACGACGTTCTTCGACCGCCAGGGCCACTGGCACGACTGGGCGACGACACAACGCGCCGCACTAGCCGCCGCGAAGCGCCTCGACGACGGCGCCAAGGTGGCCCGAGCGCACGGCGCCCTGGCGCGAGCACTGACCCGGCTCCGCCGCTACGACGACGCCCACACCCACTTCACCCGCGCGGTAGAGCTGTTCGGCGATCTCGGTGACCTGGTGGGCCAGGCGATCACGCACGTCAACCTCGGCTGGACGTACGAGCGTCAGGAGGACTTCGGCCGGGCGTTGGGGCACAACGAGCAGGCACTCGAACTGTTCGAGCGGTGCGGCCACGAGGTGGGTCAGGCCAGCGTGCTCAACGCGGTGGGTTGGGACTACGCCAGACAAGGACATCACCGCACCGCGCTGACCTACTGCGAGCGCTCACTGCGACTGAGCCAGGTCCTGGACCACCGCTTCGGCGAGGCCGAAGCCTGGGAGAGCCTCGGCTACATCCACCTCCACCTCGGCGACCACCGCCAGTCGATCTCCTGCTACGAACGCGCGATCGACCTGCTCTTCGAACTCGGCGCGCCAGCCCTCGCCGC
Source organism: uncultured Actinomycetota bacterium (assembly GCA_963841395.1). Taxonomy (GTDB): domain Bacteria; phylum Actinomycetota; class Actinomycetes; order Mycobacteriales; family Pseudonocardiaceae; genus Actinophytocola. The sequence goes on from CAWJCX010000013.1 coordinate 192,215, forward strand.
CACAGTGCTGCGAGACACCGGCGACGCCTACCGCCTCGTGGACGACGCGGCCGCGGCCCGCCCGCACTACACGCGGGCCCTGGCGATCCTCGAGGAGCTGGAGGACCCCGAGGCCGACCAGCTACGCCTGCGCCTGAAGCAGATCTGACAAACCGCGTCGGGCGGACGACCTGCGCCGTTCGTCGTGTTAGTGGTCTGTTAGCGACCTCGGGTTGCCTTTTTTCGTGCCCGCTGGGGGCGTGAGGAAAGCACGGAGGAGATTTTCGTGGTGAAATCCCGATTCAGGTTTTCTTTCGCGGTGGTCGCCGCGGTGGCGGTCGCGACGCTTGCGGTGGTCGGAGCGCAGGGCACGTCGTCCGCGGCCCCGCACCAGGACATGACGACGAGCTTGGTGGCCGGTGCGCAGGCCGAATCGGATGCCACTGCGACACCGAAGGCCGAGTCGCTCTTCTGGATCAGGTTCGCGGCGGTGGGGGCCCAACGCTGCCTGGACTCCAACTCCGCGGGCGACGTGTACACCCACGTCTGCCAGGACGGAAACAACAACCAGAAGTGGAACAACTACACGCCCGGAAAGTTCAAGAACAAGGCGACCGGGCTGTGCCTGACCGCCGGGCCGTCGTCGGTGTCCACCGGGTCCTGCACGGTCAATGCCAGCGACTGGACGACGTCGTCCACAACGAACAAGTACATCAAGAACACGGTGACCGGTCTCTGCCTGGACAACGACGGCGGCGAGGCGGAGGCCGTCGGACTGCGGATCTGCCGGGCGGGAACCGCACTGTGGAAGGTGTCGAAGCTCAGGAGCTGACCGGGCGGTGGGCCGTTCGCGAGGACGGCCGACCCTCCACTGCCACGGTCGCCATGCTCACCCGCGGTAGGACTCGGTGGTCTTGTCATAGCGAGTGGTGATGGCGCGGAACTGCTCGGGGCGTTGGAAGCAGCACTCGACGACGTTTGCCGCAGCGGTAGGCGCCGCTGCGAGACGGCGCCCCGGCTTGAGCACCATCTTCTTCGTGTGGCCCAACACGTTTGGCTCGGCGGTGGCGATGTAAACCATGCGCAAGAACTCGTCTCTGAGCTGCGGCGCTCGGCGTATGGTCGAGCCTTCGCAGGGGTGGAGAAGCGATGAGCATGCTGATTCGCGTCGATGAGCTGCCCGCGGCGGACCGACTCGATTTCGTTCAGGGGATGACGGCTTCGACGTGGGTGCCGATGGAGTGCCGGGCCTTGTATCGCACTGACTACGAGGGGGAGTTCCGCGCCAGCGGGCTGGGCGCGATGCAGGTGGTCGTGATGGACATCATGCCCATCACGGTGCGGCGCACGCCCGGTGCTGATCTCCCAGGTCGACCCCGACATGCTGAAGATGGTGCTGGTGCGCGGCGGCAACTCCTGCGTGGTGGACCAGGGCGACCGGCAGGCCCACCTCCGGGCGGGCGAGTTCGCCGTCTACGACACCCGGCGCCCGTACGAGGTGGCGTGCGGGGTCGACGGGGAGCAGCCGACTGCAGATGATGACCTTCATGTTCCCGCCGTCGATGATGCCGCTGCCGCGCAACCGGCTCGGCGGGCTCACTGCCACGCGCTTTCCGGCCACCGCCGGCCTGGGCGACCTGACCTCGCAGTTCCTCCTCCAGCTGGCCCGCAACATCGATCACTACAGCCCGGCGGATGCCGCGCGGTTGTCGGCCGCCGCGCTCGAGGTACTGGCGACGCGGCTGGCGCACGAGCTGGACGTCGACGACTGGGGCACGCCGGAGAGCCGCAGGCATGCCCTGCTCACCACCGTCCAGGCCTTCATCCACCAGCACCTGGGCGACCCCGAGCTGTCACCGGCCGCGATCGCCGCCGCCCACCACGTCTCGCTGCGCTCCCTGCACCAGCTCTTCCACGACGAGGGGCTGACGGTGTCGGGGTGGATCCGGCGGCGACGTCTGGAGGGCTGCCGCCGCGACCTCTCCGATCCGGCTGCTCGCCTCCCGCCCGGTCGCGGCCATCGCGAGCAGGTGGGGTTTCGCGAGCGCGGCCGACTTCAGCCGGGTCTTCCGAGCCGTGCACGGGTTGCCGCCCTCGGAGTACCGCAGGTGTGCACGCGATGTGAACGTCTCTGCGCTGTAGCCCAACGACAACCCGGGCCCCTCCGCCGACGCTGTGCCGTAAGGCAACGACGACGGCACAGACAGGGGCACCGAGATGACGACGAGTTACCCGTTCGCGGACCGAGTGGCCGAAGACGAACGCCTGGTGGCCCAGGGGGCGCTCTTCGATCCGCTCACCCGCCGGCTGCTGGACGCGGGCCGGGCTGGCCCCGGGATGCGCGTGCTCGACCTCGGCAGCGGCGCGGGCAACGTGGCCCGGCTCGCCGCCGAGCTCGTCGGGCCGGGCGGCGCGGTCGTGGGCATCGAGAAGGACCCCGCCGCGGTCGACCTCGCGCGGCGCCGGACGGACGCGACCCACGTCGAGTTCCGCGTGGGCGACGCGCAGACCCTGGACGACGTCGAAGGCGGCTTCGACGCCGTCGTGGGGCGGCTGTTCCTGATGTACCTGCCCGATCCCGTGGCCGCGCTCAGCCGGGCCGCGACCCGGGTACGGCCCGGCGGCCTGGTCTGCATGCACGAGGCCGACCTGCTCTACCTGCCGGCCAGCCCGCAGACGCCGCTGTGGGGTCAGGTGCACCAGTGGTTCGTGGACGCGCTGGAGAAGGCGGGGGTCGAGCGGCGGATGGGCCCGGCGCTGTTCACCGCGTTCCGCACCGCCGGGCTGCCGGGGCCGCGCCTGCTGGTCGAGGCCTACGCCGAAGGCGGCCCGGACGCCCCGGCCTGGGGCTGGGCGAACGTGATCGCCGCGGCGGTCCCGCTGATGGAACGCCTGGGCGTGGCCACGCAGGCCGAGGTGGACCCGCCCACGCTGGCCGACCGGCTGCTGGCCGAGACCCTCGCCGGCGACGGCTGCGTCATCGGCCCGCCGATGACCGGGGCCTGGGTCAATGTGCCCGAGTAGTGCTCAGCTGGACGTCCAGGCTGTTCGCCGGCACTTCCTGTTCCCACGGCTCGGCCGGATCGTCACGAACAACGCGGCGAGCACCCAGCCGCCACGAGAGCTGCTGGCGCTGTACCAGTCGCTCGCGCCGGGCTACGAGAACGTGCACCGCGGACAGTCCAGTGCCTCACAGGAGATGACCGCGCTGTTCGAGGAGTCCTACGACACGATCGCCCGGTTCATCGGCGCGCCGGGCCGCGACCGGTATCGCGTTGTACCGCAACACGACCGAGGCCATCAACGCGGTGATGTACTCGCTGCTCACCGAGTTCCGCGACGGCGACAACGTCGTGACGACGACGATGGAACACAACTCCAACTACGTCCCGTGGTACGCGATGTGCCGGGAGATCCTGCCCCGCCTGGGGCGGCGGGTGGACTACCGCCTGGCCCGGTTCGATCCGGGTACCGGCGAGCTCGACCTCGACCACCTGTCGTCGCTGATCGACGCGCGCACCAAGCTGGTCTGCTGCACCGGAGCCTCGAACTTCCTCGGCACCAGGACCCCGCTGCACGCCGTCCGCGCGCTGGCCGACGCGAGCGGGTACCCGCAGCCGACGGGGGAGCGGCGCTCGTACCTGCTGGTCGACGGCGCCCAGCTGGTGCCGGGGTCCTATGTGGACGTCCAGGCCCTCGACGTCGACTACCTGGCGTTCTCCTTCCACAAGATGCTCGCCCCGTTCGGGGTGGGCGTGCTGTACGGCAAGCCCCACCTGCTCGCGTCCGCGCTGCCGTTCCTGTACGGCGGCGACATGGTCGCCGAGGGGCGCGTGTTCCCCGAACGGGTCGACTACAACCGCCTGCCCTGGAAGTACGCCGCGGGTACCCCCGACATCCTCGGCGCGATCGTGTCCGCGCAGGCGCTACGCCTCCTGCTCGACCTGGCGCTGACCCCCGAACACCCGACCTACTTCGGCACGGCCGAACCCATCGAGCCGGTCGCCGTGCACGCCGCGATGCACCGCCTGTCGACCTGGAACCAGCAGCTGACCAGCAGAGCGCTGGACGGACTCGACGCCATCGGCGGCATCACCGTCTACGGCCCCCGCGACCCGGCCCGGCGCACCTCCCTGGTCGCCTTCAACCTCGCCGGCCACGACCCCGCAGACGTGGCCGAAGCCCTGAACCAGGCCGGAGTCGAGTCACGCGCAGGCTGTCACTGCGCGACCCTCGCGCACCACGCGCTCGACCTGACCCCACCGGCCAGCTGCCGCCTCAGCTTCTACCTGTACAACACCCCTGACGAGGTCGACCAGGCCGTGGCCGCGGTCGCCGCGCTTCAGCCGAGCCGTTCGGCCAGTGCGATGAGGATGCCCGCCGGGCCGCGGAGGTAGCAGAGGCGGTAGCTGTCCTCGTACTGCGCCACCTCGCCGACGAGTTCGGCGCCGTGGCCGCGCAGGCGGGCGACGACCTCGTCGATGTCGTCGACGGCGAACATGATGCGGCGCAGGCCCAGTGTGTTCACCGGGGCGTCCGGCTCGGCGGTGGTCGCCGCCGGATTGTGGAACTTCGTCAGCTCGAGGCGGCCGTGGCCGTCCGGGGTCCGCACCATCGCGATGTCGGCCCGGACATCCTCGAGCCCGACCATGCGGTCCACCGACGGTCCCTCGACCGTCGCCTCGCCCTCCAGCTCCAGACCGAGCTCGACGAAGAACGCGACAGTGGCCGCGAGGTCGTCGACGACGATGCTGATGTTGTCCATCCGCTGGACCGTGTTGCGGACGCCGGTGCGCGATGTGGTCACGTTTCTCTCCTCGTTCCGGCGCCGGACGGTCCGGCGCCGCATACAGACTGGCTGCCGGACCACGGCATCCGGCAGATCACGTTGTGGGCAGTGGGCGATGACAAATGTCTAACCGCGACCGAACACGCCGATGGTCACGGTCACCGAGACATCGGTGGGCACCTCCGTGCCGGCATGGGGGTCCTGCGTCACGATGGTGCCGTCGAGTCGCTGGTCGGTGACGGAGATGTCGCCGCGGGACAGGCGCCCGACCCAGCCGACCGACCTGAGTGCCAGTTCCGCGTCGTCACCGCGGCTGTACACGAGGCTCGGCATCGTGAAGGTGACCTTGCGAGGGGTCTCCGACCTGCTTCCGTCCGAGGGCGTCGTCGGCCCGGCCGGGTCCTGCCCGGCGACCGCGATCCACACCGACGCGGCGACGACGATCGCGGCGGCCGCCCCCGCCGCCACCCAGAGCAGGCCTCGGCGCGACCGCGCCCGGGCCGGTGCGTTCGACCCCGACGGGCCTGCCGGCGGCCCGGCCGGCGAACCGAGCAGCTCGTCGATCTCGCTGCCCAGCTGCGGCAGCAGGTCCGGGCGCCGGCGGAACCTGCGGGCCAGGTCGAGCAGCTCCGGTCGATCGTCCGCCTGGGTCTCCTCGAGCACCGCGCGGAGCTGCTGCCACAGCGTGCGCTGGTCGGCTGGTTCCAGCGCGGGCGCGTTGAGCATGAGGAGGACATTGTGGAGATAGCTGATCGGCGCGGCGGGTTCCCGCGGCAGTGGCGACGGGAGCGGCGGCGCGGCCGGCAGCGTGTCGAGCGCGTCCCGCAGCGCGAACGTCGCCTCCGGGCTGCGCTGCAGGAAGTTGACGATCTGCGCGTCGGCGACCGCGGGTGGCGCCAGCCGCGGATCGATCTTCGCCACCATGACCGGCAATACCGGCCGCCCGAGCTCCACGGCGTAGCGCAGCTCGAGGTCGCATGCCTTCGAGCGGACCCACTGGGGCGAGAGCACCACGACGAAGACGTCGCACCGGCGGATGTGGTCGAGGATCGCCCGCCACCACGACTGCCCACCCGTCAGCTCCTGGTCGACCCAGGCATCCCGGTGGCAACGCTCCACATCGGCACGCAGCTGCTCGGCCGCGGCCTGGTCGGCTCGTGCGTAACTGATGAAGACCGTCATGTGCTCCTCCGCTGGTAAGAGCACGTTACGCGTCTCGAAGTCGTGGTCCACGTGCCAACAGACCCGGCGAGCCATTTCGTGCGTGGCCGCCGCGGTACGGGGTAACCCGGATGGATCAGCACGGACGAGGAGGGTCGATGACAGTCGAGAACGATGGCCTGCCGCCGCCCGAGGAGGGCGACGACGAGCCCGTCGTCGACGGAACGCTCGATCCGCTGACCGAGTCGTTGCCTCCCGACGCGGCGACCGCGACGAAGCTCGCCGCCGCCGACGCCGCCGCCCTGCAGGAGCAGCTGAGTGCGCCGGTGGACCCGGCACTGCCTGCCGAGGCCGCGGTCGCGGAGGAACCCACGCGGGTGTTGCCGGTCGATCCCCGGACCGGCCGGCCGGCGCCACCGGCGGAGGGCAGCATGGAGGGCGACCTGTTCGACGGTGGCGAGCCGGCCGGCGGGAACGTCCCCTGACCGCTGTTCAGGCGGGCGGATCTGTCGGGTGGGGCAGGAAGCCCGTGCGCACGAAGAACCGCTGGTGACGGGTGAGCAGCGTGGTGTCCACGGGTGGGCAGGCGAGGCCGGACGTGGCCAGCGCGCGCAGGGTCGTGGCCGGGTCGAGCGGGATCTCCGTGCGCTCGGGTTGCCAGGCCGTGCCGCGGAACGCGGACAGCAGGGTGTGCGCGGCGTTGTCCGGATCGGCGTCGACGAGGTCGCACCACTTGTCACGGTCCAGGTCGAGCAGCGGGTAGCCCGCGGCGCGCAGGGCCTCGACCATCGTGGCGAAGGTGGTCAGGTGCGGGTTGGTGAGGTGGTGGGTGCTCGCGGCCTGGTCGGCTCGGCGGGAGAGCCAGACGAGTGCGGCGGCCACGTGGTCGGCGGGAACCAGGTCGAAGCTCAGGTCGGTGCCGGCCGGGACACCACCGACCTGAATGGACCCCTTGAGTACCCGCCACAGCAGGTCGTCGCTCTGGCAGGCGCCGGTCTCCTGGTCGCCGCACACCCGGCCCACCCGGTAGACCGACACCGGCAACCCGCGTTCGCGGGCCAGCTCGATGAGCTGCTCGGCGACCCATTTGCTGCGCTGGTACCCGGTGATCAGCCCGTCGGCCGGACCGGTCGGGTCTTCCACGCGATGCCGGGCGCTGCCGGCCGCGCGGTGCGCGAAGACGCCCATGGACGACACGTGGTGCACCGGGACGCTGCGGTGCCGGGCGGCCAGCCGCAGGATCTGCTCGGTACCCACGACGTTGGTGGCCTTGAGATCGGCGTAGGAGTGCAGCCAGTTGACGACGGCGCCCGCGTGGAAGACGACGTCGACCTCGCGGGCCAACTCGTCGAACCGGCCGGGCGCGAGGCCCAGCTCGGCCGCGGCGAGGTCGGCGACCTCGACGCGCACCCGGTCGAGGTCGACGGTCAGCGCGTACCGGGCGAGCGCGGCGACCAGCCTGCCCTCGGCGTGCGCGTGGTCGTCGCCGCGCACGAGGCAGTGCACGGTCACGTCCGGGATGCGGGTGAGCTCGCGCAGCAGGAAGGCGCCGACGAAACCGGTCGCGCCGGTGAGCAGGATCCGCCGCGGCGCCTGGACCACGCGCACGACCTCGGCGGCGGGGGTGACGTCGTCGGCGAGCCGGACCTCGGCGGCCAGGTCGACAGCCGTGTCGACGGTCGCGTCGGTTCCGGGGTCGAGGAACGCGGCGAGCCCGGCGGGAGTGGGGTACTCGAACAGGCTGCGCGCCTCGAGGTGCCTGCCCTCCGCACGGACGCGGCTGACCAGTGCGGCCGCGCTGACACTGGTGCCGCCGAGGTCGACGAAGTGATCGTCTATCCCGACCCCGTCGTCGACGCCCAGGACATCGGCGAACAGCGCGCACAGCATGCGTTCCAGCGTGGTGCGCGGTGCCCGGCTCGGGCTGTCGCGCACGGGTTCGGGCAGCGCGTTGCGGTCGACCTTGCCGTTGGGGGTCAACGGGAGCTCGGTCAGCGCCACCAGGGCGGCGGGCACCATGTAGTCGGGCAGGGCGCGGGCGGCGTGCTCGCGTAGTCCGGTGGTGTCGATGCGGCGGCCCGGTGCGGGGACGACGTAGCCGATCAGTCGCTGGTCCCTGGCGATCGTCACGGCCTGTGCCACGTCCGGGTGCCCGGACAGGCAGGCGTCGATCTCGCCGAGCTCGATGCGGAACCCGCGGATCTTCACCTGGTGGTCCAGGCGCCCGAGGTACTCCAGCTCACCGCGCCGGTCGTACCGGACGAGATCGCCCGTGCGGTACACCTCGGTCCCGTCGGCCGTCGTCACGAACCGCTCCGCGGTCAGCTCCGGGCGGTCGTGGTAGCCGTGCGCGAGCCCGTGGCCGCCGATGTGCAGCTCGCCGGGCATCCGGTCCGGCACCGGGTTCCCGTGCTGGTCCAGCACGTGCAGGGTGGTGTTCGCGACCGGCGCGCCGAGGGTGATCGGTGCACCGGGCCGGACCTCGCTGACGGCCGACCAGATCGTGGTCTCCGTCGGGCCGTAGAGGTTCCACACCTGGGCGGTGCGAGCGCACAACGCCTCGGCGAGATCGGGCGGGAACGCCTCCCCGCCACACAGCACCCGCAGCCCCTGATGTCCGGACCACCCGGCCGCGAGCAGCATCCGCCACGTGGCGGGGGTGGCCTGCATGACCGTGGGCGCCGATCGTTCGACCAGGTCGCGCAGCGCCGCACCGTCGGCCGCGGTGTCAGCCGGCGCGATCTCGACCCGGCCACCGGTGACGAGCGGCAGGTACAGCTCGAGCCCGGCGATGTCGAAGCAGACCGTCGTCACCGCGAGCATGCGGTCGGTGGCGCCGAAGCCGGGGCGCCGGGCCATCGAGCAGAGGAAGTTCGTCAGGGCGCGGTGTCCGACGCACACGCCTTTGGGCCGGCCGGTGGACCCGGAGGTGTAGATGACATACGCCGGCCCGTCGGGGGTGGCCAGGTCGAACGGTTCGACGGGGCCGGCGTGCGGCGGCAGTGTGTCGAGCTCGACCGTGTGCACGCGGCCGGGCAGCTCGGCCGCGAGGGCGGACTCGGTGACCACCACGTGCACGCCGGCGTCGGCCAGCATCAGCTCGACACGGTCGCGCGGGTAGATCGGATCCAACGGCACGTAGGCCGCACCCGTGCGCAGCACCGCGAGCAGCGCCACCGGCAGGTCGGTCGATCGGGACAGGTAGACACCGACCCGTCCGCCGGGCGCCGCGCCCGCCGCGGCGAGCGTGCGGGCCAGCAGGGTGACCCGCCGGTCCAGCTCGCGGTAGCTGAGCAGCTGTCCACCGCACGACACCGCGGTCGCGTCCGGTGTCCGGCCGGCCTGCTCGGCGAGCAACCGCGTCACGCACCGGTCGGCCGGATAGGCCGTGGTGGTGGCATTGCGCGTGTCCAGCGCGCGGCGGTCGGCGGCCGAGAGCATCGGCGCGGTGCGCGGGCCGTGCTCGGCGAGGCCGTCGGCGAACACCGCGAACGCGGCAAGCAGCGTGCTCGCGGTGTCGGCGGCCAGCACGGCCGAGGAGATCAACCAGGTGACGGTGCCGTCGCGCGCGATCCGGATCGTCAGCGGGGCAGTCGACTCGGCGTGCTCGTCGGAACAGAGGTCGATCGCGACGGGCCAGGTGTGCACGCCGGACTGGCGCAGGTCCGGGTAGCGGAGCACGAGGTCGGCCGCGGGTGCGTCGTGGCGCCGGACCCGGTGGAGTTCCTCGCCCACGGCGACCCTGAGGTCGTCGAACGTGGTGACCGGGTCCGGCGCGCGGAAGGGGACGTAGCCGGCGAGCACGGGGGAGGCGGTCCGTCGGTGCCTCAGTGCGACGTCGAACGGCGCGGTACCGGACAGGCGGGCGAGGAAGGCCAGCACCGCGGCCAGCATTGTCTCATCAGGACTGTCCATAGCGGACAGGTGGCCGGTGGCGAGGTGGTCAGCCGGAGCTCGCCGGTCTGCCCCGTGTGTTCGCGCAGCGGTACGTCGACCGGTGTGCTGTCGCGCAGCCGCCGCACCCAGAACCGCTCGTGGCGCAGCGCCCGGCCGTACTCCTCGGCCAGCTCCCGCGCGTACTCGGGGGCAGGATCGACGAGGACGTCGCCGCGGCGTATCGCGGTGCCGTAGGGCGTGCCCGTGCTGGTGGTCAGCCGCCGCAACCACAGGTCATGGTCACGCGTCGCGACCTTGATCGCATCGCCGGTCGCCGCGAGCACCGTGCCCGCTCGATGTCCGGACCGCGTCTGGCACGGCTCGGCCTCGCCGACCACCAGCAGGTCCCGCCCGGCCAACAGCTTCGCCGTGCCGAACTCGTTGGGGTGCGGACCGAACGCCGTCGCCCGCACCAGTGCGGCGATGGCCGCCGCGGGCTCGCGCCAGGAGATCGTCAGCGCGGCGTCCGGGCGGGCCCACCGCGGGTGGTACGTACGCTGCGCGAGGTCCTGGGCGGTGCGGCTCTCCCGCCCGGCGGCCAGGTCGTCCACCAGTTCGGTGAACGACGCGAGCCCGGCGTGGTGGCACGCCACGTTGAGGTCGTAGTTGGTGTCCGCCTCGCCGACCGGCACCATCCGTTGCGCGAGGATGTCGCCCGCGTCGGCCTCCTGCGCCATGACGTGCCAGGTGACGCCGTGCGTGCGGGTCTGCTGCGCGATCGCCCACGCGCTCGCGTGCATCCCGGCGTCGCGGGGCAGCAGGGCGTCATGGAAGTTGATCGCCAGCCGCTCGGGCATCGCCAGCACGTCGGCCGGCAGCATCCGCAGGTTGGTGATGCTGAACAGGTAGTCGAAGGGGCGCAGGGCGGACAGGAACTCCGCCGGCTCCGTGGGATCGGCACCCGCGATCCCGCGCTCGGCCGCCCACCGCCTCGCCGGCGCGGATGGCGAGACCAGCCCGGAGATCGCCCAGCCACGATCGAGCAAGATCTGTCCACACTCGACCAGCAACGAGTTCTGGCCCAGCACAACAGCACGCAACGGGCGCACGGCGACGTCCTTCCGACTTCGGTGGGGAGCGCTGGGACGCTAACGACCGTCCACCTCGGACACCGGAAGGAACACCCGTCACGGACGGGTAGCAGCAAGATCCACACCAACGGGAAGATGATCACCAGAGGTGATCTTCGACCGGCCGGAGTTACGGCTGGTCTGTCGGCTGGGCCTCCACGAGTCGCTTCAGCGCGTCGAGCTGCCCGCCGTCGGTGCGGCGGATGAGTGCGCGCAGGGCCGGGGCGACGGGTCGCCAGAGCGGAGTGGTGGTGACGTCGGCGACGAGCGTGGCCCGCGTGGTGGTGCCGACGGGCTCGACGGAGTAGGTGTAGTCGGCTCGCACGCCGCCCTGCACCGAGGTCAGGGTGATCGACTCGCCGGGCCGCACGGCGGTGATCTCGCTGGTGCGTTCCCGTTTGCGGGTGACGAACCGCAGCGTGGTGTCGCCGACGTGGGTCACGCTGTCCACACCGGTCATCCAGTCGGGCGCGTGGTGCCAGTCGGTCAGCACGCGCCAGACCGTGCCGGCGGGACGGTCGATGATCTGGGTGGCGGTGAACGCGTAGCTCATGGCGGCACCCTGGCCCGCGCCGGAGGTGTTGTCTTGGACGGATTTCACATGGGCACGAACCCGGGCTCGACCTCGTCGGGCCGGTAGCGGCGCTGCGCGGCCTGGTACTGCGAGGGCGTGACGCCGGTGTGCCGCTTGAAGTCGCGGATGAGGTGGGCCTGGTCGAACCAGCCGAGGGACGCGGCGAGCTCGGTCCAGCCGATCTGGCCGTGCACGTCGATGTGTTCGAGGAGGCGGCGCACGCGCAGGATGCGGGCGAGCGTGCGCGGGCCGAGCCCGACGACCCGGGAGAACTCGCGGTCCAGGTGGCCGTGGCTGACGCCGAGCTCGTCGGCGATCTCCGCGACGCTGCGGGCGGGCGCGTCCTCGAGCGCGGCGACGGCCCGGGCGCAGCGCTCGGTGCCGCGCGTGTCGCCGATCGTCAGCGTGCCCTCGACCTGGCGCAGCAGCTCGGCGGGCGTGCCGTGGAGCTCGTCGCGCAGCCGGTCGGCCGCCGGCCAGCCGGTGACCCGGCCGCGCAGGCCCGCGGGTTCGAGCCCGAAGACGGCGCGGCAGCCGACCGGGGTGGTGACCACGCCGAGGCAGTAGGTCTGCGCCGTGGGCTCGTTGACGATCGGCCGGTCGTGCGGCCCGATGAGGAAGCCGGTCGTGGCGAGGAAGGGCGGACCGGCGGCCGGGGTCTGCCGGATGGGCGCACCGAGGACGACGGCGGCGACGGTGGACCCGGTCGGCGCGATGAACTCGCGCGGGTGGTCGATCTGGCCACGGGCGTACCAGATGAGCTCGACGTAGCGGTCCAGCGGCGGGCCGGGCACGCGGGTCAGGTAGGTGAACTCCACGGAACGAGTATCCCGGGAGCGTCCCAGCCGGAGACGAACGTTCGGACCGCCCCGGTCGCCGGGTCGTACGACCGCCGTTCGATGGTGCCGATGTCGGCTCCGTAGACGTGGATCCCGACGGTGGGTACGTCGCCGACGGCCGCGACGGCGTGCACGTCGTCGTCGGTCGTGCAGCACACGGTGACCTGCCCGCGCTCCCACACGTGCTCGCCGGCCGGCGTGAGGGGCCGGCCCGACTCGGCGGCCGTGGGTTTGGCGTAGCGGAACTCGCGTTCGGCTCCCGAGTAGATGCCGACGACGCCCCACGTCTCGTGTCCGTGCACGGGGGTGCGCTGACCGATGTTCCAGACGACGCAGGCCAGGCACCAGCCGTTGCCGGGAGCGATGTAGAGCGGGTAGTTGACGTGGCGCTCGTCCGACGGCCGGGTGACCTCGGGTGGGAGCCGGTAGTCGCTGTCCAGCAGCGCGGACAGCCGCTTCGCGACCCGTTCGGTGATCTCGTACTGGTCGTCGGTGGTGGCGACCACGCGTGCCACGTCGTCGATGAACGTCTGCAGAGCGCCTTCGGGGTTCATGGTCATCTCCTTACGCGGTAGATCAGGTGGGTGACCGAGGCCGCGGCTCGCGACTCCAACTGCTCGAGGTCCAGCGGCGGGACGCCGTCGAACAGGCGCGTGCCGGCGCCGAGCATGAGCGGCACGATGTGCAGCCGGAGCTCGTCGATCAAGCCGGCGGCGAGGTACTGGTTGACGGTGGTCGCTCCGCCGTGGATGGAGATGTCGCCGTCCCCGGCCGCCTCACGCGCGCGCTTGAACGCGGCTTCGACTCCGTCGGTGACGAAGTGGAACGTGGTGTCGCCGTCCATCGGCTGCGGCTCGCGCGGGTGGTGGGTGAGCACGAAGACCGGCCCGTGGTAGGGCGGATTGTCGCCCCACCAGCCCTTCCACTGCCGATCCCACTCGCCACGCACCGGGCCGAACATGTTGCGGCCCATGATGAACGCCTTGGCCGTCATCATCCGGGCGAACTCGGCCGGGTGCTCCTCGGCGCCTTCGCCGTACCAGGCGTGCAGCTTGTCGCCCCAGCCGTCGCCGCCGTCGTCGCCGAACGGGCGCTGCTCGGTCTGGTTGAGCCCGGCCGCGTACCCGTCGACTGAGATCGTGAGGTCGCAGGTCACCTTGCCCGTACGTGTGGTCATCGTCCGTCCTCGTGGCTTTCGTGGTTCGTCTTCCGTCGGGCATCAGCATGGTGCGGCCGAGTCATGACGTCCAATGCCAAATCTGTGGGTAACCCATTGATATCGTTGATCTGTGCTCAGCCTGACTCATCTCAAGGTCCTGGCCGCCGTGGCCCGGCACGGCTCGGTGACCGAGGCGGCCAAGCAGCTGCACTACTCCCAACCCTCGGTGAGCCACCACCTGGCGCGCCTGGAGGCGGCCGCCGGGGTCAAGCTCGTTCAGCGGATCGGCCGCGGGATCCGGTTGACGCCAGAAGGGCAGCTGCTGGCCCACCGGGCGGCCGAGATCGTGGGGCGGGTCGACGCGGCGACCACCGAGCTCGCGGCACAGGTCGGCCTGCAGGCAGGGCGGGTCCGGCTGGCCGCCAACGCATCCGCGCTGAGCACGATCGTGCCCAAGGTGTCGGCCGCGCTGGCGCAGGCGTACCCGGGAATCGAGCTGAGCCTGTTCGAGCAACATCCGGTCGAGGCGTTGCAGATGCTGCGACACGGCGAGATCGACGTCGCGCTCGTGTTCCGACTGGCCGACGCTCCGGTCGAGGACGAGGGGTTCCACCTACGCCACATCGGCAACGACCCGATCCACCTCATCAGCCGGCAACCCGACGACAGCCTCGCGAACCATCGCCACTCCGCCTGGATCGGCGGTTGCGCACGGTGTCAGGAGGAGCTGACCGCCGTGTGCCGGCACGAGGGCTTCAGCCCCCGGATCGCCTCACACAGCGACGACATGGTTGTCGTGCAAGCCTTTGTCGCCGCCGGCATCGGCGTGGCCATCCTGCCCGGCCTCGCGCTCCAGGCGCACCGCCGACCCGACATCCACGCCACCGAGCTCAGCTTCCACCGCCGGCTCTACGCCGCCACCTACGGCGACCCACCCGACCCGCCCGCCGTCGCCGCCGTACTGGCCGCACTCACCGAATCGACCACGACGGGCACATAGGACGATCAGTCGCCGACCATCTCCGTTGTCGCGGAGCGGAAGCTGGCCAATGCCGTGTCCCAGGCCGAACCCGGCTGCCCGATCGACGGCAGCAGCGGGGACAGCTGCGCCGAGAAGTCCGCGCTGGCCTCGACGGCCAGCAGCGACGGCAGGTTGTCGATCGCGATGAGGTCCAGCGGCGGGCTGTCCCACAGGCGTCGGACCGGCTCCGTCCAGGTGGTGGTCGAGTCGTAGATCGGCAGCACGTTGTAGGCGCCGCCGACGTCGCAGCTCACGTCCGCGATCATCGCCAGCCGCCGGGCCGGGTCGGCCACGTCGTCCTTGTCGACGAACGGCTGGGTCGGACTGCTCGCGAGCACCGCGTTGACGAGCACGTCGTGCGCCAGCAGGGCGCCCTTGTCCAGGTCACGGGTCTCGTCCAGGTCCCAGCACGTCGGCACCACCCCGGCGACGGCGAGCGCGTCCCGGGCACCGCGCCCGGACCGGCCGAGCGCCCCGGTCACGAGCGTGGCCGGGGCCGCGGTGCCGGCCACGCGGGCCAGCGCGGCGTCGAGGTCGTCGCGGTCGAAACCGGTCAGCGGTGCCGTCAGGGTGCCGGTCACCTGCAGCACGGCGAGCGCGGCACCGAGGTAGCCGGCCCAGTACCCGAACGCGGTCAGCCGCCGGCCCCTGGCGTCCACCAGGTACTCGAGGTCGAGCAGCGTGCCGCCGCCGTCCCGGAACCGGCGCAACAGCCCCGCCGCGCCCGGCTGCCTCTTGAACGCGTGTCCGAAGAAGACATGCGTGTGCCGGAGCGCATCCTGACTGTCCGGCAGCTCCTTCAGCCCCAGCACGATCGCGTCCGCCGGGGCGCCGACCCAGGCGCCGTCCTCGGCGACGTCGCATCCCGCGTCCTCGTACTCGCCGATCGGGAAGCAGCGCCGGGGCGAGTCCTCCACGGTGACGGGCACGCCGGCTGCCACCAGGCGGCGCGCGTCGTCCGGCACGAGCGGGGTACGCCGCTCGGTTTGCCGGGTCTCCGACCGCAACCACACGGATGTCGCGTTCACACGCAGTCGACCTCCAGCCGATAGGCGTCTCGTCCACGGTAAGGGGTCAGCGGTCGGGACGCGTGCTCACCAGCGGTCCAGGTGCAGGACCTCGTCCAGTGGTTGCCGGTGTGCGCGCTTGAACTCGGTGCCGACCGAGAACGCGGTGGGGATCAGTGCGGCCTGCCGGACGTCGGCGGGCAGCCCCAGGACCTCCGCGACCTCGACCTCATAGGACAGGTGCAAGGTGGTCCATGCCGTGCCAAGGCCACGCGCCCGCGCGGCGAGCATGTAGCTCCATGCGGCCGGCAGGATCGATCCCCAGACGCCCGCCTGGTTCCCGGCGTCGAGGTTGGCGACCCGCAGGCACGGGATGACGAGCACGGGCACCTCGCCCATCCGTTCGCCGAGGTAGCGAACGGAGCTGCCGACGCGTTCCTGTACCGCGGCCCGGTCGGCCTTGTCGGCGAAGAGCTTGCCGGCCGCTCCCGGCGAGTCGAGGTAGCTCTCCACCGCGCGCCGGTAGAAGTCGCCGATGGTGGCGCGCTGCTCGGCATCGGTGACCACGACCCAGTGCCACCCTTGCCGGTTGCTTCCCGACGGTGCCTGGAGCGCGATCTCCAGGCACTCCCGGACGAGCTCGATGGGAACCGGCCGGGTCAGGTCGAGGCGTTTGCGGACCGAGCGGGTCGTGGTGAGCAACTCGTCAGGCGTGAGCGTTCGGACGGACATGGGCCGATGCTTCCACGGCGTGGCCCAGGTCGGGGATGGCGCGCAGGCGTTCGGTGACGTGTGTCATCACGGCACGTTCGACGACGCAGGTGCGCAGGCCCGTCGCGTCGAGGGTGCGGACGGCCGGTTCCGCCTCGGCCACGTAGCTGCTACGGCACGGTCATCAGCAACACCCAGACCTGACAACGAGTGCGGGGCAGGTCGCGTGTCCCTGCCCCGCACCCATGTTGGGACTGTCAGCAGGCGTTGTTGCTCGTAATGGCCTTCTCCTGGCCGAGCGACACGGTGACGCCCTGCACCGTGGGGCTGGTGTCGATCGCGCCGCCCGCGGTGATCTGCTCGTAGTGCAGGTGCGGCGCGTAGTCGCCACCGGTTCCGCCGACGGTGCCGATCTTGGTGCCCTGGTTCACGGCCATGGAACCGCCCGGGGCGCGGACCATGGTGGCGAGGTGGGCGTAGCGGGTCCTGGTGCCGTCGCCGTGGGTGATGGTCACGTAGTTGCCGTAGGCCATGATCCCGACGTCACCGGCGGCGGACAGCGTGGTGGAGAACTGCGCGGTGCCGCCGGCGGTCGCGCGGACCGTCTCGCCGCCGACCGCGTCGCCGCCGTGGCTCTGCCAGTCGATCGCGCCGGACGGGCTGTGGCCGGGGGACCAGTTGTTGGCGTCGAACGTCTTTCCGCAGTTGAACGGGCTCTTGTGGGCGGCCATGGTCCCGACATCGGAACCGCCGGCCGCCTGTGCCGTCGCCACGCCCAGGCCGGCGAGCGCCACGGCCGTCGCCGCGACCGCGGCCCGCCCGAGCCAGGACTTCGTGCCAACCGATAACAAGCTCAACGTGCTACCTCTTTCTCCCGCCGACAGACGTCGATCAAGGTACACGGCAAGACTTCTCAACGGAATGAGTTGGATGGTTTGTTTCCGACATGATGCGAACGGCGGACACGGAGCTGGTACGCGTTGTCTGCCATCCGGCCCATTGATCCGGGCCAGGTAGGTGGTCAGGTGTCGCGGGGGAACTTCTTGATCGCAGACTGAAGCAGCAGGTTTCGGAATATGCGGATGTTCTTTTCGATGCTCTCGCGTTCCGTCGTCGCGTGCACCTTGAGAATCTTGCGACGGTCGGCCATGTCATAGGTCCATGAGATTCGGCACGCTTCGTCGGCCATCATCAGTACGTTCAAATCCGCCTGGTCGCTGATTGCCGAATACGGCACCGTCCACACCGATACCCCCAGGGTGGCCTGCCGTTGAAGGATTGCCTCCAACGTTGGCTCGATGCTGTTCCCGTTGGGTGTGTCGGTGAAGAAGATGCGCTTCATAGACCCGCCGGATGACAGGAAACTCCGCAATGTCTCGTCGACCTGCGGACTGTTCCACAGATAGTCGTCCTGCAAGAAGCTGGTGGCGCAGAAATTCGCGCCGGGGAACCTGCGAAGGGTGTTGACATAGTAGTGGGGGTAGTCGCCGACCCTTGTCAGCGTGGCGGCCTTGCTGTCCAGGTTGTCGCCGACCGACTCGAGAATCTGATCGAAGTGGTCTGGAAACAGCTCGTACAACCCAGGATCGAAGCGGCGCCGGAGTTCGTTCTTCAAACCGTCGACGGTACGGGCCTCGAGATGCGCGTCCAGCTTGTTCTCGATCGCCCTGACGTGCGCCGTCCGCTGACGCGCATAATATGCGGACACGTGCGTCATGACGATGAGTATTGCCAGGATGCCGTAGATGCCCTTGAGTGCCGTTCCCACACTGTCCGCGGTATAGCTGAATACCACCAGGCCGGCGGTCGACACCAACGACACGATCGCGATGGCGGGTTCGATGTACTTCGACGCCGGCCTGTCTGGTAAGCCACCTGATTCGCTGGAGCGGTGCACTGTCACGAAGGACTTCCCCCTCATTTCAATCAGACGGGCACGGCGATCCAGCATTTTACGGGCAGGGCGGGTCGTACGGGAGGTCGTCGCTGACGAAGTGTTGCCAGTCGGCGGTGGAGAAGGTGTCGCTCGTTGCCGCGCAGATCGACTTGACGGCCTCGTTCGCGTCGGTGCGCCACAGGCGGACGGTGTGGTCGGCGCTGGCGGTGGCGAGGACGTGCCCGCGCGGAGCGAACGCGATCGCGAGGACCGCGTCGGTGTGGCCGGTCAGTGCCTGGGACAGCAGGGTGGGACGCGAAGTATCCGTGATGTTCCAGAGGCGGACCGTCTGGTCGTCGCTCGCGGTTGCCAGGGTTCGTCCGTCCGCGCCGAACGACGCCGCGGACACGGCGCCGCTGTGGCCGGCCAGGGACCCGCCCACCGGGCGTGCGTGCGCCGGGTCCGACACGTCCCACATCCGCGTGGTGTGGTCGCCGCTCGCCGTCGCGAGCGTGCGGCCGTCCGGGCTGAACACGACGGTCCGGACGATGGCGGTGTGGCCGACCAGCGGCCGCCCGAGCGGTAACGGGTGGTCGGAGTCGGTGACGTTCCACAAGCGGATGGTGCGGTCGCCGCTGGCGGTGGCGAGGGTGTGGCCGTCGGGGCTGAACGCCGCGGAGTAGACGCCGCCGGCGAAGCCGGAGAGCGGCTCGCCGCGTGGCTCGGGAGCGCCGGGTCGGTGACGTCCCAGAGCCGGACCGTGCGATCCTCCGACGTGGTCGCGAGCGTCGTCCCGTCGGGGCTGAACGCCACGGACGTGATGGTGCTGGCGTGCCCGGTGAGCGGCTCGCCCGAGCGGCGACGGGTGGTCGGGGTCGGTGACGTCCCAGAGGCGGATCGGTGCGGTCGCCGCTGGCGGTGGCGAGGGTGTGGCCGTCGGGGCTGAACGCCACGGCGTACACGCCACCGGTGTGGCCCGCCAGCGGCCGGCCGCGCAGCCTCCGGGTGGTCGGGGTCGGTGATGTCCCAGAGGCGGATCGTGCGGTCCTCGCTCGCGGTGGCCAGCACGCGCCCGTCTGGCCGGAACGCGGTGGCCCAGACCGCGTCCGTGTGCCCGGCCAGCAACACCGGGAGGTGCCACAGCCGCACGTTCCTGTCGTGGCTCGCGGTCGCCAGGCTCGCGCCGTCCGGGGTGAACGCGACGGCCCAGACCGTGCCGGTGTGCCCGGCGAGCGGCTGGCCCAGCGGCGTGACGTGGTCCGGAGTGGACACGTTCCACAAGCGTGCCGTGTGGTCCCCGCTCGCCGTGGCGAGCCTGCGGCCGTCGGGGCTGAACGCGAGGCCGTACACGCCGCCGGTGTGGCCCGCGACCGGCTGGCCGCGCAGCGTCGGGTGCCTTCCGGTGGCCGACGTTCCACAGCCGCACGGTCCGGTCGTCGCTCCCCGTCGCGACGGTCGCGCCGTCCGGGCTGAACGCCAGGGCGAAGACGACCCCGTCGTGCCCGGTCGGAGTGCGGCCCAGCGGCGCGGGACGGGCGGCGCCGGCGACGTCCCACAGGCGCAGGATCCGGTCGTCGCCGGAGGTGGCGAGCGTGTGCCCGTCCCGGCTGAAGGCCAGCGCCCGGACGGATCCGTCGTGGGCGTCGGGAATGCGGTCGCCCCGCGTGGCGGCGCCCGGGTCGGTGACGTCCCACAGCCGGACGGTCCGGTCGTCGCCGGCCGTGGCGAGAGTGTGCCCATCGGGGCTGAACGCCAGCGTGCGCACGGCATCGTCGTGCCCGGTGAGCGGCCGGCCGAGCGGCTCGCGGGTCGCCGGGATCGCCGACGTCCCAGAGGCGGACGGTCTTGTCGTCGCCTGCGGTGGCGAGCACCCGGCCGTCCGGGCTGAAGGCGACGGCATACACGCTGCGGGTGTGCCCGGTGAGCGGGTACCCCAGCGGGGTGGCCTGGTGTTCGGCCGACATCCGCCACAGCCGGACGGAGTGGTCGCCGCTCGCGGTGGCCATGACCCTGCCGTCGTCGTTGACGTCGACCGCGAACACGCCACCGGTGTGGCCGCGGAGCAGCGACGACAGGCTCGCGTTGGCCGACTGCACCAGCCGGGCGCCGGTCTCCTCGCTGGGCCGCATCCGGTGCGCGACGACGTCGAGCTGAGCCGAGACGGACGCGTCGACGGTGCGCAGCTGGTCGGCCTCGGCCACGATCCGCTCGTAGACGGCGAGGTCGCGCTGAGCGCTCGCCTCCCGCTGCTCGGCGAACAACGCGAGCGCCGCGACCACGGCGACCACCGCGAGCAGGCCGATGACGGTGGGAATGGCGGTGCGGAGCAGCTTGGTGCGGCCGCGCAGCCGAACCGACGCGTCCAGGAACGCCCGCGCCTTCGGCCCGAGCTCCGCCCAGGGCGTCTCCGCGGTCCACGCGAGGACTTCGTCGAGCCGCTGGCCCCGGTACAGCCCGGAGTCGTCGCCCGGCGTCCACGCGTCCGCGACGTCCTCGAGCCGCTGGTGGATCAGGTGCCCGGCGCGGTCGCCGTCGATCCAGGTCCGCAGCTGCGGCCAGCTGCGCAGCAGCGCCTCGTGCGTGATCTCGACCTCGTCGCGGGTCCGGGTGAGCAGGCGGGCGTGGGTGAACCGGTCGATCAGGCTGGCCAGCCGGTGCGGGTCGCGGCTCGTGCCGACCAGGTCGGTGTAGGACAGCCGCCGCCGCGCGTCGTCCATGCCGTTCTCGATCTTGACGAGCCGCAGGAACAGCGACCGGGCCATGATCTTCGCCTCGGGGTCGAGCGCGTCGTAGACCCGGTCCGCGGACGCGGCGATCGCGCCGGAGATGCCGCCGGTGGAGCGGTAGCTCCGCACGGTGAGCACCGGGCCTTCGCGCTGCTGCCAGCAGGAGCGCAGCGCGTGGGCGAGAAGTGGCAGCCGCCCGGCCGCGTAGGTGTTCACCGCCTCTCCATCGGCGGGGCGCGCCGCCTCCAGATCGCGCAGCAGCAGCTCGACCAGTCCCGGTTCGACGTCCAGGCCCACCTCGCGCGCGGGACCGCGGATCGCGTCGCGCAGGTCCACTTCGGACATCGGGCCGACGATCACGGGCGCGTCCTGCAGGGCCGCCCGCATCGGCGCGTAGTCGGCGCACGCCGCGTACACGTCCGCCCGGATTCCGAGCCACGACCAGAGCCGGCCGGGGAATCGTCGCCGCGGGGCCGTTGCGCGATCTCGGCGAGAATGTCGATGAAAAGGCGTCGTTCGTGCACATCGGCGCACAAGGTGAACAGTTCCTCGAACTGGTCGACGACGATCACCACGTGCCGATTCGAATTCCCGCGATCGCCGCCGGCCGCGTCGCGCAGCAGCGGTACGCAGCGGTGCGGATCCGCGGCGAGCTCGTCGGCCGTACTGCCGGGAGCGAGTTTCGCGACCTGTTCGGCAAGGGCCCGCAACGGATGCGTGGTGGGGCTGAACACCAGCCGCGGCCACCCGGCCGAGCCCGGCAACGCGTCCCGGTCGAGCTGGGAGAGCAGCCCGGCGCGCAGCAGCGACGACTTGCCGGCGCCAGACGGCGCCACGATTGCCTGTATGCCACCGGTATGCAGCCGTTCACCGAGCATCTCGACGAGTTCGGCGACCAGCGACGCCGCGGCCGAAGAACCAGTGGGCCTGGTCGGGCTCGAAGGCGGCGAGCCCGGGGTAGGGGCATTCCCCGGTGTCGTGCGGTGTCTGCGCCTCCGGGTCGTCACCGGCCGGCTGGTCGATGGCGGTTCGCAGGTCCACCAACGCGTCGACGAAGGCCTGCGCGTCCGGCCAGCGCTGCTCGCGCTCCTCCTCCAGGGCCCGGGAGAGAACGTGTCCCAATCGCTCCGGCAGCCCCAGCTGACCGATGCGCCGGGTCAGCCCGTCCTCGTCGTACAGGCCGCCGGTGGTGATGTGGTAGGTGAGCGCACCGAGTCCGTAGACGTCGGCGCGGACGTCGATGCCGAACCCGGCGTCGCGTTGCTCGGGTGCCATGTACCCGGGCGTGCCGGCGGACGCGGTGAACCCGGAGGCCTGGGCGGTCGACTTGGCCACCCCAAGGTCGCCGATCAGGACGCGGTCGGCGCCGTCGGGTGTCGACTGGAACAGGACGTTCGACGGCTTGATGTCGCGGTGGATGACCTCCAGCCGGTGCAGCACCGCGACGGCTCGCGCGGTCTCGATCGCGAGGCGCAACGCGTCGCGCAGCGGCAGGGGAGACCCGTCCAGCCGGTCGGCGAGCGTGCCGCGGTCGGCGTAGGACATGACGATGTAGGGCCGGCCGTCGTCGAGCACACCGATGTCGTACATCCGCACGACCCGGTCGGAGTCCGCCGTGCGCAGGAGCCTGGCCTCCTGCACGAACCGGTTGCGCACGTCGGGCACGTGGGCCCAGTTGTCCGCGAGGACCTTGATGGCCACCGGCTGGTCGATGGTCTCGTCGACGCCGAGCCACACGGATGCGAAAGCGCCGCTACCGAGCAGCCGTGACACCCGGTAGCGCCCGATGCGTTCCGGGTTCGCCACGCGGACATCCTGCCGGACGGCGATGTGCGAGTGAACGGCGACCTCCGGCGAAAGAATTCCAGGGCGACCATTTCGGCGGTTGCCCTGGAATATCCGGAGAAATCCCGTACCGGCCGGGCCCCGCTTCTTCCGGACGGCCCGCTGACCTACGATTTCCGGCGTGCACGACGTCGACGAGGAGCAGCTGGCCGAGCTCGCCCGCCGGGGCGACGCCCAGGCGCTGGAGGTGCTGCTGGCCCGGGTCCGGCCGGAGGTGCTGCGGCTCTGCGTGCGGTTCCTCGGCGTGCAGGACGCCGAGGAGGCGTGTCAGGACGTGCTGCTGGCCGTGGCCCGCAACATCGGCCGGTTCGAGGGACGATCCCGGTTCCGCACCTGGCTGCACGCGGTCGCGTCGAACTGCGCGCTCGACACCTACCGCCGGCTCAAGCGGCGGGCCGGGGAGCAGCCGGTCGACCAGCTGCCGACGGTCGTCGACGACCGTCGGACGAGCGTGATCGCGGGGACCCGGATCGACCTGCTCGACGCGCTCGACCAGCTTCGCCGCGACAAGCCCGACCTGGTGGAGCCCCTGGTGCTGCGCGAGCTGGGCGACCTGACCTACCAGGAGATCGCGGACCGTCTCAGCCTGCCCATCGACACGGTGAAGACGCACATCCGCCGGGGCCGCCTCCACCTGCGCGACAACCTCGCGGCCCGACACAGCTGAAACAAACCCGCCCACCCCCTCGTCCAACAAGTCGGGACCCCGGCAAGGACGGATGAGGGAGCGCGGGACATGGACGAGGGTGGGGCGGCTCCGGCGGGCTCGCTGACCCGGGTGACGATCATCGGCGCGCGGCACCGCGTCGACGTGGTGCTGCCCTCGGACGAGCCGCTCGGGGTGCTGCTGCCCGAGATCGTCGCCCTGGTGGGGTACGAGCCGGGGGGACAGCTGCCGGAGTACCAGCTGAGCCTGCTCAACGGTCAGGTGCTGGAGCCCGGCACGTGCCTTCGGCGCGCAGGGGTCGCCGACGGCACGCTCGTCCGGATCGACCCGCTCACCGACGCGCCGCCGCCACCTGTGGTCCACGACGTGACCGACGTTCTCGCGCGCCGTGGCGGCCGGTGGGACGCCGCCGCCCGCCGGTGGACGGCGACTGCCGCGGTGTGCGCGGCGGTGCTGGTGGCCTCGGCCGTGGCCGACGGGGCGGTCGCGGCGACGGTCCGCGCAGCAATCTCACTGGGGGTATTGCTGCTCGGATCCGCCGTCGCGGCCGCTGGGGCCCGGGCCGTGGGAGTCGCGGTGCTGGCCGGGGGGACGACGCTCCTGTTCGCGGCAGTCGCGTCGTGGACGGCCGGCTGGGCGGAGCGCGGTGAGCTCGGGGCCGCCGCGGCCGGGACCGCGATGCTGGCGGCCGGGTTCGCTGCGGGGCTTCCGCGCGCGGGACTGGCCGGCGGGTGCACGGTGCTGGCGTTCGATGCGGTCTGGGTTGGACTGTCCATCATGGACATTCCGGCGTCGCGGGTGGCGTGCGTCGTGGCCGTGATGTCGGTCGGCGTGCTCGGGGTGCTGCCCCGGATCGCCGCCGCGGTGTCCGGGCTGACCCGGCTGGCGGACCAGCGGAACGACGGTCGACCGGTCGGTTCCGCGGTGGCGATGTCCTCGGCGCACCGGGGGCTGGCGCCGGCCTGCCTCGCCGTGGCGACCGGGGGAGCGGTGTCCGGCTGGGTGCTCGCCGGGGCCGGCCAGGGCTGGGCGACGGCCCTGGCCTGCCTGCTCGCGGTCGCGTTGTTGTTGCGAGCTCGTTCTTTCCCGCTCGCCGTCGAGGTGGCGGGCCTGGCCGCGGCGGGCTTCGTGACCGCGGCAGGCGTCCTGTGCCGGTGGGTCCGCGACGACCCGGGCGCGTGGTGGGCCGCCGCTCTTGTGGCGGTCTCGACCGGTGTCGTGGCGGCGGTGCTGCTCGGCGCCGAGTTCGCACCACACGTCCGGGCGCGGGCCCGCCGGGTCGCCGACCGCATCGAGGGATTGACCGTGCCGGCGCTGGTGCCGGTGGCCGCCGGGGTGTTCGCCGCGTACCCGCGGCTGCTCGGCAGGTGAGTCACCGGATGAATCGGGGAGAGATGGAGACAACCGCCGCGGAACGGCAGTGGCCGTCGGACGACAGCGCGTCGGACGAGACCGTGCTCCACCCGCACGGGGAGGCGCCACTGGTGACGCCCTGGCAGCCGGCGTCCTGGCTGCCGGAGGCGCCGGATCGGCCACTGGACGTCTCGTGGCCCGACCCGGGCCTGCTCGTTCGCCGGGTCGCCCGGGGTGACAGCGGGCTGCGGGTGCTCTGCCGGTCCGTCGCCACGCTTCTGTCGAGCAACCGGGCACCCCGCGAGCTGGTCGAGCTGGCCGGCCTCGCCCAGCTCCCGCTCAGCACGGGCCGGCGCATCGCCGTCACGTCGGTACGTGGCGGTGCCGGCAAGTCCGCGCTCGCCGCGGTGCTGGCCTCGGTATACGCCGCCCGCCGGCAGGATCCCGTGCTGGCCGCCGACGCGGATCCCGATCGTGGCTCGTTGCCATGGAGGCTCGGCGTGGACCCGCGGCTGCCGTTGCCGAGGCTCGCGCCCTTGTTGCGCACCGCGGGCCAGGGTGACCTCGGCTCGCTCGCGCAGGTGCTGCCACGGACCGGGCCCGGCGTGTGGGTGCTGCCGGGGGAGACGCCCGGGCAGCCGCGTCAGGTGCGCAACGTGACCCGCGCGCTGTCCCGGCTGTTCGCGGTCTGCGTCACCGACTGCGGCCTGCTCTCCGCACCGTCCATATCGGACGTTCTGGCGGTGGCGCACACGGTGGTCGTCGTCGTGCCGGCCACGCCGGACGGGGTGCACAGCACCTACCGCGCGCTCACGGAGGCGTCCGCCCGCCACGGTGTCCCGATGTCGCGGATCGTCGTGGTGCTGAACGCGGTGAGCCGGCACGGGATCGGCGCGTTGCGCGCGCGGGATGCGCTGGACGCGTTCCGGCGGCTCGGCCCGCGTGTCGTGGCGGTGCCCCATGACCGGCATCTCGCGGCGGGCGCCCCGATCGACTTCGCCCGCATCGGCGGCGCCACGCTGCGCGAGGTGACCCGGCTGGCCGGGCACGCGCTGGCCTGCGCCGACCCGCTGTAGCGCCCGCCCGCATGACCATCCGCCTGGTGCACCGGCCGCCGCGCCGGAACTGGCCACCGGACCGGCCCGAACCCGTGGAGCTGGCCGCCCCGCCGCCACTCGCCGGCGCGCTCGGGCGGCGCGCCCGGCGCAGGCGCTACCGCGCCTACCTCGAGGAGCGCCGCGAAACGCTGCGGGATGCCGAACGCGAGCTGCACGACCGCGCGACGCGCCTCGCCCCGCCCGTGCGCCGCCTGCTGCACATCGTCAGCGACCCGGCCCGGCTGTGGGAGCGGCGCCGGACCGACGCCGACTTCCTGCGGGTGCGGGTCGGCACCGCCGCGTTGCCGGTGCGCGAGCTTCGCGTCCGCGACGACGGCGCACCGCCCGACCCGGTCGCGCTCGCGGCCGCGCACGCGCTGATCCGCCGCTTCGACCGGGCCCCCGGACTGCCGCTGGAGGTCGACCTGGACCGGGCAGGTGACGTCAGCATCGTCGGCCGCGACCGTGCCGACGTGCTCGCCGTCGCCCGCGCGATCGTCATGCAGGCCGCGGCATTCCACGCACCGGACGACGTGACGGTGGCCGTGCTCATCCGGCCCGAGCTGGAGGCGGACTGGGCTTGGGCGCGATGGCTGCCCCAACTGCTCGACCGGCGCCGCGCCGGTCCGGACGGGCCACGGCCGCTCCTGGTGCCCGACGCGCGAACGCTCGACGCCGTCCTCGGCGACGACCTGGCGGAGCGCGCGATCCTCGCCGCCACCGGGAACCGACGCACGGACGCCCGCGCGCGCCCCCGCTTGCTGGTCGTCGACGACGCGCACGGCCGGCCCGCCCGATCCCTGCCCACCGGCGGCGAGCTCGCGCTGCCCGGCCTGGGCATCACCGTGGTGCACCTGCTGGCCGACGCGCACCACGAACCGCGCGAGGTCGCGCACCGGATCGCCGTGGCCGGCTCCTCGATCGCCGTGGCGAGCCCGGTGACGGGCTCGCCGGTCACGGCCCACGGCGTCGCGGACGACACACCCGCGCCGTTGCTCGAGGGGCTGGCCCGCCGCCTCGCCCCGTTGCGGCTGACACCGGACACCAACGCGCCGGGCGCCGCACCGGCCGACGCGGCAACCGTGCTCGGTCTGTCCGATCCCGGCACCGCCGGCCCGTGGCGGGCGGCGGACGGCCTGCGCGTACCGATCGGCCTCGACCCGGCGGGCCGGCCCGTGCTCCTCGATCTCGACGCCCCGGCGGGGCTATGCGTGGGCGCGCCCGGCTCGGGGAAGAGCGAGCTGTTGCGCACCCTGGTGCTGGCGCTGGTCGCCACCCACCCGCCCGAACAGCTGTCCGTGCTCCTGGTGCACGGCACCGGCGAGAAGACCTTCGCGCCGTTCGCCGGCCTGCCCCACGTCGCCGGGATGATCGACGACCTGGCCGCGAGTCCCTCGCTCACCAAGCGGTTGCGAACCTGTCTGGAGAGCGAGCTGGACCGCCGGGAGGCCGCCGGCGACCCACCGCACCTCCTCGTCGTGGTCGACGACGCCGGGGAGGTGCTCACCACGCGACCGGAGCTCGCCGACCTGATACAGCGAATCGGCCGCGCCCACCGCGTGCACCTGCTGATGTCGGCCGACCATCCCGCGTCGGGTACCGAGGACCAGTTCTCCTACCGGATCGTCCTCCGCATGCTGTCCGAAGAGGACTCCCGGGCCGTCCTCGGGACTCCAAACGCCTGCTACCTCCCGCCCCGCCCGGGCAGCGGGTTCCTCGTGACCGGTGAGGATCCCACCCGGTTCACCGCCGTACACGTCTCTGCGCCGCCCGGTAAGTCCGAAGTGGACTCCAGTAGCGGACTGGTCCGCCTGATGCCGAGGTTCGGCCTTCCCTTGCCGGACAACACGACCGAGGACCTCGTTGTCCCCACGCGGACCGCCGGCCCGACGCTCCTGACGACCGTCGCAGCCCGGATCGCGGGGACCGGTGACGCCGTTCGGCCGATCTGGCTGCCGCCGCTGCCACCCGCCGTGACCCTGGACGAGGTCGGCGGTACGCCGGGTGGCCCGTCCGTGCCGCTCGGCCTGCTCGACGACCCCGCCCGGGGTCGGCAGGGCCCCTGGCTGGTCGACCTCGCCGGCCACCTCCTGGTCCTGGGCGGGCAGGCGAGCGGCAAGACCACCACGCTGCTCACGCTCGCCCTCGGCATCGCCACCACCCGCGGCCCGGCGGAGGTAGGCATCTACGCGGTGGACCTCCGCGGCACCGGGCTGCGTGGCCTGCTCGGCGTGCCGCCCGTCCGGAGCGTCGCCGACCGGGGCGACCGTGCGCAGCTGAGCCGCGTGGTCGACGAGGTCCACCGCATGCTGACCGACCGCGAACGGCCGCACAGTGAGATCGTGCTGCTCGTCGACGGCTGGGACCGACTCGACGAGTTCGCCGGCCCCGGCGCGCGGCTGCGCGAGCTGCTCGCCCGCGGCGGCCAGGGCGGCATCCACGTCGTGGCCACCGCCGCTCGGTGGGCGGCGTTGCCCGCCGCCGAGCGGGACGCGTTCGGTACTCGGATCGAGCTGCGTCTGGCGGCGCCGGCGGAGTCGAGCATCGACCCCGAGCTCGCCTGGACCGTGCCGGCCACCCAACCCGGGCGTGCCCTGACCGCCGCCGGACTCTTCGGGCAGGTCGCGCTACCCCGCCTCGACGGCCGCAGCGATCCGGCGAGCTCCGGCCTCGCCCACGCCGTGACCGTCATCGGCCATTGTGGACAGTCCCCGCCCCGGTGACAAGGCCGCACGCCGACGGCACCAAGACTTGGCGTTGATGCCGCGATCCTGTGTCTTTACTTTCCTGAGCAACCTTGCGTTGTTGTTGACGTCTTGTGGGCGTATGCGTTGGTGCGGTTGACGATCAATCATGATCCGCCGTGCCGCGCGGAAATGGGGAGTCATGATTGGTGTGTTGTCCAGACGGTTCGGGATATTGGTTACGGGTGTCGTGCTCGCCGGGCTCGTGGCGCCGGGCGCCGCGAGTGCGGCACCGGTGTGGCGGTTGGTGGACCTGGGGGCGGGGGACGGCAGCGTCGCGTATGCGGTCAACGATCGCGAGCACGTCGTGGGCACCGATGCAGATGGCGGCTTTCTGTGGCGGGCGGGGCGGATCATCGACCTGGGGGCGATGACTCCGACCGACGTCAACAACCGGGACGAGGTGGTCGGGTTCCGGTGGGACGGGGACGTCACGCACGCGGTGGTGTGGCGGCGCGGCACGCTGCGCGATCTCGGGGCGTCGCCGGCCGGGCAGTCGAGCCGGGCGCTGGCCGTCAACGATCGGGGCGAGGTCGTCGGTGTGGCCGGCGGTCGTGCGGTTCGGTGGCACGACGGGGTGATGTCCGAGCTCGACTCCATGGGCAAGACCTCGTCGGTGGCCTCCGACATCAACAACCGCGGGCAGATCGTGGGTGAGGTCGGCGACTTCGAGCGGGTCGGTGTCCGGTGGTCGCGGGGCACCGTCACGCCGTTGACCGACATGGCGTCGTCTCCTACGGCGGTCAACTCGTCCGGCACGGTCACCGGCTTCTACTGGAACGCCCAGGGCAGTGCGGGGTTCGTCTGGCAGCGGGGGCGGTTCGTCGAGCTGCCGTACTTCGCCTCGCCGGACGGTCAGAACTTCCTGGAGCCGTACGGGATCAACGCCCGGGGCCAGGTCGTGGGCAACAGCGGGATGGGTGCGTTCGTCCGCGAACACGGCAAGGGGACGTTGCTGCCCGCGCTGACCCGCGCGTCGATGGCCACCGACATCAACGATCGCGGCGTGATCGTCGGTGCCAACCCCAACAGCCCGGACGGACTGAACCTGCACGCGGTGCTCTGGACACGCTGACCGGTTTTCGCGTGCTTGTTAAGAAATCCTCAAGGTTTGCCGGGAACCTCGCGTTCGTCGGTACCGTGGACGCATGGGGATTTGGGGGATTGTCTCAGTTGTAGTTGTCATTCTGTTGTTCGCGACGTGGCGCTGGGCAGCGGGGGGAAAGGTCGACCGGGCGGCACGCTGGGAGTTGCGGGCGCTCCGCAAGGTCGAGCAGCGCGACGTGAACACGACCACGATCTGGCGGCGCAAGGGTGACATGTTGTGGTTGTCGCACCTGCCCGGTAGTCGGCCGGTGGTCGACATCATCGATCCGAACGCGCACAACCCGGACCGCCGGTCGCGTAGGTAACAGGCGAACGGCCCGTCGGTGGCGATCACCGACGGGCCGTCGACCGGCGTTGGAACGTGGTCAGGCTCCTGGCACCCGGTGGGCTCCGAAGCCCGGGTTGTTCAGGTAGGGCTGGCGTCGACCACCATCACACCCTGTGCGACGCGGTAGATGCCGTCCTGTTCGAGGATCTGCTTGGGGCTGGCCTCGAGGGCCCACGCGAAGTGCCGTCGGCGACGCCGAGGTACATCGCGACGTGGCTGCCGGGCTTGACCAGCAGGTCACCGCGCTGGATCTCCGACTTGGAGACCGACGGCAGCGCCGCCATCGCCGCGGAGGACGTGTACGGGAAGTCGACGCCCGCCGCCTCGAACATCTTGAAGATCAGGCCGGAGCAGTCGAACCCCTTCCACCCGGGCCGCAACACGTAGATGTAGCTCTGCCCGCAGCCCCTGCCGTCGAAGTGCATCTCCTCGCTGGGCGTCCCGCCCATCCGGTAGGCACCGGCCGAACACCCCGTGTAGAGCGAGGTGCCGACCTGCGCCTGCCCGTACGCGATCGCCGCCTCGATGGCCTCCGACGACACGGAGACCGTGGTCTGCTCGTCCGCGCTGCGGGCCGACGCGGTGGCCGGAATCAGCACGGCCAGGAGCCCGACGACCGCCGCGCACACCACATGAACTGCGCGAATCCTTTTCACCTGTGCTGTCTCCCTCCGAAGTGACCCGTGGCGCCGCACGGTTTTCGACAGCCGTGCGGTGACCGAAGTGGACCATAAGGCCGGGCTCGCGGGGCCTGATGTGGAAACATCTGGACACACCTGGACAGTCGCGCAGGAGGGTGCCGGGGATGGCCGCTGTAGCACCCGGTCCGGACGCCACCCGGGTGCACGACCGTCGCCGACCTCGTCAGGGAGCTCGGCCTGCTCCGCGCGCGGGCGGCGGTGGGCACCCGCAAGACGCGCGTCTCCCTGGCCGAGCTGGCCGACCGGATCAGCGAACCACGCTCCACCGTGCACGTCTACCTGACCGGCAAGCACCTGCCGGCGGCGACGGTCCTGGACCGGATCGTGATCGCGCTGGGCGCGACCGCGGACGAGCAGCGTCAGTGGAGCGAGGCGTGGTTCCGGGTCGCCGCGAGCCAGGATGCCGGCCGACGACCCGAGCCGGCGCCCGGCTGGACCAGGCCGGTGCCGCACCAGCTGCCACCGGACATCCCGGGGTTCCGCGGCCGGCGCGCCGAGCTCGACCAGCTCGACCAGCAGCGCGCGGCCACGTCCGCGGTGGTGATCTCCGCGCTGGCCGGCGGGGGCGGCGTCGGCAAGTCCGCGCTCGCCGTGCACTGGGCACACCAGGTCGCCGGCGACTTCCCGGACGGGCAGCTGTGGGTCGACCTGCGCGGTTTCGACCCGGACGCGCCGCTGCCCGCAGGCGTCGCGCTGGCCGGTTTCCTGCGCGCGCTCGGCGTTCCCGGGGCCGACATCCCGGCCGACCTGGACGAGCGGGCGGCGCTGTACCGGACGTCGCTGTCCGGCCGCCGCGTGCTCGTACTGCTCGACAACGCGGGCGACACCGAGCAGATCCGGCCGCTGCTGCCCAGCGAGCCGTCCTGCCTGGCCGTGGTCACCAGCCGGGACAGCCTCGCCGGGCTGGTGGCCCGGCACGGGGCGCACCGGATCGACCTGGACGTGCTGCCCGAACCGGACGCGCTGGATCTGCTGGGCGCACTGGTCGGGGAGGACCGGGTGAGCGCCGACCCCGGCGCGGCGAGGGAGCTGGTGCGCCGCTGCGCCCGGCTGCCGCTCGCACTGCGGATCACCGCCGAGCGAGCCGTCGCGCAGCCCGCGGCCACGCTGCACGACCTTGCCGCCGAGCTCGCCGACGAGGAGCGGCTGCTCGATCTGCTCGACGCGGGCGGCGACCCGAGGACCGCGATCCGCGCGGTGTTCTCGTGGTCCACCCGGCACCTGACCGAGCGGGCCCGCACCGGGTTCCGGGCCTTGGGCGTGCACCCCGGCCGCGGGTTCGACGCGGCCGCGCTCGCCGCGCTCCTCGACACCGAGCCCGGCGGCGGCGCGGGACGCGCTGGCCGAGTTGGCCGCGGCGCACCTCGTCGCGCACACCGCGGCCGACCGCTACGGCATGCACGACCTGGTGCACGCCTGGGCCGCGGAACGGGCCGAGCACGACGACCCGCCCCTCGACCGGGAGGCCATGCTCGCCAGGCTGGCCGACTACTACCTGCGCGGCGCCGCCGCGGCGATGGACTTGCTCTACCCGCACGAGAAGGACCGCAGGCCCACCGTGGACGGTCCGGCGCCGCCGGACCTCGACGACGAGGCGGCCGCACGCCGGTGGCTGGACGACGAGGGGGACGCGATGCTCGACGTCGCCGCGACGGCGTCCCCGCGGCGAACGGTCGCGCTGGCCGCCACGCTGCGCCGGCACCTGGAGACCACCGGCCGGTTCGCCGAGGCCCAGCGACTGCACGAGCAGGCCCTGACCGCCGCCCGCCGCGTCGGCGACCAGGCGGCGCAGGCCGGCTCCCTGATCAACCTGTCGGCGGTGCACGCCCGCACCGGCCGGTTCACTGACGCCACCGAGCACCTCGAGCGGGCGGTGCGGCTGTGCCGTGACCTCGGCGACACGGGCGAGCTGGCCAGAGCGCTGGACAACCTCGGCACCGTGCACGGGCGGACCGGCCGGTTCGCGGACGCGGCCGCCAACTTCGCCGAGGCGCTGGCGTTGTGCCGCCGGCTCGGCGACACCGACGGCGAGGCGCGGGCCTTGCACAACCTCGGCACGGTGCACGGCATCACCGGTGACTACGCCGCCGCCGAGACGTGTTTCCAGGACGCGCTGGCACTGTGCCGGGACCTCGGTGACACCCTCGGCGAGGCGTACGCGGTCGACAACCTGGGCTCGGTGTACTGCCGGATGGCGCGCTACCCCGAGTCGGTGGACTGCCACCGCCGAGCACTCTCGCTGCGGCGCGAACACGGCGACCGGCTCGGCACCGCGCACGCACTCGACAACCTGGGCACCGCCTATCGCGCCATGGGCGAGAATCGGCAGGCGCTGGACTGCCATCAGCAGTCGCTCACCGTGCGGCGGGACATCGGCGACCTCGGCGACGAGCCGCACGCCCTCAACAACCTGGGCGCCACCCTGCACCTGCTCGGCGAGCCGGACCAGGCCATCCACCATCACGAGCTGGCGCTGGCACAGTGCCGGCGCACCGGGAACCGGTACGAGCAGGCGCGCGCCCACGACGGGCTCGGCACCGCCCACCGCGAGCTCGACGACGCGGACCAGGCCCGCGAACACCTGCTGGACGCGCTGACCATCTACGACGAGCTGGGCGTGCCGGAAGCCACCGACATCCGCGCCCGCCTGGCCGACCTCGGCTGACGAACGCCGTTGTCCTAATCAGCGGCAGCGTCCGGTGGCGTATATCCGGGGGAGTCCCATGGCAATTGATCTCCGTGCCGCTTTTTGCTGAGGCTCCGTATTTGCCATGCCCGGATGAAGATCTGTTCGCCCTGCGGGAGATCATCGACGACCTCGGGTGGAATGTCGTCGACATAGAACACCGCGCCGGTGATCTCGGGAATTGCGTCCCGCTGCTCGTCGGGCAACATCACCAGGGCCAGCGACGGCGGCAGCATTTGGGTGACCGTCGCGAACGCGCGTAACTCCTCGATGACATCCTGGTATCGACCGGTGATCAATACCAGGGTCTCGCGAACTGATTCGGTCATGTACTGATTTTCCCACAAAGTTGTCCGATGCGGAAATAAATGCACTGGGTCCAAAGACTCTGTTTACGACCTGTGTCGCGGAGTTGGCTGGCGGTACGAATAGTGGGAGGTGTCACGATGGCCGGCGATCTACATTTTGTGGAAAGGGCAGTATTTCAGGCGGACGTCGGCGCCGCGCTTGTCAGCCGCGGCTCCGACGGTCCAGGGAGATCAATTCACCGGTACGGAAGAGTGAGCATCACGGCGGTCCCGGCGGGGGACCCGGCCGCGCGCCCGGCCGGCGTGACGGAGCTCGACGCGGCGGAGTCGGAGCTGACCGAGGTCGAGCGGCTGGGACTCGCCGCGCTTCGGCTGCGGGAGTCGGGGGAGTACCGCTCCGCCAAGGAGAACCGGCCGAGAGCCGGCGAGGACTGGGACATGCCCGGGTGTGTCACGGTGGCCCCGGGACCGCCTGCCGCGCGCGTCGAGTTCGGCGCGGCCGCGCCCGCGCCCACGAGCGCGTACCTCGAAGGACCTGTCGCGGTGGGCATCGTCATCGTGCAGGGGCCGACGGCGGCGCTGAAGTTCACCGACGCCGAGGTCGCCAAGGTGATCGCGGAGGTCCAGAACGGGCTCGGGTGGCTGGCGACGGCCAACCCGCTCGCCGGAATCAGCTTCGCCTACGACATCCAGAACGTCACGCTCACCGTGCCCGCCGACAACACGGTGGCCGACCTGGAGGCGCGCTGGCGCAACCCGGCGATGGGGGCCATCGGGTTCAGCGCGGACTGGGCCGGCGTGCAGTCCTACGTCGAGGAACTCCGGGTCCGGTTCGGGACTCGCTGGACCTACTGCGGGTTCATCACGAAGTACCCGCTCGCGCACTTCGCGTACGCGAGCATCGGCGGGCCGCGGCTCGTCATGGACTACAACAACGACGGCTGGGGACCGGACAACATCGACCGCGTCTTCGCCCACGAGTCGGGCCACATCTTCGGTTGCCCGGACGAGTACGCCGACAGCGGTTGCGACTGCGGCGGCGCGTGGGGCCGGTTCGGCGTGGCCAACGGGAACTGTGCGAACTGCGCGGCGGGCGGCGGTGTCTCCTGCCTCATGAAGGCGAACGACTTCACCCTCTGCGAGTACACCCCGGCTCATCTCGGCTGGGCGCCGCAGCTCATCGTCCGCAACTTCGGCTACAACGCGGGCGGCTGGCGGGTGGAGCGGCATCCCCGGTTCCTCGCCGACACCACCGGCGACCACAAGAACGACATCGTCGGCTTCGGCGACGCCGGCGTGTGGATTTCCCGGACGCAGAACGACGGCAGGGTCACCACACCCGAGCTGATGGTCGCGAACTTCGGCTACAACGCCGGTGGGTGGCGGGTCGACCGGCACCCGCGGCTGATGGCCGACACCGACGGCGACGGCCGGGCCGACATCGTCGGTTTCGGTGACGGCGGCGTCTGGATGTCCCGCGCGCAGGCGAACGGAACCTACGGTCCCGTGCAGCTGGTCATGGCGAACTTCGGCTACACGGCCGGCGGCTGGCGGGTCGACCGGCACCCCCGGTTCCTCGCCGACACCAACGGCGACGGCCGCGCTGGACATCGTCGGGTTCGGCAACGCGGGCGTCTGGGTGTCCCGTGCGCTGCCGAACGGCACGTACCACGACCTCGAACTGGTGGAGAAGGACTTCGGCTACGACGCCGGCGGGTGGCGGGTCGACATGCACCCGCGGCTGATGGCCGACACCGACGGCGACGGCCGGGCCGACATCGTCGGCTTCGGCGACGCCGGTGTCTACATCTCCCACGCTCACGCGGACGGGACCTACGGCCCGTCGCAGCTGGTGGTGGCGAACTTCGGCTTCAACGCGGGCAGCTGGCGGGTCGACCGGCACCCGCGACTCCTCGCCGACACGAACGGTGACGGCCGTCTCGACATCGTCGGTTTCGGTGACGCCGGTGTCTACGTCTCCCGCGCACAGGCGAACGGGACCTACGCGGCGCCGCAGCTGGTGGTGGCGAACTTCGGCTACGTGGCCGGTGGGTGGCGGGTCGAGAGACATCCCCGGTTCCTGGCCGACACCACCGGGGAGAACGGTCTCGACATCGTCGGCTTCGGCGACGCCGGCGTCTACGTCGCGCGGAACCGTGGCGACGGCACCTTCGAGGGGCCGCAGCTGGTCGTGACGAACTTCGGTTACGACGCCGGTGGGTGGCGGGTGGACCTGCACCCCAGGTTCGTGGCCGACACGACCGGTGACGGCCGCGCCGACATCGTCGGCTTCGGCAACGCCGGCGTCTGGTTCACCAAGTCATGATCTCCGGTCGCGAGCACTGACACGCGCTCGCGGAACTTCCGTTGCCGTCCGAAACGGTAGGGGTCGTCGGGTCGATCCACCTCGTGTAGCTGTCGCGACACGAGGTGGATCCATCTATGACGATCGCCGTTGCACTGAAGGTGCACGAAGGCGTGGTCCTGGCGTCGGACAGCGCCTCGACCCTTGCTCAGGTGCAGCCGGACGGCGCCATGTCGGTCGCGAACGTCTACTACAACGTCGACAAGATCGCGAACCTGGTGAAGGGACTGCCACTCGGCGTCATGACGTGGGGCGCCGGTTCCATCGGGCCCGAGTCGATCTCGACGTTGTTCAAGGACCTGCGACAGCTGCTCGCCGGCGAGCGTGCCGGTCCGGACGGCGCGGACTGGAAGGTCGATCCCTCGGACTACGCGGTCGCCGACGTCGCCGACCGGGTACGCGAGTTCGTCTACCAGACGAAGTACTTCTCGGTCTTTCACGGCAACACGCAGGTTCCCGACCTCGGCCTCGTGGTCGCCGGATACTCGACCGGCGGGCCGCACGCGGAGGCGTACCGGATCGAGATGGACGGCAACGGCTGCCCGTCGCCGGTGCACATGTGGCCGGGTGCCGAGTGCGGGTTCTTCGTCGGCGGTCAGCCCGCGGCCGTCGTACGCCTGGTGCACGGTGTCGACCCGCGCGTCGCGGACATCCTCGTCGACTCCCTCGGGGTATCGCCCGAGCAGGCCGGCCGCGCTGCTCAGATCATCCGGGACCAGCTCAAGGTGCCGCTGGTCCAGGAGCCGATGCCGTTCAAGGACGCCCTGGACCTGGCCGAGTTCTTCGTGGACCTCACGGCCCGCTACACCAGGTTTCTCCCGGTCGGCGCCACGACGGTCGGCGGACCGATCGAGGTCGCGGGCATCACGAAGCACGAAGGCTTCAAGTGGATCAAGCGCAAGCATTTCTACTCGCCCGCGCTCAACCCCGACGAGACGAGCTGACAGTCCACGTCAGCGGGGCACGCCGCCCACCCCCGGCGTGCCCCGCTCATGGACGCCGACGACTGTCAGCCGGCGCGCAGCTGCTCGATCGTGTCGTGGATCCACTGCGCCTCAACAGGAAGCGAGGTGTAGCCGGCGACCAGCGGGTCGGCACTGTCCGAGCCGAGGGACAGCACCCCGGCCTGCCGGAATCCGCCGCAACGATCGCGGACGAGCAGCGGGCCGCCCGAGTCACCGGGCACGACCGTCGAGTTGTCGCCGATGCCCACGGTGCAGATCGTCGTCGGCCCGAACGCCGGTGGGTTCTGGAAGATCGCCGGGCCGCAGCCGTCCGCGTCGCTGAGTACCTGCTGGCCCGTCTCCTGCAGCACGGTCGGACGGGTCACGCAGGTCGGCGGGACCGGGAGGTTGGTGCAGCCGAACCCCGCGATCACCACGTGCGCCCCGACGCGTGGCTCCGCCGAGGCCAGCCGGACGGTGGGGCCGGTCTGCGGGGTCGCCAGCCGGACCAGCGCGATGTCGTCCCGGTTGTGCGAGTTGGGATCGTAGTTCCGCCCGACGGCGTGGCCGAGCGTGCCGATCTTCGGCGCGGTGGGCCAGTCCGGGATGTTGGCACCGACCTCGGCGACGATCCCGCCCTGCGGCACACCCACGACGCAGTGCGCCGCGGTCAGGAAGATGTCCGGCTCGATGAGCGTGCCGCCGCAGCGCGGGTTGTCCGGTGTGGCGGCGAGGCGCAGCGAGACCATGAACCGGTACTTGCCGAAGTCGGCGTCGTGGCCCTTGTAGATCGCCTGCGCCGGCGCGGCGGCCACCAGCGAGCTCACCACGGCGAGCACGACACCCAGGAGCACCGTCCCGACTCGGCGGGGTCTGACAGGCATGCGTTTCCTCCTCGTACGGCAACCGGTCGGCGACAAGGGTGCGGTGGCCGTCATCGGGGATGATGTGGAAATCCTGAAATCGCTGCCTGCGGGGCCCTCGGGGTGACACGATTCCTCGCGGAGTGAGCGATGACGGTTGAGTTCCGGTTGTTCGGCGACGTCGCGATGTACGTCGACGGGCAGGGTGTCGACGTGGGGCACGCCCGGCAGCGTTGCGTGCTGGCCGCGTTGCTGGTCGACGCCAACCGCGTGGTTCCCGTGCCGACCCTGGTCGACCGGGTGTGGGCCGGTCACGACCCGCGGAGCGCCCGCAACGCGTTGTCCGGCTACGTGTCCCGGCTCAGACGTGTCGTCGCGGCCACCGGCGAGGCGCGGCTCGTCCGGCAACCGAGCGGCTACCTGCTCACCATCGATCCCACGGCGGTCGACCTGCACCGGTTCCGCCACCTCATCGCCCTCGCCCGCTCGACCCCCGACGGGTCCGAGGCGCTGACGTTGCTGACGGAGGCGTTGCGGCTGTGGCGTGGTGACGCCTTCGCCACCCTGGACACCCCCTGGCTCAACGGAGTCCGCGACGCGCTCGACGCCGAGCGGCTGGCCGCCGAGCTCGACCGCAACGACCTGGCTCTCGACCGGGGCCGGCACGCCGGCCTGCTGCCCGAGCTGACCACCCGGGCCGCCGGCCACCCGCTCGACGAGCGCCTGGCCGCGCAGCTCATGCTCGCCCTCTACCGCAACGGCCGGCAGGCCGACGCGCTGCAGCACTACGACCAGCTGCGGCTGCGCCTGGCCGAGGAGCTCGGCGCCGACCCGTGCCCAGCGGCGCGGCAACTGCACCAGCGGATCCTCGCCGCGGATCCCTCCCTCGCCCCGGCCACCGGTGGCGCCGCCGTCGTCCCCCGCCAGCTCCCGGCGCCACCGGCGACGTTCACCGGACGGGCCGTCGAGCTCGATCGCCTGCAGTCGATCCTGCCCGCCGACAAACCGTCCACTATGGACATAGCGGTCGTGTCCGGGACCGCCGGCGTCGGCAAGACCGCCCTGACCCTGCACTGGGCACACCGGGTCGCACCGCGGTTTCCCGACGGCCAGCTCTACGTCAACCTGCGCGGCTTCGACCCCACCGGCTCGGTGCTCGCCCCAGCCGACGCCATCCGCGGCTTCCTCGACGCCTTCGCGGTGCCGTCACGGTCGATCCCGGCCGGTCTCGACACCCAGGCCGCGCACTGGCGCAGCCTGCTGGCCGGCAAACGCGTCCTGATCGTGCTGGACAACGCGCGCGACGTCGAGCAGATCCGCCCGCTGCTGCCCGGCACACCCGGCTGCCTGGTCATCGTCACCAGCCGCAACCGGCTCACCGGCCTGATCGCCGACCACGGCGCTCATCCGCTCACCCTCGACCTGCTCGACCACGCCGAGGCCCGCGACCTGCTCACCGCCCGCGTCGGAGCCCACCGGATCGCCGGGGAACCCGCCGCGGCGAACGAGATCATCACCCGCTGCGCCCGGCTTCCCCTGGCCCTGACCATCACCGCCGCCCGCGCCGCCACGCACCCGGCGTTTCCGCTCGCGGATCTCGCCGCCGAGCTGGCCAACGCCGACCCCCTCACCGACCTGCGCGCCGTCTTCTCCTGGTCCTACCGGACGCTCACCCTGCCGGCCGCCAGGCTGTTCCGGATGCTCGGCCTGCACGTCGGGCCCGAGTTCACCGCGCCGGCCGCCGGCAGTCTCGCCGGCCTGCCGGTGGCCGACGTGCGCCCCCTGCTGACCGAGCTCGCCGACGCGCACCTCGTCACCGAGCACACCCCGGGCCGCTTCACGATGCACGACCTGCTCTACGCCTACGCCATCGAGCTGAACCAGGAACACGACAGCGGCGCCGAGCGCCACCGGGCGACCAACCGGATGCTCGAGCACTACCTGCACACCGCGCAGGAAGCCGACCGGCTGCTCCAACCCGACGGCAAGCCGATCCACCTGACCCGCACCAGAGGCGGGGTGACCCCGCAGCACCTCGCCGATCACGAGCAGGCGCGCAGCTGGCTCGCCGCCCAGCACCCGGCACTGGCCGAGGCGGTGCGCAAGGCCGAGAACGCCGGGGTCGCCACCCAGGTGTCCTGGACCATCGCCACGTTCTTCGACCGGCGGGCGCACTGGCACACCTGGGCGGCCACCGACGGCTACGACGACGCGTACGCCCACCTGCATCGAGCGCTGGACCTGTTCGAGGCGCGGGACGACCACGCCGGCCGGGCGCGGACGTTGCTCGCGCTCAGCTGGATCCGCGAGCGGCAGGACCGCCCCGCCGACGCGATGACCCACGCCCGGCAGGCCGACGAGCTGTGCCGGGACACCGGTGACCGGCTCGGTCAGGCGAAGGCCGTCAACCTCCTCGGCTGGCTGGGCGCCCAGCTCGGCGACCCGTGCGCTGTCGACTCCTGCCGGCGGGCCGTCGTCCTGCACCAGGAGGTCGGCGACCGCTACGGCGAAGCGGCCAGCTGGGACTCGCTCGGCTACGCCCACCACCGGCTCGGCGAGGTGGACGAGGCGCTCGACTGCTACCGCCAGGCACTCAAACTGCACCGCACCGTCGGCCACCGCTACGACGAGGCCTACGTGCTCGTCCACATCGGCGAGGCGCAGGCCGCCACCGGCGACGACCCGCTCGCCGCCGACACCTGGCGGGCAGCCCTCGCCATCCTCACCGAGCTCGACCATCCCGACGCCGGACCCCTCCACGCCAGGTTGCAGGCCGTTGGCGAACGCGAATGAGCCGCCACCGATGCCGCTCCGGCACGGGTCAGACTCGCCAGGCGTCGTACAGGACGGGATCGTCGCCGGTCTCGCGGTCCGGACCGGTCTCCCATCGCGGTGGCCGGCCGGGTCGCAGCAGCACGTACTTGTAGGACGTCGCGCCGTTGCGTAAAGAGACGGTCGCGCGCCAGACGTGGCCGTCGGTCCATGACATCCGCACCGCGCCGCTGAGGTCCCAGCCGCCGAGCTCGGCGGCCGAGCCGGCGACGAGCACCTGCTCGCCGGGGAACGTCCGGTAACGCATGACGAACGTGCGCACCGGCGCCACCGCAGCGTCGGCGGAGCTGGTGTGGTCGGCGAGGCGCAGGCAGTCGACCGTGCCGCCGATCCCACCGACGAGCACGGCGGACCCGTCGACGGAGATCGCCACGGCCGTCACCATGCCGGCCATGACCGCCCGGGCGATCCGCCGCCCGGTCGCGATCTCGCACACCGCGACGCTCTCACCGGCACCCACCACGGCGAGCCGGCCGTCCGCGCCGACCGCGACCGACTCGACGGTCTCGCCGGAGCCGTGTTCGAGCGAACGCAGCATCCGGCGCTCGCGGACGTCCCACACGCCGACGTGCCCGCCGCGCGCGACGAGAACCAGCGTCCCGTCCGGCACCAGCGTGATCGACCGGACCTCCGGCCCGCCGGCGTAGGCCTGGTAGGTGATCGACGGGACGCTCCACATGCCCGGCGGCCGGCCACCGTCCAGGGGCGGCTGGTGGACCGCGTGGGTGACGGCGACGAGAGCCTGCCGCCCGTCGGGCGTCAGCGCGAGGCCGCGCGGGGACTCCGAAATGGACGGTCCGGGTAGCGAGCGCACGAGCGTGCCGGTCGTGAGCTCCCAGACCGTGGTGTCCTCGCCGTAGCCGCAGGCGGCGAACCGGCCGCCGTCAGCGCTGACGGCGACGTAGGTGGTCCGCCGGGCGAGGTCGATCTCGCGGACGAGCCGACCTTCCTCGAGGTCCCACAGCTCGACGGGCCCGCGATCGCGGGCGACGATCGCGTGCCGCCGGTCCGGGCAGAGGACCAGGTCGCTGATGATGCCCCGGTCGCCGCCGAACGTGTGCCGCCGCTCGCCTCGCCGCAGGTCCCACGTGGCCAGGTCGCGGAACGACGCCGTGACCGCCCGCAGGCCGTCGCCGAACAGCGCGGCACGGATGACGCGATCCTCATGGCCCGGCGCCCTGGCGGCCTCGTCGGGGGGAGCGGGCGTCACCTGCCACACACGGAACCCGCCGGCGTATACGGCGACGACCTCGTCGGGTGCGGTGCCGGCCACGGTGGCGGCCTCCGTCAACCCGTCGATGGTGTGCGACAAGGCGCCGGCGTCGAGGTCCAGCACGATGAGCCGTCCGCGGCTGCGCACGGTCACCACCGCGCGCCGCCCGCCCGCGGTGACGACGAGGTGGTCGACGCGACCGCCGGTCCGTACCGCGGCGCGCTGCCGGCCGCCGGCCAGGTCCCAGATGCCGACCTGGTCGTCGCGGAACGCGGCGACGGCCCACCGGCCGGCCGGGTCGACCGCGGCCGGTGACCCGCTCCCGCTCAGCTCGTGCGCCACGCGGCCGGTGGCCAGGTCCCAGACGCGCAGTGGGCCCGGGCCGGACACGCCGAACCGGCCGGCCGCGTCGACGGCGAGTTCGTCGAAGTCCGCGCTCGCCTCGACCAGGCGGGCCAGGGCGTCGTCCGCGCGCGGCGCGAGCCAGACGCGCAGCGTCGCACGGTCGGCGAACACGGCGTACCGCCTTCCGTCCGGTGTGGACAGTGAGGCCACGCGCCGGCCGGTTCGCGGGATCGTCGTGCGGTGGACGACGATCCCGGCGTCGAGGTCCCACACGAGGAGCTCCCACAACGCCTCGAGCACCGCGTAGCGGCCGTCGGGTGTGATGGCGACCTTGTCCGGACGCAGCGGGTGCCCGCCGTGCTCGGACCGCAGCGGGCCGAGCACCTGGAGTACGGCGCCGGTACGCAGATCCCACCGGCGCGGCGGGTCGTCGAACTCCTCGTTGCTGCCGTCGTCGTACATCTGCGCCCACCTCGAGACCGTGACCACCTCGTGCGCACCCGGCCGCACCGCCACGTCGCACACGTCGCCCGGATGGCCCGTCACCGTGCGGACCAGCGCGCGGTC
Source organism: uncultured Actinomycetota bacterium (assembly GCA_963841395.1). Taxonomy (GTDB): domain Bacteria; phylum Actinomycetota; class Actinomycetes; order Mycobacteriales; family Pseudonocardiaceae; genus Actinophytocola. Next base: position 235,028 of record CAWJCX010000013.1, read on the forward strand.
CCGCGGCCCGCTCGTGCGCCAGCGCCGCTCGAGCCGCGCGAGGCTCAGCTCGTCGAGCCGGGCGCGCGCCCGCGCTGCCCAGGCCGGCAACCCGTAGTCCTCCGCCGCGGTGAGGAAGAGCTGCGCGACACGGCCCGGATCCGCGCCGCGGTCCCACCCGCCGAGCAGATGTGCCGCCCGCCCGAGCAGGCGATCGAGCCCGGCCACGTCGGCCACCAGTGGATGATCGGCAGGAGCGTGGTCGGTGGCGAACCGCGCGTCCTCTGCGAGCTGGTCGCCCCCGGCGTCGGCCGCGACCTTCGCCTCCACAAAGGACAGCGCGGTCAGCGTCCGGTGCAGCTCGTCCCACTGCCCGGCGAGCGCCTGCTGCCGCGGCAGCTCCGCCACCACCCGCCGCTCGGTCGCCGGGCCGCCGAAGCGGAAGTAGTGCGCCAGTGCGGCGTGCCAGGCGGGCCCGCCGTCGCGGAGGAAGACACGCTCGGCCGACTCGCCGAGCTGGCGGTGGTAGAAGCCGAGCAGGATGGTGTCGTCGGCCCGCCGCTCGTGCAGGTACGGCTCGAGGTCGGCGTGCAGCCGCGCCCACAGGACGTCCGGGACCTCCGCCACGTCGGGAGAGTGCGGGAACCGTCGTCGCAGGTCGGCTCGCACGGCCGGGTCGGCGGACAGCACGTCCAGCAGCTCGTCCTCACCGAGGCCGTGGCGTGCGGCAGCCAGGTAGCCCAGCGCGCGTTCGACGAGCACCGGGCCGTGCTCCCGCTCGTCGGCCAGCCGCGCGAACACCTGCTCGACGAGTGCCGGGACGGAGTCCGCGATCCGGGTGTCCGCCGCCGGCGTGAACGACGTCCACCCCAGCGCCTCGTCGGTGGCCAGGCGCAGATGCAGCGGCAGTCCGTCCACAGTGAACGCCCGCAGCACCTCGTCGCGTTGGTGGGAGCGCAGCGTCCGCCCCGCCCGGGCGAGCCAGCCGTCCAGGAGACCGGCGCCCTCATGCCCGGGCATCGGCTCGATCTCGACCACTGTGGACAGCCGGCGCCGGAGCATGCCCGCGGCCGCGCTGCCGTCCATCGCCGACACCACGACCCGGACGTCGGGCGGCAGCGTGTCGGGTAGCCAGCCGAGATCAAGGGGTCGTCCCGGCGACTCCAGCTGGTCGAGTGCGTCCACGACGAGCACCACCGGCCGGTCCCGGTCCCGGGTCAGCACTGTCCGGAGGACGTCGACGAGCTCGTGGAACTGGCGGGTCCGGGTGTCGGGCCCCGACGTCAGCTCGGCGAGGAGGTCGCCGAGAAGGGTCGTCGGGTCGGCCGCGCGCCCGGTCGCGCCCGCGAACCGGACGACGAGGTCACGGTCCGGGCACGCGCGGGCCAGCTCCGCCGCGATCATGCTCAGGAAGGCCGTCTTGCCGACCCCGGAGCGCCCGACGACGCCGACCGGCGTGTTCGCCGGCCCGGTGACGTGCTCGACGACCGACCGCAGCTCCGCCGTCCGGCCGACGAAGTCACGCCGCCGCCCTCGGGCGAACCGTTCGTGCGCGGTCCGCTCGACGGCCGCGCCCTCGTGGCCGAGCCGGTCGAGCTCGGCCTCGATCATGCTTGCCAGCACCGTGTAGATGTCGGCGCACATCGCGTCCAGGTGGTCGCCGGACCGGTGCGTGGCGTACTCGTGCACGTTCGCCGCGCCGACCGCCGCGCGCAGCTCGTCCTTTACGCGGGCGAGCTCGGCCGCGCCGTCCTCGCGGAACCGGTGTTCACCCTCGATGGTGCGGAAGAAGCAGTGCACGTCCGCGGCACCGGACGGGGTGACGCCGACCGCGATCTCCTGTTCGGTGATCGACGCGGCGCGCCGGGTGTGCCCGGTGGTCGCCGCGCGCAGGGCCGCCTCGCAGCGCGCCCAGGTCACCGGATCCGCGAACGCGCCGTCGCGCGGCCGCAACAGGTACTCCGGCGGTCGCGCGTTCTCGTCCAGCCGGTACCAGTCCCGGACCAGACCGGCGGCCGCCGGGTCGAGCCCGTCGACGAGCTCGTCGAGCTCGGCCACCGGGATGCGGGCCGGCGCGGGGCGCCACCCGTACCGCTCACCCAGCAGGACAAGGAAGTTGGGCCGCACCGTGCGTTCCTGGCAACGCCGGACCTCCTGGAGGCAGATCTCGGCCGTCCGCTGATCGAGCTGGGCCTCCTGGCTGACACCCCAGCGAAGGTCCACCGGCTGGAAGTGCGCACCCCGGCCGGCACACAGCGCGCGCAGCTTCGGGAAGACCACCGCGTGGATCGCTTCGCGCTCGGCGGCGAGGTCGGCGAAGGTCGAGCTGACGAACAACCGGAAGTGCACGCCTCGTTCTACCAAGCCCGTGGCCGGATGGCGTGAAACATCATTCCCCGGATGTCGATGCGTCAGATGTCCGCCTCGAGAACGGAGGTGCGCCGGGATGACCGAGTTCATCGACGTCGCACTCGTCGACGCCGTCCGCCTTCCCTATGTCCAGGGGGCCCAGTCGGGCCTCGCCGACGTCGCCGACACGTTCGCGGCCGCGTGGGACGCGCTCGCCGCCGCGTTCCCGGGCATAACCCTCGACCCGCTCTTCGACACGCTGCCGGCCGAGGAGATCCAGGCGATCGCGGACGCCGCGGGCGAACGGTCCGGTGAAGACCCGCCGGACCTGTTCGCGTGGTTCACCATCCCGGTCGAGGACGACGCGCTCGCCGACGCACTCGCGGCGGCCGCGCTGGAGCTGCCGTTCGTCGCGACGGCGTCGCGCCGCATCCCCGTCGAGCCGTGCGCGGTGCAGCTGTGGGGCAGCTCCACGCAGGGCGCGCGCCAAACGCAGATCCTCCCGCCACCGCGCGGGGTGGACGCGGTCTGGGCATGGCACGTCCCGGGTGGAACCGCGCCGGGTGTGCGGATCGCCGACGTCGAGCACGGCTGGGACCTCACCCACGAGGAGGTGCGCGGGTCGCGCGTCACGCCGGTGTCGGTGTTCGGCGCGGTGTTCGGCGAGGAGGGCAGGCTGCACGGCACGGCGGTCGCGGGCGTCGTGGTCGGCGCCGACGACGGCGTGGGCGTGGTCGGCATCGCGCCGGGCGCGGAGCTGCTGCTCGTCACGGTCGACCGCGGCTCCGGGTCCAACATGGCCGGTGCGGTGCTCGCGGCGGCCGCCGCGGTCGGCGTGGACGGGATCGTCCTCATCGAGGTCGGCGCGGTCTTTCCCGGTGCGGCCGGGGGTGCCGTCCCGGTCGAGCTCGATCCCGCGGTCCAGCGCGCGATCCGTCTGGTGGCACTGTTCGGCGTCGCCGTCATCGAGCCCGCGGGCAACGGCGCGGTGGACCTCGACGCCGCCCCGGCGCTGGCGCACCTCAACCCGCTGTCGCCGACGTTCGTCGACTCCCGCGCGATCGTCGTCGGCGCGGGCCAGCCGTTCGGGGCGGCGAGCGAGTTCTGGGAACGCGCGTCGTTCTCGTCGTTCGGCGCGCGGGTGGACTGCTTCGGCCCCGGGTTCTTCGTCCGGGCACCGGATGCGGCGCCGGACACCTACGCCGACTTCGCGGGCACCTCAGCGGCGTCCGCGGTGCTCGCGGGCGTCGCGGCGTCGGTGCAGGGCATGTCGACGGCCGACGCGGGACAGGTGCTCGACGTAGTCGAGCTGCGGCGCCTGCTCGGCGATCCCGCGCTGGGGACGACGATTCCCGACGGCCGGCAGGCCGGGATCGGCTCGATGCCGGACCTGCGCAAGATCGCGCTGAGCCGTGGCTGGCCGCGGATCGTGCCGCCCGCGATCACGACCGTCGCCGGCGACACCGTGCTCGCGGCGTTCCTCGACACCGGCAACCGGCTGGTGCGACGTGAGTGGCAGTTCTTCATGGGCTGGTCCGACCTCGACCCGGTGCCGGCGAGCAACTTCACGCGCGGTGTGACGACCGGACGCCCGGTGCTCACCGTCCGCCAGGAACAGGACCCCGTGGCCCGGCTGGTCAAGGACGCGTACCTCGTCGGTCAGAGCGGGATCGAGCACATCTGGTGGGACGACCACGACCAGCTGGGCGCGCTGCAAGGCATCGCCGACACCGATCACGTCGCCCAGGGAACGGTTCCCGCCGTCACCGCGACGGGGGAGAAGGAGGTCGCCGTCGTCGCCGTCACCCCGGACGGGCAGCTCGTCGCGATGGTCGGCGACGCCGGGCTGCACTTCAACGGGGGCCTCACCTTCGGCGTCCCGCTCGACCCCGCCACCACCTACCGCCGCCTGCGCGCCCCGGCGATCTGCAGCCGCGCGCCCGGCACCGCCGACGTGGTCGCGATCGACGACCGCGGCACGTTCCGCTGGTTCACCGGCGTCACCACGTCGACGATCGGCACCGGCTGACAGGCCGGCGTCGCGGACACCAGCGGCGCGGCGTTCGACGGCGGAGCGGGCACCACCGTCCTCGTCGTCGACGCCGACGGGACGCCGCGGCTCGTCGCGCTCGGCGTGGGCCGCGACGGGCTCCTGCGCGCGGTCGACGTCGACCCCGCCCAGGGTGTCGTCGCGTCGGTCGTTCTCGTTGGTACCGCCGACATCGCGGCGGAGGGCCCGCTCGGGCTCGGCCTTGCCGGCGACCGGCTCGTCGCGCTCGCGGTGACGACCGGGGGCACGCTCGTCGCCGCCACCCGCGCGGTGGACGGGGGTCCGTGGAGCGACCAGACGACCGTGCACGACGTGACCGTCATGCCGTCCGGCGGTGTCGTCGCAGCGTCGCTCGACATCGGAGTCATGGCACTCGTCGTCGACCTCAAGGGCACCGTCATCGCGACACACTCACGCGACGGCGCCGACTGGACCCCGTACGAGGACGTGTCCGAATGATGAAAGTTGTCCACTGCCTGTACCTGGTGTGTGACTGACCGGATCGTGTCTATGGCTGGGGGCCTCGCACCCCTAACGTTGGCGTCATCTCACCGGATATCCAATCGGCGTCGCGAATTGTCGTTGCGCCCCAACACGTATATGTAGGAGTGCGCAAATGACGAACCCCGGTTTCAATCTGGCCGACGAGCTCAAGTCCGCCGCGAACATCGACCTGACCGCGGTGCTGGACCAGGACACCAACCAGGACGAGCAGGCCGCGCAGATCGACGAGCAGAACGCGAACGCGGACAACACCCAGGTTGGTGCGCAGAGCAACGAGCAGGACCAGAACACCGACACCGACACGACGACCGTGGCCGGCGACGGCGGCAACGGCGGCGTCGCCGTGGGTGGCAGCGCTGACGGCGGCTCCGGCCTGGGCATCGGCGGCGACGCCGGCGACATCAGCCAGGCGGGCAAGTTCAACATCAACTTCGGTGACTCGACCGCCGGTGACGGTACCGGCGTCGGTGGCAGCGGTGGCTTCGGCGGGAACGCGGACGCCAGCGGCGGCGACGGCGGCACCGCCACGGCCACTGTGGACGTGGACGCCGACCAGGCCAGCGACCAGGACCTGGACCAGAGCAACGAGACCGACCAGGACCTGGACAGCGACCAGACGCAGGCGCAGGACCAGGACTCCGACCTCGACCAGGACTTCGCCGCGGACGTGAAGAACGACGTGGACCAGCGGATCGAGGACCTCGACATCGACGTGTGAGACGTCGGGGTGCGAACCGGGTGATCTGTTGCGTGGCCGGCACGGCTCGATGCGTGCCGGCCACGCTCCACTTTGCATCCCAATCCGGCGACGCGACTACTTGGTGAATGACGGTACGGCGAACCCGATCACGATCCCGCTGACCGCGGTGTTCCGACGGTCGAGTCGACCGGTCGCGGTGGCGGCGGCCCTGTTGTCGAGTCTTCGACAGCGGATGGAAACCCCTGGCCCGGGGAGAAGACGATCCCTTCGGTGGACGTGGCAGCACCGACGTCGGGTGGCGTGGGAGGCACTGCGCCTACTTGCGGAACGCAAGGTGAGGCCTGCGGGAAAGTCAGGTCCGTGACCACCGATACCTTCGACACCGACGTCCTCGCACCGCGACTGGCCGACGTCGCCGAACAGCACGCTGACAAGATCACCGTGGTGAAGGTCGACGTCGACGCCAACCCGACGCTTGCCGCCGACCACCGAGTGGTGTCGCTCCCCACGATGACCCTGTTCGTCGACGGCGTCGCGACCATGTCCCTGTCCGGCGCGAAGTCCGAGGCGGCGATCCTCGACAGCCTCGCCGCCTGGCTCTGACTCCTCGGCCCACCTGAACGGTCACCACCCTCAGACCGTGACGACGACCTTTCCGCGGGCGTGTCCCTCGACCATGTGCCGGATGGCTGCCGTGGTCTCGTTCAGCGGGAAGGTCTTGTCGACGGTCGGCGTGACCTTGCCGGACTCGATGAGCTCGGTGAGGGCGATCAGGTCCTGCGCGTTCTCCGAGTTGGTGAGCGCACTGAGTTTCTGGCCGACGAACAGCGACAAGATCGGTGCGCGAAGCGAGCGGTCGAAGCCGCCGAGCCACCGTCCGCCGGTCTCCGACCCGACGATCACCAGCGTGCCGTGCGGGGTGAGCGCGCGCCGCAGTTGGCTCAGGGAGCGGTGTCCGCCCGCGTCGATGACGACGTCGTAGCGTTGCCCGCCGTCGGCGATGTCGGTGCGGGTGTAGTCGATGACGTGATCGGCGCCGAGGGAGCGGACGAGGTCCGCCTTGGCCGCGCTGCAGACTCCGGTGACGATGGCGCCGAAGGCCTTCGCGATCTGGACGGCGAACGTGCCGACGCCGCCCGAGGCACCGATGACCAGCACGCGCTGTCCGGATTGGACCTGCCCGCCGTCGCGGACGGCCTGCAGGGCGGTGAGGGCCGAGATGGGCGCGGCGGCGGCCTGCTCGAAGGTGATGTTCTTCGGCTTCGGGGCGAGCTTGTCGTGCGGGACGGCGACGTACTCGGCGAAGCTGCCCTCGCCCATGCCGTACACCTCGTCGCCGGGACGAACTGTCGTCACGTTGCTGCCGACGGCCTCGACGGTCCCGGCGACCTCGCGGCCGCGGACCTTGGTCTTCGGTGCCCGGAACCCGTAGCCCATAAGGCGAACCGGGTAGGGCAGGCCGGCCATGATGTGCCAGACACCCCGGTCCACGCCGGCCGCGTGCACGCGCACCAGCACCTCGTCGTCGGAGATCTCGGGGCGGGCGATCTCCGCCGGGCGCAGGACGTCGGCGGCCTCGCCGTACTCGTCCTGGACGATCGCCCGCATCGTGTGCGTCACCGGGGCTGTCGTCCCGGCTGTCTGCGCCGGTGTGGCGTGCTGCTCGGTTCCCATCGCGTATCCTTACGTTGTAAGCGTATGGTGTAAGTAGTACGCTTACGCTGTAAGCAAGTCAAGGAGGGTGCAGATGAGTGAGCCGGGCGCTACGCGGCGAGGCCGGCTGACGCGCGATCGGGTCCTGCAGGCCGCGGTCGCGCTGGCCGACGCGGGCGGGATCGAGTCGCTGACCATGCGCAAGCTGGGTGTGGAGCTCGGCGTCGAGGCGATGTCGCTGTACAACCACGTGGCCAACAAGGGCGACCTGCTGGACGGCATGATCGACGTCGTCTTCGGGGAGATCGACCTGCCGACCGAGGGGACCGGCTGGAAGGTCGCGATGCGTCGGCGCGCGATCTCGGCGCGAGCGGCGCTGTCGCGTCACCGGTGGGCGGTCGGGCGGATGGAGTCGCGGGCCACCCCCGGCCCCGCGACGCTGCGCCACCACGACGCGGTGCTCGGCATCCTGCGCGGTGCCGGCTTCTCGATCGTGCTGGCCGCGCACGCGTACTCGGTACTGGACAGCTACATCTACGGGTTCGCGCTGCAGGAGCCGACCCTGCCGTTCGAGACCGGGGCCGACGCGGGGGAGGACGCGGCGAAGGTCACCCAGGCGATCATGGCGCGGTTCACCTCCGGCCAGTACCCGCACCTCACCGAGCTGGCCGTCGAACACGTCCTGGCGCCCGGCTACGACTACGGAGACGAGTTCGAGTACGGACTGGACCTCATCCTCGACGGCCTCGAGAAGGCCAGCCGCAGCACCTGAACCGTCCACTCACGACTGTCCATTCCGTTCACCGCAACCGAAAGGCACACGAGCATGACCGTCGCCGAGCAGAACACGATGCAGCAACTCAGACCATGATCACCATCGAGTCGGTCACCAAGAAGTACGGGTCCTTCACCGCGGTGGACGACGTCAGCTTCACAGCCCGGGCGGGCCGGGTGACCGGGTTCCTCGGTCCCAACGGTGCCGGGAAGTCGACCACCATGCGGGTCATCGTCGGCCTCACCCGGGCCACGTCGGGCACCGCCACCATCTCCGGGCGCAGGTATGTGGACCTGCCCAACCCAGGCCTCGAGGTCGGGGTCCTCCTCGACGCGTCCGCACAGCACGCCGGTCGTACCGGCCGCGAGATTCTCACGCTCGCCCAACGGTTCATGGGCCTCTCGCGAGACCGCGTCGAGGAGATGCTGGAGATCGTCAGCCTCACCCCGAACGAGGCGTCCCGCCGGGTCCGCAACTACTCCCTCGGGATGCGTCAACGGCTCGGCATCGCCACCGCCCTCATCGGCGACCCGGAGGTGCTGATCCTCGACGAGCCCGCCAACGGTCTGGACCCCGCCGGCATCCGCTGGATGCGGGACCTGCTGCGCGGCTACGCCGACCGCGGCGGAACCGTCCTGCTCTCCTCCCACCTGCTGCACGAGATCGAGGTCATCGCCGACGACATCGTGATGATCGGCAACGGCAGGATCGTCTCCCAGGGCACCAAGACCGACCTCCTGCACGCCGCGGGCACGGTCGTCCGCGCCGACGACCTCGCCGCGCTGCAGAGCGCGCTCGACGAGCTGGGGATCGCCGCGACGGTGTCCGGGGACTCCCTGCACACCGACGCGGTCCCGGCACTGGTCGGGAAGGTGGCACTGCAGGCCGGCGTCGCCCTCACCGAGCTGCGGGTCGCCGACAGTGCCGGCCTGGAGGACATGTTCCTTCAGCTCACCGCCGCAAGCCAACGAGACGGAGCAGCGGCATGACCGCCATCACCGCGGACAACGTCCGCCCACCGCTCGCCACACCGCGCCACATTCCCCTGATGCGCGTGACGCAGGTCGAGCTCCGCAAGATGTTCGACACCCGGTCGGGCTTCTGGCTGATCGCGAGCATCGTCATCACCGCGGTACTGGCCACCGCCAGCGTCATCCTGTTCGCCCCGAGCGACCAGCTCACCTACTCCACCTACGTCGCGGCGATCCGCTTCCCGATGGCGATCATCCTGCCGATGATCGCCATCCTGGCGGTCACCAGCGAGTGGACCCAACGCAGCGGACTGACGACCTTCACGCTGATACCCCACCGGTACCGGGTCATCGCCGCCAAGGCGATCTCGTCGATCGCCCTCGGTGTCGTGTCGGTACTGCTGGCCTTCGCGATCGGCGCGCTCGGCAACGTGCTCGGCGCGACGTTCACCGGCACCACGCTGGTATGGAACATCACCCTCACCGAGAGCCTGTACTTCGTCTTCGGCAACGTCCTGAGCCTCATGATCGGCTTCATGATCGGCGTACTGATCCGCGCCTCCGCCGCGGCGATCGCCATCTACTTCGTCTACTGGTTCCTGCTGCCCACGATCTTCAGCCTGCTGGCCGCCAGCGTGACCTGGTTCCGGGACCTGCAGCCGTGGGTCGACTTCCAGTACGCCCAGAGCGCGTTGTTCGGTTTCGAGGGCGCACTGACCGGCGAGCAGTGGGCCAACATCGGCGTCACCGGACTGATCTGGCTGGTCATCCCGCTGGCGATCGGCCTCGGGTTCGTGACGAGAGCCGAGGTGAAGTAGGCCTCCGCGCACGAACGCCTCGCCGCCGGGTCGGCATCGCGACCCGGCGGCGGCCGGCCATCGGTACCGGCCGGTAGGTTCTGCCTTCGCAGACAGTGCCTACGAGAAGGGTGGCGAGCGGTGAGGCAGGTTGTGACGACCGCGACCGGCGGGCCGGAGGTGCTGGCGTTGCGGGAGGTCGCGGACCCGGCGCCGAGCGGTTCCGAGGTGCGCATCCGGGTCAAGGCGTGCGGGATCAACTTCGCCGACATCATGGCGCGGAAGGGTCTCTATCCCGACGCGCCGAAGCTGCCCACGGTGATGGGCTACGAGGTCTCGGGTGTCGTGGACGCCGCGGGGCCGGATGCGCGCGAGGGCTGGGTCGGCAAGGAGGTCTTCGCGCTCACGAGGTTCAGCGGCAACGCCGACACCGTCGTGGTTCCGGAGAACCAGGTGTTCGACAAGCCGGCGAGCCTGAGCCACGCCCAGTGCGCGGCCTTTCCGGTCAACTACCTCACCGCCTGGCAGCTCATGGTCGTGGCCGGCTCCCTGTCCGCCGACGAGACAGTGCTGATCCACAACGCGGGAGGGGGCGTCGGCCTGGCCGCGATCGACATCGGCCGCCACCTCGGTGCCCGGATGATCGGCACCGCGAGCCCGGGCAAGCACGCGTTCCTCGCCGAGCGCGGTCTGCACGAGGCGATCGACTACCGCTCCGTCGACTGGTTGCGCGAGGTGATGCGCCTGACCGACAGCAAGGGTGTCGACCTCGTCCTCGATCCGATGGGCGGTAGCCACCTGAAGAAGAGCTACAAGGCGCTGCGGCACACGGGCCGGCTCGGCATGTTCGGCATCTCGAGCTCCACCGAGTCGAGGTTGCCCGGTCCGCTGAAACTCCTGGGGATGGTCGCCGGGCTCCCGTTGTTCAACCCCGTCTCGCTGATGAACACGAACCGCGGCGTGTTCGGCGTCAACCTCGGCCACCTGTGGCACGAGATCGACAAGATCCGCGGATGGACCGACCTCCTCGTGCAAGGCGTGGCGGCGGGCTGGGTACGCCCCCACGTCGACGCGGTCTTCCCACTGGCCGAGGCCGGCGAGGCGCAGGCCTACGTCGAGGCGCGCAAGAACACGGGCAAGGTGATCCTCGAGCCCTGATAGTCACGGGGCTGGTCAGGTCGGCGACCATTCCTCTTCGAGGATGGCGTAGCCGACCGTGTCCAGCCATCGGCCGGAGTGGTGCCGGGAATCGCGGATCGCGTGTTGTTCGCGGCGCATGCCGAGGCGCTCCAGGAGGCGCCAGGACGTGTCGTCGGCGAGGAAGCAGGTCGCGGTGACCCGGCGTACGCCGAGGTCCTGGAAGCAGTGGCGGAGGAGCTCGCGCACGGCTTCGGTGGCGTAGCCGTGTCCGTCGTGCGCGGGATCGAGGGCCCAGGCGAGCTCTGCCTGCGGGCCGCGGGCCCGGGTGTCCTCGCGGCGCAGCATGACGTCGCCGATGATGGGGGCGGCGGGCGCGTGGCCGAGGGCGACGACGACGGTGTTCGGGAGCCGGTCGGGGCCCGAGTACCTGGCGAGGCATTCGAGCCGGCCGGCGTCGTCGGTGGTGGCGGGGCGGAGGGTGAGGCGTTCGGTGTGCAGCGGGCGCTCGAGGATCGGGATCGGCGCGCTGGTGGTGCGGACCTCGGTGAGCACGGCGCCGATGTCGCGCAGGCCGGCGAGTACACCGTGGAGCTGCGCCTGGTCGGCGACCGAGACGGTGAGGGTCGTGGTGCCGTCGTCGTCGCGGGTCAGGTCGGACCTGCCGAGCCAGGCCGACCAGTGGTCGTCGAGGTGGCCGTCGACGCGGATCGCGTAGGTCGTGTTCATGTGAGCGCACCGACTCGCTGCGGACGGGTGACGAGTGCGGGGCGGCGGATCGCCCACTCGGCGACGGCCAGGTTGATCACCCAGCCGGCACCCTTGGCGAGATCGGCGGCGAGCACACCGGTGCCGAAGATCGCACCGCCGACGCCTTCGGTGAAGGCCTGGGTGCCGGCGGCCAGGCCGAGCGCGTACGCCCGGATCATCCACGCCCGGTGGGCGGCGATCTCGCGGCGACGGATGGCGGTGAAGCCCAGCACGAGGCAGGCGGCCATCGCGGACGAGAAGACCAGGCGGAGCACGTAGAGCAGGTCGCCGGTTCCGGGCTGCGGCGCGTAGAACAGCGTCATCCAGAGCGCCGAGATCGCCACCAGCATGCCCGCCACGGCCAGCACCCGGCCGGCACGGCGGTGCCAGGTCAGGTGCCGGCGGCGGAACCGGGGCAGGAACTGCAGGATCCCGACGAGCGCGTAGGTCGTCGCGCCGGCGATGTGCACCACGAGTGGGAGCGGGAAGCCGGCGAACCGGTGGTCGGCGGGAATGACGGCCGGGCCGCCGGCGAGCTGGAGCAGCCGCAGCGCCCCGGCCGCCAGCGGGATCGCGCTGAGCGCGACCAGCGCCACCGGCACCGGCCAGCTCCGCTCCCGGGTCCTCATCGGACGGTGACGGCGTCGGCGTGCGACGCGCTGGTGTCGACGGAGGCTGCCTTGCGCTGGACGAGCCAGAGGGAGACGCCGAGCCCGATCATCGCGATGCCGTTCGGGAAGGCCAGCAGCCGGTAGAAGGCGTCCGGCATCAACGTGAGCGCGGCGCTGACGGCACCGCCTGCGGCGAGGAGGATGGTCGCCCAGCGGGCGAGGACCCGGGCGCGGAAGAGCGCGATGCCGAAGAGCACGCCGCCGGCCAGGAAGGCGATTTCCTGGAAGTGGACCACGGTCGCCAGCGCCCCGATGTCGCCGACGGGGGAGTGCCCCAGGCTGGCGGCGATGACGTCGTTGGCGTACGCGGGGTCGGACGCCGCGACGGTCGGTAGCACGAAGGTGGCGACGAACGCCGTGCACATGATCGTGAGGTAGCCGGCACTGATCACGAGGTAGCCGAGGAGCCCGAGGACTCCGTTGCGGCGGACCTGGCTGAGGTACATGCCGGTGAAGCCGACCAGGGCCAGCACGGCCATCAGCAGCTTCATGGTGTCGCGGACGGCCATCTCGGTGGTCTGGATCGAGGTGGCGTCCAGGTGCGGGTGGTTGATCTGCACGCCGATGAAGAGGGCGCCGGCGGCCGCGGCGCACAGGCCGGCGATCGCGGTGAGGCGGTTGGCGGTGATGTTCATTCGGGATTCCTTGGTGTCCGGTGCCGGGACGGGTCTCCGGCGATGTTCGGAACGTTAGGAATCGAGGTGGTGAGCCCACATCATCAAGTGATGTGACCGGGTTGGTGATTCAGAGCAGGCCGAGGTCGGTGGCCCGGAGTACCGCGGCGCGGCGGGTGCTCACGTCGAGCTTGGTGAAGATGTGCCGTGTGTGCGTGCGCAGCGTGTTCACCGAGACGTAGAGCCGCCGCGCGATCTCCGGTCCGCTGAGCTCGGTCGCCAGCAGGCGCAGCACCTCGAGCTCGCGCTCGCTGGGTCCTTCCCCGGCGGTGGGTCCGGGTACCGGCGGCGTGCGTGCCGCGGCCAGCAGGTGCTCGGCGTGCACGCGTACGTCGGGCGGCGCGGCGCGGGCGAGAAGGCCGAGCAGGGTCGCCATCGGCGCTCCTTCGTCGAGGAAGAGCCGGCAGTAGCCGGCCGGCACCCCGTCGGTGAGGGCGGCGGCGAGGTCGGCCGCCGCCGGGGCCGCGTCGCCGTTCGCGTGGTGGGCGAGCGCCCGCACCAGGCGCGCCTCGATCAGGCTGCCGTCGCGGTTCGCCGCCTTCGCGACGTCCAGCACGCGGTCGAGCAGCTCGAGCGCCTCGCGTGCGTGACCCGAGGCCACGTACAGCCGGGCGAGGGTGAGCTGGTCGAACTCGGCCAGGTAGGCCGGCGGATCCGTCGACGCGACCCCACGCTCGCGCGCCCACGCCCGGGCGTCGTCGAGGCGGCCCTGGGCGATCCGCACCCGCGCCCTGGCGGCGGCGATCGGCCGCACGTCCGGGAAGTAGCCGGGCAGGAAGAGCGGCTCGGCCTGGTCGAGCATCGCGATCGCGCCGTCGAGGTCGCCGTTCGCCCGCCGCAGGGCGGCCGTCGCGGCGTACCAGCGGTGCCGGTTCTCCAGCTGCGAGGCCCGGTCGCCGAGCTCGCGGGCGGCCTCGAGGTGCTCCGCGGCCGCGTCGAGGTCGCCCTGCTCGCGGAGGGCGTCGGCGAGGCCGACGTGCAGGTCGCCGGTGCAGGAGAGCATCGGGCCGGGGTGACTCTGCGCCGCGGCGAGCGCGCGTTCGTAGAGCCGGCGCGCCTCGGCCGGCCGTCCGCGCGCCAGCCACATGTTCGCCAGCACGACCGTCGCGCCGAGCCCGTCCGCGACCATGCCGGCCGCACGCAGGCTGGTGACCGCCTCGGTGAACGTGTCCACCGCGGTGGCGAGGTCGCCGACGGCCCAGGCCGCCAGACCGACGAAGCCGGCGGCGGCCCCGCGCGGGAAGTGGTCCTCCGGTCCAGCCAGCGCGAGTGCGCGGCGGGCGTGCGAGACCGTGCCGTCGACGTCGCCCCGGGCCTGGGCAACCGAGGCGCGGTAGACCGCGATCATGGCCGGGAGCGAGCGGAACTCGACCTCCCGGTCCCTGGCCGCCTCGGCCGGCGCGCCCGCCGCGGGGATGGTCCAGGGCGGAGTGTCGAGACCGGCCTCGGCGGCGTCGAGCCACGTCTCCACCCCGTCGAAGTCGCCCTCGGAGAGCCGGCTCCACCCCATGAAGACGGCGAGCAGCGGACGGCGGCGGACGACGTCGTCGGGCAGCGCGACCAGCCACTCGCGAAGGGTGCGGTCCTGGCGTCGCCGGCGCAGGTCGGCCGCGGTGAGCTCGATGAGGTCGGCGGTGTGCTCGTGGTCGCCGGCGGCGATGGCGTGCCGCACCGCGTCGGCCAGCAGCCCGTTCCCGGCGAGCCATCGGTCGGCCGCGGCGTGCAGGGCGCCGAGCCGGTCGGCATGCCGGGCAGCCAGCCGGGCACGCAACGCGTCGGCGAACAGGTGGTGGTAGCGGTACCACCGGCGCTGGTCGTCGAGCGGGACGACGAACAGGTTCTCGCGTTCGAGGATCTCGAGCAGCCGCTGACCGTCGGCTCGACCGGTCAGGGCGTCGCAGAGGTCGCCGGTCAGCTGGTCGAGCACGGAGGTCTCGAGCAGGAACGTGCGCACCTCGTCCGGCTGCCGGTCCAGCACCTCCTCCACGAGGTAGTCGAGGACGAACCGATGGCTTCCGGAGAAGGCCTCGACGAACTCGGCGACGCCTCCCGGCCCGCCGGCCCCGGCATGGGTCCGGGCCGACAACGCGGCCAGCTGCAGCCCGGCCGCCCACCCTTCGGTGCGTGCCTCCAGCGCGGTCACGAACTCGGGCGCCAGCCGCAGACCCATCACCTCGTTGAGGAACAGGCCGGCCTCGCCGGTGGTGAACCGGAGATCCGCGGCCCGCACCTCCACGAGCTCGCCACGCGCACGCAGCCGGGAGAGCGGAAGCGGCGGGTCGACCCGGGTGGTCATCGCCAGCGTGACCTGCGGCGGCAGGTTGTCCAGCAGGAAGGTCACCGCCTCGTGGACCGCGGTGGTGTCGATGACGTGGTAGTCGTCGAGCGCCACCACTGTGGGACCGGCGAGGACGTCGAGATCGTTGATCAGGCTGACCAGGACGGCGTCGGTCGGCGTGGTGCCGCCGGCCTCCAGCGCGGCGAGCGCGTCCACACCGACCAGGGGCTCGGCCGTCTGGATCGCGGCCACGAGGTGGGCCAGGAACAGCCGGAGGTCGGCGTCGCCGGGATCGAGGGCCAACCACGCCACCCTGCGCTGCGGCTGCTCCGCCGTCAGCCACTGCGCCAGCAGGGTGGTCTTGCCGAACCCGGCCGGCGCCGCGACGAGGACCAGTCGCGGTCCACCGTCCGCACGCAGCCGGTCGGTGATGCGGACGCGCTCCACCAGCCGGCGACGCAACGAGGGCAGGTGCAGCTTCGTGCCCAGTACAGGCATTCCGCCAGCGTAGTGCCCGGTCCATCATTTCACTTGAACAACTGGAAAGTACTTGTTAGCGTGGCAAGTATGAGTTCTCGGGGGCCTTCCGCGGCGGAAGCGGGCGACGCGCTGGATCAGGTACGACTCGTCCACGCACGGATGCGGGCGGCGTCGCGGTGGGTCGGCTGGCTGTACGTGGCCTGCGGGCTGACGACGCTGGCCATGTTCGCCGTGGTCGGCCTGACGGACCTGACCGTCGGCGACGCGATGGCGGGGATGGGCGTGCTGGTCGCGGTCACCGTCGCGGTGATACTCGGCAAGCGGATCCAGCTGCGGGAGGCCACCGATCCGGGACATCCGCTGGCCGTCGCCTACACGATCCTGATGGTGGCCGGCTTCGTCCTCGTCGACGACCTGGCCGCGCCGGACGCGGTCTGGCCCGTCCTCGTCGGCCTGGCCCCGGCGGTCCCGTGCTTCGTCGGGGCACGTCGCCTGCTCCGCCGATGAGCGTCGGCGAGCATCCGCGGCACGGGCTCGACGAGCTGATCCACGCACCGGTCCGGTTGTCGATCGTCGCGGCGCTCGCGTCGGCGGAGAAGGTCGAGTTCCGGTTGCTGCGCGACACCATCGAGGTCAGCGACTCGCTGCTGTCCAAACACCTGCGCACCCTCGACGAGGCCGGCTACGTGCACGTCGAGAAGGGCTCCGTCGGCAGGCGGCCGCGGACCTGGCTGTCGATCACGGCGGCCGGCCGTGCCGCGCTGGACGGACACATCGCGGCACTGACCCGCATCGTCGCCGGCGATGCCGGCGATGCCGGCGACTTCGACGGCCGGTCAGCGGCTGTCGGAGCCGGCGAGCAGGCCGTCCAGTCGCCGCAGGGTGGCTTCGATTCCCTTGCGGTTGCGCGCGGGAAACCCGAGAAGCTCGATGGTCCGGGGTGAGCGGGCGGTGGACCAGTCGAAGGTCTCGGTCACCTCGGTGCGGTTGTCACCGAGGTCGCGAAGCTGCCAGCGCCAGCGGTGGCCGGAGAAGTGGCGCCACGCGATCAGCCGGTCCGGCTCGAACTCGACGACCGTGTTGAGGATCTTGTAGGGCAGCCCGATCCGCATGTCCATGCCGAACCGCGCGCCGAGCTCCAGCCGGCGCGGGCCGGTGCTCCTCGATGCCCGGACGCTGCCGGAGCCGTCGAGCAGCGGATGGTTGGCGGGGTCGACGAGGAGCTCGAAGATCTGATGTGGCGACGCGTCGACGACACGGCTCAGCGCGATCTGGCGTTGGGTCATCGGCTCACCGTAGGTGTCCGCCGGCCGATCTGACGGCACCGGTCAGGCCGAGGCGTGGTCGCGGAGGGCCGCGAGCGCCTGGTCAGCGTGCACGGTCATGCGGAACTCGCTCTTGATGACGGCCAGGACCCGCCGGTCGGTGCCGATGACGAACGTGCGCCGGCGGGTGCGCAACGGGCCGAAGGAGCGCCGGACACCGAACCGGGTGGCGACCGCACCGTCCGGATCTGACAGCAACGGGAAGTCGAAGTCGTTGATCAGCGAGAACTGCGACTGCTTGGTGCTGGAGTCCGGGCTGATCCCCACGCGCTGCGCGCCGACCGCCGCGAACTCCGCGGCAAGTTCGCGGAAGTGGCAGCTCTCCGCGGTGCACCCGCCGGTCATCGCGGCCGGGTAGAAGAACAGGACGACCGGCCCGTTCGTCAGCAGCCCGGTCAGTGTTCGTGGCTCGCCATTGTCGTCGATGAGCTCGAAGTCGACGACGACGTCACCTACCTGCATCGCATCCTCCACCGTCGTACACGCCCCCGGTGGGCGCATTCCCCCGGGTGGATTCGGAGCCGTTCGCGCGCGGGATTGGTCGGCCGAGGCGGCCGTTGTCTTTTCGCGTCATGGATCACGATCGAGTGACGCTTACGAGTTCTGGGCACTCTTTGCCAATCCTTCACGCGATGTCCTTCGAAGGAACGGCGATCAGTCGTTGTCTCGCAGGGGGCCTCATGTCACAGGATGTCCGCCGGGTTTTCCGTCGTTTGGTCCATTGTGGACTGTTGGGGCCGCTCGGTGCGGCCGTCGCACTGGTCGCGGGGCTGTGCCTGCCGTTGGCGATGCCCGCGTCCGCCGAACACTCGGCCACCCGCGTGCTGTTCGGTCCCGCGCAGGGTGACGCGTTGCACGTCATGTCCTACAACCTGCGTTTCGCGTCGAACACCGGCCCGCACGCCTGGCCGCAGCGGCGCCCGGTGCTGGCCGAGCTGCTGCGCCGCGAGCAGCCCACGATCCTGGGCACCCAGGAAGGGCTCTACCCCCAGCTGCGCGACATCGAGCACGACCTGCCCGCCTACTACGACTGGATCGGCGAGGGCCGCGGCGGTGGTCACCGGGACGAGTTCGTCGCGGTCTTCTTCGACACCCGGCGCCTGGTTCCGTTGGCGTCCGGGCACTTCTGGCTCTCCGACACCCCGGACGTGCCGGGCTCGAAGTCCTGGGGCAACACCACGGTCCGCATGGCGACCTGGGTCCATTTCGCCGACAAGCGCACCGGTGCCGGGTTCGTCGTGGTGAACACGCACCTCGACAACTTCTCCGAGCGCGCCCGGCTGCGCGGCGCCGAGTTGGTCCGCGACCGGATCGACGACGTTCCCGCCGCCCTGCCGGTGATCCTCACCGGGGACTTCAACACCGCGGCCGAACGCTCGCCCGCGTACCGGATCCTCACCAGTGGCAGCGGTTTGGCGGACGCGTGGACCGCGGCGGCCGACCGGCGTACCCCGCTGATCGCCACCTTCCACAACTACGGCCGGCTGGTCCCCGACGGCGCCCGCATCGACTGGATCCTCACCAGGGGAGCGGCGGGGATCTCGGCCGCGGGCATCAACACCTTCGCCGACGACGGCCGGTACGCCTCCGACCACCTGCCCATGCAGGCACTGGTCACGCTCGACCACCAACGCTCGGCCGGGTGAGGCCAGGGTCAGTGGGTGTCGAGGGCGGCGGCTTCCTCGGGGGTGGGGGCGGTGCCGCCCAGGTGGGCGGGCTGCCACCACACGTCCTCGCCGGTCGCCGGGGCCGGGTAGTCGCGCTGGGCCTGGTCGAGGAGCGTGGTCATCGCGGCTCGCAGGTCCTTGGTGAGCACGTCCTGGTCGTCGTCGGCGGTGGGGTGCAGCGGCTCGCCCGCGTGGATCAGGATCGGCACGTGGCGCTGGGTGAGGTTGCGTGGCCGGCCCTTGGTCCAGAGCCGCTGGCTGCCCCACACGGTCACCGGGATCAGGGGCACGCCGGCCTCCGCGGCCATGCGCACCGCGCCGCTCTTGATCGGTTTCACGGTGAAGGACCGGCTGATGGTGGCCTCGGGGAACACGCCGACCACCTCGCCGGCCTGCAGCGCGGTCACGGCCTCGCGGTAGGAGGCCTGCCCGGCGGACCGGTCGACCGAGATGTGGTGCATGCCGCGCATCAGTGGCCCGGCGATCCGGTTGGCGAAGATCTGCTGCTTGGCCATGAAGCGGGTCTTGCGCTTGGCCGGCAGGCCGGCCAGCCCGCAGAAGATGAAGTCCAGGTAGCTGACGTGGGTGCAGGCGAGCACCGCCCCGCCGGAGGCCGGGATGTGCTCGGTGCCCCGCAGGTCCAGCTTCAGGTCGAGCACCCGGAACAGGGTCTTGCAGCCCAGGATCACCGGCGGGTAGACGAGCTCCACTGTGCCTCATTCCGACGAGCGCTGTCCGATACGTACCGATCGGGTCAACCTGCATCCTCGCATCCCCCGCCGATTCGCACTGGACCACTGGCGGGCGACGGCCGGTTGGTCGCATCCTTGGCTCGGCGGTGCGGAACCGGAACGGTTCCGGGATCGCGTGGAGGCGGCGTGCAAACTCAGCGATACCTGGTGCACTACCCGTCGCGGAGACAGGACGTCGGCTTGCTCGCCGCCGTGGTTCTCCCGCTGCTCGCGATCCTGGCCGGGATGGTGGCGTTCGGTGGCGTCGTGTGGTGGGTACTGGGCCTGCTGGACCTGGTACTGCTCGGACCGGTCGTCGCCTTCCTCGCCTGGGACGTGCGCAACAGCATGCGGCAGCGCCGGCATCGCACGATCCAGTTCAGCATCGACCTCGAGGGCGTGTACGACGGCGCGACCGGGACCTTCTTGCCGTGGTCGCGGGTCACCGCGGTCAAGTTCGTCAGCGGTGAGGCGCCCTCGACCATCGTCGTGGTGGGCCGGGAACCCGACCTGGTGACCTTCACCGTGCGGCGTTCCGCCGCCGAGGCGGCGGTCCGGGCGTTCGCGCCCCAGGTCCCGATCGAGTACGTCAGCCGGCCGGCGGCGCAGCGCCTGCTGGACAGCGGAAAGCGCCGGTAGCGACAAGCGGTCAGGCGTTCCCGACCTTGTCCAGGCGGCCGCCGAGCGCGGCGATGTCTTCCTGTTTGATGCCGACCATCGCGTGGAGGTCGGCGACCGCCTGGCGCACAACGGCTTTGGCATCCTCCGGCGCGTCGCCCTCCATGGTGATCACGAGGACGGAGGCTTCGTCGGCCGTGCCGGCAATGCGGGTGCCGAAGTCGGCCGCGCTCACCGCGATGTCGTCGAGCCCGTCGGCGACGTCCTTGCCCGCCTGCCCCGTTTCGCGGGTCGTGCGCCGGCGCGCGAGGTAGGTCCGGAGCAGGTCCAGGCTGGCGGCGGCGAAGCTGTCGGCGGCGTCGCCGTGCCACTTGCGCAGCAACCGGTCGCGGGTGCGCTCGAAGTCGTCGCCGACCTCGTGGAGGGTCTTGGCGGGGCCGAGCACGTTGTCCGCGAGGTAGTGGATCTCGGTGGGCACGCAGTCGAGGATGTTGAGCTCCTCGATCGGGTCGGGGCCGGTGCCCAGCCGCTTCGCGGCCTCCGACAGGCGAAGCATCTCGTCGGACAGCGCGGCACCGCGCAGAGTCTCGTGACGGAAGTCCATGTGCGCCTTCCTCAGAAGTGCAGTCGGCGCTCGAAACCGCCGAACGTCTGCTGCTGGTCGTCGTCGGTGGTGCGGTACTCGTCGGCCGTTCGCTCGAGGTTCTCGGCCATGTCCTGGGTCTGGGTGCCGAGGTCGTCCGCCCCCTGGACGCGCCTCCCGACCAGCCGATCCCATTTGGCCGCGATGTCCCGCGCGGCGGGCGACTCGCCGAACACGTGGTCCGCGCCCGCCCGCTCGGTCAGTCCTTTCTGGAGGTCGTCGCTGGCGTGGAAGTCGCGCACCGCCATCGCTCGCATCTTCTTGGCGGCCCGATCGAGCTCGTCCGGATCCACCTCCGACTTTCGCCGCCTGCCCGGCATGCGTGCTCCCTCCCCGTGTCCCCGTCCCGTGTCCCCTGTGGCACGGCGGACGCTAGGAGGGGCGGCTACACCGGGGCTAAGCAGCGGCTAAGCGGCCGGCGTGCCGCGCTCATCCGACGCGTCGGCCGGCTGCGAGGTACGGTGGCCCGATCCAAGATGTCGTCGTTCGCTGGAGGGTGCACGTGCAGATCCAGGTCAACACCGACCACAAAGTCCACGGTGGCGAGAAGCTCGCTACCTACGTGACGACCGACCTGGCGTCCAGCCTGTCCCGGTTCGATCGGTGGCTGACCCGGGTGGAGGTTCACTTCAGTGAGGACGCGGCAGGAAAGGCCGACGACAAGCGCTGCGTGATCGAGGCTCGGCCGGCAGGCGCCCAGTCGGTCGCGGTCACCCATCACGCCGGCTCGGTGGACGACGCGTACATCGGCGCCGTGCAGAAGATCGAGAAGGTGTTGGACACCAAGTACTCCCGCGCGCACGATCACAAGGGCGGCGACACCATCCGCCACATGGAAGCCGACGACGAGCTGAACTAGGCCGAGCCGGCTTTGAAACGGTCGAGCACCCGGTCGACGAGCGCGCTCGCGACGCCGGTGTAGCCGGCCGGGTCGAACAGCTCCCGCAGATCCGGGCCGGTCGTCCCGGCCTTGTCCAGGGCGGCCGCCAGCACGTCGGCGAGGTCGGTGCCGTCGCGCTCCGCGTCCGCGGCCGCGTCGGCGAGCATGCGCTTCGCGTCGGCCTTGCCCAGCAGGGGTGCCAGGGCCACGTTGACGCGTTCGGAGGCGATCGCGCCGCGGGTCAGCCGCAGGTTCGCCGCCATCGTCTCGGCCGAGATCCGCAGCGAGTCCACGAGGTGGGCGGCGTTGGCCGCGGCGCCGGCGGTGATCCGCAGGCCGTCCCGCAGCGGCTGCCACTCCGCGTGCCAGCCGCCGGAGGACCGTTCGTCCTCGACGACCATGGACCCGAACAGCACCAGCGCGACCGGCGGCAGCTGGCGGGCCGCGGTCGCGACCAGCGTCGAGTACACCGGATTGTGCTTCTGCGGCATGGCCGAGGACACCCCGCGACCCGGTGCCTGCTCCTCCACGACCTCGCCGATCTCCGTGCGGTTCAGCACCAGGACGTCCGCCGCGAGCTTGCCGAGCGCGCCGGTCGTGACGAGCAGCGCGGCGGCCACGTCGGCGACGGGGGTGCGGACGCCGTGCCACGGCAGGGTCGGCTCGGCCAGGCCGAGGCGCCGGGCGACCAGCGCGGGCAGCCGCAGCGTCCCGCCGGCCGGATCCGCGGTGCCCAGCGCGTACTCGTGGTACGCCGCGAGCGTGCCCGCCGCGCCACCGATGGAGACCGGCAGGCTCTCCCGCGTCCGGCGCACCCGGTCCACCGCGTCGAGCACCAGCTGCAGCCAGGTGGCCGCCTTCAGCCCGAACGTCACCGGCACGGCGTGCTGGGTGAGCGTGCGCCCGGCCATCGGTGTGTTCCGGTGCCGATCGGCATGCGCGGCAAGGCTTTCCGCGCACGCCAGCAGGTCCTGCTCGACGCGCTCCAGGGTGCGTGCGGACAGCAGCATCAGCGCGGTGTCCAGGATGTCCTGGCTGGTGCTGCCCCGGTGGACGTACTCGGCGGCCGCCGGATCGACCGCCTTGACCGCGGCGGTGAGCTGGGCGACGAACGCGACGACCGGGTTCGCGGTCTCCCGCACCCCGGCCGCCAGCGCCGCCGGGTCGATGGCCCCGGGCACGGCCGCCGCCCGGATGGCGGTCGCGGCCGCCGTGGGTACCACGCCCAGCTCGGCCTGCGCCTCGGCCAGGGCGACCTCCGTGTCGAGCATCGCCGTCACCAGCGCCTCGTCGTCGACGAGGCCGGCCGCTCCGGTCTCGGCCCACGCCGGGGCGAGGATCCCATGGTCCACAGTGGTCACGTCAGGCTCCTGTCCGGTCGTACGCGAGCGGCCGCAGGTCGGACACCCCCGTGTGCAGGCAGGACCGGGCGATCGCGTCCGCGTCGCCGAGGATCACGGAGTTGACGCCGGGACGGATGCCCACCGCGGTCACCCAGTGCACCGCCTCGGTGGGCACGCCGAACCCGTACCGCCGCGTGTGCGGCCGGGCCTCGGCGTCGACCACGTGGTATGGCCGCCGGGTGACCGCGACGCCGCCGGTGACGTAGTCGCCGCCGCCGCGAATCGGTATGCGGTACGGCCGGCACTCGCCGCGTGCCAGCAGTGACCGCAGCAGGGGATCGGTGGTCCGGCGGAGGTCGGTCTCCGGCAGGCGCGCCTCGACCAGCGTGGTCGCCCGCACCCGGATGTCGGGGCACGCGGCCGAGTACGCGATGAACTGCCCCTCGGTGCACGCGATCCGCATGTCCGGACCGAGCGCCTCGAGCACGCCCGCGTCGAGGAGGGCGCCGAACTGCTCGATGCGTTCGACCGGCGGTCCGATCGAGAGGAACGCGTTCAGCGGCATGTACCAGCGCTGCAGGTCGTCGCGGTACGCGTCGCCGGACAGGCCGCCGTGGTCGACGAGCAGACGGATCTCGTTGCGCAGGTCGCGCAGGACGTCCATCGCCGCCTTCAACGGCCCGGCCACGTTCCCCTTGTCGGCCTCCCGCACCTCGATGTCCACATAGGACCGCAGCCAGTACCGGAACCGCTCGGTCGAGGTGAGGACGCCGGCGGAGTAGGGCGCCGCGAGCTTGCGCCAGTTCCACGCCTGGTCGGGGTAGATCCCGAACCTGGCGAGCACCGTGCGCTGGGCCTCGCTCTCCTCGATCGCGAGCGGGTCACCCGAGCGCGGGATCTGCGCGGGCTCCGCCTGGGCGAACGCCTCGGTGAACTCCTCGACGTCACGGGCACGCCTGCGCCGGCGCAGCTGCGCCGCGTAGTACACGGTGCGCACTTCCTGGTCGATCAACGGCCAGATGTCCCGCCGGAAGTCCGCGGGCGAGCCCTCGTCGGCGCAGGCGCGGCTGCCCTCGATCACCGCCGGGGTCAGGTACCGGGGTTCGTGCCGGCCGAACGCGCCCTTCTCGTTCTTGGCGCGCGCCTGGTACGGCACGCCGCGGCGGGATCCGACGACCAGCCGGGGCTCCCGCCCGGACGGGTAGTACCGCAGGACGCCGCCGGGGTCGCGCGCGAACCTGCCGCCGCGGCCGACGGTGAACAGGGTCATGTAGTCGAAGAAGTTGAGCCCCATCCCGCGCAGGAGGACCGTCTCGCTCGGCGGCACCTCGTGCAGCGGCACGTCGGCGGGGTTGCTCGGCGGGATGTAGCGCAGGCCGAACCGGTCGGCGAACTGGCGCGTGCCCGTCTCGGACACCCCGAGCTTGTGCGGCCGGTGCCCGAGTGCGAGCACCACGGCGTGCAGGCCGGCGAGGGTCTCGCCGTCGTCCAGCACGATCTCCTGCCGGCCGTCCGGCAGGTCGCGCAGGTCGACCGCGGTCGCCCGGTGGGGCTCGAACGTGACCGACGGGGGAGCGGACCGCATGATGCGTTCCCGCGTCCACCGAAGGTAGTTGCCGTAGAAGGACCGGGACGGGTAGTCGTCCGGCCCCAGCGCCTGCGCCTCGGCGAGCACGGCGGCCGGAACGGCGGGGTTGTCGAGCGCGGCGATCGAGCGTGCCCACTCGTACAGGTTCGGCCCGTCGACCACCGGACCGTCGCAGTCGACGGACTCGTCGACGAACATGGTCACCTGGCAGGCCACCGTGTTCATCAGCAACAGCCGGTCCTGCGTGCTCCGCCAGACGCCGCCGCCGTCGAACACGTGCGGGTCGACGAGGTGCACGACGAGCTCGCCGCCGGGCGGCAGCAGCTCCTCGGCGTTGGCGCACAGGCGTTCCGCGACCGACAGGCCGCGTGGGCCCAGGCCCACGATCGCGAGCCGCAACGTCTCGTTCCCGTGGTGAGCTTCGCTGGTCATGACCGTGTCCCCTTCCGCTCCCTGGTCCGCCGGAAGTCTCAGACCCGCTCCTCCAGCCGCTGCTTGAGGCGGCGGGACAGCTCGATCCGCCGGACCTTCAGCGTGGCCGTACGGGGCAGCTCGGCCTGCGGGATCTGGATCGGGTCGGCCAGCTGCGGGAAGTCGACGACAGCCGCGCGCCAGCGATCGCGGTCCAGCGGCTGGTCCTCGTCGGTGCAGACCACGGGGACCGCCTCCGACTTCGGACCGGGCAGCACGACGAGCTCGCTCAGCTCGTCCAGCCTGCCCAGCACGAGGTCCTCGATCTCGAGGCTGCTGCGCACGCCGGGGATCATGTCCACCTCGCGGTCGAGCAGGTGCACGCAGCCGAGCTTGGTGCGGTAGCCGACGTCCCCGGTCCGCCACCAGCTGCCGTGCATGTTGGCGTCGAACCGCTCCCGCTCGCCGTAGTAGGTCTTCGCGAGGGCCGGCCACCGGATCTCGATGAAGCCGGGCTCCGTCTCGGCCGGACGCCGGCCGTTGCGGCTGACCACGCGGATCCGCGCGGAGCCCGGCAGGTGGAACCCGACGCAGCGCCCGTCCGCCTTGTGCGCGGACCGCCGGAAGTACGGGCGGCCGACGGTCGGGCCGACCTCGCTCTGGCCGTAGATCTGGAAGAACATCGGCAGCCGCCGCGCGGAGGAGCGCAGCAGGCGGCTGATCGTCCTCGGGTGGATCGCGTCGAAGGTGCTGCTGAAGTACTTCACCGACGCGAACGGCTTGCGCGGATCGTCGGCGACCTCCTCCCAGTCCATGAACCCGTTGGGCAGCGCCTCGATGAAGGTCGGGCGGTGCTCGGCGAACAGCCCGGCGATGTCCTCGGGGCCGGACTCCCGCGCCAGCAGGGCGGGCATGCCCTTGATCAGGCACAGCGCCATCGCCGCATACAGTCGCGAGTGGACGAACGGGATGTTGATCGCGACGGTCTGCCGGCGCCACATCAGCGACAGCAGCACCAGCTGCGGGCGGAGCCGGATGCGCATGCGCCGCGGCGTGTGCACGACGAGCTTGGGCAGCCCGGTGGTGCCGGAGGTGTGGGTGATCAGCGCGGCCTCGTCCGCCTCGCGGAGTACCGGGCGCACCGTGGGGGACCCGGCGAGGTCGGCCAGCGACACGGTCTCCGGCCGCTGCCCGGTCACGGTGAACACCTGCTTGGTGAGGTCCGCGACCGGCATGTCGGCCATCGCGTCGAGCTTCTGCCCGTCGGTGAGCAGGTGCGGCCGGTCCAGGCGGTGGAGCAGCGCGCCGACGGTCGCGGCATCCAGTGCCGGTGAGAGCATCACCGGAATGGCCCCGATGCGCGCCGTCGCCGTGGCGAGCAGCCAGACGTCGAAGTTGGCGGCCTTGTAGATCGCGACGCGCTCACCGGGATACACCCCGGCTGCCGACAACCGGCCCGCCAGGTCGTCCACGTGGTCCGCGAGCTCCGCCACCGTCAGGCGGCGCCCCACCTCGGGCAGGACGTCCAGGTCGTGGTCGAGGGTGAGCGGCACCGAACCGTCCCGCGCCGCCGCCTGCTCTGCCAGGAGGCCCAGCTGAAGGCCGGTCTTCCGCATCGAGTTGTAGACCATGAAGCCCTTCATCAATACCCACTTCTTCCCCGGTATTCGATGGATGTCTCTGCTGCGTGAAGTCAAGGGTCGGTCCTGTGACTTGGCGTGGACTGTGCGGCGAGTTGGCGCCGACTTGGCGTCGCGGAGATCGGTCGCAAAGATCGATTGGGCGACTTGCGTGTCGGCGAGGACAAACTCGACCATCCGGTGCCATGGATGAGCGCCATATCACCATCGCCTGTGCCTCTTGTTGATCCGTTTGCCGCTGTCGACCTGGCGGCACTCGCCGATGATCTGCGGGTGCTCATGCGTGGCCCCGGAGCCCAGGCCGGTCAGGACATGTCGCGGATCGGTCCCGCGTTGCGGGCGATGTGTGGCATCGCCGCGAGCGATGACGCGGCCGCCGCGATCGACGCTGTCGCCGCGTGGTTACGTGCGCGGGCCGCGGCGCTGGAGTCGGACGAGCGGACACTGGTGCTGTTGGCGTCCGGACTGCACGAGGCCGCGCCGTTTCGCGGTGCGCGGGCGCGACTCGCGGTAGCGGCGAACTACCTGGGGCGCGGTGAGCTCACCGCACGCCGCCACACGGCCGCCGCGCTCGGCGTGCTCGCTCGGACGACGTCGCCGCACGAGTCCATTCCGTTGCAACTGCGCAGGTCTGCCGGTCGATGGGTCCGCATCGGTTTTGTCGCCGACGAAAGCGGTGCGGTGGTGGTCGTCCGATGCTTCCTGGTGGCCGTGTCCCGCGTCGTCGACCAGCCGGACAAGGTCTATGCGGATGTCCGCCTGGCAAACAGTTCCGGTGAGGTGCTCGCGGTCCCTGCCGTCCGGGTTCGGCACGTGAGTCCGGCGCCGCAGCCCGAACGTCTTGGTGATCACGAATGGTGAGCGACGGCTGAAAATTGTGGCGGTTGTCCCGGGCTATTTTCGCGAAGGTTGCGGAAGATGTGCCGCGGGCACGCTTTTGGTAATTGTTCTACCGTGCGTCAACACTGATTCAGGCGATGGGGGTATTCGTGGCTTCGGCGTAACGTGATCATGCCGGTCCGACAGTGCACATCGGACTAAAAAATTGAGTGACCTTGGAGGTCGGCATGATCTCTGTTCGAATTCCGGCGACCTGGCACCAGGCTGCTATGACGACCGCGTGGAAACGCCGGCGGACGGTAGCGGTCGCCCTGGTCGTCGGCGCGGGAATGCTGGTCGCTGTCGTGGTGGATCCGGTGGTCGCCGGGGCCGCGCTGGTGACCGGCGTGCTGAACACCGCGGCCGGCGGCGGCGCGGTCGTCACCTTTCTCGCGTTGTATGCCCTCGGCGTACCGGCGCTCACCGCGCACGCCACCAGCCAGCTCGTCACGCCGATGTCGTTTCTCGGCGGTTTGCGCACAGCGCGGGAGAGTCGCCCCGATGTGCGGTGGGTGCTGTCCGGAACGGCAGGCGCTGTGTGCGGGGTCGCGATCCTCGCGGTCACGCCACCCGGCACGTTCCAGGCGCTGGTCCCGTGGTGCCTGATACCCGCGGCGGCGCTGGTGGTCGCGCAGGGGCCGGTTCAACGTCTCGTTCGCTCGACCGGCCGGTGGATCGGACCCGGCACCACGATCGCCGCGGTGTTCGTCTGCGGTGTGTACGCCGGGCTGATCGGTGTGGGGACCGGCACCCTCGCCGTCGCCGTGCTCGGGCTGGTGCCGGGGATCATCCACGCGCCATTGGCCGAGCTGCTTCGGCTTCGCAATGTCCTGCTGACGGTGATGGCCGTGGTGGTCGCCGTCGCGTTCGCCCTGACCGGCCTCGCCGACTGGCGGCTGGTCGCGCTCCTGGCCGTTCCCGCGGCGGTCGGCGGCTGGCTCGGCACCAAAATCATCGGCCGGCTACCCGCCTGGCTACTGAGGACTCTGATCGTGGTGACCGCCCTCGCCGCCACCGCCTGGATGATCGGCGCACCGTCATGATCGACAGCTCGCGAATCCACTACTTCCTGCCGATCCTCGGCCCCGCACAGGTCGTGCACTACGCGCAGCCGGACGACCACGTCTTCATCGAATGGTGGATAACGTATCTCCGCGCGCACGGCCGGGTACCGCCCAGCGTTCGCACCACCGTGATCGCCGCCGACCCGCAGGCGGCGCCGCGCCTGGTGGTGACCGTCCGCGATGGACACTGCGAGCGAGGCGAGATTCTCCGGCTCGGGCAGTCCCTGATTCTGCATGAGAGCCGGCTCACGGTCCTGGACACCGACACGCTGCATCAGCGGTTCCAGATATTGCGCGATCCGCTCGCCGGTTCGCGCGACCGTGGGTGCTCCCGAATAGTGAGTGACCGATGACCGCGTCGCGGCCGGGGACGAAGTCCCGCGACACCTATCGATGCGGGTGCCCGCGCCGGCTGTCGGCGCTCGTCCCGGTGAATGTCGCCGACGAGCTGGTGCGCCTGTACGAGGCAGGCGCGGCCGTGCGGCGGCTGGCGGAGCTCTCCGGGCTGTCGGTGAACACCACGGTCGACGTCCTGCAGGGCAGGGGAGTTCAGCTGCGGCGCGCGGCCGGCCGGCGCGCCCCGGAGGTGCCCACGGACTTTCTGTTCCCACCCCGCGGCGGATTGCCCGCGGACGCCGACGACAAACACCGGCCGGCCTGCCTGGCCCGGCCGGAGAACATGGTCAAAGCCCACGGGCAGGGAACATCGGTCGCCGACATCGTCGCCGTGACCGGCCTTTGCGCCGTCACCGTCCACATGCTCCTCCGCGACGCGACCACGGCCGGGAACTGAACGCGAGCCCTACTCTCCGGTGCATCCGCTAAACCTGCTATGGAACGAATTCTCTGAGGCGGCTAAACAACTAAGGGCGACATCGTTCACCCTCGTGAATTGGCGAATGCGTGACTTTCGGATAAGCTGGGAAACATACCATCGCGACCGCACATCGCTCAGTACTCACCGGGGAGCCACACATGGCACAGCAAGTCCTTGTCCAGCTGGTCGACGACCTCGACGGAAGCAGTTCGGACGACATCGCCACTGTCCAGTTCGGCATGGACGGCGTGACATATGAGATCGATCTGACCACACCCAACGCAGATCGGCTGCGGGACACGCTCGCGGACTACGTCGCGAACGCACGCCGGACGGGCGGTCGGGTCAAGCGAGGCATTCGCTCGGTGAACGGCCACCGCAGCTCGGCGAATGGTGAAGCCGGACAAATCCGGGAATGGGCCCAGGCGAACGGCGTAGAGCTGGCCGCGCGCGGCCGCATTCCCGCTCACGTCGTCGAGTCGTACCGGGAGGCGCAGGCCGAGACCGCGAAGGCTCCCGCGCCCAAGCGTCGAGCGCGCGCGAAGAAGAGCTGACGCCTGACTGCGGCCGTGGACAGGGGTGAGGTCGGCTCATCGCCGGCCTTGCCCCGCACGCGGTCTCATCCGTTCTTTTCGGCCCCGACAGGTGTGTTTACGCAGCCGGTGGGTATGTCTCGACTCCGGACACCCGACGAGGGGCTCAATGTGAGCGGCATGAGCAACTGGGTGGGCCCCCTGCATCGGCAGGGCTTGCTCACCGCGACGGATCTCGGGCCACTGCGCCGATCCCTGGGGGACTGGGCACGGCGTGCCGGGGTCGACGACGCGACCATCGACGGGCTGGTGCCGAGCGCGTACGAGGCTTTGGCCAACTCCGTCGAGCACGCCTACGGCAGCGAGCTCGGCGGCATGGTCGAGCTGGACGCGTCCCGCGAGGGCCGGGTCGTGACGGTGACCGTCACCGACCACGGGAGCTGGCGTCCACCGCCGGCGGATCCGGGCACCCGCGGGCGCGGGCTGCTACTGATCAACAACCTCGGTGCGGCCGTGCACATCGCGCGGTCCACCCGCGGCACCACGGTGACGATGACCTGGCTACTCGCGGCGACCTGACGCCTACTCGCGCGGCTGACCCTGGTCGGTCGTGGCCGGTGTGGAGAAGGCGACGTCGCGCGCGGCGCCGCCCTCGTCGCGGCGGTCCTTCGCGCGGGCCGCGTTCTCGCCGGCAGTGGGATGGCTGAACACCATCGTCGGGGCATCCTTGGCTGCGGATGTCATCGTGAAACTCCTGTCTAGGTCGCTGTCCCGATCAGCACGGTCTCGGGGCGGGTGTCGTGCGGTGTGGCGTCCGAGGGGGCCAGGACGAGCTCCTCGAGCTGGCGGATGATGGTCGCCGGCGGGATCGGCTCCGGCTGGGCGAACACCTCGAGCAGCGTATCGACGGACTGCTCGACGGTGAACCTCATTGCGGCGGCGTGTCTCGCGGTTGATGAGATCGGGCCGCTGGCGACGGCCGCGCGGATGCCCCAGGCAAGCGCCTCGGCGTTGTCCGGTTCGACGAGCACCATCCCGCCGCAGTCGGTCTCGGGCAGGCCGCCGTCGTCGGATGCGATCACGCGGCACCCGGAGTGCTGCGCCTCGACCGAGACGATACCGAAGGTCTCGTGCCAGTACTGGCTGTTGGAGGGCATCACCACGACGTCGTGGACGGCCATCAGGGCGGCCATCGTGGCCGGCGTCTTGCGGCTGGTGACCACGGTGATGCCCGGGTGCTCCCCGAGCAGGCGGGCGATGATCTTACCTTGTGGCTTGTCCGCCCCCGCGGTTGTCGCGGTGAACGTGAGGGCCACGTCCTGCTCGATGACGTCGATGTGCAGGGTCTCGAGCAGGGTGTAGACGCCCTTCTCGGGGCTGAGCCGGCCGGCGAACAGGATTCGCGTCGTGCCGCCCGTGGTGTCCGCGCGGGACTGCTCGGCGAAGCAGGGCTCGGCGAAGGGGTACACGACGTTGATCGTGGCGACGTCGACGTCGAGGTAGGTGGCCCAGAGGGCGGCCGCGTACCGGCTGGTGGCGATCAGGGCGCGGTTGCGGGTTCCCTCGACGGCGAACGCCCGCTTCTCGTCTCTGATGGGCGGCGGGTTGTGCAGGATCAGGAACGCCAGGTGCTTGGTCGGCACGGGGTGCGGCTCGTTGACGAACACGACGGTGCCCTCGAGCCCGCCGACTTCGGACAGCGTTGCCAGCGATTGGAACGGGATGTCGGTGAAGTCGGTTCTTCCGTCGTCGGCGCCCAGGCCGACGGTGACCACCTGCGCCGGGGTGCCCCGCCGATTCAGTTCCCGAACCTGGCCGACTGTGTAGTTCTCCGAGCCGCCGGTGCCGGCGGGCAGGGGATTCCCCGGTGACCAGATGAAGGAGATCAACTTTTGTGTCGCCCCACAATTCGTTGCTTCGGTTTCGGGCGTGGTGACCGCAGCGCGCATGGTGACCACAGAACCTCCACAGTGGACGGACGGCGAATCGCCGCGTCAGCACGTGAAGGGAAGTCAAAGGGATCGCCGGCGACCGTGACGGGTCGACGGCTCGATCGTTCTGCGAACGTCCGAAACCAGGATGTCGGCGAGAAGCAACGACATACGTGGTAGTGACAGTGACAGCCAACCGCAGGCTAGCACGGCTGAGCCGTCGTAACCGGTCCTCGCGGATGATCTCGCCCACACGACCGCGTCAGGCACTACGGGTGTTGTCGGTGGCAAATGACCGGATGACGCGGGCCGGGAGATCGAGGTGATCGAGGTGATCGAGGAGAGCCTGCGGGCGCTGGGCCTCGACCACCTCGACCTTTGGTTGGTGCACTGGCCACCGGCCGGAAGGGCCGCTCCTACGACGTGGGAGGCGTTCCTCGCCGCGCGTGAGTCCGGAAAGGTACGCGCGATCGGTGTCAGCAACTACCAGCTCACGCAGGTCGACGAGCTGGCCGAGGCCACGGGGGTGGCGCCCGCGGTCAACCAGGTGCCGTGGAGCCCGTCACGTCACGGCGGCGCACTGCTGGCGGCATGCCACGACCGCGGCGTCGTGGTCAAGGGGCCAGCCCGCTGAGCGAGACCGACCTCCGGGACCCCGGCACTTACGGCCGTCGCGCACGACCATGGCGTCTCGCCTGCTCAGGTGGTGCTGCGATGGCACCTCCGCCACGCGATCGTCGTCATCCCGAAGTCAGGCAACCGCCGGCATCATGTCCTGGTCGATGCGCCGGCTGTCAGGAATGGTCGTCGCCGGGGGACAGGGCCGGGCGGACCTCCACGGTCTGGCCCGGAGCGCTGAACCGGCGGCCGATCTCCTCCGCGCGGGCGGCGTCGGCGACGTCGACGAGGAAGAAGCCGGCCAGGTGCTCACCCGCGTCCGAGTACGGACCGTCGGTGGCGGCGGGCTGTCCGTCGACCCAGCGGTGGAGGCGCGCGGTCTTGGGGTCGCCGAGTGCCTCACTGCCGAGGATCTCGCCGTTGGCCTGCAGCTGCGTGAACAGCTCCAGGAAGTCGGCCTTCATCTCGTCCCGCCGGCTCTGGGGCAGCGCCTGGTTCTCGGCGACGAAGTCGCCGGTCGGGTGGCCCCAGGGCTGCGGGTTGGAGTGGATCAGCACCACGTACTTCATCGGTCTCCCTTGCCGGTCTCTGACGGGCTCACATACTCCCATCGGCGTCCGGGGAGGCGAGCACCAGCTACCGGCCGCAGCCATCGCAAGGCGCGGTCCACAATGGATTCCGATGACACGGGGTCACCGCATCGCGTCATCGTCGGGGGGCTGGGTGGATTCCGAGAGTCTCTTTCGCCATAGTTCCGCGATCTGGTTCAGCGCGGCTCCTCCGGTGCCCAGAAATCCGGTCGGCGCCCAGCCTTCCGGCACCGGGACGTGGGACGGCCAGATGCTGTAGAAGCCTTCGCGGTTCGTCACGACGCGATAGACCGTGGAATCTTTCGCGCGTTCCATGCAAAACCTCGGGTCGGCACTGCTTTTCAGTCCCGTGCACCGTACAAGTCCGTGGTTGTGCCGTGGTTACGCGGTCAGCATTCGAGCCCGTCGATGAGCTGGAGCTCGGTCGCCTTCTTGATCGCGTCGACCCTGGAGGTGGCGCTGAGCTTCGCGTAGACATTGGTGAGATGCCGCTTCACGGTGCCCTCGCTGATGTACAACCGGGAGGCGATCTGGGCGTTGCTCAGCGCCTGGGCGACGAGCCGGAGTACCTCGAACTCACGGCCGGACAGAATTCTCGGCTGGTCGTTGGCGCGGTCGAGGGATTCCACCGTCGCGCGTGGCACGGACAGCAGGACGTTCTCCCTGCTTCCGTGCACGGAGCGCACGGTGGCCACGAGCTGCTCGAGCTCCACGGTCTTGACCAGGTACGCGGCCGCGCCGCTGTCCAGCAGCTCCCGCACGACCTCGGGCGCCTCGTGCATGGTCAGGACGACGACGGCCGTCATCGGGTGGGTCCGGTGAATCTGGCTGATCAGCGCCTTCGCGCCGGGGCCCGGCATCTCCACGTCGAGCAGGACGACGTCCGGCTGGTACCGGTGCACCATGGGTGGCACCTCGTCGCCGGTCGAGGCCTCGGCGACGACCTCGATCATCCGGTCGGTGGAGAGGAGCTCGCGAATGCCCCGCCGGAACAGCGTGTGATCGTCCGCGAGCGCGACGGTGACCCGGTGATCCGGCGCGTTCACGGCAGCCGCCTGACTCCGGGGGCGACGATCGACACGGTGGTGCCCTTCCCGTCGGTGCTGGTCACGGTCAGCTCGCCGGCCAGCAGCTCCACGCGCTCACGCATCGAGAGCAGGCCGATCCCCGACGGGGACTGTAACTCTTCGTGCCACCTCGAACCCGTGCCCGTCGTCCTCGACGATCGCGTGCACCTGGCTCTCGTCGACGTCGACGCGCACGTCTATGGAGCGGCCGCCCGAATGCAGCACGGCATTGCGGATGGCCTCGCGCAGCATGATGAACAACTCCTCGCAGACCTCGTCCGGTACGTCCGCGAGGTTGCCCGTGATGGACACGGTGGCGTCGATGTCGGCCGGCACGTGCGAACACAGGTAGTCACGCAAGGCCTTTTCCAGGTCTCCGCACCCGGGCCTCGAGCCGTGCAGTTCCTGCGCCGTCTCCCGGACGGAGTCGAGGGCGTCGTGGAGCACCTCGCGCGCCAGCGCGATCTTCTCCTCGGCCGTCTCGGGGTCGCTCTTCAGGTAGATCTGATGGAGCTTGAGGCTCTGCAGCGCGACGCCGATCGAATGTGCCGCGCCGTCGTGCAGTTCTCGCGCGATCCGGTGCCGTTCGTCCCGGTGTGAGCTGAAAACCTTCTTCAGGAGGTAGTTGGCGTAGGCCAGCGCACCGAGCCCGACTCGTTGCATGATCGAGCGCTGCAACGCGAGGGCCGCGATCTCGGCCGCGGCGTTGTCGCCCATGCCGTGGGTGCGCAGCTCCGCGGTGACCACCGGAAGCAGTACCTGGAACATCTCCACGGCCACGTTGGCGGACTCGACCGGGTGCGCTCGCTGCGTCGCGCGGGTGGTGCCGATCTCCTCGCTCAGGTGCACCGCATACGAGCTGGTGCGGGGCGACTTCGCCGTCGGGCCACTGAGGTTGTCGACGTCGTCGAGCACCGAGTCGAGCTGGCGTTGCAGCTGTTCCATCGCCTCGGCGCTGTCGGCCAGGGGACTGTGGGTGGCCTGCAGCCGGCGCCAGAGCGAGTCCATGGCGCGGCGACGGACGGCGGCGGTGAACGTTTCCCGACTCTCCCCAGCTCGCGGTGAATTCGGAACACAACATCACGATTCTACAACAGCAGGATCGCGTGCGCCCCGTACTGAGTGATCATGAAAATCCGGTACGGGCGGCGCCGCCTGATGCGGTCGCCCTGGCTCAACGGCGTCAGGAGGGTGACCGCGATCGTGGCGGCACCGGCGCAGGCGATGGCCGCGGCGGGGAGCAACGACGCGACCCGGACGATGGCCAGCACGAGGAACGACAAGCCGACCAGGCACACCAGGACCGCGATCACGAGCCTGGCCCGCCGCTCGCCGAGGACCAGCGGGGGCGTGCGCCGCCCGGCCAGCCGGTCACCCCGGACGTCTGACAGGTCCTTGGTCGAGCCCGCCGTGCCCATCCAGATCGACATCGTCACGCCGAACAGGAGCAAGGCTCCGTTCGGCATCGCCGCGCCGGCCGCGCACCAGCCCGTGAGGTAGGTCAGCAGGCCGAGGGCGCTCACCGAGAGCAGGAAGCCGGCCATGTTCCCTTTCAGCGGGTGCGGGCCCATCGAGTAGGCCCAGCCGATGGCGAGCATGACCACCACCAGGACGAGCAGTGGGATGGACAAGGCGGCGGCGGTGGCGAGCGCGAAGACGACGAGGGCCAGTACGACCCTGGCCGCGACGTCCTGGGACAGGCGTCCGCTGGCAATGGGCCTGGTCGACGCGTTCTCGCGGTCCTCGACGATGTCCGCGACGCCGTTCAGCAGGTAGATCGCCCAGGTCACCGCCAGCCAGACGAGCATGGCCATGATGACGGTCGGTTTCAGAATGCTTTTGAGGCTGCCGGTGCTCAATACCACGCCGACGGTGAACCGCAGCATGAAGATGAGCTGGACAACCGGACGGGCTTCCACGAAGGAAAGGCGAACAGTCCTGACTAATTCATGAGAACGAAGATTGCCGGATAATACCATCGTTCGTTTCTACCTTCTCTCATGAAATGATCGGCTCAGCCTAGGGGCGAAATCGACTACTACTTTGGTGACATGGGGGTGTCACCATCAGCGCTAGTCGGTTCCCTCAGTGGCGATTCGCCTTGATTGCCCCGCGATCGCTTTCCTACCGTCATGAGACAGACACGTGCAGGACGATGTCAGGACGGTGACGATGACGGCGACAGTGGTTCGGTACTTCGGGAACTTCTCCGTGCGGGTCGACGACCGTCCGGTCGGGCGCTGGCGGGCCGGCCGGGCACGCAACCTGTGCCAGTACCTGTTGTTCAATCACGGCAAGGTCATCGGGCGCGATCGGCTCTACGAGCTGCTGTGGCCCGATGGCGAACGGGCGTCGACGACGAGCTCGCTCAAGGTGGCCGTCCATGCGGTCAGGCAGGTGTTGAAGGACGCCACGGGCGGCACGTGCCCGCCTGTCGAGATCGACTGCCGGGACGGTGGTTACGTCCTGCTCGCAGAGGATCTCCGGCTGGACACCGAGGAGTTCGACGCATGCGTCGCTCGCGGGCGGGCCGCGGAGGAATACGGTGCGCACACCGACGCGCGGTACTGGTACGGCCGGGCGCTGGAGCTCTACGACGGCGACTTCCTGCCGGCGGAGAGCCTGGACTGGGCGGCTGAGCAGCGGGAGTACAGCCGGGCGCTGGCGCTGCATGCACTCGGATACCTCCGCGCCGACGCGCTGCGCCGCGACGACCATCCCGCGGTCCTCGCGCTCTGCCGGCGAATCCTCGAGATCGACCCGTACCACGAGGAGATGTACCAGACGCTCATGCTCCTGCACGGCCGGCGGGGCGAGCTCGGTCAGGTCCGGAATTGGCACGAGATGTGCCTGCGGCGCCTGCGTGACGATCTCGAGGTGACGCCGGCCGAAACCACCGACCGCATTTACGCGCGAGCGATGCGCGGCGAACTGCGTGCCCGGACCACGCTCGGTCGGCGTCATGGAACCGACGATGCCAACCGTTCGGTCATGGCGCAGTGAGCTGGCGACGGCCACCGCTGGTGACCTGCTGAAAGCGCTGTCAATCGCGACGAGAACGACCAATTCAGGCCGATGAAAGGAGACACGTGATGGAAACCGCAGTTGCTACCGAGGGCACTGGCATCGCCTTACCCGAGGGTCAACCAGAGGCTGCCGCCGACATCCGCGTCCTCGGCCCGCTGTCGGCCGAGCTGAACGGTCACTCGTTCGCGCCCACCGCGGCCAAGCCACGGCTGGTCCTCGCGCTCCTGGCGATCCACGCCGGTGAGCTGGTCACCACGAACGCGATGGTCGAGGAGCTGTGGGGCCGGGAGGCCCCGCGTTCGGCGGTGCCCACGATCCAGACCTACATCCTCAAGCTCCGCCGGGGCCTGAAGAAGGCGGGCTGGTCGGGCGACCCCCGTGACGTGCTGGCCAGGCGGCCCGGCGGCTACACCTTGGACATCCCGGCGGACCTGGTCGACGTGAACCGCTACCAGGAGCTGGTCACCAGCGGCGAGCACGCGCTGGCCGACGAGGACCACGAGGAGGCGTCCTCGTCACTGGGCGCGGCCCTGGACCTGTGGCGCGGTCCCGCGCTGGTCGACCTGCCGACGGGCTTCCAGCTCGGCGTCGAGGTCACCCGGCTCGAGCAGAGCCGGCTGAGCGCGCTGGAGTCCCGCATCGAGGCGGACCTGCGCCTCGGCCGCCACCACCAGCTGCTGGGGGAGCTGGCCGAACTGACCGCGCGGTACCCGATGCACGAGACGCTCTGCGCCCAGTACATGACCGCGCTGTCGGTCAGCGGCCTGAAGTGGCGCGCCCTCGAGGTGTTCAGCGCGCTGCGCACGACGCTGGTGCGCGAGCTCGGTGTCGAGCCCTCGCTGCACGTCCAGCGCCTGCAGCGCGCCATCCTCGAGGCCGACACCCCGCTCGGCGAGGATGTCGCGGATCTCGCCGCACGGCCGACCGGCTCGGCCTGAGCCGCACACACCGGTGCCCGCTCGGACTTCTCGTCCGAGCGGGCACCGGTGTGTGGCAGGTGCGGCTAAGCCCTGGCCAGGCCGTCGCGCAGCACACCGGCCATCAGGACCACGCGCTTGGCCTGCACGGTGGCGGCCGTCCGGGCCACGTCGTCGACCGGGTTCTTCCCACCGGCGCTCACGTGGCTGGTGCCATACGGGTTGCCGTCCACGGACTTGGACGGATCGGTGTAGCCGGGAGCCACCACGATGCCGCCGATGTGGTGGATGGTGTTGTACAGCGCCAGCAGCGTGGACTCCTGCCCGCCGTGCGCGGTGGAGCTGGCGGTGAAGCCGCTGTACACCTTGTCCTGCAGCAGACCCTTCTGCCAGCACGGCCCCAGGCTGTCGATGAACAGCTTGAGCTGCGCGGAGACGTTGCCGTACCGGGTGGGGCTGCCGAAGAACACCGCGTCGGCCCACACCACGTCATCCGGACTCGCCTGCGGGATGTCCTCGGTGTCGGTCAGGTTGGCCCGCCACGCCGGCCGGGTGTCGATGACGGCGTCCGGGGCGAGCTCGGTGACCTTGCGCAGCCGGACCTCGGCGCCGGCTTTCTCCGCCTCCTCGGCGAGTGTCCTGGCGAGCTCGGTGAGGGTGCCGGTCGCGGAGTAGTAGATGACGCTGACTTTCACTTGTTCGGTCACGATGGACTCCCTTCTGGTGGTACTTCTCGGCCGTTACCTGGGCACGCGCGCATGGGTCCGGACCGCCGTGCGCAGGGCGGTCGCGACGCGTTCGACCTGGCTCATGCTGAGCTCGGCGTGCATCGGGATGCCGAGCTGGCGCTCGAAGAGGTCCGCCGAGACCGGGCACTGCTGCTTCGTCTCGTACACGGGCTGCAGGTGACACGCCCACGTGCCGTGCCCGCAGCCGATGCCCTGCGCGCGCAGCTCGGCGGCGACCGCCCGCGCGGTCCACCTCCGGGTCCAGCGTTGACCAGGTAGGACTGCCAGGCGTGGGTGCGGTCCGCCGGCACGTGCGGCGCCGTGACGAGCTCGTCGCCGGCGAACAGCTCGGCGTAGCGCGCCGCGAAGGCCTGCCGCCGGTCCAGCAGCTCGTCGATCCGGTCCAGCTGCACCCGCAGGATCGCGGCGGCGATGTCGGACAGCTTGTAGTTGTAGCCGATCTCGGTGAACTCCGAGATCGGCAGGCCGACGACCTGCGCCTGGTCGAAGATGCTCTGCGATGCCGAAGGACGACCGCAGCCGCGCGTCCGCCGCGAGCTGCGGGTCGGCGGTGAGCAGGGCACCGCCCTCACCGCTGCTGACTCCCTTGCGCCCGTGGAAGGACAGGCAGGCGACCGGTGCCAGCGAGCCGGCCTGCCGGCCCTGGTACGTCGCGCCGACCGCGCATGCGGCGTCCTCGATGAGGAACAGGCCGTAGCGATCGGTGAGCTGCTTGAGCTCCGTGTAGTCGGCGGGCATGCCGACCGTGTCGACCGCGATCACACCCACGGTCCGCGGGGTGATCAGGTCGGCCACCGCCTGCGGGTCCACGGTGCCGGTGTCGGCCCGCACGTCGGCGAAGACCGGGGTGGCGCCGACGTAGCGCACCGCGTGGGCGGGGGCCGGGAACGTGTAGTCGGCGACGATCACCTCGTCGCCCGGCTCGACGCCGAGCGCGAGCATCGCCAGGTGGAGCGCGCCGCCGCAGTTGCTCAGCGCGACCGCGCCGGGCATCCCGTACCGCTGCGGCCAGATCCTCCTCCAGTGCCTTGCCCCGTCGGTCCCTGACCGGCCGGCCAGCCCGAGGCGGAACACCTCCTCGACGGCAGCCAGCTCCCGGCTCGCCCAGACTCGCGTGCACCAGGGGAATCGTGTCCATTGTGGTCACCTCCGGGGATGTGTCCTGATTCGGAAGAAGAGGGTGCGCCGTAGCGAAGCGGCGTGAGCTGGGTGACGTCGTAACGGTCGCGCAGCCGCTGCACGGCGTCCGAGTCGACCGGTCCGGCCAGCCGAGAAGATCTCGCAGATCTCCTCGAAGTAGCGCTCGTGATCGGGCGGCGGGTAGCTCTGGAACAGCATGCGCGTCGGCTTGTCGGTGGGGTTCGTGAACGCGTGCGGGCAGCCGGTCGGCACGAACATGCAGCTGCCCGCACCCGCGCGGACGGCCCGGTCGCCGTCGGCGGACTCCCAGTCCTGCCAGCGATCCCCGGTGCGTTCGACCGGCTCGAACGCGAACAGGTCGAGCTCACCCTCCAGGACGTAGAAGAACTCCTTCGAGTGGTGGTGGGTGTGCGCCCCGACATCGAAGCCGGGCGGCACCACCACCTCGAAGATCGACGCGAACGACGCCGTCGCGCCCCGGTGACCTTGAAGGTGACCTCCTGCGCCTTGGTGATCAGCTTCCGACCCTGACCGGGTGGGACGACCAGGCCGCTCATGCGATTCGCCTCCTTGCCGTGGGCGCGAGGTCGCGCCTGAGGGAAGACGCCGACGCATCCCGCGATGCCATGCTCGGCACGTCGACGGTGCCGGCTGCCGACCGCCATCTCGGCGGTGATGCCGGGGCCGAAGCCCGCGATCACGCCGGTGGCGCCCGGGGGCGTGCGAGTCCTCGTCGAAGAGCCTGCGCAGCGCCTCGAGGACGACCGCGCTGGCGATGTTGCCGTACTCGGTCAGGGTCGCCCAGCTGTGGCGGAACATCGCCGGGTCGACGTCGAGGAACTTGCTCAGGTCGTCGAGGATTCGTGGGCCGCCGGCGTGAATGATGTAGAAGTCGAGGTTGCCGATGTCCCAGCCGTGGTCGGTGGCGAGGTCACGCAGCACCGGCGCGAGTGGCTCCATCGTGCCGGGCACCCGGCGGTCCAGCTGGAAGTGGAAGCCGGTGTCCCGCACGGCGTAGGAGATCCAGTCCTCGGTGTTCGGGATGAGGTAGGAGGCGTTGCGCTCCAGCGCCATGCCCGATGCCGCCGTTGCCCCGCACCACGGCGGCCGCGACCGCGTCGCCGAACAGCCCGTCGGACAGCAGCGAACCGACGCCGTCGTCGTCGGGCTGGTAGCACAGCGAGCACAGCTCGCACGAGACGATCAGGACGTTGCTCTCGGGGTGGGCCATGCAGAAGTCGTGGGCGCGGTTGATCGCCGCGCCGCCCGCCGCGCAGCCCAGCTGTGCGATGGGAATCTGCCGGGTGTCGGACCGGAATCCCATGTGTGTTGATCAGCCATGCGGTCAGCGACGGCATCATGAACCCGGTGCACGACACGTAGATGATCGCGTCGATGTCGCGCGCCGTGCAGGCCGGCGTTCGCCAGCGCCTGTTCGATGACCTCGGGGCAGCGCTTCTTGGACTCGGCCTCGTAGATGCGGTTGCGTTCCTCGAAGCCCGGGTGCCGCAGCGTCTCCTCGATGGGCTGCACGAGGTGCCGCTTCTGCACCCCGGTGTTCTGGATCAGCCGAAGCGCCAACGGAAGCTGTGGCTTTCCGGCGTGTGCCTGCTCGGCGAACTCCAGGGTCTCTTCCATCGTGATGACGTGTTCCGGCACGCTC
Source organism: uncultured Actinomycetota bacterium (assembly GCA_963841395.1). Classification (GTDB taxonomy): domain Bacteria; phylum Actinomycetota; class Actinomycetes; order Mycobacteriales; family Pseudonocardiaceae; genus Actinophytocola. The sequence goes on from CAWJCX010000013.1 coordinate 276,637, forward strand.
ATCGACGGCTTGCATAGCGTTGACATGTCTGGCATCCACCTTCTTCAGGGATGTCGGTCGGTACTCCCGGCACCGTCGTTCATCCCGCTTGCCGTCGGCTTGGCGCCGAGTTGGCAGCCGCCCGGTGCGCCGCCAAGCCGTTGCACAGTCCCCGCCAAGTGCCGCCATGCCCGATGCTCGGCCGCACACACCAGTCACGGCCACGAACGGTACGAACCGGCACGCGATTCCGTTGAACACCACGAAAGGAGCTGGTACGGATGAAGGGCTTCATGATCTACAACTCGATGCGGAAGCACGGACTTCAGCTCGGCATCCTGCCGGAGATGGCCGCGGCCAGGAACAGTTCGACGCCGCTCACCCTCGACCACGACCTGGACGTCCTCCCCGAGGCGGGACGGCGCCTGACGGTGGCCGAGCTCGCCGGCCACGTGGACGACCTGGCGGGCCGGCTGTGGGCGGCCGGGGTCCGGCCCGGCGAGCGCGTCGCGATCTACAAGACCGCCAACTTCGACGTCTGGATGCTCGCCTCCGCGGCGTCGCGCATCGGCGCGGTCGCCGTGATGCTGTCGCCCGCCCTGGACGCCCCGACCGTCGGCGCCCTGCTCGACCGGCTGGACCGGCCGACACCTGCTCACCGACGGGCGCAAGCTCGACGTGCTGGCCGACGTGCCGCTGGACGGACCTCACCAGGCGGGTGATCACCGTCGGCCGGGCGACCGGCCGGGGCGGTGTCGCTCGCCGAGCTCGCCGGCGCCCCGCGGGTCAGGCCGGTGGTCGCGGCCGATCGGACGAGGCCGCCGTGATCACCCACACCTCCGGCACCACCGGGCTGCCCAAGCTCGTCGTGCACACGCCGCGCGCATCCGGGTCTGCGCTGCGGCCGCAGTGGCGGCTGCTGTCGCTGATGCGGAAGCGGGAGACCGTCGCGATCCACGTCCCCTTCGTGCACTCGCGGATGGTCGCGGCGATGGCCCTTGCGCTGCTGAAGGCGATGCCGGTGCTGCTCATGCGGAGACGGACCGCGCCCGACAAGTCGCCGAGCAGTTCCTCGAGCACCGTCCGGCGCTCATCGAGGCGCTGCCCAACTCGCTGATGGAGTGGGAGGAGCTCGCGGACGATCCGCGCAAGCCGTTCGCGTCGGTGAAGTTCTTCAGCAGCACGTTCGACGCGATCCACCCGAGGACGATGAGCCAGCTGCTCAACGCGTCGAGCCGGCGGGGGCCGCTGTTCTTCCAGATCTACGGGCAGAGCGAGGTCGGCCCGGCCGTCGGCCGCGCCTACTTCCGTCGGCTCCGCCCACAAGGCGGACGGGCGCTGCGTCGGCTGTGCATGCCCGGGCGCGCGCGCGGGTCCGCGTGGTGAGCCGGAACGGCAAGCGGCCGTCCGAGGAGAACCCCGGCTTCATCGAGGTCAGAGTGGCGGGGCCTCGCGAAGACCTACTTCGGCGAGCAGGAGCGCTACGACACCAACCGCACGGCGACTGGTGGCGGACCGGGGACGTGGGCTACCGCACCAGGTTCGGCTGCCTGCACATGCTCGACCGGGAGGTGGACATGATCCCCGGCGTGCGCAGCAGCCTGGAGATCGAGGACATCGTGCTGGGCAGGCTGGACGAGCTGAGCGAGCTCGTCGTGGTGCAGGGCCCGAAGTCCGAGCCGATGCCGGTGATCTGCACCGACGACGACCAGCCGCTGGACCGGGACCGCTGGCGCGCGGCCGTCGCCGACTTCCCCCAGCTCGCCGACCCGATCCAGATCCCGCAGGCCGAGCTGCCCCGGACCGCGACGCTGAAGGTGCAGCGGCTCGCGCTGGCCCGCCGGCTCGAGCAGCAGGCGGGAGAGCGGGCGTGACTCTCCGACATCCCACCGCTGCGGCGGTGGAACCAACTATTCGAAAGGGACCAATGCCATGACACCGGAAGCCACGCTCGCGCGATTCCGCGAGTACATGGTGGGACCCACGCGGTTCATGAGCCTGCTGTCCTGCTTCGAGCTCGGCATCATCGACACGCTCCGGGACAACCCCGGCATGACCGCGGCCAAGCTCGGCGACGCCGTCGGCGCCAAGCCGGACGCCGTGGAGCAGCTCCTGTACCTGCATGGTCAAGGAGGGCTTCGTCGCCTACGACGAGGAGTCCGGCGGCTACTCGCCTCGACGCGCTCGCGGACGTCGCCGAGGGCGACCTCCAGCGCGCCCTGCAGCTACATGAACCTGATCAAGGTGTCTGGCGCTCCGGCAGCTGTTCTACCTCACCGAGAGCGTGCGGACCGGCACGCTCGTCGGCCTGAAGGAGCTCTACGGGTCCGAGGGCAACCTGTACGACGCCGTGGCCGAGCACGCAGGACCTGCGCGAGTCCTGGCGCACGTTGATGGACACCGTCACCGCCAACATCGACCCGTGGTTCTTCGACAACATCGACATCCCGGCCGGCGCGCGGGTGCTCGACCTCGCCGGCAACACCGGCCTCGGGGCGATCCACACCTACCAGCTGACAAGAGCTCGCCCGGCCTTCGGGTGACCACCTTCGACCTGCCGGAGAAGGAAGCACGACTGCCTGGCGCAACTTCCGGGCGCACGGCGTCGGCCGAGCACTGCTCGTTCATCGGCGGCGACGTCTTCGACGAGGTCCCCAAGGGCTTCGACGTCGTGCTGATCAAGCACTTCCTGGACATGTTCGACAAGGACGACGTGCTCAGGATCCTCGAAGGCGTCAACAGGTCGCTCGAGGTCGGCGGCCAGGTCAACATCCTGGTGCCGGTGTACCCGAGGACATCACGGACACCGACAACTACAACGTCGACTTCTTCCCGGCCTTCTTCCTCGGCTGCACCATGGGCCAGGGCGGCCCGCAGAAGCTGTCGACCTACCAGAGCTGGCTGGAGGAGTGCGGGTTCAAGGTCACCAAGGCGATCACCAAGGACCCCGCCGACATCGCCGCCGGACGTCATTCCCGTGCAGGCCATCCTCTGCGCGACGAAGACCACGTAGCCCGTCGTCCGTCGTCGACCTTGTGAGGGCCCGATGTTCAGTCGTCTCGCGATAGTCAATCGTGGCGAGCCCGCCATGCGGCTCATCCACGCCGTCGGCGAGCTCAACGCCGGGGGTGGCCCGCGGATCGAAACCGTGGCCCTCTACACCGACGCCGATGCCACGGCCGCCTTCGTGCGGGCGGCGGACGACAGCTACCTCCTGGGCCCCGCGGCGGCCCGCCCCTATCTCGACCTGGCCGTGCTGGAGCGCGCGCTGGTCGAGACCGGGGCGGACGCCGCCTGGGTCGGCTGGGGCTTCGTCGCGGAGGACCCGGCGTTCGCCGACCTGTGCGCGCGGCTGGGGGTGACGTTCGTCGGGCCGGACGCCGACGCGATGCGCAAGCTGGGCGACAAGATCGGCGCCAAGCTGATCGCCGAGGAGGTCGGCGTGCCGGTCGCGCCGTGGAGCCGCGGGCCGGTGGCGGACCTCGACGCGGCGCTGTGCGCGGCCGAGCGGATCGGCTACCCGTTGATGCTCAAGGCAACCGCGGGTGGCGGTGGCCGCGGGATCCGCGTCGTCACCGATCCGGCGGAGCTGGCCGACGCCTACGCACGCACGTGCCTGGAGGCCGAGCGGGCCTTCGGCAGCGGCGTGGTGTTCCTGGAACGTCTGGTCACCGGAGCCCGGCACGTCGAGGTCCAGGTGATCGCCGACGGCCAGGGCACGGCGTGGGCGCTGGGTGTGCGGGACTGCTCGGTGCAGCGCCGCAACCAGAAGATCGTCGAGGAGTCGTCCTCGCCGGTGCTGTCGGGTGCGCAGGCGGGGGAGCTGAAGGCCGCGGCCGAGCGGCTCGCGCTCGCCGTCGGCTACCGGGGCGCGGCCACGGTGGAGTTCCTCTACCACCCGCGGGACAAGGCGTTCGCCTTCCTCGAGGTGAACACCCGGCTGCAGGTCGAGCACCCGGTCACCGAGGCCACCACCGGCATGGACCTGGTCAAGGCCCAGCTGCACGTCGCCGCGGGCGGGCGGCTGACCGGCACCCCGCCCGCGGAGCTGGGGCACGCCGTGGAGGCGCGGCTCAACGCCGAGGACCCGGACCGCGACTTCGCGCCGGCCCCGGGCCGGATCGCACTGCTCGACCTGCCCGCTGGGCCGGGGATCCGGGTCGACACCGGGGTGAGCGAGGGCGACGAGATCCCGGCGGACTTCGACTCGATGATCGCCAAGATCATCGCCCGCGGCCGCTCGCGGCCCGAGGCGCTGTCGCGGCTGCGTCACGCGATGCGCGAGACGACCGTGCTCGTCGAGGGCGGCACCACGAACAAGAGCTTCGTGCTCGACCTGCTCGACGAGCCCGAGGTGATCGCCGGAAGCGCGGACACCGGCTGGATCGACCGGGAACGCGCGGACGGCCGGCTGGTGACGTGGCGGCACTCCGGGGTGGCACTGGCGGCCGCGGCGATCGACGCGTACCGCGACGAGAAGCAGGTCGAGCTGCGGCGGCTGCTGTCCACGGCGCACGGCGGGCGCCCGCAGGTGCGCCACGAGAGCGGCCGCCCGATCGACCTCACGTTGCGCGGGGCGGCCTACCGGCTGACCGTCGCCGAGACCGGCCCGGACCGCTACCGCGTCGGGTTCGTCGCACCGGACGACGTGCGCAGCGTCGACGCGGTGCTGGAGCGGTTCGACGAGTACACCGGGCAGCTCCGCCTCAACGGCCACCGGTTCCGGCTCGTCACCGGTACCCACGGGCCGGTCCACCTGGTCGAGGTCGACGGCGTGACCCATCGGATCAGCCGTGACGAGGGCGGCGTCGTGCGGTCGCCCGCACCCGCCCTGGTGATCGCGACCCCGCTCGCGGCGGGGGACGAGGTCGAGGCCGGCGCGCCGGTGCTGGTGCTGGAGAGCATGAAGATGGAGACCGTGCTGCGGGCACCGTTCCGTGCGGTGGTGCGGGAGTCCCTCGTGTTCGTCGGCAGCCAGGTCGGGACCGGTGCGCCGCTGCTGCGCCTGGAACAGCTGGCCGATAGCGACGACGGCGACAGCGACGGTGAGCCCGCGGCGGCCGGGGTCGAGCTGGACCTGCCCGCCGACCCGGACCGGCGCTGCGCCGAGCACCGCGTCGAGCGTGGCCTGGCCACCCTGCGCAGCATGCTGCTCGGCTTCGACGTCGACCCGCGCGACGACGGCCGCACCCTGGCCGGCTACCTCGCCGCCCGCGCGGAGCTGCCGGAGCGGCCGCTGGCGGCGGAGACCGAGCTGCTGGAGATCTTCGCCGATCTGTGCGAGCTCAGCCGCGCCGCGCCCGAGGGCGGGCCGGCCGCGGGACCGCGGGTGCACAGCCCGCGCGAGCAGTTCCACACCTACCTGCAGAGCCTCGACGCCGACCGCGCCGGCCTGTGCGAGGGCTTCCGGAGCCAGCTCACCCGCGTGCTGGGCCACTACGGGGTCGACGGGCTGGACCGCACGCCCGCGCTGGAGGAGGCGATCTTCCGGATCTTCCTCGCCCGGCGGCGCGCCACCGGCGATGCCACCGTGATCACCGCGCTGCTGCGGCAATGGCTCACCGAGGCGCCACCGCGCGACGAGCTGCGCCAGACGGTCGGTCAGGCGCTGGAGCGCCTGGTCCGCGTCGCGCAGCAGCGCTTCCCGACGGTCGGGGACCACGTGTGGAGCCTGGTGTCGCAGTGGTTCGCCCGGCCGGTGCTGCGGCGCGCCCGCGCCGAGGCCTACACCCGGGTGCGCCGGCAGCTGCGCTACCTCGACCAGCACCCGGACGCGGCCGACCGCGACGAGCGGATCGCCGACCTCGTCGCCGGCCCCGAGCCGCTGGTGTGGCTGCTGGGCCGCCGCCTCGGCCGCCCCGAGTCCGACGCGGGACCGTTGCTCGAGGTCCTCAGCCGGCGCTACTACCACGAGCACGGGCTGACGAACGTGTACTGCGAGTCGATCGCGGGCCGCGCGCTGGTCACCGGTGACTTCGAGCTCGACGGCCGCCCGCGGCGGCTGCTCGCGACGGTCGCCGACGTCGACGACCTGCCGAAGGCGCTGGCCGTGCTGGCGGACGTGGCCGAGGCGGAGCCGGAGCAGCCCGCACTCGTGGCCGACGTCTACCTCACCTGGGCCGGTCAGCCCGCCGACGCCGACGCGATGGCCGAGCAGCTGCGGGCGGCGCTGTCCGCCGCCACGCTGCCCCGCGGGCTGCGCCGGATCACCACGACGGTCGCCGGGCGCGGCGGTGCCGTGCTGCACCACCACTTCACGTTCCGGCCGTCCGCGACCGGGCTCCGCGAGGACCGGCTGGTCCGCGGGCTGCACCCGCTCGTCGCGCAGCGACTGCAGCTGTGGCGCCTGCGCGAGTTCGACCTCACCCGGCTGCCGTCGGCGGACGAGGACGTCCACCTGCTGCGGTGCGTCGCGCCGAAGAACCCGGCGGACGAACGCCTGGTCGCGATGGCGCAGGTCCGGGACCTGACACCGCTGCTCGACGACGAGGGCCGCATCCTCGCCCTGCCGGCGGTCGAGGGCGCGCTCGGCGCGTGCCTGGGCGCGATCCGCAAGGTCCAGGCGCAGCGCCCGGTACGCAAGCGGCTGGACACCAACCGGATCGTCCTCTACGTGTGGCCGCCGAGCGACCTGACCCCGGAGGACGTCGCGGCGGTCGCCCGGCGCGTGGTGCCGACGACCGCGGGCGCCGGGGTCGAGGAGGTCCTGTTCCTCGGCCGCCGCCGCGACCGGGACAGCGGCGAGCTGCACCCGGTGGCCGTGCGAGTGTCCTACGACGCGGCCACCGGGGTCCGGCTGTCGGTCACCGACCCGCCGGCCGACCTGATCGAACCGCTCGACGACTACGGCGAGAAGGTGCTGCGGGCGCGGCGCCGCGGCACGATCCACCCGTACGAGCTGACCGGCATGATCGGCGGGCCGGGCGGGTCGTTCACCGAGCACGACCTCGACGACTCCGGCGCGCTGGTCCCCGTGGACCGGCCGAAGGGGCTCAACAAGGCGGGAATCGTCGCCGGGCTGGCGACCACGCCGACCGAGCGGCACGCCGAGGGCGTCTCGCGGGTGGTGCTGCTGGGTGATCCGACGAAGTCCCTCGGTGCACTGTCCGAACCGGAGTGTGCCCGGGTGGTCGCGGCACTGGACCTGGCACGTCGGCTGCGGATTCCGGTGGAGTGGTACGCGTTGTCGTCCGGTGCGCGGATCTCGATGGAGTCCGGCACGGAGAACATGGACTGGATCGCGACCGTCCTGCGCCACATCGTGCACTTCACCCAGGCCGGTGGGGAGATCAACGTCGTCGTGAACGGCATCAATGTGGGCGCCCAGCCGTATTGGAATGCTGAGGCGACGATGTTGATGCACACCAAGGGTGTGTTGGTGATGACGCCGGATTCGGCGATGGTGTTGACCGGGAAGCAGGCACTGGACTTCTCGGGGAGTGTGTCGGCGGAGGACAACTTCGGTATCGGTGGGTATGACCGGGTGATGGGCCCGAACGGTCAGGCCCAGTACTGGGCACCCGACCTCGCCGCCGCCCGGAACGTGTTGATGGCCCATTACGACCACAGCTACATCGCCCCGGGCGAAGATCGGCCCCGTCGGGCGGTGACCACGGACCCGGTGGACCGGGATGTGTCGGACTTCCCGCACACCGCGCCCGACAGTGACTTCACCACTGTCGGGGAGATCTTCTCGGTCGCGGCGAACCCGGACCGTAAGAAGCCGTTCGATATCCGCACGGTGATGCGGGCGGTCGCCGACCAGGACCACCCCATGCTGGAACGCTGGGCCGGGATGGCCGACGCCGACACCGCCGCGGTCGCCGACGTCCACCTCGGCGGCCTGCCGGTGTGCCTGCTCGGCATCGAGTCCCGGTCCGTACCCCGCCGCGGGTTCCCGCCCACCGACGGCCCGGACACCTACAGCGCGGGAACGTTGTTCCCGCGGTCGTCGAAGAAGGCGGCGCGGGCGATCAACGCGGTGTCCGGGAACCGGCCCCTGGTGGTGTTGGCGAACCTGTCCGGGTTCGACGGCTCCCCGGAGTCGATGCGGAAACTGCAGCTGGAGTACGGCGCCGAGATCGGCCGCGCGATCGTGAACTTCCGGGGGCCGATCGTGTTCTGCGTGATCTCCCGCTACCACGGCGGCGCGTTCGTCGTGTTCTCCAAAGCACTCAACCCCACCATGACCGTCCTGGCCGTCGACGGCTCCTACGCCTCCGTCCTCGGCGGCGCCCCCGCCGCCGCCGTCGTCTTCGCCGGCGACGTCAACGCCCGCACCGCCAACGACCCACGAGTGGCGGAGCTGGACGCCGGTATCGCGTCGGCCGAAGGAGAACAACGCGCCGCACTCGCGACCCGGCTCGCGGACGTGCGGGCGTCGGTCCGCGCGGAGAAGCTCGGCGAGGTCGCCGCCGAGTTCGACGAGGTGCACTCGATCGAGCGAGCGCGGCAGGTGGGATCCGTGGACGCGATCATCCCGCCGCAGCAGCTGCGACCACAGCTCATCGCCGCGGTGGAGCACGGCTTGGCGCGCGCGGCCGGCCCGGCCGACAGTCCGACACAGCCCACGAGCTCGTGGGACTGATCCGACGACACGAGGAGGAGAACACCGATGTCCACCATCGAAACCCAGGTCGGCTTCGAGACCGACGCGGACGTTCGCAGCAGGAACCGGGCCATCGTCGAGCAGTACATGGCGGCGCGGGGCGAGGATCGGCTCGAGCGGCACCTGCTGTTCACAGCGGACGGCAGCGGCGGCCTCTGGACGACCGAGACCGGTGAGCCGATCGTCATCCGCGGCCGGGACCGGCTCGGTGAGCACGCCACGTGGTCGCTGCAGTGCTTCCCCGACTGGGCCTGGATCAACTGCGAGGTCTTCGAAACCCAGGATCCCAACCGCTTCTGGGTCGAATGCGACGGCGTGGGGAAGATCCGTTTCCCCGGCTATCCCGAAGGCGTCTACCGCAACCACTTTCTCCACTCCTTCCTCTTCGAGGACGGAAAGATCAAGCAGCAGCGTGAGTTCATGAACCCGTGCCAGCAGTTTCGTGCGCTCGGCATCGACGTTCCGACGGTCAAGAGGGAAGGCATTCCCACCTGAGGCGCCAGGAGGAAACCGATGAAGCAGCTCACGGAAGAGATCAGACTGCGCACCGCGCGCCAGCAGCCCGAGTGGACGGACGCGGACCAGGTCCGCCGGGTACGCGAGACACTCGCGGCCCGCCCCGCGCTCGTGCAGGTGGAAGACGTGCTGACGCTGCGCTCTCACCTGGCGTCCGTCGCCGACGGCGACGCCCTCGTCATCCAGTCGGGGGACTGCGCCGAAGACCCGGCGGAGTCCTCGAGGAGCGACGTCCTGCCCAAGTGTGCCCTGCTCGATCACCTGGCCGCCGAGCTGAAGATGGTCGCGCACCAGCCGGTGGTCCGGGTCGGCCGGATCGCCGGCCAGTTCACCAAGCCCCGCTCCCAGCCGGTCGAGCGGATCGGAGGCCGGGACCTGCCCTCCTATCGCGGGCACATGGTCAACGGACCCGAACCCGATCCGGCCAGCCGACGGCCCGACCCGCTGCGCATCCTCACCGGCTACATGGCGGCCTGCGAGATCATGGAGCAGCTCGGCTGGTACCGCGACCCGCGCCGGCCCCACCCGCGGATCGAACCTTCCGTGTGGACCAGCCACGAGGCGCTGCTGCTGGACTACGAGGTACCGATGCTGCGGGAGGACGGCAGCGGCCAGCGCTGGCTCGGCAGCACCCACTGGCCCTGGATCGGGGAGCGGACCCGGCAGGTGGACGGCGCACACGTCGCGCTGCTGGCCGGCGTCGTCAACCCGGTGGCCTGCAAGGTCGGGCCCGCGATGAGCGCGGACGAGCTGCTGGCCCTGTGCGAGCGGCTCGACCCCGACCGCAAGCCCGGCCGGCTGACGCTCATCACCCGCCTGGGCGCCGACGCCGTCGCGGACCGGCTCCCGACGCTCGTCGAGACCGTACGAGCCGCCGGCCACCCGGTGATCTGGCTCAGCGACCCCATGCACGGGAACACGGTCACCGGGCCGGGTGGGGCCAAGGTCCGGATCGTGGAGACGATCACGCGTGAGGTCCGCAACTTCCGGTGCGCCGTGCAGACCGCCGGCGGGGTCGCCGGCGGCCTGCACCTGGAGACGACACCGCACGACGTCGCCGAATGCCGCACCGAGGCCGAGCTCGACCGCGGTCCAGCCGCGGCCCACGACGCGGCGAGCCTGTGCGATCCGCGCCTCAGTCCAGCCCAGGCCAGGTCGGTGGTAGCCGCCTGGCACGACGAGCCGATGTGAGGGGGGACCATGCCCGGCCTGCCCACGATCGAGGCCTATCCCATGCCGCCCGGCGCGCCCGACAACACCGTCGACTGGAAAATCGACCCGGACCGCGCCGTGCTGCTGATCCACGACATGCAGCACTACTTCCTGAACCCGCTGCCCGATCCACTGCGCACGGAGCTCGTGCGCAACACCGCGCTCGTCCGGGACCGGTGCGCCGCGCGCGGGGTACCGGTCGCGTACACGGCCCAGCCGGGCCGGATGAGCGACGCGGATCGCGGTCTGCTCAAGGACTTCTGGGGTCCGGGGATGCGTACCGACGCGGCCGACCGCCGGATCGTCCCCGAGGTGGCGCCCGCTCCGGACGACTGGGTCTTCACCAAATGGCGCTACAGCGCCTTCTTCCGGTCCCGCCTGCTGGAGCTGATGCGCGCGGACCACCGCGACCAGCTGCTCGTCTGCGGCGTGTACGCGCATGTCGGGGTGCTCATGTCCGCAGTGGACGCCTTCACCAATGACATCCGCCCGTTCGTGGTGGCCGACGCCGTGGCCGACTTCTCCGCCGACTACCACCGCCTTGCCCTCGAGTACGCGGCCGAGCGCTGCGCGATGGTCGTGACCGCCGAGGAGGTCCTGCCATGACGGCCACTCCCGTCCACGCCGACCTGCTCGATCTCGTCACGGGATCACGGCCGCCACCGTTCGCGATACTGCACAGGCCAGACAGCGGCGGTGACCCGGGAACCGTGGACGTCGTGCTCGGCGACGTGCGGACCGTGGCGTCCCTGGCGGACATCCCGCTACCGGGAACGCCCGCGCCGCAACCGGGTCACGACGTGCTCGCGCTCATCCCGTACCGCCTCATCGGCGAGCGCGGGTTCGACCGCCCGGACGACGGCGCGCCGCTGCTCACGCTCACGGTGACCGAACAGCAGACGGTGCCGGTCGACTCGGTGCTGTCCCGCATCGCCGACGTGCCGACCGAGCTGGCGCACGGCCGGTTCGAGCCGGACGACGCCGACTACGCCGAGACCGCCCGGCACATCATCAGCGACGAGATCGGTTCCGGGGCGGGGTCGAACTTCGTGCTCAAACGGTCGTTCGTCGCCGAGATCCGCGACTACTCCACCCGCAGCGCGCTGGCCTTCTTCCGCCGGCTGCTCACCGGTGAGCAAGGCGCCTACTGGACGTTCGTCATCCACACCGGCGAACGCACCTTCGTCGGCGCCAGCCCGGAACGCCACATCACGCTGCACGACGGCACCGCCGTGATGAACCCGATCAGCGGCACCTACCGCTACCCGCCGACCGGCCCGACGCTGGACGGCGCCCTGGAGTTCCTCGCCGACCGCAAGGAGACCGAGGAGCTCTACATGGTCCTCGACGAGGAACTGAAGATGATGGCCCGCGTCTGTGACACCGGCGGGCAGGTCGTCGGTCCGTACCTCAAGGAGATGGCGCGGCTGGCGCACACCGAGTACTTCATCGAGGGGCGCACCGGCCACGACGTCCGCGACGTCCTGCGCGAGACGATGTTCGCCCCCACGGTCACCGGAAGTCCGGTGGAGAACGCCTGCCGGGTCATCGCCCGCTACGAGCCCGGCGGCCGCGGCTACTACAGCGGCGTCGCCGCGCTGATCGGCCACGACGGCGAGGGCCGGCGGACGCTCGACTCGTCGATCCTCATCCGCACGGCCGACATCGACGCGCGCGGCGAGGCCCGGATCGGCGTCGGCGCCACGCTGGTGCGCCACTCCGACCCGGCGGCGGAGGTCGCGGAGACGCGCGCCAAGGCAGCGGGGCTCCTCGCCGCCCTCGAGTCCACAGAGGAGCCGCGGCTGGCCACGCATCCTCACGTGCGCGCCGCGCTGGAGCGGCGCAACGACGGGGTCGCCGACTTCTGGCTCCGCGCACCCGAGAGCCGCCGCACCCCGGTCGCGGGGCTGGCCGGCCGGGACGTCCTGGTCATCGACGCCGAGGACACGTTCACCGCGATGATCGACCACCAGCTCCGGTCGCTGGGCCTGTCGGTGACCGTGCGCCGCTACGACCAGCGCGACGACGTGACCGGCCACGACCTCGTGGTCATGGGACCCGGCCCCGGCGATCCCACCGCGACCGGCGACCCCAAGATCGACCACCTGCGGTCGGCGGTGCGCGACCTGCTGGACTCCCGGCAGCCGTTTCTCGCCGTCTGCCTGAGCCACCAGGTGCTCAGCACACTGCTCGGCCTCCCACTGTCCAGAAGAGACACACCCGCGCAGGGCCTGCGCAAGGAGATCGACCTGTTCGGCGTGCGGGAGAAGGTGGGGTTCTACAACACCTTCGCCGCGTTCAGCACCGAGGACAAGTGGGACGCCGACGGCGTCGGGGTCGTCGAGGTCAGCCGCGACCGGCAGTCCGGCGAGGTCCACGCGCTGCGCGGCCCCGGGTTCCGCTCGCTGCAGTTCCACCCCGAGTCGGTGCTCACCGTGGACGGCCCGCGGCTCATCGAGGCGGCGGTCCGGGAGGTGCTGAAGACATGAAGGTCGACATCGCCTGGTGGGACCTCGACGGTTCGGGCCAGAGCATCGACTCGCTGCGGACGCACCTGCGCGAGGGTGCCGTCGACCCGTGGGCTGGCGTGGCCGGGCTGCGCCTGAAGTTCTGGATCGCCGACCGCGCCACCAACCGGTGGGGCGCGGTGATGATCTGGGAGTCCGACCCGCCCGCCCGGACGAGCCTGCCACCGAACCGGGCCGCGGAGCTCATCGGTGCCCAGCCTGCGTACCGGCAGCGGTTCGAGGTCGAGGCGGCCGTGGAAGGCGTGCATGCCCACCCGTCGCTGCACGGGATGGGCCTGGCGCCGGCCGGGGGAGGTGCGCCGGATGCATGACTACCTGGTCGTCGACTCCTTCGCCCGGCGCCCCCTGGACGGCAACCCGGTCGCGGTCTTCTTCGACGCGGCCGACCTCCCGGCCACGCGGATGCAGCGGATCGCCAAGGAGATGAACCTCTCCGAGGTGACGTTCGTACTGCCGCCCGAGCGCGGCGGCGACGCACGCATCCGGGTCTTCACCCCGGTCAACGAGCTCCCGTTCGCGGGCCATCCCCTGCTCGGCACGGCGGTCGCGCTCGACGAGAGGTGGCGGTACGACCGGTGGCGGCTCGAGACGGCCATGGGGATCGTCCCGGTCGAGCTCGACCACGGCGCCGGCGACGGAGCCCCCTTCGTCCGGATGGGACAGCCCATCCCGACCTGGGACCGCTACGAGCACGCCGCGGAACTGCTGGCCGCCCTCGGTGTCGCGGCCTCGACCGCCCCGGTGGAGGTGTACCGCAACGGCCCGCGCCACGTCTTCGTCGGGGTCGAGAGCGTGCCGGCGCTGTCCGCGCTGAACCCCGACCACCGTGCGCTGGCGGCGTTTCCGGACATGGCGGCGAACTGCTTCGCCAGGGCGGGAGAACACTGGCGCACCAGGATGTTCTCGCCCGCCTACGGCGTCGTGGAGGACGCCGCGACGGGTTCGGCCGCCGGGCCGCTCGCCGTCCACCTGGCCAGGCACGGCCTGGCGGGCTACGGCGAGGATCTCGAGATCGTGCAAGGGGTCGAGCTCGGCCGGCCGTCGCCGATGATCGCCACCGCCGAGGGGGAGCGGGACGACGTCTCGGCGGTCGAGGTCGGCGGGCACGGCGTCGTCGTGGCCCGGGGAACCATCTACGTCTGACGATCGAGAGGAGTGCGGCCGTGACCGCGAGCAGGTTCGAGAGTCTCACCGGGAGCGTCGACCTGACGTTCCCCGAGTACGAACGGCCGCCGGCGGAGCCACTCGCGATCCTGCGTGACTGGCTCGCCGACGCGACCGAACGCGAGGTGCGGGAGCCACTCGCCCTGTCCCTCGCCACGGTGGACGCGCGGGGCCGGCCGTCGAACCGGATCGTCGCGGTGATCCGGGTCAGCTGCGACGGCCTGGTGTTCGCCACCCACCGCGACAGCCAGAAAGGGCGCGAGATCGCGGAGACGGGCTGGGCGTCCGGCGTGCTGTACTGGCGCGAGCTCGGCCGCCAGATCGCGATCACCGGCCCCGTCGACGACCTCGGGGCGGCCGCGTCGGACGCGTTGTGGTTCGCCAGGCCGGTTCCGCTGCACGCGATGACGACCGCGTCCCGGCAGAGTGCGCCGCTGGAGGACGTCGCGGCGCTGCGGGACGAGGCACAGCGGCTGGAGGCGCTGGGGGAGCCGTTGCCGCGCCCGGACCAGTACACCGGCTACGTGCTGCGGCCCGCATCCGTCGAGTTCTGGTGTGCCAGCCCCGACCGGCTGCACCGTCGGCTGCGCTACGACAGCGAGACAGGTGCCGCCGGCTGGGATGTGCAACGGTTGCAACCATAGGAGTGGCAAAGGGAGAGATGATGACCATCGGGAACGACCTGCGGCAGACGGTCGAGGGCCGGGTTCTCGAGCCCGGCGACGACGGCTTCGAGGAAGCCCGCCGCCCGTGGAACCTCGCGGTCGACCAACCGGTCCGGGCCGTCGTGACGGCGGCCGACGCCGACGACGTGGCCGCACTGGTCCGGTACGCCGGCCGCAACAAGCTGACGATCACGACCCAGCCCAGCGGCCACGGCGCCACCGGCAGCGCGGCCGACACGATCCTGCTGCGCACCGGCCGGCTCGACGCGGTCGACGTCCGCCCGGACGCCCGCGTCGCGCGGGTCGGCGCGGGCGTGAAATGGGCGCAGGTGCAAGCCGTGGCCGGTCCGTACGGACTGACCGGGCCGGCGGGCAGCAGCCCCGCGGTCACCGTGACCGGGTACCTCCTCGGCGGCGGGCTGAGCTGGTTCGGCCGCGCGTACGGGCTGGGCTCGAACAGCGTCCGCGCCTTCGACGTCGTCGACGCCGACGGAGCACCGGCACACGTCACCGCGGACTCCGACCCGGACCTGTTCTGGGCGCTGCGCGGCGGTGGCGGCGACTTCGCGCTCGTCACCGCGATCGAGTTCGACCTGCACCCGGCGGCCGCGCTGTACGGCGGGCGCATGGTGTGGCCCGGCGAGCAGGCGGCGCGGGTGCTCGACGCCTTCCGCGAGCTCACCGCCACCGCGCCGGAGGAGCTCACGGCGTGGTACGGCCTGTTCCACTTCCCGGACAGCCCACCGTTCGCGTCCGTCGACGTCACGTTCCTCGGCGAGTCCGCCGAGGGCGCGGCACTGCTGCGCGGCCTGGACGAGATCGAGGGCCGCAAGTCCGACTCCCGGGCGATGATGGCCGTCGCCGACCTCGGCGACATCACCGCCGAACCCGTCGACCCCCGGCCCGGCGTGTCCCGCACGGAGCTGCTGACCGGCATCGACGACCAGGTCGCCGTCCGACTGCTGGACCGGCCCATCGACCCGCTGCTCACCGTGCAGATAAGGCACCTGGGCGGTGCCTTCGCGCGGCCGGGCGACAGCGCCGCCGGCCGGATCGACGAGCCGTACGCGCTCTACATGAACGGTGCGCCGGTGGACGGGGTACCGGAGCGGCAGGCCGCGTTCACCGAGGCGCTCGCGCCGTACCTGAGCGGGCGCAAGCCGCTCACCCAGGTCGGCCCGGGGGAGACGGCGACGGATGTGTTCCCCGCCGACACCCTGGCGCGCCTGCGGGCCATCAAGGCGGCCCGCGACCCGCACGGGGTGTTCCGCAGCAACATACCGGTCCTCTGAGGACCGTCCCTTCGCGAACGGCTTCGCGAACGGCGACGGTGGTGACGTGCGCTCACGTCACCACCGTCGCCTTTGCGGTACAGGTCGGGCATGCATGGCGGGCCGACCGGCGCTTCCGGCTCGGTCACGGGCACGCGTTCGCGGTCCTACGTCGCCGGCTACACGGCCGGCCGCACATACTCGCGAAGCGGCGCGGGCTTTCGGGAGGACCTGGCCGCGATCCAGGGCACCGTCCCACCAGACGCGGACACCGGCGAGACGGAGAGGGGCCGGCCGCCGAGCCGCCCACGTCGCCGTTTCGCAGTACACCGACACAACCGGCCGACACACACAAGACCGCTCCCGGACAGTTGTCCTGTCCGGGAGCGGTCTGGTCGTTAGCGAGCGGTGGTCACGAGTCCTGCCGGCTGCCGGCCAGCGACTTCTCCTTGTCCGGCTCCGGTGTGGACTTGTCCGGGCGCACGAAGACGAACACCGCGATCGCCGCGGCCAGGCCCATTCCCGCGGCCACCACGAAGGTCACGTCGAGGGCGTGGGCGAATGCCTCGTGCACCACGTTCGCCATGTCCTTACCGCGGGCGACGATCGCATCCGCCTGGCCACCACTGAGCGGGCCGGCCAGGCCCTCGCCGGCGCTGTCCGTCAAACCACTGCGGAAGATCGCACCGAGGATCGCGACGCCGAACGCGTAGCCGAGCTGGCGGAAGGTGTTCACCGCACCGGCCGCCATGCCCGCGCGCGGGCCGGGAACCGCCGCCATCGCGGTGGCGGACAGCGGCCCCAGCACCAGCCCGGCACCCACGCCGACGAGGAACAGACCCGGCAGCTCGACCGCCCACCCGGAGTCGGCCCCGATGAAGCCCTGCGCGCCCGCGCCCGCGGCGACGGTCAGCATGCCGACACCGATCAGCAGGCGGGGCGAGGTCGTGCTCATCACCCGGCCGACCGCGATGGACACACCGAACGCCGCGAGGCTGCACGGAAGCAGCACCAGCCCGGCCTGGATCGCGCTCAGGTCGAGGACCGACTGCAGCCACAGCGACTGGTAGGCCATCGCCGCCCACGCCGCCGCCGGCAGCAGCGCCACCGCGATCAGCAGCGTCGTGAAGGAAGAGTTGCGCAGCAGCGAGAGATCCAGCATCGGGTCGCGCTGCACGCGCTCGGCGATGACGAACACGATCAGGGCAACAACGGCGACGGCGAACAAGCCGAGGGTGAGCGCCGACGTCCAGGAGCCGTGGATCAGCGCGTAGGTGAGCGCGCCCGCGGCCACGGTGAAGCTCACCATGCCGGCCAGGTCGACGCGGCGCGGACGGGGGTCACGCGACTCCTGCACGACCATCAGCGTGAGGATGACGGCGCCGACGGCGATCGGCAGGTTCACCAGGAAGATCCACCGCCAGCCGAAATGGGTGGTGAGCAACCCGCCGGCCAGCGGCCCCGCGGCGGACGCACCGCCGTTGACCGCCGCCCAGACCCCGAATGCGATACCGCGGTCCCGGCCTTCGTAGGAGTTGCTGATGAGTGCCATCGTGGTGGCGAACATCGCCGCCGCGCCCAGGCCCTGGACGCCGCGGGCCGCGATCAGCAGCCCGACGCTGCCGGACAGGCCGCAGACCAGCGAGGCGGCCGCGAAGATCGCGAGGCCGCCGAGGTACACGGCGCGCCGCCCGACGCGGTCCGCGATCGAACCCGCGGTCAGCACCAGGGCGGCCAGCACGAGCGCATAGAGGC
Source organism: uncultured Actinomycetota bacterium (assembly GCA_963841395.1). Lineage (GTDB taxonomy): Bacteria > Actinomycetota > Actinomycetes > Mycobacteriales > Pseudonocardiaceae > Actinophytocola. The sequence goes on from CAWJCX010000013.1 coordinate 294,335, forward strand.
TGAGCACCCATTGGAGGTCCGGGAGCGTCGTATGCAGCCCCTGCGCCATGTCGGGCAATGCCACGGTCACGATCGTCACGTCGACCAGCAATATGAAGGTGCCGGCGCAGACTGCGACGAGCGGCAGCCACTTGCGCATGGTCATGATCCTTTCCTTCGCCGTAAACGTGTCTTATAAGGGTGACACCTCAAATACGTTCGGTGTGACTGGAAGACCGGCCGCGATCTGGGCAAAGAGGTCTTTCACGACAAGAAATCGCCGCGCGAGGAGTGAATGTCAGTCGAGAACGGCCAGGTTGAGCCGGGTGAGGCGCTCGGGATCGGCCATCACGTCGATTTCCACAATCCTGCCGTCCGAGACGGTGAATCCCATGACCGAGACCGGGTGTCCGTCGAGGCTCACGACCACGCCCGCGGCTCCGTTCACCAGTGCCGGCCGCATCAGTGCGGCGGGCCGCTCGAACATCGCTGCCCGGCCGGCAACGGCGGCCGCGCCGTGGACCACGCACGGACGCGTCCGGCCGCCCTCCGTCGGAGCGCAGCACGACATCGGGGTCGAGAACCGTCACGAGCGCGTCGAGCTCGCCGCGCCGTGCCGCGGCGAAGAACGCGTCGACCACCTCCCGCTGGCGGCCGACATCGGTGTCGGGGGTGGGTACCTCGGCCCCCCGGACCCGGCGCCGGGCCCGGCTGGCGAGCTGGCGCGCCGTGGCCGGGGCACGCCCCACCATGGGTCCGATCTCGTCGAAGGGCAGGTCGAACATGTCGTGCAGGACGAATGCGAGCCGCTCGGCGGGGGCCAGCGTGTCGAGCACCACCTGCAGCGCGAGTCCGACCGAGTCGGCCAGCAGCGCCTCGTCCTCGGGGGTGAGGCCTTCCGGACGGCTGACGACCGGGTCGGGAACGTGCACGCCCAGGGGGTCCTCGCGCCGCGAGTTCCGTGACCGCAGGGCGTTCAGGGACACCCGGACGACGATGGTGGTCAGCCAGCCGGGGAGGTTGTCGACACCGCTCGCGTCCGCCCGGCTGAACCGGATCCAGGCCTCCTGCACGGCGTCATCGGCCTCGGCGAGCGAGCCGAGCACCCGGTAGGCGACCGCCCGGAGGCGGGGCCGGTGCTCCTCGAAGCCCTCCACCAGTCCGTCGGACTCGGTCATCTGTCACGTTCCTTCGCCGCTACGTGTCATACAGGTGACACCAGTGCTCCTGGCGCGCCCCGAAACCCTACAGGGGCGCGGCGGTCCACCATTCCGAGCACGCCTGTTCCCGACTTTTGCGGGATTCCCGTCCCTCATCCTACCTGTGGAAACGTCGGCTCGATCGGGGCTCGTTCCGAATTCAAGACGTTTTCCAAGGGAATGTCATCGTATTTCTCGACAAGAACCCCAGTGAGTTCAATTACAGTCGCTCCGTCGAGTCCAGCTGATCGCCAGATCGATCAGTCCGCCGATTATGACTCCGGAAGAAACCACGATATGACTGATGCAGAAGTCGTCACGCCCCTACGCCGCCCGCCGGCACCTGCCACCAAGGTGGAGTTCCGGGCGCTGGGTCCGGTGGAGGCCGTGGTCGCCGGCCGGCTGGTCGATCCGGGGGCGCCCAAACAACGCGCCCTGCTCGCGTTGTTGTTGAGCCGCGTCGGTGAGCCGGTGCCGGTGGACGTCATGCTGGAAGAGCTGTGGGCCGGGTGTCCGCCACCGTCGGCGATGACCTCGCTGCAGGCGTACGTGGCCAACCTGCGCAGAGTGTTGGAGCCGGATCGGGCGCCACGCACGCCGGCGACGGTGTTGCGCACCCTCGGCCGGAGCTACCTGCTGGACAGCCGCGTCGTCGAGGTCGACGTCCACCAGTTCGACGAGCGCGCCACGGCGGGGCGGCAGGCGTGGGACCGGGGCGATCCGCGGCAGGCGTTGTGCGAGTTCGAGGCGGGGCTGGCGTTGTGGCGCGGGCAGGCCTACGCGGAGGTGGCGGACGCCGCGTACGTGGAGCCGGAGGCGGCGCGCCTCGAGGAGTTGCGATTATCCGTAGTGGAGGGCCGCTGTGCGGCGCTGCTGGCGGTGGGTGCCCACGAGCCGGCCGCCGCCGAGCTGGAGGCCTTCGTGCAGGCCAACCCGTTGCGCGAGTACGGCTGCGAGCTGCTGGGCCGGGCGCTGTACCGGGCCGGCCGGCAGGCCGACGCGCTGGCTGCGCTGCGGACCAACCAGAAGCGGCTGGCGGACGAACTGGGGATCGCCCCGAAACCGGCGCTGCAACAGCTCGAGCACGAGATCCTGAACCAGTCCCCGGCGTTGGACTGGCAGCCGGCCCCGGCCACGACGACGCGCAGCGAACCCGCCGCCGCACCACCGGACGACCCGGCCGGGCCCGCACCTGGACCGGCGCCGGAAGACGAGGTCTTCGTCGGTCGGGAGATCGCGCTGCGCCAGCTGGAGGACGCCTTGGCCGCGGCGGTGGACGGCCGGGGCCGCGTGGTGGCGGTGTCCGGGGAGCCCGGGATCGGCAAGACCAGCCTGTTGCGGCGCTTCGCGGGCCGCGCGGACGTGCCGGTGCTCTGGGGTTCCTGCCCCGAACACGTTGCCGCGCCGCCGTTGTGGCCCTGGGAACAGGTGCTGCGTGCGGCAGGCGCACGCTATCCGCAGCGCTCGGTACCGGCGCCGGTGGCGGAGTTGCTGGACGGGGACGCCGAGCCGTCCGACGACGGTGCGGACCTGACCGCTGCCACCGTGCGGCAGTTCGAGGCGATCGTCCAGTACCTGACCGGTGCGTCCCGCACGACGCCGCTGGTCGTGGTGCTCGATCATCTGCACTGCGCGGACGAGAGCTCGCTGCGGCTGCTGGCCCACCTGGCCGAGTCGGTGCCCGCGAGCCGGTTGCTGGTGGCCGCGTCCTACCGGTCGGACGAGGCGGCGACGGTGGCGGAGACGTCGGCCGCGCTGGCCCGTGCGGGTATGACGCGCATCGAGGTGGACGGTCTGGATGTCGAGGACACCCGGACGCTGGCGAGCGCCATGCTCCGCAGGGAGGTCAGCGAGTCCACCGCGGAGGGACTGTGGGCGCGGACGGAGGGCAACACGTTCTTCCTGCGGGAGCTGATCAAGCTGTTGACGAGTGAGCAGCACCTGGATCATCCCCACACGGCGCCGGTTCCGGTGCCGGTGCGCGACGTGGTGCTGGGCCGCATCGCCCAGCTGCCCGACGCCGCGGCCGAGGTGTTGGCGGTCGCCGCCGTCGCCGGCCGGCACTTCGACATCGACGTCGTCGCCGAGGTCGCCTCGGTCGAGATCGAGGCGGCACTGGAGATCCTCGACACCGCGATCGAAGCGGGCCTGGTGATCGAGGACCAGCAGCGGCTGGGCTGGTTCCGCTTCACCCACGCCCTGACCGCCGAGGCGCTCCGCGAGACGACCGGGCGGCTGCGCCGCACCCTTCTGCACCGACGGATCGGCGCCGTCTGAGCGCCGGAGGTTCACCACCGGGTCACGATGTCGGCGGCCGCGGGCGCGCAGCCGGAAACGGGAATAGGCTGCGGTCGCCCCTTGGAGGTCGTGATGATCGCGTTTCTCGGTCTGCTGCTGGTGATCTGGCTGGTGTGCGTCGTGCTCGGGTTCGTGATCAAGGGTTTGTTCTGGCTCGTGATCGTCGGCGCCGTGCTGTTCGTCGGCACCGCCGCCGTCGGGTACGTCAAGCGCAAGGCTGTCGGCGGACGCTGACCTGCCCGTATCGGTTCATTTCTGCCACGTATTCGAACCCGGAAACTTCCGCCGAAGGTTTGTTGCCGCGGCCAACGTTCGCTCCATAGCATCTCGTATCGCAGTGATTACTCACTGATGTCGATGCGGAGGCATGGGGAAGCGGTCGCGTACCACTTCCGGGGCGAAAGGCCTGCTCAGGTCCGGGATGGCGCCCGCGTTTCGCGGCATCGCCACTGACTACGCCCTGCCCAGCCGGTACGGGGGACTTGTCGTGCCTGAGCAGAGAGGGACCTCCCCAATGCACCCCACCCGAAAGTCCACGGTCGACGAGGCCGTCAACCAGGCATGGCTGGACTGGTTCGCCGGCCAGATGCTGACGGAACCCGGCCCGGCCGCCGCCGTCAGGTCCACGCCCCGGATCGCGTGCGACCACACCGTCCCGAACGTCGTCACGGACATCGCCGCGGACGCCGATGACGAGTACCGGCCGAACCGCCGTCAGCGTCGGTTCCTGTCCAAGCGGGCGGCGGCAGCGGCCGGCGTGGCGCTGGCCGCCGGCATCATGGCCCCCACTCTCGCGGCGGCCGCCGCTCCGGACACGGCGTTGCCGAAGGGCGGCGACCAGAACCATTCCCTGCCCGGGGGATACCTGCTGACCGCCGACGGTAGCCGCGGGGAGGTCGCCCCCGCCCCGATCCGGCCGCCCGCGGAGGTCGTGCCGGTCCGGGCTGCGCCGCAGGCGCCCGCGGCGCACGGCGCCCGGCCGGCGCCGGCCCAGGCTCCGGCGGCCGCGCCGCCGGCCACTCCCGGCGCCGAGCAGCCGTACACGCAGCAGCAGGTCGACGCGATGCGGGACGTGCTCGACAAGGCGGAGCTGCCGGGCTACGTGAGCCTGTACTCGGCGAAGGCGTTGCGTGCCACGAGCCTGGCCGCCGACGCGCGCAGGTCGCTGGACAAGGACGCCATCAACGCGCAGATGAGCCAGTCGTTCCTCAACGACCAGTACAACAAGGACGTCCGGGACGGCTTCCGGATCCGGTTCGACCAGAGCATCGACGCCATTCACAGCGCGAAGACCCCGGCGGCCCAGGACGCCGCGATCGCGACGTTCAACCAGACCGCCAGGGAGTTCAACGCCACCGAGCTGGCCGAGCGGGACGCCTTCGGCGGCCACCCGACGGACGTGCAGGGCCAGACCGTCCGGCTGGTGCCCAAGTCCTCGGCGATCCCGACCACCGTGCTGGCCGACAACGGCCAGGCCGCGGCGAACACGCTGCCGGCCTACCTCGGGCAGCAGGCGCAGGCCCAGCCCGCCGGCGCCCCCGCGACGAACGCCGATGCGCCGCAGACCCTTCCCGCGGGCCTGCAGCCCGATGTCCAGCCGACCTCCGTTCAGGGGACGAGCGCCGACGCGCCGCGGACGCTGCCCGCGGAGCTGCAGCCGACCAGTGCTCCGGGTGCGAATGCCGAGACGCCGCAGACGTCTTCCGCGGATGTCCAGCCGACGAACACTCCGGCGGTGAACGGCGGGGCGCAGACCCTTCCCGCGGACCTGCAGCCGACGAACACTCCGGCGGTGGACGGCGGGGCGCCGCAGACGCTTCCCGCCGACGTGCAGCAGGACCAGGTGCAGCCGGGCGTCGTAGCCGCCCCGTTCGGTACTCCCGCCACCCCGGGCGCCAGCACGCCCGGCGGCCCGGGGGTCAACGTCACGCTCGGCTCCACCAAGGTCCAGGGCGACGTGTTCGACGCCAGCGCGAGCGGCTCGACCCAGGTCGGCGGTGTGACGGCCAGCGGCCAGGTCGACGCCAGGGCGCTGGGTGGCGAGGCGTCCGCGAGCGGCAGCATCAACGCCAACGGGCTCAACGCGCAGGCCGCCGCACAGGCGTACCTCGGTCAGATCGCCACGCAGGGCTCGCTGCAGGCCGGCCCGGTCGAGGTTGGTGGCTCGGCGAAGGGCACCGTCGGCGCCGACGCCTCGGCGAACGCCTCCCTCGGGCCCAACGGGGCGCAGCTGGGCGCGAACGCCTTCGTCGGCGCGAAGGTCAGCGGTGAAGGGCACGCCGACATCGGCGGTGTGCGGGCGGGTGTTTCGGGTGACCTGAGGTTCGGCCTCGGCGCCGAGGCGCACGGGACGATCGGCTTCACCCCGGACGGCAAGTTCACCATCGGCGCGGACGCCGGGGTGGCGCTTGGCGTCGGCGGCAAGGCCGGGTTCTCGGCCTCGATCGATCCGGCCAAGGTCTACCAGACCGTGCGCGACGCGGCGAACTCCCTGAACCCGTTCGGCCCCGCGACGACCACCCAGCAACCGCAGGCTCAGCCGCAGCAGCCCCAGGCGGAGCAGCCCCAAGCCGAGCAACCCCAAGCGGAGCAGCCTCAGGCCGAGCAACCGCAGGCGGAGCAGCCGCAGGCCGAGCAGCCGAGTGCAGACCAGTCGCAGGCCGACCAGTCGCAGGCGCCGGCGGACCAGCCGCAGGCGGAGCAGCCCCAGGCGGAGCAGTCGAGCGCTGACCAGGCGCCGGCTGACCAGGCGCCGGCAGATCAGTCGCAGGCACAGCCCGAGCAGCCGGCGAGTCCGGGTGCGGGCGACGAGGCCAGCGCCGGCGGTGCCAACCGCGGCATCGGCACCGATGGGCAGGGCGGCGTCGAGAACAGTGGTGACGGCTCCGCAGCCGCCGCCGATGGCGTCGGTGCGGACAACCTCGATGGTTCCCACCTCAGCTCCGACAGCCTGAGCGGTTCGAGCTCTACTTCGGACGGTGTCGGTGCCGGAGGCACCAGCACGGGTTCCGAGAACACTGACGGCTCCGGCAACATCAGCGGTGACCTGGGCAACGGCGGCGACTTCAGCGGTGGTGGCGGCGCCAGTGGTGACTTCAGTGGTGGCGGTGGCGATTCCGGCGGCGGTGGTGCCAGTGGTGACTTCAGTGGTGGCGGCGGTGACTTCGGTGGCGGCGGTGCCAGTGGTGACTTCAGTGGCGGTGGCGGCGATTCCGGTGGCGGTGGCGCCAGTGGTGACTTCAGCGGTGGCGGTGGCGACTTTGGCGGCGGCGGCGACTTCGGTGGCGGTGGCGGCGACTTTGGCGGCGGCGGCGACTTCGGCGGCGGCGGCGACTTCGGCGGAGGTGGTGACTTCGGCGGCGGCGGGTTCTGACCGTCGCCCCTGACGAGGAGGCGAAGTGCTCGGCGGCCGTCGTGGTCGCCGAGCACTTTCATGTCTCGACCCCGGCCGGCTGGACTAGCGTGATCTCGCACGCGATGGACGGGAGGCTGAGGTGGCCGAAACGGCGGTGGCCGGGGCGACGGTGACCGAGGTGATGGCCGAGCTGGCCGCACTCGAGGATCCGAAAGCACGCGAGATCAACGAGAAACACGGTGACGATCACGGCGTGAACCTCGGCAAGCTGCGCGCGCTCGCGAAGCGGCTGAAGACGCAGCAGGAGCTCGCGGGCCGGCTCTGGGCGACGGCCGACACCGCGGCGAGGCTGCTGGCGCTCCTGATCTGCCGCCCGAAGGCGTTCGAGCGTGGCGAGCTGGACACCATGCTGCGGGAGGCACGTACCCCCAAGGTGCACGACTGGCTCGTGAACTACGTGGTGAAGAAGAGCCCGCACGCCGAAGAGCTGCGCCTGGCCTGGTTCGCCGATCCGGATCCGGTGGTCGCGAGCGCCGGCTGGGCGCTGACCACCGACCGCGTGGCGAAGCGGCCCGAGGGGCTCGACCTCGCGGGACTGCTCGACGTCATCGAGGCGGAGCTGCGCGACGCCCCGGATCGCCTGCAGTGGGCGATGAACCACTGCCTGGCCCAGATCGGGATCGAGCACGCCGGGCACCGCGCCCGGGCGATCGACATCGGTGAGCGCCTGGAGGTGCTCAAGGACTACCCGACGCCGCCGAACTGCACGTCTCCGTTCGCGCCCGTCTGGATCACCGAGATGGTGCGCCGACAGCACGCCACGTAGGCCGGCTATCCCGACGCGGCCGCGCGGAACACGTGGAGCAGCAGCTCGCCCAGGACGGCTCGTTGCTCGGCCGGCAGGGTGGCCAGCAGGCGCTCGTCGGCGGCGGTGATCGTCCGCTGGCCGCTCGCCCGGAGCGCGGCGCCGTGGTCGGTCACGTGCAGCTCCGCGGAGAACCCCCGGCCGGGTGCGGTGCGTCGTTCGACCGCGCCGAGATCCTCCAGGTGGCGCAGGGTCGCCTGCATGCTCTGCACGGTGATCCCCGCCCGGCGGGCCAGCTCGCTGTAGGACAGCCCCGGTTCGCGCGCCAGGTGGCCGAGCGCCGAGAGGTGCCGCAGCGAGATCCGGTGGGGCGCCAGGGCTTCCTCGACCTCCGCGCGGAGCCGCCGGCCCAGGGCCATGATCAGGAACGCGGGACTGGCCGGCGGCGGATCGGTCGGCGCGTCCTCGTCCACCGTCGTAGCCTCGCACTCTTCCCGGAGTTTCAGTCTGACTGTAACCTAGCCGCATGCTGATGGACGTCGTGGCTCCCGTGCTGGTCGGCCTCGCGTACGTCGCGGTGTGCTCGCTCGCCCCGGAGCCGGCCCGGCAGAAGATCAACGCCGTGATGGTCGCCGGCGCCGGCGCGGCCTACCTCTCCTCGGGCGCGCTGGGCATGGCCGAGGTGGCGTTCACCGCCGTTGTCACGAGCTGTGCCTACCTGGGGCTGTCGAACTACGTATGGCTCGGCGTCGGCTGGCTGCTGCACACCGGCTGGGACATCGTGCACCACCTCAAGGGCGCCCCGATCATCCCGGAGCTGGCGCACTCCTCGTTCGGCTGCGCGATCTGCGACCCGGTCATCGCGCTGTGGCTGTTCCTCGGCGCCCCGTCCGTCTGGGCCGGGATCGGCCGCCGCTCGGCCAGTTCGTTGCCGCAGGAGTAGCCGCTACGGCGTGTCCAGTGCCTCGTCGACGCCGGTCTCGTACTTGCCGAGGTAGGTGGGGTCGGCGTCGACGAGCACGTCGAGGGTCGCCTTGATCGCCGCGGGCACCTCCCGTACCTGGTAGCGCAGGTCGTTGTTGTCCGGGGCCGGCGACCCGATGCCGGTGGCGTCGATGCCGGCCTGCCGGCACAGGAAGACGGCGCGCCGCACGTGGAACTCCTGGGTGACGATCAGCGCGGCGCGCACCCCGAAGATCTTGTACGCCCGCACGCAGGAGTCGTACGTGTCGAACCCGGCATGGTCGGCGACCACCTTGCCGGCCGGCACGCCCCGGTCGACCAGCCACGACGTCATGGCGGCGACCTCGTCGTAGTCGACCTGGCCGTGATCTCCCGAGACCAGGATCGCGTGGATGCGGCCGTCCTCGTACAGCCGCAGCGTGTCCTCCAGCCGCACCCGCAGGTACGGCTTGGGCGAGCCGTCCGCCTTGAGCCCGGCACCCAGCACGATCGCCACCGGCGCCTGCGGCGCGTCGGCCACCGTGTGGATCTTCCCCGTCGTCGCGAACCGGATCCACAGGTACGGGCCGGCGCCGACCAGCAGCACGAGCCCGAGCAGCACGCCCACGCCGATCCGCACCCGCCGTCTGCCGAAGAACCGCCGGATGCGCCGCGCCGGTCTCTCCCCCTCGTCGGTCATGCATCGATAGACGCGCCGGCCGCGCGGAGGTTCTCCGGCGCGTCCCGGACCGGCGTGGATGTCGCGACTTCACACCCGACAGCGAGACTCTCCCGTAACCTGGACCCGTGGCCATCCCCCCGCGCGCGCAGTGGCCGGGGAACGACCCGGAGCGCACCGACCTCATCCCGCGGTACGACGCGTCCGCAGATCCGCGGGCGTGGCAGCCGGACCCGCCGGTCTCGCCGGTCCGTCCGAGTGGTCCCGGCTTCGACGACGCGGGTGTGGTGGAGATCCGCCCGGAGGGCGGTCGCTTCGATCCCGACAGCTTCGACGCCGACCCGGGGCCCGTCCGGGGCGGGCGCCGCCGGGCGCGGAAGAAGCCGCTCTGGCGGGAGCTGGTGACCCTGCTGGCGGTCGCGCTGCTGCTGACGTTCCTGATCCAGCATTTCCTCGGCCGGGTGTACATCATCCCGTCCGGGTCGATGGAGAAGACCCTGCACGGGTGCTCGGGCTGCGACGGCGACCGCGTGCTGGTGGACAAGCTGGGCTACGCGTTCACCGACCCGCAGCCGGGCGACGTCATCGTCTTCGAGGGTCCGGACGTGTGGTCGGACGACTACGACCAGGACCAGCCGTCACGCAACTTCGTCATCACCGCGTTGCAGCAGGTCGGCTCGCTGGTCGGCCTCGCGCCGCCGGACGAGCGCGACTTCGTCAAGCGCGTGATCGCGGTCGGTGGCCAGACCATCCAGTGCTGCGACCCCAAGGGCCGGGTGCTGGTCGACGGCCGCCCGCTCGACGAGCCGTACGTCTACTGGAAGGGCGGCAAACCGGACAGCCGGCAGCGTTTCGACCCGGTAGTGGTGCCCGAGGGCATGCTCTGGGTCATGGGGGACAACCGCAACAACTCCAAGGACTCCCGCTTCCAGGGCGGCGGCGGCCTCAGCGGCGCCGTCCCCATCGACGATGTGATCGGCAAGGCCCGCTACATCGTGTTGCCGCCGTCGCGCTGGCAGGGCGTCGGCGACCACGACCCGCAGGCCGGAGCTCCGGTCGCGCTGGGCGCACCCGTGTGGCAGCAGGGCCTGCCGGCCGGGGTCGGCCTCATCGCGGCCTGGCCGATGCTGTGGCTGAGCCGGCGGATCAAGTGGGCGATCATCAGGCCGTCGGACCGATGACCGGTCACGACGGCGAGCGCGTGGTCACGGCCGGCCGGGAGATCGCGGCCCCGGCGGCCGCGATCTTCGAGCTCATCGCCGACCCGGCCCTCCAGCCGCGCTGGGACGGCAACGACAACCTGGCGGAGGCCCCACCAGGACAGCGGGTCCGCGCCGTCGGCGACGTGTTCACCATGGTGCTCACCAAGGACGGCGTCGTCCGGGAGAACCACGTGGTCGAGTTCGACGAGGGACGTCGCATCGCGTGGCGGCCCGCCGAGGTGGGCCAGGCACAGCCGGGTCACCTGTGGCGGTGGGAGCTGGAGCCGGCCGGCCCGGCCTCGACGCGGGTGCGGCACACCTACGACTGGACCGAGTTGACCGACGAGGGCCGGTTCCGGCGCGCCCGGGAGACCACCCCGGAGAAGCTGCGCGCCTCGCTCGACCGGCTCGCGGCGCTCGCCGAACGGTGACTCAGCGGGAACTCAGAGGGTGACCTCGGTGAGGACCAGAACCCGCTCCTGGGTGTAGTCGGCCATGGCGGACCGGATGCCTTCGCGGCCGTCGCCGGAGTCCTTCACGCCGCCGTAGGCCAGGTTGTCCGTCCGGTAGCTGGGCACGTCGCCGACGATGACGCCGCCGACCTCGAGGCGTTGGAACGCGCGGAAAGCCGTGTGCAGATCGTGGGTGAACACGCCCGCCTGCAGGCCGTAGCGGGAGTCGTTGACGCGGTCGAAGCCGTCCTCGTCGGACGGGACGGAGCTCAGCACGACGACCGGTCCGAACACCTCCTCGGTGTGCACCATGGCGTCGCCGGGGACGTTCTCCAGCACCGTCGGCGCGTAGGTGGTGCGGTCCCGCTTGCCACCGACGAGGATCCTGGCCCCGGCGGACACCGCGTCGCCGACCCACTGTTCCACCCGCTCCGCGGCGGCCTCGTCGATCAGCGGGCCGACGTCGGTGTCCGGGTCGAAGGGGTCACCGACGTTCAGCGCGGCCACCCGCTGCACGACCCGCTCGGCGAGCGGCCCGTAGACGTTGGCGGTGGCGTACACGCGCTGGACGGAGATGCAGGACTGCCCGGCCTGGTACATCGCGAACGTCGCGATGCGGTCGGCGGCGAGGTCGAGGTCCGCGTCGGTCGTGTAGTCGGCGCAGACCAGTGCGGCCGCGTTGCTGCCCAGTTCCAGCGTCATGTGCTTGCGCGGTGCGCTGTCGCGGATCCGCCAGCCGACCGAGCCGGACCCGGTGAACGAGACGACCGGGAGCCGCGGGTCGGCGACCAGCCCGGCGGCCTGGGCGTCGGTCATCGGCAGCACCGACCACGTCCCCGCGGGCAGGTCCGTCTCGGCGAGGATCTCGCCGAGCGCCAGCGCGGTCAGCGGTGTGCGCGGCGCCGGCTTGAGCACGACCGGCGCGCCGACGGCCAGCGCCGGCGCCATCTTGTGCGCGACCAGGTTGAGCGGGAAGTTGAACGGGGTGATGCCCAGCACCGGGCCACGCGGCACCCTGCGAGTGAGCCCGAGCCGGCCGGTCGACCGCGCGTCGGTGTCGAGGCGCTGCACCTCCCCGGACCACCGGCGGGCCTCCTCGGCCGCGAAGCGGAACGTCTCCGCGGCACGGGGAACCTCGGCCCTGGCCCATTTCAGCGGCTTCCCGCCCTCCAGGGTCATCTGCTGGGCGATGTCCTCCGCGCGTTCCAGCAGGCGGCGTGACACGTGGTCGAGCGCGGCGGCCCGCACGTGCGCGGGCAGGGCCGCGGCCTCCTCCCGGCACGCGTGCGCGGCCGCGACGGCGCGCTCGACGTCGGCGTCGTCCGCGCGACACGCCCTCGCGACGACGCGGCCGTCGTAGGGGTGCACCACGTCGACGACGTCGGCGCTTCGCGCTCGCGTCCCGGCTGTCCAGTAGGCGGTGGCCTCGTCCATCGTGATCTCCCGGCGTGGTTCAGCCGCGCAGCGGCTTGAGCAGTGACCGGACATCGTCGAGCGTGTCCAGCGTTCGCACGGCTTCCACCGTTTGTTCTTGTACCGCAAGGGGAAGCTTGCCCGCGGCGCCCAGCCGGAACTTCTCCGCGACCTCGGCGAAGCTCAGCGGGTCGTCCGGGTCGCCCTTGGGCACGGCGGCCGTCAGCTTGATCGTGTCGCCGTCGGTCAGGCGGACCTCGACGCTCGCGCCGCCTTCGCGTACCGCCGGGTCCTCGGCGGTGGTGATCCGTTCCCGGGCGAACCGGAGGAGCTCGTCGTCGGCGAAACGCTGCGGGGTGAACTGTTCCATCCAGCACTGCCGGTCGTGCAGCACCACGGCCGCCACGTAGCGGGCGGAGAGCCTGGCCTGGAAGCGGTTCTTCGGGTCGAGCTCGCCGTGCAGCTCGTAGCCGGTGTCCGACAGCCCCACGTGGAGGCCGGCGACCGACTCCGGCTTCAGGTCGTGCTCGCGCACGAGGGCGAGCACGGCGGTCACCACGCCCTGCAGGTACGCGGCGGCGGGGGAGGGGCGCAGCGAGATGCGCAGAAGTTCCCAGCGGGAACCGAAGTCGCGCAGCAGGGCGTCCGGGTCGCCGCCGTCGGAGTAGGTGCCGAACAGCCCGCCGTCGGCGGCGGCGAGGCCGTCCTCGGTGGCCGTGAACGACCGGGCGGCGAGGGTCGCGGCGAGCAGCCCCGACATCGCGCCGTGCGCCTGCTGGAACTTGATGGTCGGGCTGCCCAGCTGCGCCCAGGTTCCGGACGCCTGGCTGGCCGCGATGCCGAAGGCGTGGGTGAGCTGGTTCTCGTCCAGGCCCGTCAGCACGCCCGCGGCCGTGGCGCCGCCGAACGGGCCGGTGACGCCGGGGGAGTGGAAACCGCGATCCCGGAAGGCCTGGTAGTTCAGCGCGACGCCGACCCGCGTGGTGACCTCCAGTCCCAGGGCCACCGCGTGCAGCAGCTCGGCGCCCGAGCTGCCGCGTTGCTCGGCGACCGCCAGCGCGGGCGGCACGACCTCCGGCGTGACGTGGCAGACGGTCGGGTAGTGGATGTCGCACACCGTGACGGCGGTGGTCAGGTACGCGTTGACCATGGTGGCCGCGGCGAGGGATCCGGTGTCGCCGTTGAGGATCGTGCTGTCGCCGCCGCCGTAGATCGCCTGCGCCGCGTCGACCACGCGGGGGGACTCGTCGGCGTCCCGCCCCGCGAGCGCGCTCGCGAGAGTGTCTAGGATTATCACGCCGGTCTGCTCGCGCACCGCCGTCGGCAGCCGCTCGGCCGGGAAGTTCGTGACGAGTTCGGCAAGAGCGCGTGTCGGGTTCTGTGTGTTCACGCCGTCACCGCGCTATCATTGGTGCCAAATGCGGGACTGTTGGTAGCATATTCATGACCTACTCCGGTGTGAGCGGGGTTGTGCGCGGACTGGGAGTGACAGTGGGGCGTAAGTCAGAAATCGACATCCTGGCCAGCTTCGACAGCTTGCAGGCGCTGTCCGCCGCCGACATCGTGGATCGGACCGGCCTGCCACGCAGCACGGTGTTCCGTGCCCTGCGGCAGCTGTCCGACGACGGGTTCGTCAGCCAGGAGTCGGCCACCAGCAGGTACGTGCTCGGCCCGCGGATGCTGCAGCTCGGGCTGATCGCTCGTGAGCAGCTGAGCCTCAACGAGTTGATCGCTCCGCCGCTGCTGGCGCTCGCGTCGCAGACGCACGAGACGATCACGTTCAGCGTCGTCGACCTGCCGTGGCGGCTGTGCGTGTTCGTCCTCGAAGCGCCGAGCGACCTGCGTTCCGTGGCGTCGGCCGGCACGCGGTACCCGCTGCACCTCGGCGCGGCGAGCACGGCCATCCTCGCCCACCTCCCGGCCGACACGGCCGAGGAGGTGTTGCGCTTCCACGGCGTGCCGCAGCGTGAGCTGGCCAAGCAGATGGCGCGCCTGGAGGAGGTCCGGGAGACCGGCGCCAGGATCTCGGTCGGACAGCGGGTCAGTGGTGCGACGTCCGTGGCGGCGCCGATCCTGACCGGTGACATCGTCTTCGGTGCGGTCGCGATCGCCGGCCCGAGCGAGCGGATGGCGCCGCGGGTGCAGGAGTTCGAGTCGCTGGTGATCAAGGTCGGCGCCGAGCTGTCCGACCGGCTGACGCAGGTACATCCTCCGCGTCAGCCGGATCGGCGCAGTCAGTCCCACCGGCGTGGCCTGGGCGGCCGCGCCGACTAGCCGCGCCACCACTGCGGCCCGGCACGCCGGTGCCGCTCAGCGCCGACGACCGGATCCACGGGTGGTCGCCGTTCGGGACGCCGAACGCGGGGAAGGTGCCGTCGCGGAGCTCCTCGGCCTCCGCGACCTCCTCGATCAGGATGTTCGCCATGTTCACGTCGGGGCCGAACAGGTACACCAGCAGACCCTGCAGTGCCCGCTTGCCGGCATAGTGCAGGAAGGTGCCGGGGATCTCGAAGATGATGTCCTCCAGACCCGACCCGCTCGACGAGCTCGACGATGCTGTCGCGCCCGGTCGACCTTCTCGGCCATGTCGCCGAGCACCGCCCGGAGGACGTGGCCCTCGAGATAGCTCCCGTCGCATCCCATGTCCCGGTACGCCTCGAACATGCGCGACGGCGGTGTCGACGTCGAGCACGTCCGGGGCGGTGCGGATCTGGTCGCCGCCCGGGAACTTCTTGCCGACCTCGCCGTGGATGCGGAACCCGCGGTCCATGGCACTTCTTGGCCAGCTGGGCGTCCGCGTCGATGTCGGTCTGGGTCGGCATCGACTCGCTCGACACCTCCAGGGCGTCGAACCCGAGGCCCTGGAGGTAGTCCAGGACCTCGTCCTCCTTGTTCTGCAGCCGGGCGATCTCCAGGACCGGCCCACCGCCCATCGTCTCGATGCCGTGGCGCTGGTACATCGCCAGCTTCTTCTGACGACCGTCCTCGGTCTGGTGCAGGTGCCACGCGCTGATCTTGGCGATGTCGATGACGCCGGGGAAGGCCTCGAGCACGCCTTCGATGAACGTGTGGCGGCCAGCCCCGGTCGAAGATCACCGTGCGGCGCAGTCCTGGCGCGGTTTCTCCTGCCGTGGGGCAGGTCCAGCATCGGCACGAACCGCGTGCCCTCAGAGGTCGGTCATCGCCGGGTCACATGTCCACGAGGGCGACCGCGCGGCACGGCGCGCCTTCCACGCCCTCGTACTTGGCCGGCAGCGCCATCAGCGTGACGCGCTGCCCGACGAACTGGCCGAGTGCCTCGGAGACGTTCTCGACCATCATGATGCCGGCCGGCAGGAACGCCTTGTGCGCGTAGGCCGGCGGGGAACTCCGCGGGGTCGAACAGGTCGTCCGGCCACTGCTCCGGGCGCAGCTTCTTCCACTGCCGGGACCGGCTGAAGATGTGCTCGGCGCTCGGCGAGTCCACCCAGACCGCCTTGACCCCGTGCTCGACGATCCAGTCCACACCGGACTTGCCGAGGCCGGGCGCGTTCAGGATGTAGTTCTCCTCGTCGTAGATGTTCTTGCTGTACCCGGTGTACATCGCGAGCATCTCGCCCGGCTGGATGTCGCCGGCGATCTTCTCCAGGTGCTCGGCCGAGATGACGCCACGCGCCTCGAGCTCGACGTCGACCACCAGGGCGGTGCCCCAGAAGCCGTCGAGGGACAGCTTCTCGATGGTGTCACCGTCCGCTGAAGTACAGCGCGGGCGCGTCGACGTGCGTGCCCGAGTGCAGCGACGCGGTGATCTGGTGCGCCTTCATCCCGTCGCGCGAGTACCAGCGCAGCGTCTCGAAGGTGACTTGCGGGTGGTCGCTGGAGCGGGGTGTCCGAGGCGACAGCGGCTGGGAAAGGTCCACGACACGCACGGCTGCCTCCTGGTGAATCGATCATTGCCTAGTCTAGTTAATGGGACTGCAGGTCTCACATGGTATATCATCGGCGGGCGCCTGCGGTACCCCGCGCTTCCGGGGCATCTGCATCAAGGAGCGTCACCGGCAGACCGATCTGGAGGCAGCCGTGGAGCCCGTCCCCACCACTATGGTGTTGCGGTCCCTGTTGGACACTTACGGTCATACCCAGGGGTTGAAGGATCTTTCGGTGGCCTCGCCGCGGCTGGGGTTCTCCTTCGACGAGGTGCGCCCGATCTACGACGGCTTCTCCCGCACCGTACAGACCGGAGAGTTCGACCTGTCGGAACTCGCGACGGCCAGCTGCCTGCAGGCGCACGCGTACGGCAGCCAGTGGATGCTGCTGCCGGTCGGCCTGCTGAGCCGGTTCCACCACGGTTCGATCGTCCACAATGTCGATCGCGGGCTGCGTTCCCCGGCGGACCTGGCCGGGCGCCGGATCGGGGTCCGGTGCTACTCCCAGACCACCGTGGTGTGGGTGCGCGGCATCCTGATGGCGGAGTACGGGCTCGACCCGGACGAAGTGGTCTGGGTGACGTTCGAGGACGGCCACGTGCCGCAGTACGAGGAGCCGCCGAACGTCGTGCGGGCCGAGCCGGGGGCGACCCTGGACGCGATGTTGCTCGACGGCCGGGTGGACGCCGCGATCGTGGGCCGGCTGCGGCCGCACGATCCCCGGGTCGTCGACCTCGTGCCGGACGCGGAGCTCGCGGAGCTCGACTGGTACCAGCGCACCGGCGTGCTGCCCATCAACCACATGCTGGTCCTGCGCCGCACCCTGGCCGACACGCATCCGTGGCTGATCGGTGAGCTGTTCAGCCTGCTGGCCGACTGCCGGACGCGGTACCTGGACCGGCTGAGCGACGGCGGTCCGCACGGCCGGGACGACCTGTTCCGGGCCGGGCTGCTCGCCCGCGGCATCGACCCGGTGCCGCTGGGCACGGCCGCGGTGCGGCCGGCGGTGGAGATGATGATCGATTTCTGCGTGCGGCAACGCCTGTTACCCCATTCACTGACGTTCGACGAGCTGTTCGACGTCCGCACGGCTGCCCTCGTGTGACCGGGGAGCAACCGTGATCATCGACGTGCACGGGCACTTCACCACCGCACCGTCGCGTTTGGACGCCTACCGGGGCCGGCAGCTGAGCATGCTGAACCAGCCGGTGCGCGGCTCGCTCGCGGTGTCCGACGAGGAGCTCGCCGCGTCCCTCGCGCCGTTGCTCGACCAGATGACCGGCCGCGGCATCGACGTGGTCATGCTGTCCCCGCGCGCCGCGGGCATGGGCCACGACATCGGCGACGCCCAGGTGAGCGAGCACTGGACGCAGATCAACAACGACCTCATCGCGCGGGCGTGCGCGATGCACCCGCGCCGGCTGGTTCCCGTGTGCCAGCTGCCGCAGTCTCCCGGGGTGGCGCCGGCCGCGCTGCGCGCCGAGGTCGACCGGTGTGCCGAGGCGGGGTTCGCCGGCTGCCTGCTCAACCCGGACGTCTCCGGCGGGCTCGCACCGTTCACGCCGTCGCTGCGCGACCGGTCGTGGTACCCGCTGTGGGAGCGCCTGTCCGAGCTGGCGATGCCGGTGATGGTGCACGCCAGCGCCACCCGCAACCCGGCGATGAACCTGCACGGCGCGCACTACATCGCCCAGCACCACGCCGCGGCCGTCGAGCTGTGCATGTCGTCGGTGTTCGACGACTTCCCGGAGCTGGCCGTGATCGTGCCGCACGGCGGGGGCGCGATCCCCTTCCAGTTCAACCGGCAGCGCGCGCTGCACGTGCTGCAGGGCCGGCGGCCGTTCGAGGAGGCCGTGCGCGAACCTGTACTTCGACACCGCCGTGTACGACGCCGACGCGCTGGAGATGCTGCTGCGCAAGGTCGGCCCGGACAACGTGGTGTTCGGCTCGGAGATGTTCGGCACCGCCAAGTCGGTCGACCCGGACACCGGCCGCGCGTTCGACGACAACCTGCCGCTGCTGACCTCGATCCCGGGTCTGTCCCAGAAGGACCTGGACAAGGTCCTGTCGGGCAACGCCCGCAGGCTTTTCCCGCGCGCGAGCGCCGTACTGGGGGAGGAGACGTGACCGAACCTCGGGTTGTCCGGGACATCCGGCGGCCGGCGCCGGAGCTGCTGGCCGAGCTGGCCGGCTACGGCGTGGCGACGGTGCACGAGGCCTACGGGCGGCGCGGCCTGCTCGCGCCGGAGATCCGGCCGGTGCTGGCCGGCCGGCGGGTGTGCGGGCCGGCGGTGACCTCGCTCAACACCGCCGGGGACAACCTGATGGTGCACGCCGCGATCGAGCTCTGCCGGCCCGGCGACGTGCTGGTCATCGCCACCACGGCGCCGTCGGCGCACGGCATGGTCGGCGACCTGCTGTGCACGCAGGCGAGGGCGCGGGGGATCGTGGCCATGGTCATCGACTCCGGGGTCCGCGACGTGGCCGGCCTGCGCGAGATGGGCTTTCCCGTGTGGTCCCGGTTCATCACGGCGCAGGGCACCACCAAGGAGCACGGCGGGGCGGTCAACCTGCCCGTGGTCTGCGCCGGCCTGGAGATCCGGCCGGGGGACGCGGTCGTCGCCGACGACGACGGGGTCGTGGTGGTCGCCGCGGACGACGTGGCCACCGTCGTCGCGGCCGCGGCGGCCCGCGAGGCACGTGAGGCCGTGCTGCGCGAGCGGTACGCGGCCGGCGAGTCCAGTCTGGACGTCAGCTCACTGCGGACCGTCCTCGACGGACTCGGGGTGCGCTACGTCGACGGTGGGTGAGCCGTTCCCCGCCGCGCCTGCCGCCCCGGCGAACTCGGCGGCCGCGCGCAGGATGTGCCGGCCGCCCTCGTCGAACGAGACGATCCCGCAGTACATGATGGACAGTGCGACGAGCTCGGCGATCTGCGCGACGGACGCGCCGGCCTGCAGGGCCTTGCGGGTGTGGCCCAGCGGCGGCGGGTTCGTCTTGCGGCTGGCCAGCCCGAGCGCGACCAGGATGAGCTCCTTGGTCCGCTCGTCCAGCGCCGCCTCGGGGCCGACGTCGAACGCGCCCTGGCGCAGCTGCATGTAGCCGTAGAAGGCGTCCGGCACGTAGTCGTTCAGGAGGGCGAAGTCTTCCAGGATGCCCCGGCCCGGCCGGCCGGAGTGCTCGGCGTCGGGGTAGTAGCTCAGGGCGTACTCCCACGCCCGCCGATGTTCCTCCGGACTGACACGCCGGCCGGCCGGTAGCGATTTCTCGTTCATGGGCGCACTCCTCTACTTCCCGGGATAGTACGCTATTATGAGAGTAGCAGTCTCGATAACTGGACTACTTGGCCTGAATCCGGACCCGGAGGTGCACCAGTGGCTCTCGTTGGCAACGACATGCTGGCCCGGACGCTGAGCAAGTTCGGCGTGCGCGACTTCTTCTTCATCATGGGCGGCCCGATGGTCGACGCGCAGCGGCTGATGGTCGAGCAGGGCATCCGCGCGATCGACACCCGCCACGAGCAGGCGGCCGCGATGATGGCGCACGCCTACAGCAGGGTCACCGGCGACGTGGGCGTGTGCATGGGGTGCTCCGGCCCGGGCACGCTGAACCTGCTGACCGGCATCGCCTCCGCGTGGGCCGACGGGTGCCCGGTGGTCGCGATCGGCGGGTCCAGCCCGAGCTTCCAGAGCGGCATGGGCACCTTCCAGGAGGTCGACCAGGTGGCCTGCTTCGCGCCGGTCACCAAGTGGTCCTACCGCGTGCCGGAGGCGAGCCGGATCTCCGACGTGCTGGAGGAGGCCTTCCGCCGGGCGCGCGGTGGCCGGCCCGGTCCGGTCTACCTCGACTTCCCCGCCGACGTGCTCTACCAGGAGGTCTCGGACAAGCAGGCGCAGATCGCCGACCGGATGGGCCAGCCGCGCCGGGCGCTCGCCGACCCGGCCGACGTGGCCAGCGCGGCGCGGCTGCTCGCGGCGGCCGAGCGGCCGCTGGTCGTGGCCGGCAGCGGGCGTGCTGTGGTCGGAGGCCTGGTCCGAGCTGCGCGAGCTGGTCGACCTCGCCGGCATCCCGTTCTTCACCACTCCGCAGGGCCGCGGGATGATCCCGGAGGACCATCCGCTGTCCTTCCTGTTCGCCCGCTCGGCCGCCTTCCGCGAGGCCGACGTGGTGCTGGTCGTCGGCACCAGGGTCAACCACATGATCAACTTCGCCAAGGCGCCGCGGTTCCACGCGGACGCCCAGTTCATCCAGCTGGACGTCGACGCGGTCGAGATCGGCCAGAACCGGGCCGTGGCCGTGGGCATGGTCGGGGACGCGAAACTGGCGCTGGCCCAGCTGATCGACGAGATCAAGCCGCTCTGTGCCGCGCCGGCCGAGGTCGGCCTGGGTGGAGCACCTGGAGCGGGTCAACGCCGAGAAGGGCGCCGAGCACGAGCGGCGCTGCAACACCGACCAGACGCCGATCCACCCGCTGCGCCTGGCCAAGGAGGTACGCGACGTCCTCGATCCCGACGACATCCTCGTCGTCGACGGGCACGAGATCCTGAACTTCTGCCGCCAGACCATCCCCAGCTACCTGCCGCGCCACCGGCTCAACTCGGGTCCGTTCGGGACGATGGGGGTCGGGCTGCCGTTCGCGGTCGGGGCGAAGGCCGCGGCGCCGGACAAGCAGGTCGTCGTGGTGCACGGCGACGGGTCGTTCGGCATGAACGGGATGGAGCTGGACACCGCCGTCCGCATGGACCTCCCGGTCGTGTGCGTCATCGGCAACAACGCCGGGTGGACATCGGCCCAGCCCGAGCGCCAGCGCCCCGGTGTCCACCTGGGACACACCAGGTACGAGGAGATGTTCGCGCCGCTGGGCGTGCACACCGAGTTCGTCGAGAAGCCGGAGCAGATCCGGCCCGCGCTCGAGCGGGCGCTGGCGTCCGGGCGTACCGCCGTGGTCAACGTGCTCACCGACCCGATGGCCAAGTCCGAGACCGCGCGCTTCACCCCGCACGCCTCGACGTAGCGAGAACGAACCGGCCCGCCGGCGGGGGAGGCCGGCGGGCCGTTTCGTTTCCAGGTGGAGCGGACCGAGGTCGGCCCGCTCTAACGTCCGATCTCGACCAGGAGGCGGTCGTCGTCGGTCACCGTGACCGGGAAGGTCTTCAGCTTGCGGTGGTCGACTCCGTACACGGACTCGCCGGTGACGATGTCGAACTCCCAGAAGTGCCACGGGCAGCTCAGCACGCGCCCGGCCATGCCGAACACGCGCTCGCCGGGCTCGGACGGCAGGTAGGTGCCGGCCACGAAACCCGCGCAGACCGGCGCGTGGTGGTGCGGGCAGATGTTGAGCACGGCGTAGTAACCGTCGTCCACATGGAAGATCCCGATCTCCCGGCCGGCGACCTGCACGATCTTGCACTCGCCGGCGCGGGAAGTCGCCCGCCGGGCCCACCTCGTGCTTCATGCCGGCACCTCGTCCGGCACCTCGTCCTTGGGTGGTGGCAGCAGGTCCGGCCCGAAGGTCTCCAGCGCGTTGTCCCGGAAGATGCGCCGCTTCAGCTCCTCCGGGAACCCGGCGAACAGCAGCTTCGGGTTGTCCCCGTCCCAGTGCGGGTAGTCGCTGCTGAGCAACAGCGTGCGCTCGCCGTGCATCGCGGTCACCGCCTGCAGCAGCTGCTCGCGGTCGGCCGGTTCGTCGGCGGGCTGGGTGGTGAACCGGACGTGGTCGGCGACGTACTCGCTGGGCGGGCGCTTGCACCACGGCACCTGGACCCGGAAGGACTGCCAGGCGCGGTCCATCTTCCACAGAGCCGGCCCGACCCAGGCGAAGCCCATCTCGACGAAGATCACCTTCAGTGCCGGGAAGCGCTCGAAGACGCCCTCGAAGATCAGGCTGGACAGCGTGGTGATGCCCAGCCCGCCCAGCGCGATGGAGCCGTAGATCTCGGCGAAGGTCGAGGGCAGCCCACCCGCCTTCTGCGGGGAGCCCTGGAAGCTGCCGCCGGTGCCGTGCAGCATGATCGGCAGCCCGTACTCGCTGGCCGCCTCGAAGATCGGGTGGAAGTACCGCTTCCCGAGCAGGATGTTGATCAACGGGATCCACACGGCGACGACGCCCGGCGTGCCGGCGTGCCGGTGGATCTCCTCGGCCGCGGCGATCGGGTCGTGGGGCGAGACCACCATCGCCTGGCGGAAGCGCGGGTCGTAGAGCCAGTGGTCGGCGAAGTAGCGGTTGAACGCCTGCGCCCAGATGGCCGCCTCGTCGGCGTTCGCCCACGCGCTGAGCCCGCCCGCCTGGTAGGGGAGCAGGGTCGCGTACAGCACGTTCCGCGGCTCGAACATGTGCTTGATCATGAACTCGGGATCCGAGCCCGGCGCCCCGCCGCCGGGCGGCGTCGCGTCGACCCGGTTGGTGGCGTGCGGCTTGTTGAACCGCGGCCCGTCCAGCTTCTCGTAGCCCATGTTCACGTGCTGCAGGGCCAGCTTCCAGTCGGCGGGCACGTACTCCATGAGCGGCTTGCCCGGGGGCAGCATCGGATGCACGTCGCAGTCGATGATGCCGAGATCGAGTGCACGCGGCCGCTTGGGCTGGGCGCGGTCGCGGGCCACTGTCTCGGGTCATGGCCCGATAGTACTTTTCATGAGACTGAGAGTCCACAGTATGGCACAACTACGGGATGGTGTCGGTCGGCTCCATGCGGTGTGCGCGCAGGGTTCTGGCGAGCAGCTCGTAGTAGCCGATCAGCACGGTCAGCTCGACCACGCCGACCGCGCCGATGGTGTCCCTGGCCGCGTCGTAGGTCGCGTCGTCGACGTCGCCGTCGGTCACCAGCGCGCGGGTGTAGTCGTGCACGGCCGCCGCGTCCGCCGCCAGGTCGTCCGGCCGGCGGCCGGCCCGCACCGCGTCGACGACCGCGGGCGCCACCCCGGCGCGCAGCGCGTGCGGTTCGTGCGCGGTCCACTCGAACGGTGAGTTCACCACGCGCGCGATGACGAGGATGGCCAGCTCGGACAGCCGCGGTTCGAGCGAGCTGTCGTACCGGATGAACGCGCCGAGGTGCTGCACGCGATCCGCCAGCTCGGGACTCACCAGCAACGCGGCGAACGGGCCCGCCACCCGGCCGCGGCTACCGGCGATGGTGCGGTACACCCGCTGCTGGTCGGTGGTCAGCCGATCGGGGTCGATCGGCGGCAGTCGCGGCGTCATCGCCGGGCTCCCGGCGGGGTGTCGGTCGGCGTGTCGGTCGGCGTGTCGTCGACCGAGACCCAGCCGCGGTCGATCCGCAGGTGCAGGAGGGTCGGCCCGTCCGCCGCCAGCGCGGCGCGCAGCGCGGGCTCGAACTCGTCGTCGTGCTCGACGGTCGTGCCGGCCGCGCCCAGCGCCCGGGCCGCGGCGGCGAAGTCGACCGCGCCGAGCTCGGTGGCGACGCCCTGGCCCCGCGCGCGCCGGTCCTGCCACATCCGGATGGTCCCGTAGCGCCGGTTGTCGAAGCACAGCACGACGATCCGGGCCCGCGCGCGGACCGCCGTCTCCAGCTCGGTCAGCGTCATGCCGAGACCGCCGTCTCCGGCCAGGGCCACCACCGGCGGGCCCGGCCGGGCGACCGCGGCCGCGACGGCGGCGGGCAGGGCGTAGCCCATCGCGCCCGAGGTCGGTCCGAGGAACGTGCCGGGCCGGCGGAACGCGAAGCCGCGAGCGGCCCAGCCGGCGAAGTTGCCGGCGTCCGTGGTCAGGATGGCGTCGGGGGGCAGTACCCGGCGCAGCGTGGCGATCACGCGGCCGGGATGCGGCCCGGGGCCGGCCCAGTGCCCTGTGTCGACGGTGGCCGCGCGGAGCCACGCGCGCCGGTCCGCGGCGTTGACCGCATGCCGGTCGACGCGCCGCCGGCCGGGTGCCGCCGCAGGCGGGCGTTGGCGGCCCGGAGGAACGCGCCGGCGTCGGCCCGCACGGCCGCCTCCGGCTTGGCCTGCGCGGGTCGTTCGACGCCCGGCTCCAGGTCGACGTGGATCCAGCGCTGGTCCGGTCGCGGGTACTGGTAGCCGAAGGTGGTCGGTTCGTTGAGGCGGCAGCCGAGCACCAGCAGGGCGTCGGCCGCCAGCAGCCGCCGCCGGACCGTCGGCGCCGCCCAGTACCCGGTCATGCCCAGGTAGAGCGGATGGTCGTTGTCCATGACGTCGCCGCGCCGCCAGGAGGAGATGACGGGGACGTCCATCGCCTCGGCGAAGGCGGCCAGCTCCTCGGTCGCGGCGGCCCGGAGCACCCCGGCGCCCGCGACGATCACCGGCCGGCGCGCGCCGGTCCAGCATGGACAGCGCCGCCGCCACGTCGGCCGGGCTCGGGGTCGGTCGACGACCACCCGCTCCGGGCCGGGCGGGGACTGCGCGGGCGCCGGCTGGTCGAGCAGGTCCTCGGGCAGCGCCACGAGTACCGGGCCGGGGCGGCCGCGGCAGGCCTCGTACACGGCCGTCCGGACCGCCGTGACGACCTCGGCCGGGCTGGCCCGGCTCGGCGGCCCACTTGCCGAGCGCGCCGAACGTCCGCACGAGGTCGGCCTCCTGGAACGCCTCGCGCCCGCTCGTCGACGTGGGCACCTGGCCCGCGATCACGATCATCGGCGTCGAGTCGGCGTAGGCGGTGTGGATCGCGATCGAGGCGTTGGCCACGCCGACCGCCCGGGTCACCAGGAGTGCCGCCGGCTTCCCGGTCAGCTGGCCGTAGGCCTCGGCCATGAACCCGGCGCCACCCTCGTGCCGGGCGGCGACGACCCGGATGCCGGCGTCGCCGAGGGCCTCCAGCACGCCGAGGAAGCTCTCGCCGGGGACCGTGAACGCGTGCCGGACTCCGGCCGCGTGCAGGACGTCGGCCACGAGCTCGCCGATCGTCGGGACAGGTGCGGTGCCGTGGCGCATGCGTAGCTCCGTCGTAGCTCCGTTGTCGGTTTGGTTCCCAGGGTACCGTGTGTAGGACTTAGAATCCCAAATGTTGTACTTGTTTGCTGCGTTCGCGGGGAGGTGGTTCCTTCGTCCACGACGCCGACGGCGGGCTCCGACGAGCACCAGGCCTTCGCGCGGCTGCCGGGCAACCTGGCGCCGCTCGGCTACCGTAACTTCGCGCTGTACTGGCTGGGCCACGCCACCACGAAGATGGGCCGGGCCGTCGAGGACATGGGCGCGGTGTGGCTGGTCTACGAGCTCACCGGGTCACCGCTGCTGCTCGGCCTGCTCGGGCTCGTCCGGGCCGGGCCGGCCATCCTGCTCGGGCCGCTCGGCGGCGCGATGGCGGACCGGGTCGACCAGCGGCGGATGCTCTACGCGACGCAGGCGATGTGGATGTCCACCTCGCTCGCGCTCGGCGTGCTCGTGCTGCTCGGCGGCATCGAGCTGTGGCACGTGTACCTGCTCGTCGGGCTCAAGGCGGTCGCCACCACGTTCGACGGCTCGGTGCGCGAGTCGTTCTTCCCGCGCCTGGTGCCCCGCGAGCACATCGGCGCGGCGGTGACGCTGAGCGCCATCGCGGGCCGCAGCGCCGCGCTGGCCGGGCCGATCATCGGCGGGTTCGCCGTGGCCATCGCCGGGGAGGCGAGTCCCTTCCTGCTCACCGCCGCGACGTTCCCGGTGCTGATGGTGGCGGTCGCGATGATGCGCGGCATCGTCCCGCTGGTGAAGGCGGAGGGGTCGACGCTGCGCGGCGAGCTCGTCGAAGGCCTTCGCTACGTGCTGCGGGCACCGGTGCTCAGCGGGCTGCTCACACTGCAGCTGATGTTCGAGATCTTC
Organism: uncultured Actinomycetota bacterium; assembly: GCA_963841395.1. GTDB lineage: Bacteria > Actinomycetota > Actinomycetes > Mycobacteriales > Pseudonocardiaceae > Actinophytocola. The sequence continues at coordinate 320,329 of CAWJCX010000013.1, forward strand.
CAGATGAACCCGGTGATGATCACCATCATCGGCCGCGAGGTGCTCGACGTCGGTCCGGAGGGGCTCGGCGGGCTGCTGTCCGCACCCGCGCTGGGCTCCCTGCTCGCGATCGTCTGTCTGCTGGTCACCGGACACGTCAACCGGCAGGGCCGGTTCGCCGTACTGTCCACAATGGCCTATGCCGCGGCGCTCGCCGGGTTCGCGCTGTCGGGCCAGTACGCGGTCGCCTACGGGGCGCTGGTGTTCGTCGGCGCGCTGGACTCGTTCCTCACCGTCACCAGGCACAGCGTCATGCAGCTGGCCGCGCCGAGCCACATGCGGGGCCGCGTGATGGGGAACATGGGCACCGTCACCCGGGGCGTCAGCCCGCTGGCGGAGACGCAGAGCGGCGCGCTGGCCGGCGTCATGGGCGGTCCGCTCGCGATCGTGGCGGCGGCCGCCGCCCTGGTCGTGTCAGCCGCCGTGACCGCGCGCCGGAACCCGGCACTCTGGCGGCTGCGCCGCACCGACCTGGAACCCGACGCACCACCGGACGGTGCCGACCCGGGCGCGCGCCCGTCCGGAGGCTGACGTGACGTCGTGGCGGCGGTTCGACGGCTGGTTCGTCGCGCTGCTGATGGCCACGTTCTTCGAGCACGCGGTGCTCGGCGTGGTGCGTCCGATGATGTCCTACCGCGGCCTGGAGATCGGGCTGTCGCCCGCGTTCCTCGGCGTCGTCGGCGGCGTCGTTCGCGCTCGTGCCGCTGGCCGTCGCGCTGCCGCTGGGCCGGCTGGTCGACCGGGGCCGGGTGGTGCCCTACGCGCTGCTCGGCACCGTCGTCATGCTCGGGGCCGCGCTGGTGCTGGTGTGGGCCAAGTCCGTCACCGCGCTGCTGGTCTGCTCCGCGGCGTTCGGCCTGGCGCACCTGGCGATGATCGTGCCCGTGCAGGCGCTCGTCGCGCGGGCCAGCACCGCCGACCGCTACGACCGCCGCTACGCCAACTTCGGGCTGGCGGCCGCGGCGGGCCAGCTCGTCGGGCCGGCGCTGGCCGGGCTGACCGCCCGGGACGGGTCGTCGGCCGGCATCTCGGCCACCTTCGCGCTGGCCGCGGTGCTCACCGTGCTGTCGATCCCGTTCGTGATGGGCATGCGTGGCGGTGAGCGCCCGGCCGGTCACGCGTCCGGCCCGGCGGGACCGAGGTCGTCCCGCTGCGCGCGATCCTGCGCGCCCCCGGGATGAGCGCGGCCATCCTGGCCAGCCTCACCATCATCTCCGCCGTGGACGTGCTGACCGTCTACCTGCCGGCCTACGGCGAGCAGGTCGGATGGTCGCCCGGTGTGGTCGGCGCGCTGCTGGCGGTGCGGGCCGGTGCGTCGATGGCCTCCCGAGCTCCTGTTGGGACGCCTGGTGGCGCGGTTCGGGCGGGGACGGGTGCTCACCGCGAGCATGGCGATCTCCGCGAGCGCGATCCTCGCGCTGCCGTTGACCGGCAACATCGTCATGGGTTTCGTCCTGATCGCCGTCGCCGGGATGGGGCTGGGGATGGGCCAGCCGCTGACCATGGCCTCGGTCGCGGCGCAGGCGGATCGCAGCGCGCAGGCCACGGCACTGACCGTGCGGCTGATGGGCAACCGGGTCGGCCAGGTGGCCGTTCCGGCGGCGGCGATCCCGATCGCCGGCCTGGCGGGTGCGGGCGGGGTACTGGTGATGATCGGGCTGGCCGTCGCCCTGAACACCGGGGTCATCCTGGCGCGCGGCCGGCGCCGCGCCACCGCGCTGACCGAGCCCAGGGCGTCGACATCGTGACCCCTACTTGTCCGGCCTGCCTATTGACGTCCCGGCGCGGCGGATGGATAGTGACAAAATGTGGGACTACCAGTCTCACAGGGGGCACAATTGCGTAGTGTCCGTCAAGGAGTCCGAATGGCGAAGTTGCGCGTCGTGGCGCTGATAGCGATCACCGCGGCTGGTTTGGTGTCCTGTGGAGAGTCCAAAGAACCAGTTGGTGGCGCGGGGGCGACCGGCGGAACACTCACCGTGGCGGTCGACTCGATCGGTCCGGGCGAGTGGGCCCCGGCCCGGACGGGCGACTCCATGCAGGACGTGAGCAAGCACCTGTTCAGCACGCTGACCCGGATCGACCACGAGAGCCGGCAGTTCGTCGGCCTGCTGGCGGAGTCGTTCTCGATCTCGCCCGACGGTCGCACGTGGACGTTCAAGCTCCGCAAGGGCGTGCCGTTCCACGAGGACTGGGGCACCGTCACCGCCGAGGACGTCAAGTTCTCCTGGGGCGAATGGATCTCCGAGGACTCCAACCACGCCAACGCCGCGCTGCTGAGCCAGGCGGTCGACGGTGACATGGCCAACTTCGAGGTCGTCGACGACCTCGAGTTCACGGTGACCACGTCGAAACCGGTTGTCACCCTGGCCAGCGTGCTGTCCGACCAGGGCAACGGCCTGCAGGTGGTGCCGAAGAAGTACTACGAGCAGGACGCCGTCAAGGCGAAGGACCATCCCATCGGGACGGGCCCGTGGGAGTTCGAGTCCTACAAGCTCGGTGTCGAGGCCGTGTACAAGGCGGTCAAGAACCACTTCTACAAGTCCCCGGCCTTCGACAAGCTGGTGCTCAAGGAGGTGCCGGACTCCGCGGCGCGGATGACCCAGCTGCAGAGCGGCGCGGTCGACATGGCACTGCTCGACTCCAACCTGGTCGGTGAGGCGACCGCGGCGGGGTTGGAGATCCGCACGATCCCGGACGTGGGCAACGTGTTCATGATCCTGGGCGGGTCCTACTGGGGCAGCGACAAGCTCGACCGCGACGCGCCCTGGATCCAGGCCGACAACCCCGAGAAGGGCAAGGCCATCCGCGAGGCCATGTCCCTGGCCATCGACCGCGACCTCATCGCCAAGACTGTCCTCAAGGGAACGGCCAAGCCGGCCGCGGGTCCGCTGCTGCAGGACCAGGGGAACCCCTCCCTGCGCGACACGTCGTGGTCCGTACCCGCCCATGACGTGACCGAGGCCAAGAGCAAGCTCGCCGAGGGCGGCTACCCCGACGGTTTCGACATCACCCTCTACATGTACCCCGACTACGTCGACCTCCCGGGGATCGGCGAGTCCATCGCCGGCATGTGGGAGCAGATCGGCATCACCGTCAAGCGCAGGCCGGGCGACGAGGACGTGCTCGAGGCACAGCTGGACGCCCGCAAGACCGACGGGCTGGCCTGGGTGAAGGTGGCCGGGCTGAAGGGTGAGCCGGCCACGCAGCTGGTCAACTACCGGTCCGATGCCGAGCGCAGCAACGGTTTCTACCACCCGGAGATCGACCGCGGTTTCGCGGAGATGACCGTGGAGCAGGACCGGGACAAGCGTTACGCGATCGCGCGTGACGTGATCGACGCGTTGCGTTCCGACCTGATCGCGATTCCGTTGTTCACCGTCGATCTGCCGTTCGTCGTCGGCCCGCAGATCGGGGAGTGGGCGCCGGTTCCGGGTCTCGACGAGATGACTGGACTGGAAACGGTTCAGCGGCGATAGTCCTGATCCTGTTAGGAACGTTCTAGTGTGAGGCCCGGTCGGGCGGGCCGTGTGCGATAGCCCGAAAGCGGCTCCGGAAACTAATTCTCTCACCGGTGTGGAAGTGGAGCCTACGATGACGAAGGCAATCCTTCTCCGGATCAGTCACGCACTGCTCAGCCTGCTCGCGCTGTTGTTGCTGGTTTTCCTGATGCTGAGGTTGACCGGGGATCCGATCAACTTCCTGCTGCCACCTGAGGCAACCGAGGCGCAGCGGGCGTTCGCCCGGCAGGAGCTTGGCCTGGACCGGCCGTGGCCCGTCCAGTTCCTGATCTATGTCCAAAATGTACTGCAGGGTGACCTGGGGATGTCGTTCCGTTCCCGGATCCCTGTCCAGGACCTGATCCTGCAGCGGATGCCCGCGACGCTGACGATGGCCGGCGGTGCGCTGGTACTCACCATCGCCGTGGGCATCCCGCTCGGGATCTACTCGGCATACAAGCGGGGTAGCGCGCTCGACAACGCGGCACGCGGGTTCTCCGCCCTCGGTCAGTCGGTTCCGCCGTTCTGGCTCGGGTTCCTGTTGATCCTGCTGTTCGCCATCTACATCCCGGTGCTGCCGGCCGGCGGGTTCGGCTCTCTGGCGAACCTGATCCTGCCGACGATCACGCTGGCGTGCGGCTCGATCGCGGGGCTGACCCGACTGCTCCGGTCCAGCATGATCGAGGAGCTCAACAGCGACCACATCACCTTCCACCGGCTGAAAGGCCTGCCCGAGCCCACAATCCTGTGGGGACGGGCGTTGCGCAATGCCGGACTCACCACGCTGAGCTTCCTCGGGGTGCTCACCGCGGGCCTGATCACCGGATCCGTGCTCGTCGAGACGATCTTCGTCTGGCCGGGCCTCGGCAGGCTGATGGTGGAGTCGATCGGGTTCCGGGACTTCAACGTGGTGCAGGGCGTGATGCTGTTCTTCTCGGCGGCCTACATCGGCGTCAACCTGCTCGTCGACCTGCTGTACATGGCCCTCAACCCGCGGCTGCGGGAGTCGACCGCGAGGACGTCGCGATGAGCCAGACCGTGATCGCCCCCGCGCCCGCCGGACCGGACCGGACCCGCCCGCCACGCCGCCGCCGCAGGTTCCGCCTGATGCCCTGGCTGCCGATCGGCGTGCTGGGCATCGTCCTGCTCGCCGCGCTCTTCGCGCCCTGGCTGACCGACGCACGACCCGCTGCGCAGCGACCTCGCGGTCAGCCTCCTGCCGCCGGCCTGGCAGGACGGCGGCAGCACCACCCACCTGCTGGGCACCGACGGCTTCGGCCGCGACGTGCTGACCCGGCTCATCTACGGCGCCCGGATCTCGGTGTCGGTCGCCGCCCTGGCGCTGCTCATCGCGGTCGTCGTCGGCTCGCTCGTGGGCATCGCGGCCGGCTATCTCGGTGGCTGCGACCGACTCCGTCCTCATGCGACTGGTGGACATCCTGCTGGCGTTCCCGACCATCCTGGTCGCGCTCGTCGTCTCGGTGGCGGTCGGCCCGTCGTTCCAGAACCTCGTGCTGGTACTGGGTGTGCTGAACTCGCCACGCATCGCGCGCATCGTGCGCGGGGAGACGCTGCTGCTGAAACGCAACGACTACGCCCGCTACTCGGCCGCCATCGGCGTGCCGCGCTGGGTCATCGTGCGGCGCCACATCTTCCCCAACGTGCTGCCCACGCTGACCGTCGCCACCACCCTCGAGGTCGGCCAGGTCATCCTCGCCGAGGCGTCGCTGAGCTTCCTCGGCGCCGGGCTGCCGCCGCCGACCGCGTCGTGGGGCGTGATGATCGCCGAGGGGCGCGCGCTGATCGCCACCGGCTGGTGGGTCGCGCTGTTCCCCGGCATCGCGATCACCGTCACCGTGCTGGCCTGCAACTCGCTCGGCGACTGGCTGCGCGACCACCTGGATCCCAAGACGAGGCAGGTGTGAGGCATGCCGACGCCCATCCTCGAGGTCCGTGACCTGACCGTCAGCGTGCAGGTCCCGGGTGGCAAGCGCGCGACCGTCGTCGACCACGTGAACTTCAGCATCGACGAGCGCGGCACGCTCGGCCTCGTCGGCGAGTCCGGGTCGGGGAAGACCCTGACGAGCCTGGCCATCGTGGGCCTGCTGCCGCCGGCCGCGCGGATCGAGTCCGGACAGATCCTGCTGGAAGGCGAGGACCTGACCAGGCTGAGCCGCCGCGCAGATGCAGAAGATCCGCGGCCGCCGGATCGCCATGGTCATGCAGGACCCGCTGACCGCGCTGGACCCGTCGTTCACCATCGGCAGCCAGCTGTCCGACCCGCTGCGCCGGCACCGCGGCCTGCGCGGGCGGGCGCTGGAGTCGGCGATGGTGTCGGCGCTGGAGCAGGTGCAGCTCTCGGCGGCCAAGGAACGGCTGTCGCAGTACCCGCACCAGCTCAGCGGCGGCATGCGCCAGCGGGTCACGAGTGCCATCGCCCTCGCCGGCGGTCCGCGCCTGCTCATCGCCGACGAACCCACCACCGCGCTGGACATGACCACCCAGGCGCGCTACCTGAACCTGCTCCGCCGGCTGCAGGAGGAGGAGGGCTTCGCGCTGCTGCTCATCGCGCACGACCTGATGGTGGTGCGCCACGTGTGCGAGCGCGTGCACGTGATGTACGCGGGCGAGGTGGTCGAGGAGGGCGACCACCACGCAGGTCTTCACCGACCCGCGCCAGCCCTACACCCGCGCGTTGCTCGGGGCGATTCCCACCATGGGTGACGTGATCCGGCTGGAGGCCATCGGCGGGCACGCCCCCGACGTGGCCGACGAGATCTCCGGCTGCCGCTTCGCCGCGCGCTGCCGCCACGCGCGCGACACGTGCGGAGCGGACCACCCCGTGTTGACCGCGCGCGGCAACGGCGGGCAAGCCCGGTGCTGGGCGACCGAGCCGAACGGATGGAGTACCTGATGACCTCGTCGTTCCAGTCGGCAGTGGACAGCGGTCCCGAACCGGCGGTCCCGGTCGCCAGCGCGCCACAGCCGCGCTCCGAGGAGATCCTGCGGCTGCGGGACCTCACCGTGCGGTTCGAGCTGAAGCGGGGCATCCTGTCCCGCCGCGGGGTGGACATGACCGCGGTGGACGGCGTCTCGCTGTCGGTGCCGCGGGGCAGCACGCTCGGCCTGGTCGGTGCCACCGGTTCGGGCAAGTCGACCGTCGCGCACACGGTGATGGGCATGGTCTCGCCGACCAGCGGCACGATCGAGGTCGCCGGGCACGACCTGGCCCGCCTGCGGGGGCGGGAACGCGTCGCCGCGCGCCGGCTCGTCCAGGTCGTGCTGCAGGACCCGTACTCGTCGCTGGACCCGCGGATGAAGGTCGGCGACATCATCGCCGAGCCGCTGACCCTCGGCCGGATCGTCCGCGGCGCCGAGCGGCGCCGGATCGACGAGCGGGTGGCCGAGCTGCTCACCCTGGTGGGGCTGCGGGAGAACCGTGCGGAGCGCTACCCGCACCAGTTCAGCGGCGGGCAGCGGCAACGGATCGCGATCGCCCGCGCACTCGCCCCGCGCCCGGAGCTGATCGTGCTCGACGAGCCGACGTCCGCTTTGGACGTGTCGGTTCGTGCCCAGATCCTGACGCTGCTCAAGCGCCTGCAGGACGAGCTGGGTGTCACCTACCTGGTGATCTCGCACGACCTGGTGACCGTGGCCTACCTGGCCGCCGAGGTCGCGGTGATGCACCTCGGGCGGATCGTCGAGATCGGCCCGACGAACGCGCTCTACCGCACACCTCAGCATCCGTACACATTGGAGCTTCTGGCCAGCATGCCGGGAGCCAGCCCGAAGTTCCTGGAGCAGCCGCGTCCCGCGAGCGACGCGGACGCGATGCCGGCGGGCGCCTGCAAGTTCGCCTACCGGTGCGCGGTGCGCACCCGTCTCGAGAACCCGGACCAGTGCGTCGAGACCGACCCCGCGTTGCGCGTGAACGGCGAGCGTCACTACGTCGCGTGTCACTTCAACGACGAGGTGTTGTCGCTGTCCAGCACGCTTGAGCAGTCTTAGCGCCCGCCGGATAACGAGCTGTGCCCAGGTATTGGCTTGCGCCCAATCTAGTGGCATTCTGTGAGACATCGAGTCCCAATGTTGGGACTAGACGGCAGTAGTGTTCGACCGGAGGAGAGTGCGATGACAGCACGACGTTTGGCGGTCCTGGTTGTGGGGATCGGTCTGGTGATGTCGTCGTGCGGGGAGGGCACGAGCAACTCGGGTGCCGGCGGGGGCGATCGGGAGCTGACCGTCGCGGTGGACACGATCGGTCCGGGCGAGTGGGGCCCGACCCGCACCGGTGACCAGATGCAGGAAGTCAGCAAGCACCTGTTCAGCACCCTGACGCGAGTGGACCCGGAGTCGGGCAAGTTCGTCGGGCTGCTCGCGGAGTCGTTCACGATGTCGCCGGACGGGAAGACGTGGACGTTCAAGCTCCGCAAGGACGTGCCGTTCCACGACGGCTGGGGCACCGTGACCGCCGAGGACGTCCAGTACTCCTGGGCCAGCCTGGATCTCGAAGGAGTCCAACCACGACCTCGGCCCCACGCTGAGCCAGGCCGTCGACGGCGACATGAAGAACTTCAAGATCATCAACGATCTCGAGTTCTCGGTGACCACGTCGAAACCGGTCGTCACCCTCGACAGCATCGTCTCCGACTTCGGCAACGGCCTGCAGGTGGTACCGAAGAAGTACTACGAGAAGGAGGGGGCGAAGGCGGACGAGCATCCGATCGGGACCGGGCCGTGGAAGTTCGTGTCCTACACCCTCGGTGTCGAGGCCGTGTACGAGGCGGTCAAGGACCACTTCTACCGGTCGCCGAAGTTCGATCGGCTGGTGCTCAAGGAGGTTCCGGACTCGGCGGCGCGGTTGACCCAGCTGCAGAGCGGCGCGGTCGACATGGCCCTGCTCGACTCCGGCCTGATCGGCGAGGCGACCGCGGCCGGACTCGAGGTCCGCACGATTCCCGGACGTGGGCAACGTGTTCGTGATCCTCGGCGGCTCCTACTGGGGCAGCAGACAAGCTCGACCGCGACGCGCCGTGGATCCAGGCCGACAACCCCGAGAAGGGCAAGGCGATCCGCGAGGCGATGTCGCTGGCCATCGACCGCGACCTGATCCTCGACAAGGTGCTCGGCGGACAGGGTGGCACGGCGACCGGCCCGGTCATCCAGTCCGACGCGATCCCGGCACTGAAGGACCCGGACGCGAAGCCGCCGGAGTTCGACCTGGACCGGGCGAAGCAGAAGCTCGCCGAGGGCGGCTATCCGGACGGGTTCGACATCACCCTGTTCATGTACCCCGACTACATCGACCTGCCCGCCGTCGGAGAGTCGATCGCCGGCATGTGGGAGGAGATCGGGATCAAGGTCAAGCGCACGCCGGGTGAGGAAGGCACGCTCGACGCCAAGCTCGACAAGACCGACACCGGACGGCTGGGCCTGGGTCAAGATCGCCGGACTGAAGGCGGACCCGTCCACCCAGCTCAACGGCTACCAGTCCACTCGGGAGGACGACCACAAGTTCTTCCACCCGTCCATCGACGAGAACGTACCGAAGATGATCGTCGAACCGGATGCCGAGCAAGCGCTTCCAGATGGCCCGGGACGTCATCTCGACACTGCGCGACGACTACATCGCCCTCACGCTCTTCACGGCGGACCTGCCGTTCATCGTCGGACCCGAGGTCGGCGACTGGAAGCCCATCCCGGGCCTCGACGAGATGACCGCGCTCGAGACCGTCACCCCGAAGGGCTCCTGATGACGATCGCCACCGGTGTCACCGCGGACGCGATGCTCACCGAGCTCGCCGAGTTCGCCAGCGGCCTGCGGTACTTCGACCTGCCGCAGGAAGTGGTGCACGACGCGAAGCGGCGCATCGTCGACACCCTGGGCTGCGGGTACGGCGGGCTCGACAGCGCGCCGGCCCGGATCGCCCGGGAGCTGGCCGGTCAGTACCGCGGTGTTCGGGGGGCCGCCGTGCTCGGCGGCACCCTCGGAGGCGACGCCCGAACTGGCGGCGTTCGCCAACGGCATCATGGTCCGGGCCCTGGACTTCAACGACGTCAACAAGGGGCACCGGGCCGGCGGCCACCCGAGCGACGTCATCCCGGCCGTGCTCGCCGTCGCCGACGCGTACGGGATGTCCGGTGCCGAGGCGCTGCTGGGCGTGGTCGTGGCCTACCAGGGCTACGGCGCCATCCCGGTCCACATCAAGAAGCGCGGCTGGGACCAGGGAATCCTGGTGGCGACCGGGGTGGCGATGGGCGTGGGGTCGCTGATCGGCCTGTCGACCCGGCAGCTGGCCAACGCCATCGCGCTGGCGGTGACCCCGCAGCGTCCCGCTCGCCGTGACCCGGCGCGGCCAGCTGTCGATGTGGAAGAACTGCGCGTCGGCGGCCACCGGACAGAACGCGATCTTCGCCGCGCTGCTGGCCGAGCGCGGGATGACCGGACCCGCGCAGGCCTTCACCGGCACGCACGGGCTGGTCGAGCAGGCCACCGGGCCGTTCGAGCTCGCGGTCGAGCACCGCCGGACCACGGCTACCGGGTCCAGCAGTCGGACATCAAGTGCTTCCCGTCCTGTGGCAGCACGCAGGCCCCGCTGTCCACCCTCATCGAGCTGACCGCCGGGCTCGGTCCGGACGAGGTGGCCGCCATCGACGTCCGCACCCACTGGGACACGTGGTTCGAGACCGGCCGGGAGCCGGAGAAGTGGGACCCGCGGTCGCGGGAGACCGCCGACCACAGCCTCCCGTACGTCATGGCGGTCGCCGTGCGGGACGGCACGGTCACGCCCGGCCTCGTTCTCGACCGAGGCGATCGCGGATCCGTCGCTGCGTGACGTCATGCGCCGGATCACGATCACCGAGGATCCGGCCCTGACCGCGCTGCGGCCGGCCGAGACGCTCAGCGACATCGTCGTGACCACGAAGTCCGGGCCGCACGCTCGAGGCCCGGACCGGAGTGCCGCGCGGCGACCACGAGAACCCGCTGTCCGACGCCGAGCTCGAGCGGAAGTTCCGCGGCATGGCCGAGCAGGTCGGCACGCCGCAGGACTGCTCCGCGGTGCTGGATGCCTTGTGGACACTGGACTCCGCCGAGACACCAGCACGGTCCTGCGCCAGTGGGCCGAGCTCCCGAAGCGGCACAGCGACGTAGCCGCAACCGCTCCGACTACCGAACCGCCCGCCGAAACCGCAGGAGGTCGACCAGACATGCCCATCCTCACCGAACCGCCGACCGGACCGTACGACGTGATCGTGCTCGGCAGCGGCCTCGCCGGTACCGCGGCCGCGCTGGCCGCCTGGGAAGGCGGCTCCCGGGTACTCGTCGTCGAGAAGGCGCCGCTGGAGTCCGCCGGCGGGAACACCCGGTTCTCCGGCGGCGGCTTCCGCATCCCGCGGGAGGGCGAGTTCACCCCGGAGGACTTCTTCGAGGATCTGATGATCGTGACCAACGGCCGGGGCAACAAGGAGCTGCTGCGGCACATGACGGAGCGGGCGAAGGAGGACACCGACTGGCTGCAGACGCACGGGCTGCTGTTCGGCGACCAGTCCAAGTCGACCCTGCGCCACCGCGAGCACGTCGGGCCGCGGCGGCAGATCCCGACGTGGGCCAAGCCGGTGCCGTTCGACATCGACGGCTTCGCCCAGATCGGCTGCGGCAACGGCGTGGTACGCCAGCTGCATCCGGCGATGCTGGAGAAGGCCGACTTCGTGCACGACACCAAGGCGGAACGGTTGCTGGTCGACGACCACCGCCGGATCACGGGCGTGCGGCTCTTCCATCCCGAGCACGGTTACCAGGACGTCCACGCACCCTCGGTGGTGATCGCCACCGGCGGGTTCCAGGCGAACCAGGAGATGCGCAGCCGCTACTTCGGGAAGGAGGCGGCGCACTGGCGGGTGCGGGGTACCCGGTTCAACACCGGCGACGGCATCCGGATGGCATCGGAGATCGGCGCGGCCCTCGTGGGCGACTTCGCCGACGTGCACTGCGCGATCATCGACGCGCGGTCCCGCGCGTCGGAGGGCGGCTCGACCAACGTCAACACCTACCCGTTCGGCATCATCGTCAACTCCGACGGCGAGCGGTTCCTCGACGAGGGCGAGGACTACCGCGACCGCACCTACGCCAAGTTCGGCCACCGCATCCTGGCCCAGCCCGGCAGCATCGCGCACGTCGTGTACGACGAGAAGCTCGCCGACCACATGGCGTGCTACGTGCTCGACTGGGGCCCGGTCAGCGCGCCGACGCTCGAGGAGCTGGCGGCGAAGCTGGGCGTGGACCCGGACGGTCTGCGCGCGGACGGTCACCTCGTTCAACGCCGCCGTGGACGAGTCCGTCCCGTTCAACGACAAGGACAAGGACGGGCGCGCCGCGAAGGGGATCAAGCCCGCCGAAGTCGAACTGGGCCAACCAGATCGACACCCCGCCGTACTACGCCTACACCGTCACCGGCGGCCTCACGTTCAGCTTCGCCGGGCTGAAGACGAACCTGCGCTCGGAGGTCATCTCGTCCGAGGAGCACGTCATCCCGGGCCTGTACGCCGCGGGGGAGATCCAGGGCGACTTCTTCTACGGCAACTATCCCGGCGGCAGCTCGCTCGTCCGGTGCAGCGTCTACGGCCGGGCGGCCGGCACCAACGCGGCGGCGTGGGCGGGATCGCGCGCGGCCGTCGCGGCCGGCTGACCCGAGCGAGGAGCTCCATGCGCACCAACGGATCCATTGTGGACGCGACCGGGGTGCTGGCGTCCTACGCCGCGACGCTCGAGGCGAACCGGCTGCCGGACGGCGTGCTGGCCAGTACCAGGCAGGTGCTGGCGGACACGATCGGCGTGCTGCTCGCCGCGAGCACCCAGCGGTCGGTGCGCACGGCCGTGCGCGCGCTGCCCCCCGACGGCGGTGTGTGCACCGTCGTCGGGCACGGCCGCGGCGTGCGGCCGGAGGTGGCCGCCTTCGTCAACGGCATCGGCGGTCACGACATCGAGCTGGACGACTCGCACTCACCGTCGCGCACGCACCCGGCGGCCGTCATCGTGCCCGCCGCGCTCGCGGCCGCGGAGGCGACGCCGGACTGCGCGATCGGCGACCTGCTGGCGGGCGTCGTCGCCGGGTACGAGGTCCAGTCCCGGGTGAGCAAGGCCATCGGCCGCAACGAGCAGTACGCCCGCGGGTTCCACCCGTCGGCGGTGTGCGGCGCGATCGGCGCGGCGGTCGCGGCCGGACGCGTGTTCCGCCTGCCGGCCGACCGGATGCGCGTGTGCCTGGCGCTCGCGGCCGGCCAGGCCGCGGGTCTGCTGTCCTATCACGACGATCCGTCGCACATGGCGAAGTCGTTCCAGACCGGGGTGGCCGCCCGCAACGGCGTCACCGCCGCGCTGTTCGCCCAGGCCGGCTACCAGGCCGCTCCCGACGTGCTGACCGGACGCCACGACATGCTCCGCCCCTTCGGCGGCGACGCCGCGGACCCGACCCAGCTCCTGCGCGAGCTCGGCACGGACTACCAGATCCAGCAGACCAGCCTCAAGCTGCACGCCTGCTGCGGGCTGACCCATTCCGCGGTGGACGCGCTGCTGCTTCTCATGCGTGACAAGCGGTTTCGGGTTCGCCGACATCGAGCGGATCGACGTGGAGCTGCCGCACGGGTCGGCATCGGTGCTCGACGGCAACACGCTGTGGACGCACAACATCCAGTACGTGCTCGCGCTGGCGGCACACGAGGGCTGGGTGGGCCGCGAGCACTTCGCCGACGAGTGGACCGAGCACGCCGGCATCCGTGCGCTGGCCGAACGGATCAGCGTGCTGGGCAGCGACACGCTCCAGCGGAACTTCCCCGAGCTCAAGTCCGCCATCGTGGCGGTGACCGCCCGCGGCTCCCTGCACGTCCTGGAGCGCGACGCGCCACGCGGCAGCCCCGCCCACCCGCTGACCGACGAGGAGGTGCGCGACAAGTTCGTCCACCTCGCGGGGGAGGTGCTGGACGCGGACGCGGTGGCCGAGCTGTGGCGGGTGCTGGCCGAGACCGCACCGTGGCACCCGGCCTCGCTCGTGCTCGACCGGCTCGGGACGAGCGTCGCGCAGACCCAGCTCACCCCTCGATAACGCCGTCGACGCCGTGAACCCCGTGCACGGCACGGGGTTCACGGCGTTCGCTCAGTCCTGGACGGACGCGGCCTGCTCGGCCAGCGAGCGCAGCAGGCGTTGCTCGGGGTGCGGCTGCAGGTTGGTGTACGCGCAGCCGAGCGCACGCAGGTCGGCGGCCGAGCGTGGCCACGCGGAACTGCCCAGCGGCAGCGCCAGCCGCCCGGGCCCGCTGGCCGACACCGCGCTCACCACCTTGTCGATCGCCTCGTTGAGCAGCGGATGGTCGGGCTGCCCGACGACGCCCAGCTGGTTGGACAGGTCGTGCGCCCCGATGCCGATGATGTCCACGCCGGCCACCGCGGCGATCTCCGCGGCCGCGTCGATGCCCGGCAGGCTGTCGATGGAGATCTTGACCAGGGTCTCGGCGTTCGCCGTCTCCCGGAAGCTCGCCCGGTCGACCCGGCCGTAGCGCGCCGCGCGGCTGTTCCAGATCAGCCCGCGGTTGCCCAGCGGCGGGAAGCGCACCGCGTCGACGAGTGTCTGCGCCTGCTCGGCGGTGTCGATACCGTCCACCTGGATGCCCTGGACACCGATGTCCAGCAGCCGGCCGATCAGCCCCTCGTCGACGACGGGCAGCCGGACGATCGGCGTGACGTCCGACGCCGCGGCCGCGACGACCATGGCCTCGACGTCGCCCAGCTCCAGCCCGTTGTGCTCGAGGTCGATCAGCACGGCGTCCAGCCCGGCCAGCGCGATGATCTCGACGATGGTCGGCCCGGCGAAGGTGCCGGTGAGGCCGCCGAGCGCCATCCCGCCCGCGTCGATGACCCGCTTCACCCTGTTGTCCATGGTGTTCACTCCCTCGGTCGTGCGATCGCATCCAGGACTGGTTGTGCCGGTTCGTCGAGCCCGCCGGTGCGCAGCCGCCGCCAGAGGCGCCCCGCCGCGGCCTGGCCGAGGACCGGATCGGCGAGCTCGGCGAACTTCGCCGCCTGGTCGGCATCGGTCAGCGGATGCTCCGGATGTCCCCGCGGCACCGCGCGGCTCGACGTGAGCACGCGTTCGGCGGTGTGCACCTTCACCGTCGCGCCCGGTCGTGCCGGGAAGTCCCGCTGCCACCGGTCCGTGCCGGCGACCGAGACCCGGTCGGCGAGTGCGCGGACGTCGGCCCGGCCGGTCCAGGCGGGGGACAGGTGCTCCAGGCGGATGACCCCGTCGAGGGCCGCGACCGCCAGCAGGTACTGGATGTTGTGCGTCCACAGTGGATGGCCGTCGACCCGGGTCCCCGGCGGCGTGGGCCAGCCACGCGGTGATGCCGGTGACGCGGTCCGGCACGAGGCCGTGCGCGCGGCGGAGATCCAGGAGCGCGTCCAGGGCGGGGTGGGTGAGCGCGCAGCAGGCGTGGAGTTTGAGGCTGGTCTGCTGGATCTGGTAGTCGGTGCCGAGGTCGCGGAGGAGCTGGGTGGGGTCGGCGGCGTCGCCGCCGAAGGGGCGGAGCATGTCGTGGCGGCCGGTGAGGACGTCGGGAGCGGCCTGGTAGCCGGCCTGGGCGAAGAGTGCGGCGGTGACGCCGTTGCGTGCGGCGACCCCGGTCTGGAACGACTTGGCCATGTGCGAGGGATCGTCGGCGACCGTCATCAGGCCGCTCGCCTGGCCGGCGGCGAGCGCGGCGGCCACGCGCAGCTCGTCGGTGGACAGAGCGAGGACGCGCCCGGCGCACAGCGCGGCGCCGACCGCCCCGCACACGGCCGTCGGGTGGAACCCCCGGGCGAACTGCGCGGCGGGCCCGATGGCCGCGGCCAGGCGGCAGGTCATCTCGTAGCCGCCGACGACCGCGGCGAGCAGCGTGCCGATGGTGGTGCCACCGACCAGCTCGGCCGTCGCCAGTGCGGCGGGCACGACGACCGCCGCCGGGTGGGTGCGGGAGGCGGAGTGGAAGTCGTCCAGCTCGATGTCGTGCGCCGCGAGACCGTTGACCAGCGCGGCGACCTGGGGTGCGGCGATCCGCCCGCCACCGACCACGGTGCACGGTCCGGCGGTGCCGCTCGTCGCGCGCCGGGCGAGCGCGACCGCGGGCCGGCGGCACGCGCCGAGCAGGACGCCGACGGTGTCGGCCACCACGACCCGCGCCTGCTCGACCACCTCGGCCGGCAGTGCGGCCGCGTCGAGACGGCCGGCGTGCGCGACCAGCTGACCGGTGGCGTCACCGGTCGCGACCATGGTTCTCACGATAGTGCAGTTTACGGGACTATCAATCCAAAAAGCGATACCATCTCCTGAGTCGGGGCAACTCGAGAAGGAGGTCATCGTGAGCGGTGACGGGACAACGGCGACGGTGGCCGCTTACGTGACCGGCCTGCGCTATGCCGATCTTCCGGACGAGGTGATCGCGAAGGCGAAGGACGTGGTGCTGGACGGCCTCGGCTGCTCGCTGGCGTGCTCCCGGCTGCCGCACGGGAGGATGGCGCTGGAGTACGCCCGCCGCCAGGCGGGCCCGCCGGACGCGACGGTGATCGGCGCGGAGTTCCGGACCTCGGCCGAGCAGGCGGCGCTCGTCAACGGCATCCTCGGTCACGGCGACGAGATCGACGGGATCCTCGAGCTGTTCGGCCACGCCAACGCCGTGCTCGTGCCGACCGTGCTGGCCGTCGGCGAGCGGGAGCGCGCCAGCGGCCGGGACCTGATCCTCGCCCTGGTCGCCGGCTACGACATCGCCGGCCGGATCGCCAAGGCGGGCTTCAGCCTGGAGGTGCTCGCGCCGCGCAACTTCCAGCAGGGGTCCACCGGTGGGTCGCTGGCCGCCGCGGCGGCCGCGGGCGCCCTGCTCGGCCTCGGCACACGGGCGATGCAGGCCGCCCTCGGGGTGGCCGGGGAGCAGGCGTGCGGGCTGCAGTCGATGCGGACCGAGACCGGGCACATGAACAAGTCGCTGCACATGGGCGTCGGGAGCCGCAACGGGGTGGCGGCCGCGTACCTCGCGCAAGCCGGCTACGGCGGTGTCTTCGGCGTGCTGGAGCCGCCCTACAGCGTGTTCGAGGCGTTCGTACCCGGCGAGGAACGCCCGGCGGAGCTGACCCGGGACCTGGGTGTGCGGTTCGAGATCCTGGCGGACACCTTCAAGCGCTACGCCTCCGGCCGGCCGACCCACACGGCGATCGCCACGATGCACGACATCATGGCCGCCGAAGGGCTGACCGCGGCGGAGCTGCGCGGCATCGAGGTCCGGATCCCGACGCTGGAGCAGCGCCTGCTGTCCCGCTCGCTGACCCGCAACATCGACTTCGAGTACAACATCGCGGTGGCCGCGCTGGACGGCGAGGTGACCTGGGAGCAGTACACCCCCGAGCGGCAGGCCGACCCGGTGCTGGCCGACCTGTGCTCGCGCGTCACGACCATCGGCGACCCGGAGTTCGACGCGATCAAGCGGGCGAACATCGGCGCCAACCCGTCCCAGGTGGTGCTGCGAACCTGGGACGGCCGGTCCTACTCCGGCCGGATGGTCTTCCCGCCCGGCCACCCGGACAACCCGCTGGCACCCGGCGAGCTGGGAGAGAAGTTCGCCTACTGGGCGTCGCCGGTGATCGGCGCGGCGCAGGCGGCCGAGCTCGCCGCCCTGGTCGGGCGGCTGGACCAGGTCGAGGACGTGCGTGAGGTCGGGGACCTGCTGCGCGTTCCGGCGTCGCGGCTGGCGGAAGGGGCACCGGCGTGAACGACCGGACGACCGTGCGGCGGGTCCTGGACACCGCCTTCGCCGAGGGCCGGACGGCACTGCTGCCGCAGGAGGCGAGGGAGATCGTCGCCGCTTACGGCATCGCCACGCCGGGCGAGGAGCTGGCCACCTCGGCGGTGGACGCGGTGGCGGCCGCCGAGCGGATCGGTTCGCCGGTCGTGCTGAAGGTCGTCTCGCCGGACATCTCGCACAAGAGCGAAGCCCACGGGGTCATCGCCGGGGTCTCCGGCGCCCGCGCGGTCGCCGAGGCCTACGAGCAGATCCTGCGCAACGCCAAGGAGTACCGCGCCGACGCGGTCGTGACGGGCGTCCTGGTGCAGCAGCTGGTGTCCGGTGTGGACGCCGTGGAGCTGATCGTCGGCGCCACCACCGACCCGGCCTTCGGCCCCGTGGTCGCGTTCGGTGCCGGTGGCGTCCTGGTCGAGGTGCTCGGCGACGTGACCTTCCGGCTCGCGCCAGTATCGGCCGCCGAGGCACTGTCCATGGTGGACGCGACCGCGGCCGGGCGCCTGCTCGACGGTGTGCGCGGCCGTGCGGCGGTGGGAAAGGACGGCGTCGCGGCGGTCATCGCGCGGGTGTCGGAGCTGGCCGCCGACTTCCCGGAGATCACCGAGATCGACCTCAACCCGGTGCTGGCCTCCCCGCGCGGTGTCACCGCCGTGGACGTGCGGCTGGTGGTCGACGCGGCGCCACCGCCGCGGGTCGCCTCGCCCGCCCGCGAGGACATCCTGGCGTCGATGAACCGGATCATGCACCCGCGCGCGATCGCGGTGATCGGCGCCAGCGCCGAGGCGGGGAAGATCGGCAACTCGGTGCTGCGCAACCTCCTCGACGGTGGCTACCAGGGCACGATCTATCCGATCAACCCGAAGGCGTGCGAGGTGCTCGGCCTGCCCGCCTACGCCGGCATCGGCGAGGTGCCCGGCCCGGTCGACGTCGCCGTGTTCGCGATCCCCGCACCGCGGGTGCCGGCCGCGCTGGAAGCGGCCGCCGCGGCGGGCATCGCGGGCGCGATCATGATCCCGTCCGGGTTCGCGGAGACCGGCGAGGTGGAGCTGCAGGAGCGGATCGTGGCGATTGCCCGCGCGTCCGGCGTGCGGATCCTCGGCCCGAACATCTACGGCTACTACTACACACCCGAGAAGCTCTGCGCGACGTTCTGCACGCCGTACGACGTGGCGGGCAAGGTCGCGCTCACGTCGCAGAGCGGCGGCATCGGCATGGCCATCCTGGGGTTCAGCCGCGCCACGAAGATGGGCGTGTCCGCGATCGTCGGGGTCGGGAACAAGGCCGACATCGACGAGGACGACCTGCTGACGTTCTTCGAGGAGGACCCGAACACCGAGCTGGTCGCCATGCACTTCGAGGATCTCAAGGACGGCCGCGCCTTCGCCGACGCCGCCCGGCGGATCTCGCGCCACAAACCGGTCGTGGTGCTCAAGGCCGGCCGCACCGCGGCCGGGGCACGGGCCGCGCGCTCGCACACCGCGGCGCTCGCCGGCGACGACCGGATCTACGACGACATCCTGCGGCAGTGCGGTGTCGTGCGGGCGCCGGGCCTGCGCGACATGCTGGAGTACGCGCGGGCGCTGCCGTTGCTGCCCACCCCCGCGGGCGACAACGTCGTGATCATCACCGGCGCGGGCGGCTCCGGTGTGCTGCTGTCCGACGCGTGCGTCGCGGAGGGACTGTCCCTGATGGACATCCCGCCGGATCTGGACGAGTCGTTCCGGGCGTTCATCCCGCCGTTCGGGGCGGCGGGCAACCCGATCGACATCACCGGTGGCGAGCCACCGTCGACCTACGAGGCGACCATCCGCCTCGGCCTCGAGGATCCGCGCATCCACGCGCTGGTGCTGGGCTACTGGCACACCATCGTGACCCCGCCGAGGGTGTTCGCCGAGCTGGTGGCCGAGGTCGTGGCGGAGTACCGCGAGCGGGGCATCCACAAGCCGGTGGTGGCCTCGCTGTCCGGCGACGTCGAGGTCGAGGCGGCGAGCGCGTACCTCTTCGAGCACGGTGTCGCCGCCTATCCCTACACGACCGAGCTCCCGGTCGCGGTGCTCGGCGCGAAGTACCGGTGGGCCCGCCACGCCGGTCTGATCTGAGCGCCCTATGTCAAGCGGCCTGTTGTTGGACGTTGTTGAGTCGGCCGTGTCGGTCGGGGTCGTAGGGCTGTCGTTCGTGCCAGCAGCGCCAGAGGATTCTGGTCCAGGCTTGGGCGAGGATTCTTGCTGCGTGGGGGTGGCGGCAGCCGCGGGCGCGGGCGTCGTAGGTTTCGCGTGCCCGGGCGTCGGCGCGTGGGGTGTCGCTCACTGAGCCGCTCCAGGCCGGCAAGCCTTGACACAAAAGGTCCACCAGTGAGCGCCGTCAGCCCATCACGGTGCCGGTGGAGTACGGGTTGACCGGGCGCCTGCGGGAGAACGTGCCGAGGTCGATCCGGTGGCCGGTGTGCTCGCCGGTGCAGGTGACCGGGTCGGCGTCGTGGTCGTGGCCGTTCTCGACCGCGGTGACGAGGGCGGCCATCATCCGCCCGGCGACGGGTGCGTTCTTGAACTGGTTGCCGCTGGTGCCGATCGCGACGTAGTAGCCGTCCAGGTCGGTGCGGTCGTAGATCGGGGTCCAGTCCGACGCCACGTCGTACACCCCGGCGATCCCTTTGGGACGGCTGGGCACCCGCAGCCCGGGGAAGCGGCGCGCTGCCCTGGTCACCTGGGTCTCGAACACGCTCGCGGTCTGTCCGGGGCCGGCGTCGTCGGGGTCGGTGATCCAGTCCAGTGGGTCGCACTCGGGTTCGGTGCCGCCTACGAGGATCGCGTCGCCGGCCGCCGGACGCACGTAGATGCCCAGGTCGGGGTCGGCGATCACCGGGCCGGGGCGGTCACCGTCGTGGTAGCCGGGTGGCGCGGTGACGTGGTGGACCTCCTGGCGCAGCGGCCGCACCGTGATGGTGAACTCCGCGCCCACCCCGGCCAGCGCGTTCACCGCGCCCGACCACGGGCCGGCGCAGTTCACCACGACCGGGGTCGCGACCTGCCGCCCACCGGACAGGGTCACGCCGGCCACGCGGTCGCCGGAGCGCCGCACCTCCTCGATCGCCTGGCGGAACTCGAACCGGGCGCCGCGGCGGGCGGCGGCCGCGGCGAGGTTGCGGGCGGCCAGCAGCGGGTCGTCGACGAAGCCGCCGTCCGCGGTGTACAGCGCACCCAGCTCGCCGTCCGCCTCGGTCCAGAACGCCTCGTCGGCCAGCCGCTTCGGCGGCCAGAACCTGCCCGGATCCAGTGCCGGCACCCGCCGGCGCAGGTCGTCGGCGCCCCAGTCCTCGAACGGCACGCCGACCCGCCCGAACAGCTCGACCGTCCGCTCCCGGTTCGAGTTGGGGGCGTCGAGCATGACCACGCCGGTCCGGCGCAGCCGCGCCAACGGCGACCCGGCCGGCGCGCCGAGGTGGCCCGCCCACTCCGCCCAGCAGTGCGCGGACTCCCACGCCGCCACGACGCCGTCGAAGGTCGAGTAGTGGAACCGCATGATCGCACTCGACGCGCTCGTCGAGCCCTGACCCGCGCCCGCGCCCTTGTCGACCACCACGACCCGCAGGCCCTGCCGCGCCAGCTCGTAGGCGACCGCCGAACCGATCACCCCGGCACCCACCACGACCACGTCAGCCGAGTCGACCACAGCGCCTCCCAGTGCCCGCCCTCGACCATACGGCGCGGGCGGGCCGGGAGGTACGTGTCGCGGTGGCTAGATGATGCCGTCCTGCTGCAGTTCCTTGACGTCCTTTTCGGACAGACCAAGCACCGTCTGGTAGACGTCGAGGTTGTCCTGACCCAGCAGCGGAGCCGGTTTGACCTCGACCGGGGACCGGGACATCCGGATCGGCGAGCCCGGGATGGTCAGCTCGCCCCACACCGGGTGGTCGACGGTCACGAAGGTCTCGTGCTTGCGCAGGAACTCGTCCTGCTGCAGCTCGTCGGTGTCGTAGACGGCGCCCACCGGGATCTTGGCCGCACCGAGGATCTCCATGACCTCCCGCTTGGTCTTGGTCATGCTCCAGCTGTGGATCACTTCCTCGACCAGGTCGTTGTGCTTGAACCGGAGCTCGGGGGTCTCCATTCGGGGGTCGCCGATCATGTCCTCGCGGCCGATGGTCTCCAGCAGCCGGTTCCACTGCTGGTTGCCGACGTCGTTGTTGCGGCTGCCGTAGATGTGCACGAAGTCGTTCGGGCCGCCGGGTGCGCACTGGAACAGCCCGCTGGGCGAGTTCGACCGGAGCGCGCCCTTCGCCCCGGTCCGCTCGGCCGGCCTGCCCTGCCGGAACGCCTGGGCGTACAGGATCCGGCAGAAGTTGATCACCGCGTCCTGCATCGCGATCTCGACGACCTGGCCCTGGTCGCTGTGCTCCCGGTCGTACAGCGCGCCCAGGATCCCGACCGCGCAGTAGATGCCCGACCCGGTGTCGGCCAGGTTCGGCCCCGGCTTCACCGGCTGGCGGTCCATCGACTCGCCGGTCACCGCCGTCGAGCCGCCGACGGCCTGCGCCACCGCGTCGAAGACCAGGAAGTTCTCGTACGGGCTGCCGGTGGCGAAGCCCTTGATCCGGCCGTAGATGATCTTCGGGTTGATCTTCATGACCTCGTCGGGCCCGAAGCCGAGGCGCTCCATCGAGCCGGGGCCGAAGTTCTCCACCACGACGTCGGCGTTGCGCAGCAGGTCGGTGAACATCTCCTTGCCCTTGTCGCTGCGCAGGTTGAGCGTCACGCTCCGCTTGTTGGCGTTGAGCAGGATGAAGTAGAAGGCGTCCCGGTCGGGCTTCTCCCGGTTCGCGGCCCGGCCCTGCTCGCCCTGGCCGGGCCGCTCCACCTTGATGACCTCCGCGCCGAGCCAGGCCAGGATCTCGGTCGCGGTCGTCCCTGCCTCGAACTGCGTGAGGTCGATGACCCGAACACCCTCGAGCGCCTTACTTCTCATGACTCCCGACCTCCAGTCGGCCAAGTTGGGACATGTCATCTCATTAATGGCACTATATCAGCGAATCGGACGGATTGACCCGGTCACGAACCACCCTTCGGGGTGACGGTCTCGAGCCCGGTCATCTCGTCGAGGCCCGGGACGGGCTTCCAGTCGCCGATCTTGGGACCGACGATGAACGGCAGGTCCACAGTGAACAGCGTCAGGGCGACGTAGTCATCCCGTAGCGCCGAGATGATGTCGCGGGTGATCGCGTCGCGCTTGTCCTTGTCGGGTTCGGCCATGCCGCGCTGGAAACCGTCGTCGATGGCGGGGTGGAAGAACTTGTGGTCGTTTTCCCGCGTCGACAGGTAGCCGTTGAGCTGGGTCATGGGGTTGTTCTTCAGTCCGGCGATCTTGACCCAGGCCCAGCCGCTGGTGTCGGTCTTGTCGAGCTTGGCGTCGAGGGTGCCTTCCTCGCCCGGCATGCGCTTGACCTTGATGCCGAGTTGTTCCCACATGCCGGCGATGGACTCGCCGATCGCGGGCAGGTCGATGTAGTCGGGGTACATGAACAGCGTGATGTCGAACCCGTTCGGATAGCCGCCCTCGGCCATCTTCTGCTTCGCCAGAGCGCGTGTCGTGCTCCGGCGGTTTCGCGTCGGGGTCGCGGAGGGCGGGGACCGACTCGGACTGGATGACCGGTCCGGTGGCCGCGGCGCCCTGTCCACCCAGGACCTTCTTGAGGATCAGGTCGCGGTCGATGGCCAGCGACATCGCCTCGCGGATCGCCTTGCCCTTCTCGGGGTTGTCGGCCTGGATCCACGGCGCCTTGCGGTCGAGCTTGTCGCTGCCCCAGTAGGACCCGCCGAGGATGACGAACGCGTTGCCGACGTCCGGGATCGTGCGGATCTCCAGGCCGGCCGCGGTCGCCTCGCCGATGAGCCCGGAGTCGAGCAGGGCCATGTCGACCGCGCCGCTCTGCAGCTGGGTCAGCCGTGCCGCGGAGTCCGGGACCTCCTTGAGTACCACCTTGTCGAACTTCGGCGCCTTGTAGAAGTGGTCCTTGACCGCCTCGAACACGGCCTCGACACCGAGCTCGTAGCTGACGAACTTCCACGGGCCGGTCCCGATGGGATGCTCGTTCGCCTTGGCGCCTTCCTGCTCGTAGTACTTCTTCGGTACCACCTGCAAACCGTTGCCACTGTCGGAAAGGATCACGTCGAGGGTCACCACGGGCTCGGTCGCCGTGACGGTGAACTCCAGGTCGTCGACGACCTTGAAGTTGTCCATGCTGCCGTCGACCGCCTGGCTCAACGCGTCGGAGTAGCCGTGGTTGGAGTCCTTCGAGATCCACTGCTCCCAGGAGTACTTGACGTCCTCGGCGGTCACGTTTCCCCAGCCGTCGTGGAACGGCACGTCCTTGCGGAGCTTGAACGTCCACGTCAGACCGTCGTCGGAGATGGAGTAGGACTCGGCCAGCAGCCCGACGAAGTCGCCGGTCTCCGGATCCAGCCGCGTCAGCGTGCTGAACAGGTGCTTGCTGATCGCCTGCATGTCGTCGCCGGTCCGCGCCGGCGTCCACTCACCGGTGCCGATCGTGTCGACGGCGACGGTCAGCACCTTCTCCGCGTCGCCTCCCGCGTCCCCCGAGTCCGCTTCCCCGCACGACGCCATCACCAGTCCGATCCCCACAACCAGGATCGCCACACGCCGTGTCGCCATTGGCCTCGCCTCCGGGGTAGAACCCATTATTGGGATCTGGAGTCTCAATAATGCTACTATCGCCCTGCGGGTGTCGGACGTCAATACACAGGTGGCGACGATCGGAGGCAGGCGATGGGCGCTGCGGTGGTGGGCCTCGGCACGCCCTCTGTCACGCGCGGGCTGGCGGATTTCACCGCAACACTGCGCTTCGCGGACCTGCCACCGTCGACGCGCGAGCGGGTCCACGACCTCGTGGCCGACGCCATGGGCAACGCGCTCGGTGGCCACGACACGAGCGAGGCCGCCCAGGTGCTGGCGTTCGCCCGCGGCCTCGGGTCGTCCGCCGACGCGAGTGTCATCGGCGGCCCGCGGCTGTCCCCGGTGGGCGCGGTGCTCGGCAACGGCTACCTGATCACGGCGCTGACCATGTGCGACATCCACCGCCCGACCACCTGTCACGTCACGCCGGAGGTGGTCTCGGCGGCGCTGGTCGCCGCCGAGCAGGTGCACGCGAGCGGCGCGGAGTTCCTCGCCGCCGTCGCGGTCGGCCTGGAGGTCACCACGCGGGTCGGGCTCGGCCTGGACCGGGCCGCCTTCCGGTCGCGCGGCTGGCACATGCCCGGCGTGACCGGCCCGTTCGGCGCCGCCGCGGCGGTCGGCCGGCTGCTCGGCCTGGACGCCGAGCGGCAGAACCACGCGTTCGGCCTCGCCGGCAGCCAGTCCGCGGGCACCTACGCCCACCTCGGCACGCCGACCATGAAGTTCCAGCAGGCCAGGGGAGCGCTGTCCGGTTACCTCGCCGCCCGGCTGGCCGCCGAGGGCTTCACCGCGTCGTCGGACATGCTGGCCCATCCGGAGGGCGGTCTGTACGCGGCCTACTCCGGGGGCGGCGACCCGGCGGCCGTGCTGGACGGGCTGGGCAGCCGGTGGGAGCTCGAGCAGATCTCGCAGCGCGCGTGGCCGGTCGCCGTGCACCTCATCCCGGTGGTCACCGGGCTGCTCGACCTCGTCGCGGACGGCTGCCCGCCGGCCGACGAGATCCGGGAGGTCCGCGTCGACGTCTCGCCGCAGGCGTTCGAGATGCACGCGCGGGTGCCGTGGGACGAGCCGTTCCGGGCCCGGCTGTCCACCCGGTACGTGACCGCGGCCGTGCTCGGGGACCGGGTGTGCGGTCTCGCCCAGTTCACCGCCGGGCGGATCGCCGACCCGGCGCTCGCCGAGTTCGCCCGCCGGCGGGTCCGGGTCGAGCCCGACCCGGGGATCCGTAACGGCACGGCCCGCATCCGCGTGACGGACGGCGCCGGGCCGGCCGGCGAGGTCATGGTCGAGGTGGCGCGCGGCGAGCCCGCGCGCCCACTGTCCCGTTCGGACCTCGACGCGAAGTTCCGGGAACTGGGCGGGATGCGCCTGCAGCCGGACGCCCTCGCGGCCGCGGCGTCCACAGTGCGCGACCTCGAACACCTGCCGGACGTCCACGTGCTGCTGGACGCGCTGCGCGCACCCGCTCCGCTGGTGGCGCGATGACGGGGGAGCGGCCGGCGCTGGCGTACCAGAGCTTCGGGCGCCTGCGGGGCATGGAGCGCTACCAGGACCGGCTGGAACACCTCGTCCGGTCGGTGCCGGTCGATGCCGACATCCGGGTGCTCCGGCTGCCGGACACCGAGATCAGCGGCAAGGGGTTCGCCTCGGCGCAGGCGCTGGACCTCCCGGCGATCCTGCGTTCGATGGCGTCCGCGGCGGCCTCCGGCGCGGACGCCATCGCCGTCGGCAACGGCTTCGATCCCGGGCCTGTGGGAGGCGCGGGAGCTGCTCGACGTGCCCGTCGTGGGCCTGTTCGAGACGGTGGCGTTCTACGCGCTGCGGGTGGGCTGGCGGCTGGGCGTGGTGACCTCGGGTGCCAGCGGCGTGCCCCGGATCGAGGAGCTCGCGACCCGGTACGGCATCCGGTCCAGGATGGTCCGCCCGGCGACGGCCTCGGTCACCGTGCCCATGGTGGTGGCCGCCTTCGACGACCCCGACCTGGCGAGCCGGGTGCTGACCGCCACCGAGAGCGCGGTCCACACCCTGGCGGAGCGCGGTGCCGACGTCGTGCTGGTCGCCTCGGGCGCCCTCGACGTCTTCCTCGCCGAGTCCGGCCGGCCGGACGTCGGCCTGCCCGTGCTCCCGTCCGTCACCACGCTCGTGCACCACCTGTACGGCGCGGCGCTGCTCGCGCGCCAGGGCGTGCCCCACGTCAGCCGTGCCGGGCGGTTCGCCAGCCCGCCGCCGGAGATCCTGGCGGGCATCACCGGGCACGCCGGTTGATCAGTTGTCGGGCTGTTGCTTGGCGAGGAAGCGCTCGAGCTCGGCGCCCAGCTCGTCCGCGCTCGGCAGTCGGCTCGCCCTCGGCGACCAGCAGGTTCTCCGAGGGTTCGCCGACGCCTCGGCGAACGCGTCGTACTGGCGTTCCAGCGCCTCGACCACCTCGGTGGCCTCCGTCGACTCGGCCACCTGCCGGGCGATCTCGGCGTCGGTTCGCTTCGCCGACTCGTCGAGGCCGGCCGCCTTGATCACCAGGCCCGTCGACTTCGTCAGCGGCCCCAGCAGCGCGAGCGCGGCGGCCGGGTAGGTGCTCTGCGCGAGGTAGTGCGGGACGCAGGCGGCGAAGCCCATGGCGTCGTGCCGGGCCTCGCCGAGGCGCAGCTCCAGCAGCGCCGACAGGTGACCCGGCACCTGCACGCGGCTGAACGGCGACTTCTCCGATGACCAGCTCGGGCCTCGTGGCGTGCGAGATCACCGATAGCGTGCGGGTGTGCGGGACGCCCATCGGGATGCCGTGGAAGCCGAGGGTGAGCCGCACGCCCCACCGCTCGACCAGCGCCCGCACGGCCGTCGCGACCGCCTCCCACCGCCGGTCCGGCTCCTGGCCGGTCATCAGCAGGAACGGCGTGCCGTCCGTGTCGTGCAGCAGGTGGACCACCAGCTCGGGGGCGTCGAAGGACTCCCAGCGGTCGCCGGCGTAGGTCATCGTGGGACGGCGCCCTCGGTAGTCGAACAGAGCGTCGATGTCGAAACGCGCGACCACCCGGTGCTCGTAGGTCTCCAGCAGGTGGTCGACCAGCGTCGAGCCGGCGGAACCGGCGTCCATGAAGCCGTCGAAGTGGTGCAGCAACACCGCCCCGCTCAGGTCCGGGACGTCCGAGTCGACCTCGAACAGCTCCTCCGGGTCCAACGCCACCTCGTGCCTCCTACTGTCGAAACGTGCTCAGTCTTCAGTTGCTCAACGCTCGACGGCCACCGAGAATTCCCGCGGTCCGCCCGCCGGAACACCCGCGAGCAGTGCGAAAGATCACCTTCGCTGTCCACTGTGGACCGGCGGTAGCACCCACGGTCGGGTAGGTGACGGCAGCGGATCGTGGAGTTGACGCGGTCGAAATCGCGTAGCCCATCAGTGATCATGACTACTTTGCGTAACAACAACTCGACAGACTGCTCTCATGATCTACATCCACTGGAACTCTTGTTATATCAGGAAAAACTCGATCTCGGCGCGCTTCCTTAGCAGCCGCGTCCGTCACTGTGGGTATCGGGGTGGGCGAAGCCTGGCATGATCATCGAGGTAGGTTTCCGCGGCATCTGGCGGACCCCGCCGAGGCGAGCTGTCCGCTGCGCGGAAGGAAGTTCTCTTGACCGACACGACGTTGACGCAGGTGTTTCGCCGTCGGGTGGACGCCGTCCCGGCGACCGGGACCGTCCGGCTGGTCGTCCGCTGGGACCGCGAGACCGGCTGGGCGCACCTGGGCATTGCCGCACCGGACGCCGAGCCGCGCCCGCTTCGCGGGCTTCCACCGCTTCGCCGGCGGCGGCGCCGACGCCGTGGCCGCCGAGCTCGCGGCCGCCGGGTGCGTCACCGGTCCGCGCTGCGCCTCGACGACGGGCTGATGGAGATCGACGCCGTACTCGTACGCCGGGAGGTGACCGCGGGTGCTGCTCGATGACGTGCACGTCAACGGGATCGGCTGCGACGTCGGTGCCCTGACCCCGGTCGCCGCGCCGCTCGCGGCCGGCGAGTTCACCTCGAACGACGCGGCCCGCACCGGCCAGCTGTCCACCGCGGTGGCCGAGCTGCACGGGCCCGAGCTCGCCGTGCGGGCCGGCCGGGAGGCCCTGCGCCAGGTCCGCGCCACCACGGGCGACGCGGTCCAGCCGTCGCTGTGCCTGCACGCCGGGATCTACCACTCCGGCATCGACTTCTGGCACGCCGCCTCCTACGTCCGCGACCAGCTGGGCATCGGCGCCGGGCCGGGGCTGACCCTCGAGCTCGGCGCGATGAGCAACAGCCTGGTCGCCGGCATCGACGTCGCGGCGAGCATCATCCGCGGCCGGCCCGACCACGAGTCGGCGCTCATCACCGCCGGCGACCGGTTCGGCGGGACCGGGTTTCCGCACTGGAGCACGGACATCGGCATCGTCTACGGCGACGCGGGCAGCGCGGTGGTGCTGTCGCGGCGGCCGGGGATCGCGCGGATCCGGTCCATCGCGTCGTTCACCGACCCGTCGCTGGAGGGCCTGCAGCGCGGCGACGAGCCGTTCCGCATGGCGAGCGTCGCGGCGCACCGGCCGATCGACATCCGGCAGCGCAAGCGGCAGTGGCTGACCCGGCGCAGCGCGACGGAGGTCAACGCCCGCAACGGCGACGCGGTGTCGACGGTGGTCAAGACCGCGCTCGCCGACGCCGGCCTCGACCTCCCGGACCTGGCGAGGATCTGCGCGCCGCACTACGGGCGCAGGCTGGTCGAGACGCAGATCCTGCGCCCGCTGGGCATCTCCGAGGACCGGACGATGACCGAGCTGGGCCTGCGGGTCGGGCACCTCGGCGCGAGCGACCAGATCGTGGCGCTGGACCACCTGCTGCGCAGCGGCGAGGTGGCCGACGGCGACCACGTGCTGCTGCTGGGCATCGGCGTCGGGATGACGTGGACGGCGGTGGTGCTGGAGCTCGGTCCCGGCCAGTGAGGTGTCGCGGGTGTCAGGTGCTGCCACGTTTGGCGCGGCGGATGACCGGCGCGGACTCGACGTGCCGCAGGCCGGGCAGCGTGCCGAGCCGCGTGGCCAGGTAGTCGTACAGCGCCCTGTGGTCCCGGCAGACGGCGAAGGCGACCAGGTTGCTCGGCCCGGTGGTCGCGGCGGCGTAGGCGATCTCCTCGTGGGTCGCGAGCGCGTCGGCGACCGTGCCGAGCTCGGCGGGTGCGACGGTCAGCCACAGGATCGTCTCGCTGGCGTAGCCGATCAGCAGCGGGTCGACCTCCACGTCGAAGTACAGGAGCCCGTTGCGGCGCAACCGGTCCAGCCGGCGGCGGACGGTCGACTCGGACCAGCCGGTGGCCCTGGCGATCGTCGGGTGGTCGGCGCGGCCGTCCTCGGCCAGCACCGGCAGCAACCGCTCGTCGAGGTCCGCCGGACCGTCGGCCTCGGACGTCCGCCAGCGCAACCGCTCGACCTCCGCCTCCGTCAGCGCGCTGGTGCGGCCCGGCCAGCCGTGCGTGCCGGCGACCGCGCGCAGCATGCAGTGCGCGGACACCGAGATGATCCGCGGCGTCCTGGGCAGCTTGTGCAGCAGCATGCTGTCGGTCTCGTCGCGGTCGCGCGTGCGCGTGATGCAGGTGACCTCCGTCCCGCCGGAGGTCAGGCTCACCCACGACGTGTCGGCGCCGCCTGGCCAGCGCGTCCGCCACCCGGGTGGCCGTGTCGGGCGCGCACTGCAGGCGCACGAACCATTCGGTGAGCCCGAGCCTGCTCGCGTCGGGCAGGCCGACCACCCGCATCCGGCCGGTGGCGCGCAGCCGGGCGTAGCGACGGGCGACGGTGCGATCGGAGGTGCCCAGCACCGCCGCGATCCGGCTGAACGGCGCACGCCCGTCGACCTGCAGCGCGTGGATCAGCCGCAGGTCGAGCTCGTCGACGGAGAACACCAGCACATCGTAGTTCGTGTCGGATTCCGCCAGGATCGCTCCGATGCGTGCCGGGCGCGCCATTGAGCTCGCACCCTGGGGACATGGACATCGACTATCTCGACCACACCGTGGTGCTCAACTCGGATCTCGACGCGGCCGCCGAACGGTTCGCCGCCCTGGGGTTCACGCTCAGCCCGCCGTCCGCGCACCGGCTGTCGGCCGAGCTCGACGGCGCGATCGCGACCTACACCTGCACCGCGAACCGGTGCGCCGCCTTCGGCGAGTCCTTCGTGGAACTGCTCGGCATCGTCGACGAGAACGCGCCCGATCCCTGGCACGTCAAGGAGCTCAGCAAGACCTACCACGGCCTGCTGCTGACCTTCGGGGCAGGCGACGCCGAGGTGGTCGAGCGGCGGTGGCACGCGGCGGGGTTCCCGTCGACCGGCGTGCGCGCGCTGGAGCGGGACGTGGAGACCCCGGCCGGCGTGCGGACCGTCCAGGCGCGCGGGGTGTACCTCGGCGTGGACAGCGCGATGGGCGTCGGCATCCAGGCGGGTCAGCACCTGACGCCGCAGTACGTCCACCAGCCGCACCTGCTCGAGTCACCCGAACGGCGCCGTCGGCCTGCACAGCGTGCTGCTCGTCGTGCCGGACGACGCGGTGGAGTCCTATGTGGAACGCTATGAGCTGATCATGGCCGTACGGTCGCATGTGGACGGGCCGAAGCGGGTGCTGGCGCTGCGGTCCGGCCGGTTCGAGATCGTCCCGGAGTCCACGCTGGCGGAGGTGCTGCCGGGGGAGCGGGCGCCCGCACTGCCGTTCCTCGCCGCGCAGACCATCGCGGTCATCGACCTACACCTGGCCAGAAAACTGGTCGAGGGCAACGGGATCGCGACCCGCGACATGCCGGACGGGTTCTTCGTCCCGGCCGCCGAGGCCTTCGGCGCGAGCGTCGGGTTCGTGCCGGCATGAGGTTCGCGACCGCCGTCCGGTTCGGCCCGCCCCGGCCGGTCCTCCCGGACCGCGCCGCGGCCGGACCGGAACCCGCCGCGCCGCAGCCGCCGTCCCGCCTCGAGCGGGTGACCGGTCCGGCGACGATGCCGCAGGACGAGGACTGCCTGTCGCTCACCGTGTGGGCCCCGGAGGGGGCGTCGGGCCTGCCGGTGCTGGTCTTCCTGCACGGCGGCGGCTTCTCGAATGGTTCGGGCGGGCTCGCCTGGTACGACGGCGAGCGGCTGGCCGAGCGCGGCCGGATGGTCGTGGTGACCGTCAACTACCGGTTGGGAGCGCTGGGCTTCGCCTACCTCGCGGACCTGGCCGACGACGCCGGTGCGGGCAACTTCGGGCTGCTCGACCAGCTCGCGGCGTTGCGGTGGGTGCGCGAGCACATCGCCGGGTTCGGCGGTGATCCGGACCGGGTCACCGCCGCCGGCCAGTCGGCCGGCGCGTGCTCCGTCGTCGCGCTCCTGTCCGGCGGCTCGGCGCGGGGGCTGTTCCGGCAGGCGATCCTGCAGAGCCTGCCGGGTGGGGTGCTGCCGCAGCGACCCGCCGAGGCGACCCGGATCTCCCTGCTCCTCCTGGAGTCGCTCGGCCTGACCGACGCGGCGCGCCTGCGGGACGTGCCGGTGCCGGACGTCCTGGCCGCGCAGCAGGACGTGGCACGCCGGGCGAACCTCGGGGTGGCACCGCCGTTCCAGCTCGTCGCCGACGGCGACCTCGTCGCCGGGGACCCGCTGCGGACCGTGGGGGAGCGCGGTGCCGACGGCGTCCGGATCATGCTGACCTTCACCCGGCACGAGGGCCGGGCGTTCGACCCGCACTCGGACGCCCTGACCGAGCAGTACTTCGTCGCACCGGGCCGCGAGTTCGCGGACTCCCTTGCCCGGCAGGGGAACCCGCCCGAGTGGTACGAGTTCGCCTGGTCGCCGCCGGGCAGCCCGTTCGGCGCCTGCCACTGCATCGAGCTGCCGTTCGTCTTCGGCACCCTCGACGCGTGGCGGGCTGCCCCCATGCTCGCCGGTGCCGATCCCGACGAGCTGGCCGGCCTGGTCGACGACGTCCAGTCCCGCTGGATCTCCTTCGTGCGGGCCTGAACCACGACCCGCTCACCCGCCCGGCGTCGTGACCACCACGTCGTCGGGCACCACGGACCCGGACCACCACGGCTGCCGTTCCCGCAGCGCCCGCAGCAGGTCCGGCACCGGGACGTGCGCGGTGGCCCGGGCGGTCAGCCGGGCACCGCGCGGCACCAGCTCGCACGACTCGACGCCGGGCACCGAGAGCACCAGCCGCCGCGTCGTGTCCAGGTCGACGAGCGTCCCGCTGTGGTGGCCGGCATGGAGCTCGGCGGTGGCCGGGAACGGCTCGACCGGCAGCTCGGTGACCGGCGTGTCCGGGTCCGTGCAGAGCACGCGCAGCACGGCGAGGCAGTCCGCCGCCAGTGCGCCGGGCTCCCGCTGGCCGCTAACGGGCCGCCGGGCGAGGATCCGCAGGCCCGGACCGGGCACGTGCGAGACCGCGACCGCGAGGTCGGCCTTGGCCGCCTGCGGGTCGACGCGGACGTCGACCAGCTCGCACCCCCGCGGCGCCGGCGGCAGGTCGCCGCGGGCCTCGGCGGGTGCGGCCGGCACGTAGTTGAGCTCGAACGCGGGCTGGAACACCGCGCCGCGCGACCGCGCCGGCTCGTTGAGCCAGCGCAGCAGCTCGTTGGCGTCGTAGTGGCCCCGCCGGTAGGTGCGCAGCGAGACCTCGGCGATCCGTTCGGCCCGGGTGCGCAGGCTGTCTCCCGCCTCACCCTCGACCGGCACGTAGACGGCCTGTGCGAGCTGGTCGACCACGCGGAAGTCCTCGGCGGCGAACCGGTTGGCGTAGGTCGACCGGAACACCTGCCGGTGCTGCCCGCTGACCCGGCTCACCAGCGCGCTGATCGCGGTGGCCCACAGCACGTAGCGCGTGACCCGCAGCCGCCGGCCGGCCTCGGCGAGCCGCGCGTCCTCCTCGGGGGCGAGCGGCAGCCGCGCGAGCCGCGCCTTCTCGTGCTCGTCGCGGGCCACTCCGGAGTAGGTGACCGACCTCGGCGCCGCGTCCAGCAGCTGTTTCCAGCGCTCGGTGTCGCGCCGGACGGCGGCCGCGTCGGCACCCGCCTCGCCGGCCTGGCGGGGCTCGGCCGGCAGTCGCTCGCCGGCCAGCAGCTCGCGCAGCTCGCGGATGACGGCGTGGGCGCCGAACGCGTCGGTGAACAGGTGCGAGAGCGACAGCTTCACCAGCATGACCCGGCCGCCGGAGAGGTACAGGGTGCCGCGCAGCGCGCGCTCGGCCGGATCGACCCGCTCGGGCGCGTAGGCCGGGCGCGCGTCGGCCTCGTCCAGCGCGAGGTCGGCCTCGGCGGCGGGCACGGTCAGCACCTGCTGCGCCGCGGTGCCGTCCGCGTCCTCGACGAGGCGGCTGCGCAGCGCCCGGTGCCGCCGGACCACCTCGGTCACCGCGGCCCGCGCGGCGGCCGGACTCACCGGCCGTGCGGGCGCCACGACCACGGCGATGGTCCGGTCCGCCCGCTCGCCCTCCGCCCAGTTCCGCAAATTTCGCATTTGTGCGGTATTGAGCGGGAGTTTCCTCTCCACGGTCATGAACGCACCTTATGCACCGCGGCGAAGGAGCGGTCCCGGAACAACCCAGTCCGCGAAGTCCGCCGCTCCGAAGGAGAACTGGACGATTCACCACATCCGAGGTGCGAGCGTGGAGGCCATGACCATGAGCGGCGCGGAACACAGCACGGAACACGACGTGCTCCGGGTGAACCTCGGCGTCCTCGCCCTGGGCAAGCTCGACGAATGCGAGCGGCGGGTCGTCCTGGAGCACGTGGACGAATGTCGCGAATGCCGCGCGGAACTCGACGACTTCCTCTCGATCGCCGCGCTGTTGCGGCACGTTCCGGACCCGCTGCGCGAGCCGGAACCGATGGTCTGACGCCGCCTGCGCGGAATGCTAAGACCTTCCAAAGATGAGGCGGGGCAAATGCCGGAACCGGCGGCTCCTGCCACGGCTCATGTCATCGTGAGAACCGAAGCGCCACTGGTATAGCCCGGCTGACACGGCTCTGCCGCTGGCCGCGTGGTCCGCGCCGCTCGTCGCACAGCGTGGCGGTCCGGTTCGATCCATATTGACGCCTTCGGCGCGTCAGTGCACAGTTACGCTGTGCGCATGCACGTGCATGTGCACATGCACCTGGGGGGTGTATGCGTGATGCCGTGCCATGACTGGCCTGATGATCGACCGACTCCACCGGCGGTACACCGGACAGTTCTCGTCGTGGACGTGACCGCGTTCGGCGAGCGGTCCAATTCCGACCAGCTCACCGTCCGCCGCGGGCTGTACGAGGCCCTGCCGCAGGCGCTCGAGGAGGCAGGGGTCTCCTGGGACGAGTGCGACCACGAGGACCGCGGCGACGGCGTCCTCGTGGTCATCCCCGCCACGGTGGCCAAGAGCCCGCTCGTGGAGCTGTTGCCCGACCGGCTTCTCGCCGCACTCCGCGAGTACAACGCCGGCCGGCCCGAGTGCGAGTGCATCCGCCTGCGGCTCTCCCTGCACGCCGGCGAGCTCCACTACGACGAGCACGGCGTCACCGCCCGGGCGGTGAACCTCGCGTTCCGCCTGCTCGACGCGGCGGAGTTCAAGCAGGCGCACGCGCGGTCGACCGGCCTGCTGTCCATGATCACGTCCCAGTGGTTCTTCGACGAGGTCGTCTGGCACAGCGCGACGGCCGAGCGCGCCGCCTACCGCCGGATCCGCGTCGTCGCCAAGGAGACCGACGCGGAGGCGTGGATCCGGCTGGTGGACGACGAGTCCGTGGTGCTCGCGATGCCGCCGCCGCCCGCGGTCACGCCGGTGTTGAACCAGCTTCCGCCGAGCACCCGGCAGTTCGTCGGGCGGGACGCGGAGCTCGCCGGCCTGACGCGGCTCATCGACGCGCAGGCGCCGGCCACCCTGGTGGTCGCGACCATCGACGGCATGGCCGGCATCGGCAAGACCGCGCTCGCGCTGACGTGGGCGCACCGC
Source organism: uncultured Actinomycetota bacterium (assembly GCA_963841395.1). GTDB lineage: Bacteria > Actinomycetota > Actinomycetes > Mycobacteriales > Pseudonocardiaceae > Actinophytocola. Next base: position 355,325 of record CAWJCX010000013.1, read on the forward strand.
GTGCGGGACCGTTTTCCGGACGGGCAGCTGCACGTCAACCTCCGCGGCTTCGACGAGCACGAGCCGATGGACGCCGACCAGGCGCTGCACGGCTTCCTGCAGGCGCTCGGCGTGTCCGCGCAGGCGATCCCGGCCGACGTCGACGCGAAGAGCGCCCTCTACCGCAGCCTGCTCGCGGAGCGGCGCATGTTGATCGTGCTGGACAACGCGCGCTCGAGCGAGCACGTCCGCCCGCTGCTGCCCGGCAACTCGACGTGCGTCGTGGTGATCACCAGCCGCAACCGCATGGACAGCCTGCTGGTCCGCGACGGCGCCCACCGCATCGCGCTCGGCGTGCTGTCCGACGCCGACGCGCTCGCGTTGCTCGCCGAGCGGGTGGACCGCGTGCGCGTCGAGGCCGAGCCGGACGCGGCCGCCGAGCTCGTCGGGCTCTGCGTACACCTGCCGATGGCGCTCAGCGTGGCCGCGGCGCGGGCCGCGAGCCAGCCGACGTTGTCGTTGAGCGGCCTCGTCCGCGAGCTCCGCGACGAGCACCGCCGCCTGGACGTGCTGGACCTCGGGGACACCGACCTGAGCCTGCGCGCCGTGTTCTCCTGGTCCTACGCGGTGCTCGGCACCGAGGCCGCGCGGGTGTTCCGCCTGCTCGGGATCCATCCGGGCGCGGACATCTGCCCGGCCGCCTGCCAGGCGCTCGCCGGTGACCAGGTGCCGGCCGCGCTGCGCGAGCTGACCGGCGCGCACCTGGTCACCGAGTACCTGCCCGGCCGTTTCCGCCTCCACGACCTGCTGCGCGCGTACGCCGCCGAGCTGGCGAGGTCGGACACCGAGCGCCACGACGCGGCGGTCCGCCTCGTGGAGCACTACGTCGGCACGGCGCTGCTCGCCGACCGGCTGATCCAGCCGCACCGCTACGGCCGCGGCGACCTGGGCCCCGCGGTCCGGGCGGCCAACCCGGCCGTCAACGGCTACGACGCGGCCATCGCGTGGTTCACCGCCGAGCACCTCACGCTGGAGGCGCTGGTCGGGTTCGCCGCCGACCACGGGCTCGCCGACCGTGCGTGGCGGCTTGCCTGGGCGTCCACGACCTTCCTTCGCCGCACCGGCCGGTGGTCCGAGCGGGTCGCCATCCTGCGCACCGCACTGGCGGCGGTCCGCAAGGCGGGTGACTGCGTCGGCGAGGCGGTGATCACCCGCCACCTGGCGACCGCGGTCTCCAGGCTCGGCCAGTTCGACGAGGCGATCGACCTGCTCGACCGGTCCGCGGAGATCTACCAGGCCCGCCACGACAGCGGCGGAGCGTTCAAGAACCATCTCGCGTACACCAGGGTGTTCGAAGCGCGCGGCAAGCATCACCGCGCGTTCAACCACGCCCGCACCGCGTGGGAGCTGATCCGCGACTCCGACGACGAGCTCGGCCGCGCGGACGCGCTGAACGCGATGGGACGCCAGCTGTGCCTGCTGGCACGCCATGACGACGCGCAGCCCCTGTGCGCCCGGGCGCTGGAGCTCTACCGGGCGATCGGCCACCAGGAGGGCGAGGCCGACGTCCTGCTCAACCTCGGCGACATCGAACGCGCCCTGCGCCGCGACGCGAGCGCGGCGAGGTACTACGAAGGATCCCTCGACATCGACCGCCGGCTGGGGGACCGGTACTGGGAAGCCGTGTCCTTGGAGCGCCTCGCCCACGCCCTGATGGCCACCGGCCACATCCGAGCCACCGCGGCACTGCGCGAAGCCCTGCACATCTACCACGAGATCGGCCACCCCGACGCACATCGCGTCCGCGCGGGCTTGATGTCCGCATGACGAGTTCTTGCGGTGTCGTATCTTTGATCAATGTCGCGTGCGGTGGTTCTCGGTGGCACCGGGGTGATCGGCCGGGCTGTCGCGCGGCGGTTGCTGGCCGCGGGGTGGGACGTGTCCGTCGTGGGTCGCGATCGTTCGCGGATGACAGACGACGTCGTGGCGGCGGGGGGCCGGTTCGTCGCCGCTGATCGGGCGGATCTCGGGCAGGTCGCGGCGGTGGTGGGTGCGGGCGCCGACCTGCTGGTCGACTGCCTGTGCTTCACCGCCGCGCAGGCCCGGGGCCTGCTGCCGCTCCTGGCCGACGTCGGGTCCACGGTGATGGTCTCCAGCAAGGCCGTCTACGTCGACGCGGCGGGAAACCACGTGAACTCGGCCGCCGAGCCGGAGTTCGACGGACCGATCCGCGAGACGCAGCCGACCATGGCCCCGCGGGAGGACATCGAGTACCGCAGCCGTGAGGGCTATGGCGCCAACAAGGTCGCCGCGGAGCGGGTCCTGCTGGACAGCGGGCACCCCGTCACGGTCCTGCGACCGTCCACAGTGCACGGAGAGGGGTCGGCGAAGCCGGGCGAGTGGGTGTTCGTCAAGCGCGTGCTCGACCGGCGCCCGGTCGTGGTCCTGGCCCGCGGTGGCCGCGGTGTCGACCACCCGAGTGCCGCGTCCAATGTCGCCGCCCTGATCGAGGTCGTCGCGAACGATCCCGGGGCGCGGGTGCTCAACTGCGCGGACCCCGACGCGCCGAGCGCGCTGGAGATCTCGCGAACCGTCGCCGGGCGGCTCGGCCACCAGTGGGAGGAGGTGCTGCTCGACGAGCGCGCACCCGCCGGGCTCGGGCAGCATCCGTGGGACCGCGTACCGGGTATCCGGCTGGACACGAGCGCGGCCGCGCGGCTGGGCTACCGGCCCGCCGGCGACTACGCGACCACCGTGGCCGCCGAGGTGGACTGGCTGGTCACCGTCGCCGACCGGCAACCGCCGGCCTTCGACCACGACGTCTTCGCGCCGATGCTGGACTACGCCGCCGAGGACGCCTACCTGGCCGACACGCCCTGAACCGATCGCCGAGCCGCCGTCGAAGGCCACCGCGCAGCGGAAGTCCCAGCCGTTGCGGGAAAACCACCGCGCGCCGCCTTGATCGACTGGACCACCGACACCAGGAGCACCGAAGCCGCGAACGCGACGACCGCACCCTGCCCCGGAACCTGTGCGGGGGAACCAGTTCGGCTTGGCCGCGAGGTCTGCGGTCCACTCGGTGGACACCAGATGTGGCGGGCCGAGATGCTCGGGCTCCCAGCAGGTTTCTGCCAGGTGAACCACGAGGTCGTGCACCGCCACCAGGCACAGCCCTTGCTGGCGAAGGGAAAGTCGTCGATACCGGCGAACATCGACTCCAGCAGTATCACCGCGGACGATCGGGCGAGGCCACCCATTTCCAGCAAAGCACGGCTCACCGGGCGAAGAGGACCTCCGGGTATCGCGGCGAGGGCCGGTCCAGCAGCGGCTCCCGATCGCCACGCAGGTGCCGGTCGAAGAACGCCCTGACGTAGACCCGGGTGATGTCCGCGCCACGCGCCGCGGGTGTGGTCGCGCCGAAGTCGAGGCCCAGCTGCTCGCCGACCAGACCGATGTCGGTGAACGACGGGTGCGCCATGCCGGCCACCACGAGCCAGCGCTTCCACCCGGTCAGCTGCGCCCAGTCGCGGTCCCACGTGTCCGACTCGTCGCCGGTGCCCGGGGTGTACATGTCCTGCCGCCCCAGGAACAGGAACGGCCGATCCAGGCCGGGGGACAGGAGCGGGTCGCTGGTGGTGCCGTCGATGTCGATCCCCGCCCGGATCCTGGGGTCGGTGACCATCGCGTTGATCGCGCTCGCACCGCCGACGGAGTGCCCGGCCATGCCGATCCGCCGCGCGTCGACGAGCGCGGCGCCCCGCCACTTCGGGTGCGACCCGGTCAGCTCGTCCAGCACGAACGACACGTCGGCGGCCCGGCCCCGCTGCAGCTTCTCCCAGAACGCCGGGTCGTAGTCCCCGCACGCCGCGCAGCCGGTGACCCGCCCGCCGGGGAAGGTGGTCGCCACGTTCTCGTAGGTGTGGTCGACCACCACGACGACGGTGCCGTGGCTCGCCAGGTCGTCGGCCAGCGAGGTCAGCTCGGCACGCGGCCGCTTGAACCCGGGGGACAGGACGACCAGCGGCAGGCTGTGCCGCCGGCCCACCGGCCGCGCGTCGACCACGGCGTCGGTGTGGACGGTGGTGAGCGCGGTCGGCGGCACGTCGGTGACGCCGGCCTCGTCGAGCACGGCCCGGGCCTCCGGCGCGGTCATGAACTGCCGCGTCCGCCCGTGGGACGGGGCCGCCGGGTAGAAGACCGAGACCATCAGCTCCCGGTAGGGCACCGACGGCACCCACGGGTCCACTCTGGACACATCCTTCAGGTACAGCGACGTGGTACCGACCGGATGGCGCCCGGACGGCTCGAGCAGGGACGGTGCGGTGTCCGCGGCGGCGGCCGACACGGACAGAGCGACGACCGTCAGTGCGACGGCGATCGCGATGGTGCGCATGAAGATTCCCCCAGGGTGAACGGATCAGGACAGGTGGCGCAGGCGCCGGAAGCAGAACCACGTGAGCAAGGCGGACAGTGCGAGGAAGAGCGCCAGCTCGACCCACTGCAGCGGCCAGAAGCGGTAGCCCGGCTGGTAGGCGACGTGCTGGTGGTAGCCGTGCTCACCCAGCTGCGCCATGCATGCGCCGAGGGACCCGCGGGGTGGCAGCGCGGGCTCGCCCCCCGGCCGGGGCAGGCAGCCCCCGACGAAGTCGGGCAGCGGCGAGACCGGGTTGCCGGACGGGTCGAGAGTCTCGTTGGTCAGCACCCACGCGCCGGCGGGCTCCCGCACGCTCACCGACTCGACGACGCCCTTGTCGGTGCCCCGGATGCCCACGATGTTCGTGTCGGTGATCGTGACCGTCTCCTCCAGCGCGGGCAGGATGTACGGGCGGACCAGGAACGGCATCGCGACCAACACCGCCGCGAACACCACGAGGGTCACCGCCATGGCGGCCACCGTGCGGCGCAGCACGATGCCGACCGCGACGCCGAGGACGAACGCGAACGCGGCGTAGCCGACGGGCACGAGGCCGCGTGCGGCGAACACCACCGGCGTCATCCGGTTCAGCAGGCCGCGGTTCGTGCTCTGGATCCCCAGCGCGTCGATGGGGCTGGCCCACCAGGTGACCACCAGGCTCAGCAGGCCCGCCGCGAGCATGGCGGCCAGCACGCCGACGCCGAGCTTGGTGCCGAGCCACCGCCGGCGGGTGACGGTCTGGTTCCACACCAGGCTGTGCGTGCCGCTCTCCAGCTCACGCGAGACCAGGGGCACGCCCCAGAACACGCCGACGACCGCGGGCAGCAGGTACATCAGCAGGACGGTGCCGCTGAACAGGGCGTCCTCGTCGTTGAACTCGTTGCGGCCGACCAGTCCTGGCCTGCTGATCGCGAGGACCACCCCGATCGCGACCACGCCGAGGAACACCGACAGCGCGGGCACGCGGAACTGGCGCCAGGTCAACCAGGTCATCGCAGTACCTCCAGGGCGGGACGGGCGGGAGCGGAGTTGCTCATGTACTCGAGCACGACGTCCTCGAGCGTGAGCTCGCCGACTGTCCACATGGGATCGAGAATCGGCGCCTCGGTGCGGACGACGACGGTCGTCTGCCGGTCGGTGTGGCGGGCGGAGATGACGTGCTGGTCCTGCGGCAGGGTGTCCACCTCGCGGCGCGGGCCGGTCAGCCGGTGATGGGTCGCGAGCAGCTCCTCGACCTCGCCCGCGATCCGCACCTTGGAGTCCACCAGCACGATCATCTGGTCGCAGACCCGTTCCAGGTCGGTGACGAGGTGGGAGGACATCACGACGGACAGCCCGCCCTCGGCGACCGCCTCCATGAGGTCCTGCAGGAACTCCCGGCGCGCGAGCGGGTCGAGCGCGGCGACCGGCTCGTCGAGCAGCAGCAGCTCGGGGCGCTTGGCGATGCCGATCGTGAGCGCGAGCTGGGCGCGCTGGCCGCCGGAGAGCTTGCCGGCGTGCTGTTTCGGGTCCAGCCCGGTCCGCTCCATGCGGCGACGGGCCAGCTCGTCGTCCCAGCCCGGGTTGAGGCGGGCACCGAGGTCCAGATGGTCCTCGACGGTAAGCCTGGCGTAGACGGGCGTGTTCTGTGCGACGTAGCCGACCTTGGCCAGCTGTGCCGGGCCGCTGCCCGGCACGCCGCCGCACACCTCGATCGTGCCGGTGGTCGGTTCGAGCATGCCGGAGGCGATGTTGAGTAGCGTCGACTTGCCCGCGCCGTTCGGCCCGACGAGCCCGGTCACGTGGCCGGGTTCGATGTCGAGCGTGCAGTCGGTCAGTGCCAACGTGCGCTTGTACTTCTTGCCCAGTCCCTGGGCGCGCAGGACGGTCACGCTATGTCCTCTCTCGCTGAGCCGCGAAACGTGGACATCAGCAGGGCCTCGATGCCCTCTTCGTCGAGGCCGGCCTTGCGGGCCTTGGCCAGCCAGCGGTGCAGGTCCTGGCGCAGCGGTCCGAGTGCGGCCGGCGGGGCGCCGCCCAGCGTCGCCGTCACGAAGGTCCCCACGCCGGGCCGGGCCGCGACGAGCCCGTCGTGCTCCAGCTCGCGGTAGGCCTTGAGCACGGTGTTCGGGTTGATCGCGAGGGTGGCGACCACGTCCTTGACCTTCGGCAGCTGGTCGCCCTTGTCCAGCAGGCCGAGCCGCAGGGCATGTCGCACCTGCTGGACCAGCTGCTGGTAGGGCGACAGCTTGGACCTGCCGTCCAGGTAGAACTCGATCACGAGTACCTCCATTTATCTAGCTAACTAGCACTATAGCTAAATGGAGGAAGACTGTCGATGCGGCCTCAGGTCGCGTCGTCGATGCGTTTCTTGTCCAGGCCCGCGAGGACGGCCGCTTCGGTGCGGGTCGGCGCCGCGACGGTGACCGTGCCCGCCTTGTCGACGATCACGCCCAGTTCCAGCAGCTGCGCGACGTTGGCGACGAACGCCGCGTCCGTGACGGGAAAGGGCCACTGCGTCACCGGCCCCGCGGTGGGGGCGATGACGTTCCACCAGGCCCGCCGGGCATCGTGCGAGCCGACGTCGACCGGGCGCCAGATGTCGTGCTCGAAGGTGTGCCAGAGGAGCCGCACCGGCACACCGGTGTTCTGCGACTCCCGCAGGATGTCGTCGAGGAGGTTGGTGATCCGCTGCGTGAAACCGGGGTCGCCCGGCGCGAGGAGCAGCGCGCGGTAGGCCGCCGTCCACGCCGGCGTGCCTTCGGGGCCGGCCTGGTCGGCCTGCCGCATCATCGTCATCGCGCGATCGTCGATCGCCCGGGAGAAGCCCTGGAACCCCTGCCACGCCGGCGTCACGTTGGCCGCGTCGATGACGACGTGGCAGTGGAACGTGTCCAGCGGGCTCGCGCCCCACGTCGCGGAGGGGGTGAACCGGCCCAGCGGCGAACCGGCCGGGTCGAGCAACCCCGCCAGTGCGGCGAAGATCCCGTCCCGGAACGTCGCCGGCAGGAAGGCGGACAACGGGTTCAGCACGAAGCCGCGGCCGGCCTGCCGGCGGGCGAGCTCGTCGGCGCGGGTGAAGTTGAACTCCGGGATCGCCCGGGTCTGCCAGGACAGCCACTCGTCCCGGTCGGCGAACGGCGTCGCCCACTCCCGGTCCAAAGTGGTCACCGTCCCGACGCCGGCCACCGGGTCGTTGGGGACCAGCCCCCGGGCGGTCTTGTACGCGACGACGGCCGCGCTGGTCTGCTGCAGGAAGTTGCCCGTCGCGCCGTCCGGGATGTCGAAGCCGAGGTCGATGAGCGCGAACTGCACCTTCCGCACGTGCTCGCCCTTGGCTCCGAACCGGAGGAACGCCGTCGTGTCGTTGGCCGCGATCCGCTCCAGCACCGGGTCTCCCCGCAACCGCGCCGACTCGAGCGCCATGGCTCCCCTTCCGTCGAAGGACGCGAGACACCAGCCGTCACCGGCGGGTCCGTGATACCCGTCGGCCGGAGTCGGAGGCTCGTTACTCGGGTACGGCGGTGATGCCGTGGCGGAAGGCATAGGTGACCGCCTGTGCGCGGTCGCGGGCGCCGATCTTCGCGAACAGGTTGTTGATGTGGGTCTTCACGGTCGCCTGCGCGATGTGCAGCCGGTCCGCGATCTCCACGTTGGACCGTCCGGCCGCGATCAGCCGCAGCACGTCGCGCTCGCGCTGGGTCAGCGCCGGCTGGCCGACCAGGGACACCAGTCGCCGCTGCACGCCGGGGTCGAAGTGCGCGTCGCCCTGGCACACGGTCGTGATGGCCTCGGCGAGCTCGGTGCTCGGCGCGTCCTTCGTGAGGTAGCCGCGCGCGCCCGCCCGCACGGCCGCGAACACCGAGTCGTCATCGGCGTACGTGGACAACACGACGACCTGGGTGTCCGGGAACTCGGTGCGGATCCGACCGGTCGCGGCGACGCCGTCGACGTGCGGCATCCGCAGGTCCATGAACACCACGTCGGGTCTCAGCTCGGCCACCAGCCGCACCGCCTGCTCACCGTCCACGGCGGACCCCACGACCTCGACGCCGGGCAGCATGCCCAGGATCAGCACCAGACCCTCGCGCACGACCGTCTGGTCGTCGACCACCAGCACGCGCGCGGTCACGCGGGAACCCGCAGCAGAACCCGGAAACCGTCGCCGTGCGGCTGCGCGGACAGCGACCCGCCGATCAGCTCGGCACGCTCGCGCATGCCGACCAGGCCGTAGCCGCTGCCCGCGCCGGCCAGCGCGCCCGGCGCGCCACCGGTGTCGTGCACGTCGAGCTCGCACCGCCCGTCCGCGCACCGCAGGGCGACGGTCACCGACGCGTGGGGTGCGTGCTTGTGGACGTTGGTGAGCGCCTCCTGCGTGGTCCGCACAACGGCCAGCCGCGTCTCCATGGCGAGCGCGTCCGGTTCACCGGAGATCTCGACCGCGCAAGGGTTTCCGGTCGAGCGGCGGAACTGGGTGGCCAGCGCGTCCAGCTCCGCGGCGAGCGGGCGGGACTCACCGCGCAGCGCGGCGACGGCGCGCTTGGTCTCCTCCAGGCCGGCCCGCGCCATCGCCACCGCCTGGGTGACGCGGTCGAGCGCGGCGCCCCGGTCGCCGTCGGCGGCGAGCAGCATCCGGGTGCCCTCGAGGTGGACGGCCTGGGCGGCCAGAGCGTGGGCGAGCACGTCGTGGATCTCGCGGGCGAGCCGCTGGCGTTCGTCGAGCACCCGCGACGCCGCGAGCTCCGCGGCCTGCTGCCGGGTCACGCTCAGCTGGTTCAGCATCGCGCCGAACATCATCGTCCAGCCGAGCCCCGCGGCGACGCCCCAGATCGGGCCGGCCGGCAGGCCGGTCAGCAGCGAGACCGACACGAAGCCGGCGATGACGACGGCCGTCAGCGTCACCGCGCGCCACAACGGCAGCCGCAGCGGCGCGGCGAAGACGGCGAAGAACAGCGCGGTCAGCCCGGTGTAGGAGAGGTACGCGTGCGCGACCAGCCCGATGACCACCGCGGCGGCGAGCCAGTCCGCCGCGCGGGCCCGCCGCCAGCCCAGGTAGGCGCAGCCGACCCCGGCGGAGTACAGGACGAGCACGACGACGGTCGTCAGCGGCCGGCCCGCGGTGGTCATGACGCAGGCGACGACGCCCCACAGCACGTAGGCGCCGAGCACCAGGCCGATCACGAAACGCCACCGTCCCATGGTGAGCATTGTGACCCGGGAGCCCCGCGGCACGCCTCCACCCGTGGGTGGAGGCACGGTCCGGCCCCCGGGTCCAAGACTCCAGCCCGCCCCGCGGGCGAGGCTTGCCGGCATGATCACGGTTGCCGGGTTGACCAAGTCGTTCGGCCGCGTCACCGCGGTGTCCGGCATGTCGTTCACCGCGCCCCCGGGCCAGGTCACCGGCCTGCTCGGGCCGAACGGCGCGGGCAAGACCACCATCCTGCGCATCCTGCTGGGACTGGTCCGCGCGGACAGCGGCACGGCAGTGGTGGACGGGCGCCGCTACGTCACGCTGCCCGCACCGCTCACGGTGGTCGGCGCGGTCCTGGAGGCGACTGCGTTCCACCCCGGACGCACCGCCCGCACGCACCTGACCGCCCTCTGTCTCGCCGCCGCGCTACCGGCCCGGCGGGTCGCCGACGTCCTGGACACCGTGGACCTGACCGCGGCGGCCGACCGCCGGGTCGGCGGGTTCTCCCTGGGCATGCGCCAGCGCCTGGCGCTGGCGTCCGCGTTGCTCGGCGACCCGCGGGTGCTGGTGCTGGACGAGCCGTCGAACGGTCTCGATCCGCAGGGGGTCCACTGGCTGCGCGGCCTGCTGCGCGCCATGGCCGCCGACGGCCGGACCGTGCTCGTCTCCAGCCACGGTCTGGCGGAGGTGGCCCGCACGGCGGATCGCGTGGTGATCGTCGAGCGCGGTGCCCTGGTCGCCGAGGACACCGTGGCCGCGTTCGGGGACCTGGAGGACACCTACCTGAAGCTGGTGACGAGATGATCAGGGCGGAGCTGTACAAGGCACGCCGGACGCGGTCGACGTGGTGGCTGGGGGTCATCGCGTCGGTGTTCTCGGCCGGGTGGGCGGTGGTGGACGCGCTGGCGTGGTCGACGCCCACCGACGCTGGGATCGAGAGCGTCTACAGCATGGCGTCGCAGGGCTACCTGTTCGCCATGATCGCCGGGGTGCTCCTGGTGGCCGGCGAGTACCGGCACAAGACCATCACCTGGGCGGTGCTGGTGTGCCCGTCCCGCGCCCGGTTCCTCGGGGCGAAAGCCGCGACGTGCGCGGTCGTCGGTGTCGTCTTCGGACTGTGCGCGGCCGCGGTCACCGCCGCCGCGTCGGTGGTCGCGCTCGCCGCGAACGACGCACCGGTGTACGCACCGGGAGTTCCGTTGGCGCTGCTGGGTTCCGTGGCGGGCACGGCACTGTGGACGGTGTTCGGCGGCGCGCTGGGTGCGTTGGTACGCAACCAGTTCGCCGCCGTGGTGGTGGCGTTCGTCTGGTTCTTCTACGCCGAGTGGTTGCTGGTGTCCGTGGTGCCGGCCGTCGGCCGCTGGACCCCGACCGGCGCGGCGAAGGCGTTCTCGGGCTGGACCCGGGACGCCATGCCGGTGGCGGGGAACCTGCTGCCGATGTGGGCCGGCGGCCTGCTGTTCCTCGCCTACGCCGTGGCCGCCGGCGCGCTCGCGCTGGCGACCACCGTCCGCCGCGACGTCACGTAGTGACGCCTCACCCGGTGAGCTTCCAGATCCGGATGGTCTTGTCGTCGCCACCGCCCGCGAGCCGTGCGCCGTCCGAGGTGAACGCCACCGCTCGCAGGTCGCCGGAGGCGCCGAGGATCGTGGCGCGCATCTTGCTGCGACTCCACGTCCCAGAGGTGGATCACGTTCCCCAGCCCCCAGCTGGCCACGGTCTTGCCGTCCGGGCTGAACAGCACCGAGGTGGTCACGATGTCGTCGACACCGTCGAACGTCGCCGTGCTCTTGCCGGACTCGCCACGTCCCAGAGCCGCAGGCTGTAGGTCCCGCCCTCGGCGTCGGCGACCGCGAGCGTCTTCCCGTCCGGGCTGAACGCCACGTCCGAGCCGGTCGCGTCGGTGATGGTGCGGATCGTCTTCCCGTTCGCGGCGTCGGAGATCCGGACCTCGTTGCCCTGGCCGCCGTCGGCGAGCAGCTTGCCGTCCGGGCTGAACGCCACGTTGCGGAACCCGTCGCCGTCGGGCAGGCCGATCTTGACCCGCCGGCTCGCCACGTCCCAGAGCGTGACCGAACCGGTGTGGGTGACGCCCGCAATGGTTTCCCGTCGGGGCTGAACGCCAGCGCCTTCATGATGGAGCCGCTGTCGGCCAGCGATCCCGATGAGCTTGCGTTCGGCGACACGCCACAGCCTGGTGCTGTCGCCGAGGTAGTTGCCGCCCGCGGCCAGCAGCGTGCCGTCGGGACTGAACGCCACGGCGTCGGCCGAGGCGCCGCCGGCGCCCGTCCGGCCCGACGAGCGTGGCCACCACCTTGCCGGTCTCCGTGTCCCACACCCGGGTCGTGGGTCCCTCGGTGAGCTCGCCGTCGCCGCTCGCGAGCAGCTTGTCGTCCGGGCTGAACGCGATCGTCGTGACGGGGTTGTTGTGCCCGGTCAGCTGGATGTGCTCGGTGATCTGCACCGGCCAGTCCGACTCGGGCGCGACGCTCGGCTCGGCCCGGGTCGGCCGCGTCGCTCTGCCACGCCGCCCACCGCCCCCGCGCTTCCGCCGCCCTGGCCGGCGTCGGCCGTCGAGCCGGCGGCGTCCTTCGCCTTCGGGTCGTCGTCGCCGGAGTTGAGGTACCACACCGCGGACGGGACGCCGATCGCCGCGAGCGCACCGCCGGCGGCGAGCAACACCGTGCGCCGCCGCATGCCGCCCTTGCCGGCCTGGCCGGTCGGCGGCCGGCGCGGGCATCCCGGCGGCCGGACTGCGGCCCGGACTGCGGCCCGGACTGCGGGCTGCCGCCGGGCGGCGTGGCTCCCCACTGCGGCCCGGACTGAGGACCGCCCGCGGGCGGGGTGGACGGGCCCCCACTGCGGAACGGCCGCGGGAACCGGGGCCGGCTGCGCGCCCGGCCACCGTTGCCGCCGCCAGGAAGGCCGCGACCTGGTCCGCCGTCGGCCGCTGGGCCGGATCCTTGCGCAGCAGCGCGTTGAGCAGCCCGGTGAGGCCGGCCGGCCCGCACCGGCGGCCGCGGGTCCCTGGTGAGCAGCGCGGCCAGCGTCGCCCATGAAGTCGGGCCCCTTCGAACGGCGGGTGGCCCTCCACCGCCGCGTACATCGTCGCGCCCAGCGACCACAGGTCGGAGGCCGGCGTGCTGGGCTGGCCGTTCGCCTGCTCGGGAGCCATGTACGCGGGCGACCCCACGATCGCGCCCGACACGGTCAGCTGGACGTCGCCCATCAGCCGGGCGATGCCGAAGTCGGTGATCACCACCCGGTCCGGGGCCAGCAGCACGTTGGCCGGCTTGAGGTCCCGGTGCACGATCCCGGCCTGGTGGGCCACCCGCAGCGCGTCGAGGATCGCCATGCCGATGGCCGCGACCCGCTCGACGGGCAGGCTGCCCTGCGTCCGGATGGCATCGGCGAGCGAGCCGCCCCGCACGTACTCCATCACGATCAACGGCGCACCGTTGTGCTCGACGACGTCGTACACGGTGACGATGCCCGGATGGTTCAGGCGGCCGGCCGCCCGGGCCTCCCGCATCGCCCGCTGGCTCATCCCCATTCGCTGCGCGTCGTCGAGCCCGGGCGGCAGCAGCAGCTCCTTGATCGCCACCTCGCGGTCGATGAGCTCGTCATGGCCGAGCCAGACCCGGCCCATCCCCCCAGTACCGATCACCCGCGTCAGTCGATAGCGCTGGGCGACCGGTATCCCCATGGAATCGTTCACGGGGCGGGAGTCTAAGTCGGGACGAACGGGAAAACCGGCGAATGACGCAACACTTTCAGGATCTGTGTCACGCTGGATGTGAACTGAACCGCTTTCTGTTCCAGCCCGTGCTACACGTAGTGACGCGGGCTGGCGAGGAGTGATGTCGGTGGGTACCAAGGTCGCCTGGACGCGCGTGCTCGGCGCGTGTGTCGTCGCCGTCGCGGCGCTCACCGCGTGCAGCTCGACCCCCTCGTCGTGGGTGCCGTCGACAGCACCCACCGCGCCGAAAGCGCCGGACCCGGCGCGGGCGCGGATCGCGATCGAGCCCGGCGACGACGCGCGCGGGGTCTCGCCGGTCAAACCGGTCACGGTGCGGGCCAGCGACGGCACGCTCAACAAGGTGTCGCTGACCAGCCCGGCCGGCAAGCAGGTCAAGGGAACCCTCTCGGAGGACAAGAAGAGCTGGACCTCCGGCGAGCCGCTGGGCTACGGCAACCGGTACACGGTCACGGCCGAGGCGGCCGGCGCCGGCGGCAGGACGGTGCAGGAGAAGGCCGCGTTCACCACGGTGGAGCCCGCGCAGACCGTGTTCCCGTCGTTCTTCCCGCCGCCGGGCAAGCCGGCCACCGTCGGCGTCGGGCAGCCGATCGCGGTGATCTTCGACAAGGCGCCCACCGACCAGAAGGCCGCCGAGCGCGCCCTCAAGGTCACCACCACCCCGGCGACCGAGGGCGGCTGGTACTGGTGGGACGACCGCACCGTGCACTGGCGGCCCAAGGCCCACTGGACGCCCGCCACCAAGGTCACCGTCGACGCGAAGATCTACGGCGTCAACCTCGGCGACGGGATGTACGGCGAGACCGACCGCACGCTCAAGCTCACCATCGGCCCGGCCAAGGTCGCCACCATCGACGACCACGCGCACAAGATGGTCGTCACCGTCAACGGCAAGACCGTCAAGACCTTCCCGGTGAGCATGGGCCGCGGCGGGGTGATCCGCGGCGAGGGCGGCAAGAAGATCTCGCTCCTCACCCCGAGCGGAACCTATGTGGCGCAGGAGAAGTACAAGGTCAAGCGGATGAACTCCGGCTCCTACGGCCTGCCCTCGAACGCCTCGCTCGGCTACGACGAGAAGATCCCGCTCGCCGTGCGCATCTCCAACAGCGGCATCTTCGTCCACTCGGCCCCGTGGTCGGTCGCGGACCAGGGACACCGCAACGTCTCGCACGGCTGCGTCAACCTCAGCCCGGCCGCGGGCGCGTGGTTCTACCAGAACTTCAGCTACGGCGACATCGTCACCATCAGGAACACCGGCGCCCGCCTCGACCCGACGGACGGGTTCGGCGACTGGAACATCCCGTGGGACAAGTGGCTCGAGGGCAGCGCGTTGCGTTAGTACCGTCGAGCGATGACCACCTCCGCCCGGCCGCCGGCGCCGGTGCCCGCCGGCGAGCTCGAGCGCGCGCTGCGCCCGTTCGGTGAGTCGACGATGTTGCCCGCATGCGCCTACACCGCGCCGGAGGTGGCGGCCTGGGAGCTGCGCCACCTGTTCGCCGGGACGTGGAGCTGCGTGGGCCGCGTGGACGAGCTGCTCGGCACGGGCGTCACCCAGCGCGGCGTGCTGGCCGGAGACATCCCGGTGCTGCTGACCCGCGACGGCGCGGACCTCTCGGCGCTGGCCAACACCTGCCGCCACCGCGGTCACGAGCTGCTGTCGCAGGGCGACACCTCGGCGCGGCCGGTGGTGGTGTGCCCGTACCACGCGTGGACCTACGGGCTCGACGGCGCGCTGCGGGGTGCGCCCGGGTTCCGCGACGTGCCGGGCTTCGAGCCGGGCGGCCACGGGTTGGTGCCGTTGCCGGTCGAGGTGTGGCACGGCTGGGTGTTCGTCAACGGCACCGGCGACGCGGCGCCGTTCGCCGAGCATCTCGGGGCGCTGGGCGAGCTGGTCGCGCCGTACGCGCCGCAGGACCTACGGCTCGCCGCCCGGCACGAGTACGTGGTGCGCGCCAACTGGAAGGTGATCGTCGAGAACTACCACGAGTGCTACCACTGCCCGCACATCCACCCGGAGCTGTGCGCGGTGTCCCCGCCGGCGAGCGGCGACAACTACGACCTGCCCGGGGCGTGGGTCGGCGGCGCGATGGACCTGCGCGACGGCGCCGAGACGATGTCGCTCGACGGCCGTTCCCGTGGCGTCTTCCTGCCCGATGTGGACAGACGGCGGGTGCTGTACCTGGCGCTGTTCCCCGACCTGTTGCTGTCGCTGCACCCGGACTACGTGATGACCCACCGGCTGCGCCCGGACGGCCCGGACGCCACGCGCGTCGAGTGCTCCTGGCTGGCGCCGGAACAGGCCGGCGACGCCGGCCACGCCGTGGAGTTCTGGGACCGCACCAACCGGCAGGACTGGGCGGCGTGCGAGTCGGTGCAGCGCGGGCTGGCCTCACCGCACTTCCGGCCGGGCCCCTTCGCACCGAACGAGGACGCCGTACACCGCTGGGTCACCATGATCGGCCGGGCCTACCAGGGCCTGCGGCCCGGGCACTGAACGTGCTGGTACGCCACGGCGCACCAGCACGCAGCTTTCACCGAATCGCGTCGATCACTGGTTGCTGAAGCACGCCGCCGCTGAATAGCCCCAGACAAATCCGGTGTTGTCGAGATTGGGGGCGTGCACCAGAACCCAGGCATTGCCGCCCCCGCACGCGGTGTAAGGGCGACCAGTGTGATAGCCGTTGCAACTGTAGTTCTGGCCCGCGGTTGCGTGGCCGATGACCCGGGTGCTGTTCCAGCCGCTGTAGACGTTCGCGTTGACATTCGCATGCACAGTGCCGGTTGTGCAGAGAGCCGCCAAGGTCGTGGCCGGTGCGGCGGCGGCCGGCTCGGCTGCGGCCGCCGGGGCGACGAAGGCGGCGGCGGCCAGCGCCGCTGCTCCTACCGCCATCACCTTCCGCCGTGACGGGCGCATAGCGTTGCGGTTGTCAGTTCTGAGTTTCATGACAGGTAGCAAAACTGAAACCACTGTCACGCCACTGTCATATCGCTGTCTGTGGACCGGGGTTCGCGGTGTCGGGCGGTGGCGGCTCAGTCGGTCGGGCCGCGCAGGGTGAGGACCACCCGCAGGACGTGCTCGACGGCAGCCGGGAACACCGCCGCGCGGAGCTCGTCGCGGGTGGCGAGGTTGGCAGAGGCGAACTCGAGCATCCGGTCCGGGCCCACCCGCCGGACGACGAGTGCGGCGATCTCCTCCAGCTCGAGCTCGGGGTTGTCCAGACGCGTGAGGGCGAACTCGACGATCAGCTCCTCGTTCGTCATGGCGTCTCCTCCCCGGTGTGTCGAGGATAGCCCAGGCGAGTTGTGCCCGATGGAATCCGACTCGTGACCATTACCGGACAACGGATCCGTGCCGCCGTTCCGTCCTTCCGAGCACCAGCGGACATCGGGAGGACCCATGAACCACAGACTCGTCGGCGCCGGGCTCGTGCTGGGCGTCGCGCTCTGCCTCGCCACGGCGTGCTCCGGTAGCGCCGAGACCTCGACGGACAGCGCGGCCGTGGCACCGCACGAGGCGGCGGACGGCGGTGGCGCCGGTGAGTCGAAGTCGACCGGGCAGGGCGAGCAGCCCGCCCGGGCGCGGGACCAGGACATCAGCGCGCCGGGGGTGGACCGGTCGCTGGTGCGCACCGCGACCATCGACCTGGCGGCCCGGGACGTCGGCGACGCCGTCGGCCGCGCGCGGGACATCGTGGCCGCCGACGGTGGCTACGGCGGCCGGGAGGACGTCCGGGAGGACGCCGCGACGCTCACCCTGCTCATCCCCGCGGACCGGTTCGACCACGCGCTCGACGAGCTGTCGAAGCTGGGCAAGGTCGTCTCCCGGAACCAGTCCGCGGAGGACGTCACCGAGCAGGTGGTCGACCTGGACAGCCGGACCGCCACCCAGCGGGCCAGTGTGGACCGGGTGCGCGCGCTGCTGGCCAGGGCGAACACGGTCGACGAGATCGTGCGGATCGAGCAGGAGGTGACGACCCGCGAGGCCGACCTCGAGTCGCTCGAGCAGCGCCGGACGGCGCTGGCCGGCCAGGTGGCGATGTCCACGGTGACCATCACGATCGGCAGGACCACGGCGCCGCCGCCGGCACCGCGGGACGAGTCCAGCGGTTTCCTCGCCGGGCTGTCCGACGGCTGGGGCGCGTTCCTCGGCGCGGGGGCGGTCACGTTGCGGGTGATCGGTGCCGTGCTGCCGTTCGCGCTCGTGCTCGCGATTCCCGCCATCCCGGCGTTCCGCCGGTGGCACCGCCGCCGCACGACAGCGACGACAGCGACAGCGGCCCCGCAATCCGCGGCGTAGGGGTACGGGCCGTAATGATCTCGCGCCGGGGCCGATAACTCTGACAGGTCGGGGCCCATCGCCTATTGCGGGGATGTCATGTGCGCCGAGCAGCGTCGAGACCTGTCCACTCCGGACCAGCCAGCAGCCGCCGACGTGGCGGCCGGCCGCCGCGCGGCACGGGCCGTCGGACGGATCCTGGTCGGCGGTGAGCATCGCGGGCCGGGTTTCCTGGTGGCGCCGTCGGTGTTGCTGACCGACCCGGCCGTACTGTCCACTGCGGACGATGCGCGGCGGGCGGTCGTCGAGCTGGGGGAGCCGGCAGTCGCGTTCGAGCTGCGACCCCGTGCGCTGTTCGCCGTGGACGCCGCGGCCGGGTACACGCTCGTCGCCGTCGCGGCACGGGCGGGGGACGGGTCGCCGCTCACCGACTTCGACGTCCTCAGCCCCGCACCGCCCGCCCCGTTCACGCTGGCCGAACCGGACAACGTGGACACCGGCGAGGACGCCCACGGCCTGCACGCCGCGCTCGCCGCCGTCCGGGAAGGACAGGAGCGGCCCTACTACGACGCCGAGTCCGACGCCGCGGCACGCACCGCGTACTACACCCCCGTCGACCGGTCGGCCGACCCGGACGCGCTGCGTGCCGCGCTCGCCGCGCTGGTCGAGAGCACCCACGTCAACCGACCGAAGTACCAGCCGTCCCAGCAGCTCTACCCGTGGGTGGACCTGCACCCGGACCGGATGCTGCGCAGCATCTACTCCGGCGCCGCGTTCACCGCCGAGGAGCTGGTGCGCGCGGACGTCCGCATCGAGGCGGCGCGGCGCCGGCGGTGGCGCGCGCTGCTGGCGGGGAACACGGCCACGTTCGCCGCGCAGGCGCTCGCGGTCGAGGAGGAGCTGCTGTTCAACTGTGAACACGTCGTGCCGCAGTCCTGGTTCGCGAAGGCCGAGCCGATGCGCGGGGACCTGCACCACCTGTTCGCCTGCGAGCCCAAGTGCAACAGCTTCCGCGGCAACACGCCCTACTTCGACTTCGCCGGCACCGAGGGCGTGCGCGAGGCGTGCGGGCGCAGCGACGCCGGCGGCTTCGAGCCGGTGGCGGGCAAGGGCCCGGCGGCCCGCGCCACGCTGTACTTCCTGCTGCGCTACCCGGGGAAGATCGGTGACGCGGCCGGGGAGCTGAGCGCCGACCGGCTGGAGATGCTGCTGTCCTGGCACGACGAGGAACCGGTCAGCGACTACGAGCGGCACCGCAACGCCGCGATCGCGGAGATCCAGGGCAACCGCAACCCGTTCGTCGACGACCCCGCGCTGGCGCGGCTGCTCGACCTCCGCGCGGCCTGGTCCGCGACCGTACCGAGCGCGTAGGAGACCGGCATGCCGTTGACCAGTGCGCGTTTCGCCGGCGTGGACCGGCTGGAGCGCTGCGCCGCGGGCGAGTTCGCGGCCCGCCTGACACCGAACACCACCGGGACCTTCGTCGCGCTCGTGCAGCAGGCGCTGATGGACCTCGGCGAGCCGCTGCCGCGGTTCGGCGCGGACGGCTCGTACGGCACCGAGACGACCACCGCGGTGCTCGACTACAAGACGCGTCACGGGTTGCGCTCGGCGGACGGGTCCATCGACGGCATCGTCGGACCCGGCACGATCGGCAAGCTGGACGAGGAGTGCACGGCCGCCGACGAGGTGCCGGGCCCGTGCCCGCCCGACTCCGACGGCCCGGTCGTCGACCTCGCCGGTGCCGACGAGCAGCTCGTGAACATGGTGCTCGGGCGGACCGCGGCGGCCACGGTGGTCGGCGTGGACGCCACCGGCGCGACCCGGCTCGTCGCCAGCGACGTGAAGGTCACCGAGCCGCTGGCGGCGAGCCTCGCCGGTTCCTCGGCGCGCCTGCTCGCCGACGACAGCGCGGCCGAGGCGGCGGCCGAGCTGTCCGCGGCGCTGGGCGAGCTGGCCGCGGCGTTCGCGGCGGGCGGGCTGGGGGTGTTCGCCGACGCGGCGGCCGAGGGCGCGCAGTGGGCCACCCAGATCGTCCCGGGCCTGCAGCTCGCCGCCAACCTGGCGGCCGCACTCGGCGGCACCCAGCCCTCGCCCGCCACGCCCGTGCGCGACCTCGGCAAGACCGCCGCGCTCGCCGAGGCGGTGGCG
The DNA here is from genome assembly GCA_963841395.1 of uncultured Actinomycetota bacterium. Lineage (GTDB taxonomy): Bacteria > Actinomycetota > Actinomycetes > Mycobacteriales > Pseudonocardiaceae > Actinophytocola. The sequence continues at coordinate 375,072 of CAWJCX010000013.1, forward strand.
CACGCGCAGGCCGGGCGGATCACCCTCACGCCCGGCCCGGTGACCAACCCCGACGGCACGGTCGTCATGCCCGACCCGAAGGGAAAGTTCACGATCTCCTCGGCCGTCGCGGGCGTGACGTACAAGTACACCAACTTCGCCGACCGGCGCCGCTCGAACTACACACCTGGCGCGGTCCCGTTGGTACTGCTGGACATCCGGCACGTCGTCGGCCTGGTCCGCTTCGCCATGCACATGTCCGCGCGGTGGGGCGTGACCGAGCTGCACCACGTCGGCATCGGCGGCGACACCACCCGGACCGACTGCCACGGCAACGGCCGCGCGTTCGACTTCGTCGGCGCGGCCGGCACGCACGACGGCGCGCCGTTCCTGCTGACGGTGTTCAACGACTGGAAGAACAACTCGGTGCCCAACCTGGACAACCCCGCGAAACCGCGCCTCCCGGACTGGCCGCACGTCACCCGCCGGCTCGAGTACCGGCTCGCGACGCTGCCCGGGGTGAACCCGTTCGTCCGCGACTTCTTCGCCGACCTCTACGCGTGGGTGGCGGGGGAGTACCAGGACCGCACCGACGGTCCCGGCCAGACCGTGCCCGCGTCGTCGATCGGCGAGGGCAGCCGCATCATGACCCCCGACCACCCGGACTCGAACCCCGCGCCGGGCGCCAAGGACGGCCGTGAGGCACACGGCGCCCACGTGCACTGGCAGGTCGGCCCGACCGGCACGCAGGCACCCTGACCGTGGAGGCAGACATGACCGTCAACAGCACCCCCGCCGTCGTCACCGCGCGTTCGCTCGTGCTCGGTGGCGCGCCCGGCGAGCTCCGCGTGCGCCTGCGCCTGTCCCTCCTGCGCGCCGTTCGCACGCTGCTGCAAGGGATCGCGGGCGCGTTCCCCGCGGCGGGGCTCGGCACCGCCGTGCTCACTACCTCCTACTGGGCGACCTTCGGCTACTCGTGCATCGCCGCGGGAGTCGCCGCGCTCGCGTGCCTGCTGCAGAACGTCGCAACAATCTTCCCGGAGGACCCGACCCAGAAGTCGACGCCCTGAGACCCAGAAGGAGGCGAGCAGCGTGGAGGAGATCTCTCCCGACCTGATCGACGCCGTGGACCCGATCGCCGCCGCGATGATGTCGCTGCCCGGCGTCACCGGGGTGGGGCTCGGGTTCCGTGAGGAGGACGGCGAGTTCTTCGACGAGCTCGCCGTGCGCGTGCTCGTGGCCGACGCGTCGGACGTGCCGGCCGACCTCGTCCCGGACATCGCCGGCGTGCCGGTCTGCGTCGTGGAGTTCCCGGTCGAGCCGCTGTTCGCGCCGGACACCACGCGCTACACCGAGATCCCCGGCGGCGCGCAGATCCAGCAGGCGCCGGGCGCGTCCGGCACGCTGGGCGCGTTCGCCACGGACTCGGCCGGCAACACGGTGGCCCTCACCTGCCACCACGTCGCGGGCGACCCCGGCACCACGGTGTGGCAGGCGTTCGCGCCGCCCGCCGTCGCGGGTGGGCAGCTCGACCTCTCGGACGCGATCGGCTCGTCGATCGCCGTCGTGTCACCCGCGACGCAGACGAACCCCGCCCCCGCCGGCACGAAGCTGCTGCTCGGCCGGCCGGTCGACGCCGCCACGATCTCCCTCGACCTCCTGGCGGGGGACCGCTCGGTCACGAGCGCGATCGCCGACCTCGGCGCGGTGGACGCGACGAAGCCGCCACGCGTGGGCATGTTCGTGCGCAAGCGCGGCTCGCAGAGCGGGCCTACCGGCGGCTTCATCACCGGCGTGCAGCTGTACGTGCCGTGGGACGTCGGCTCGCCGCCGTTCGGGCACCAGTACGTCATGTCGCGCCAGTACGAGGTGTTCTTCGACCCGGGCGACTGCCCGGACGGCATCTTCTCCCGCGGCGGCGACTCCGGCTCGGTGGTGCTCGAGCGCGGCACGCAGACGGCCGTCGGCCTGCTGTGGGGCGGCCGGCAGCAAGGGGGCCGGCGCGCGATGCTGTGCGACATCACGGAGGTGGAGACCCGCCTCGGCATCACCCTGATCTGAGCTCACCTCGGCGGACAGTCCGAAGTGCAACCCTGTGGTTGCGCTTCGGACTTTGATGTGCAACTCTGGGGTTGCAGATAAACCGCCGAGGAGAGGAACACGACGATGAGTGCGGACCGGATCGAGCGGGAGACCCTGATCGCGGCGTCGATGGAGCGGGTGTGGTCGCTCGTGGCCCGGCCGGGGTTCTGGGTGAGCGACGACAACGGCCTGGCCGGCGTGACCGCGAAGGAGGGCGACACGCTGGTCGCCAAGCACGTGGAGCACGGCGAGTTCCCGCTGCGGGTGGAGAAGGTCCAGCCGCCGACGTACCTGGCGTACCGGTGGGTCAGCGCATATCCGGGGGAGGAGCTGCGCGAGGAGAACAGCACGCTGGTCGAGTTCACGCTGACGCAGGAGGGCGACAAGACGCGGCTGCGCGTCGTGGAGAGCGGCTTCGCCGCGCTGCCCGGGACCGACGAGCTGCGCGAGAGCGTGGTCACCGACCACACCGACGGCTGGTCGCAGTGCTTCGACGCGCTCCACAAGCGCGCCGAGGACCCGTCGGCATGACCGACCGGGGTGTCGGTGACGCCACTGGTGACACCGTGGACACCGTCATCGCCGCGCTGGCCGACCCCACCCGGCGCAAGGTGCTCGACCTGATCGCCGCGCAGGGGGAGGCCACCGCGACGACGCTCGCCGGACGGCTGCCCGTGTCGCGGCAGGCGGTGGTCAAGCACCTCGCCGTCCTCAGCGCCGCCGGGCTGGTGTCCGGCAGCCGGATCGGCCGCGAGGCGCGGTACACCGTGCGGCCCGCGGCACTGGACACGACCGCGCGCTGGATGGCCTCGCTCGCGGCCGAGTGGGACCGGCGGCTCGCGCGCATCAAGGACCTCGCCGAATCGGCAGAGCTCGAATCCCTCGAATCCATTGTGGAGAAAGCACAAGAGGAGTGATCGCCGCGCAGATCGAGCCCCGTCCCGTTCCGGCACTGAACCGTTAGAACCCTTACTACCCAAGGACTTCTGATGACCACCCACACAACTGCCCGGCCCATGCGGCTGTCGCAGGCGGCGGGTCGCTGGGTCGTGTTCGCCACCGTGCTCGGCACCAGCGTCGTCATGGTCGACGCGACCGTGGTCACCGTGGCGCTGCCCGCGCTCGCGCGGGACCTGTCCGCCTCGATGGCCGGGCTGCAGTGGATCGTCAACGCGTACACCCTGACGCTGGCGGGGCTGATCCTGCTGGGCGGTGCGCTCGCCGACCGGTTCGGCAGGCGCCGGGTGTTCGTGGCCGGCCTCGTGTGGTTCGCGGTGGCCTCCGCGCTGTGCGGCGCCGCGCAGGACATCCCCACGCTCGTCGCCGCCCGGGCGCTGCAGGGCGTGGGCGGTGCGTTGCTGACGCCCGGGTCGCTCGCGATCATCCAGGCGTCGTTCCACCCCGATGACCGGCCCCGGGCCGTCGGCGCGTGGTCGGGGTTCGGCAGCATCGCCGTCGCGGTGGCGCCGTTCCTCGGCGGCTGGCTGGTGGCGGCGGCGGGCTGGCGGTGGGTGTTCTTCCTCAACCTGCCGCTCGCCGCGTTCGCCGTCGTGGTCGCGCTGCGGTACGTGCCGGAGAGCGTGGACAGCACTGACGACGGGGCGGCCGGCCAGTTCGACGTGCTCGGCGCCGTACTCGCGGCGGCCGCGCTCGCCGGGATCACCTACGCCCTCACCGACCTGCCCGCCGTCGGGGTGGGTGGTGGCGCCGGCCTGGCCGGTGCCGCGGGCGTCGCGGCGGCGGTCGCGTTCGTGCTCGTGGAGCGCCGCCGGACCCGCGGGTACGGGCCGCGGCCGATGCTGCCGCTCGACGTGTTCGGGTCCCGGCAGTTCACCGCCGTCAACGCCGTCACGTTCGTCGTCTACGCCGGCCTGACCTTGATGGTGTTCCTGCTCGTCACCCAGTTGCAGGTCGTCGCGGGCTTCTCCCCGGTGGCCGCCGGCGCGGCACTGTTGCCCACCACGGTGCTGATGGTGGCCCTGTCCGCGCGGGCCGGCGCGCTCGCCCAGCGGATCGGGCCGAAGCTGCCGATGAGCGCCGGCCTCGCGGTGGGCGCGATCGGAATGCTGCTCGTCGCGCGCCTCGGCGCGGGCGCCTCGTACCTGACCCACGTGCTGCCCGCGGTGACCGTGTTCGGGCTCGGCCTGACCGCGACCGTCGCGCCGCTGACCGCCACCGCGCTCGCCTCCGCGGACGGTCGGCACGCCGGCGTCGCCAGCGGCGTGAACAACGCGGTGGCGCGGGCTGCCGGGCTGCTCGCCGTGGCCGTGGTCCCGCCCGCCGTCGGCCTCACCGGCAGCGCCCTCGACGACCCCGCCGTGGTCGCCACCGGCTTCCGCGCCGCGATGTGGATCTGCGCCGCACTCCTCGCGCTCGGCGCCGTGATCAGCCTGACCACCCTCCGCGACGACGTGCTGCGTACCGCCGACACCGCACGGAAGTAGCGACGAGCCGCACCTCCGCGAGGCGGTGCCGTTTGCCGTGGCCGTGGTTTCACCGGCAGCGAGCTCGGCGCCCCCGCCGTGATCAGCCTGCGTACTGCGGACGCCGCGCGGAAGTAGCGGCGATCCTCAGTCGGCGGGCGTCGTCAGCCGCAACCGCAGCCCCGCGAGCCGGTCCTGCTCGAGCGGCGACGGCGGCCGCCGGTCGAGCCGTGCGGAGAGCACCTCGGCCGCCTCGGCCGGCCGGCCCGCGGACGCCAGCGCGTGCACGAACGTGTCCTCGATGACCTCGCGCTGGGCGGCGCTGCCACCGAGCCGCCCGACGTGCGGCCGGACCGCGCGCAGGTCGGTCACCGCGGCGTCCCAGCGCTCGGCGACGACGTTCGCGAGCCCGTTGCACAGCGGCACGATCACCCCCCGGTACACGTCCGAGTCGTGGGTGGCGGCGTACGCGGACAGTGCCCGCAGCCGGTCCGGCTCCTTCGCGGCGGCCATCGCGATCGCCGCGTGCATCGCGGCGAACGAGGTGGCCGGCGTCGTGAGCATGTCCGCCGGGCAGACGCCCAGCACCGCGCCGGCACCCGCTGCGTCGTTCCAGTCGCGGGTGATCGCGCAGCGCCACAGCAGCGACGCGGAGTCGACGAGCGCGCGCGCCCCGGCCACGGCGGGCGGCGCGAGGTCGCGGTCGTAACGGCGCCGGACCGCGGCGTCGTCGCCGAGCATCAGCTCGTGTAGCGCGGCGTGCCAGGTGAAGTGCACGCGCCCGTCGCTCGCGGGGCCCCACCGGCCGATCCAGTCGTTGAGCCACGCGAGCCCGTCCCGGTGTTCGGCGGTCTCGTAGAAGACGTGCGTGCGCGCGTGCACCGCGTGCCCGGACGCGGGTTCGAGGTCCAGCGCCCGGCTGGCGAACGCCTCCGCCTCGTCCCAGCGGCCCTGGTCCTGGCGGACGAACGCGAGCTGGCTCAGGTACCACCAGTCGTCGCCGTAGTCGCCGCGGAGGCTCTCCACTAGCGCCCACGTCTCGCTGTCGCTGGTGATGCCGCCGAAGGCGATCGTCGGCACCGCGACGTTCACCGCGAGCGCGTCGCGCGGGTAGTTCTTGATGTGCGCGAGCAGCGCGTCGCCACCGGCGTGCAGGTCCCGGGCGCGGGCCGCCACCGCCGCGACGAAGCTCCGCTCGCGCTCGTCGCCCGCGTCCGCGAACGCCTGCGCGTCACGCAGATGGGACTCGACGTCCACCGGCGCGCCCCACTCCAGCCCGAGCAGGCCGACGACCGCGTGGCCGAGCGCGAACCCGGGGTCGGCGTCGGTCGCGGCCACGAGGTGACCCAGCGCGTCTTGCTGCCCGCGCAGGACCCGCTCGATGCCCTCGGTGAACGTCTCGGCGGCCTCGCGGGTGGTGGACAGCGGCAGGCCGTAGCGGTCCCGCGGCCGGGCGGGTGCCCGGGTGTCCAGCTCGGCCAGGACAGCGTCGGCGACCGCGCCGGCCTGTTCGCGGATCTCGGGGAACGCCGTGGACTCCCAGAGCGTGCCGACCCGCGTGGCGCCGATCGTCCACAGTGGAGCATCGGTCCGGCCGGCCGCGCGCAGCCTGCCGTCCGCGGCGGTGTCGAGGCCGATCCCGTGCGGGCCGGGCGCGGCGAGTCCGGTCGCGAACAGGTCGGTCACGAGCGGGTTCGCCGAGTCGCGGAGGTCCAGGCTCGGGCCGGTGCAGTTGACGACGGCGCCGACCCTCAGCACGTCGCCGCAGGAGAGCTCGACCAGCACGCCGTCGCCGTCCGGGCGGGTGGCCACGACCTCGCCGACGTGGGTGCGCAGCCGCCCGGCCCGGCGGATCGCGCGCAGCCCGTCGGCGGCCGCGGGGGCCATGCGGTGCCGGATGCAGTTCCAGTAGCGGGACTTCTCGGCCATGAACCGGCGCTGCTCGGCCTCGGACAGCTCGGCCCAGATCCGCGAGGTCGCCGGGCGCAGGCCGTCGACGGCGGCACGCCAGCCGCGACCCTCGGAAACCGCCTGCCAGACGGCGTCCAGGCCGTCGGCCCCGGTGAGCTCGTCGGCGTCGAGGCGGGGTGCGGCCCAGCCCGCGACGTGCCGGCGCGGCAGCAGCCCGGTCCGGGACACGACGTGCATCGTCCGATGTGGACGGTCGAGCTGCAGGGCGAGGTCGACCATGGTCAGCCCGGAGCCGACGAACAGGACGTCGCCGTCGGGGTATGCGGTGCCCGGGGCCCACGGGTTCGCCACGAAACCGGGCGACTCGCGCAGCTCCTCGGGCGCCCAGCCGCTGCCGGGGGTGGCCAGGCCGACGGCGAGCACGGCGGCGGTCGCGGACACGACGTCGCCGGAGGCGAGCCGGATCCTCACCCCGCCGCGGGTCCGTTCGAGGCCGGTGACCCGGTCGTGCACGCGGCGCAGGCGGGCGCGCCGGCATCGCGCCGACGCCGCGGCGAGCCGGTCGCCGAGGTAGCTGCCGAGGACGTGCCGCGGGAGGAAGTCGGCGGGCTCGACGGTGCGGCCGAGGTGCTCGCCCGCCCAGCGCGCGAACTGGCCGGGGTCGGCCGGGTCGGCACTGAGGCGGCCGGCCGGCACGTTGAGCAGGTGCGCGGTCTCGCGGGTCGAGTAGGCGATGCCGCGGCCGGACTCCGCCGCCGGATCGATGAGCACGACATCGAGGCGCTGACCTCGGGTTTCCGCGTGATCGAGCAGGCGCAGCGCGGTGAGGACACCCGCCGCCCCGGCTCCGGCGACCACGACCGACGGTACGTCCGCACCCATCTCCGGCCCTCCTAACACGTGTAGTACTCAATGTCTACTGATCTAGTAGAAATACCAGAGTACGAGATGGGTGCGAGATGGAGCAACCGCCACACGGCGGATCGTGCTAGATGGGCCGCTAGAGTTCAGTCGACGAGGAGAGCCGCGGATGAGAGTCACAGCCAAGGTCGACTACGCCCTGCGTGCCATGGCGCAGCTGGCGGCGTGGTCGGCGGGCGGCCCGGTCGCGGCCACCCGGCTGGCCGACGAGCAGGCGGTTCCCCTGAAGTTCCTGCACGGCGTGCTCGCGGACCTCAAGCGGGCGCGGCTGGTGCGCAGCACCCGCGGTCCGGACGGCGGCTACGAGCTGGCGCGGCCGGCCGACGAGATCACGATCGCGGACGTGTTCCGGGCCGTCGACGGACCCCTGGTGACCGTGCGGGACATGACGCTGACCGAGCTCGAGTACGCCGGCCCGTCGGAGACGCTGCGGGACGTGTGGATGGCCGCGCGGGCGAGCCTGCGGTACGTGTTCGAGCGGGTCACGCTGGCCGACCTGGTCGCCGGTGAGCTGCCGCCGACCGCCCTGGAGCTGGCCGACGCGTACAAGGCGGACCGGCGCCACCACTAGTGCCCTGACTGTCCACAGTGTGTGGACGTGCGGCGGCGGCCGAGGTTGTCTGTTGGTGACGGATTACTCATTCAGTCCGGTAACTGCCAACCAAGCGGGTGTGATCACGTCTCCTCCTGTGCAGGCCCAACAGGGGGAGGTCGTTGTGAACACCTGGAAGACCATCGCGGGATTCGTCGCCGCCTCAGGTGCGTTGAGCGTGTGCGGGGCGGTGATGATCAATGGTTTGCCGCTGCCGAACGACACCGCGTCGGTGCGCGCCGCGACGCCGGTGGCGTCCACTGAGGACCTTTCCGCGCCTGACCCGGACGTGATCGTGGGCAGCACCGCGCACAAGTCCGGCAAGCACATCGCGCTCACCTTCGACGACGGTCCCGATCCCACGTGGACACCGCAGGTGCTGGACCTGCTCGACCAGTACGACGCGCGGGCCACGTTCTGCCTCGTGGGCACCAATGCGCAGGCCAACCCCGACCTCGTCCGCCGGATCGCCGAGGACGGGCACGCCCTGTGCGACCACACCATGACCCACGACGAGGGGCTGCCGTCCCTGCCGGTCGAGGACCGGGAGGCGGAGATCGGCGACTGCCGCGACGAGATCGTCGACGCGGCGCCCGACGCGCGGGTGCGCTACTTCCGCGCGCCGGCCGGCGCGTTCTCCGCCGCCGGTGACCAGGATCCCGACTCCGTGCAGCGGATCGCGACCCGGCTCGGCATGCAGCCGCTCGCGTGGTCGATCGACACCGAGGACTGGACCCAGCCCGGCGTGGACGCCATCGTGGCCGCGGTGCAGCAGGCCGGCGACCACGACGTGGTCCTGCTGCACGACGCGGGCGGCGACCGGCAGCAGACCATGACCGCGCTCGAGACGGTCCTGCCCTGGCTCGTCGAGCAGGGCTACCGGTTCGACCTGCCGGCCTGACCGGCCTCGACATCTGGTCGAACACCGTGTCGGGCGGCGGTAGCTTCCGGTCGTGGGCAAGGTGAGCGGGGCCGTGTTGGACGGGGTCGAGGCGACCGCGCTGGGGACGTTGCGGAACCGGGCGGTGGAGGCGTTGCACCCGCGGTCCGACTACGCGGACGCCGAGGCGGTGCGCCTCTACGAGTCGATCGACTACGAGTTCTCCCGGTTCGGCCCGCACAGCCAGACGCAGGCGCTGCGGGCGCTGGCGATGGACCGCGCACTGCGCACGTACCTGACGGTGCACCCGGCGGCCACGGTGGTGGCGCTGGGGGAGGGCCTGCAGACCACCTACTGGCGGGTCGGCCGGCCGGAGGTCGAGTGGCTCTCGGTGGACACGGCCCCGGTGATCGACCTGCGGTCCCGGTTGCTGCCGGCCGAGCCGCGGATCGTCCCGCTGGCGATGTCCGTGCTGGACCGCACCTGGCTCGACCGGGTCGACCCGGCGCGCGGCGTGTTCGTCACCGCCGAGGGGCTGTTCATGTACTTCGAGCCCGCCGACGTGCTGTCGCTGATCGCCGACTGCGCGCGCCGCTTCCCGGGCGGCCGGCTGATCTTCGACTCGATCCCGGCCTGGTACAGCGCGCGGAGCCTGCGTGGGCTGCGGCTCAGCGACCGCTACACGACACCGCGGATGCCCTTCAGCCTCCCGGTCTCCCAGGCCCGCCGGCTGCCCGACACGATCGACCGCGTCGCCACCGCGGTGGACGTGTCGCCGCCGGCCGGCCGCGGCCTGTGGCGCCCGCGCGCGTTGCGCGCGCTGACGAACCTGCCGCCACTGCGCGACCTGCGGCCGTCGATCACCCTGCTCACCTTCGCCGGGGTCAGCCGGTGAAGTGCTTTTCCTTCAGCCAGGCCTCGGCCACGTCCTCCGGCTGCTGGCCGTCGATGTCGACCTTGGCGCTCAGCTTCTGGATGGTGGTCAGGTCCATCGCGTCGGCGATGGGCTTGAGGATCTTGGCGAGGTTGGGGTTCTTGTCGACGACGGCCTTGCGGACGTTCGGCGCCGGGTTGTAGACGGGGAAGAACGACTTGTCATCCTCGAGGATCGTCAGCTTGAGCGCCTGGATCCGGCCGTCGGTGGTCACGCCCTCGGCGAAGTTGCAGGGGCTGCCCTTCGCGGCGTTGTTGTACAGCGTGCCCTCGGCGACGGTGGCCAGCTTGTCCTTGGGCAGCGTGAAACCGTAGGACTTCTCCAGCCCCGGCCAGCCGTCGTTGCGCGCCAGGAACTCGGTGGCGGCACACATGGTCGCGGAGTCCGGGTCGGACTTCGCGAGCCCGGCGTAGTCCGAGATCGACTTGATGCCCTTGTCCTCGGCGACGTCGGTCTTGGCGACGATCGTGTACGTGCTGTTGTACGGCGCCGGGGCGAGCCAGATGATGCCGTTCTTCAGGTCCTCGTCGGCCACGGCGTCGTACTGCTTGGCCGCGTCGGGGATCGGGTCGGTCTTCTTCATGTAACTGATCCACGCGGTACCGGTGTACTCCCAGTACATGTCGATGCTGCCGGAGGTCAGCGCCGCCCGGGTGGTGTCGCTGCCGTTCAGCCCGCAGCTCTCCTTCACGTCCGCCTCGACCGAGGTCAGCGCCTGGACGGTGATCTGGCAGAGGATGAGCTGCTCGGTGAACTCCTTGCCGCCCACGGTGAACGACGCACCCTTGAGCGAGGCGATGTCGGCCAGGCTCCCGGCCGCGACGTCCTTGTTCGGCTCGGCGATGGAACAGCCGGTGACACTGGCCGCCGCCACGAGCGCCGCGGTCAGGACTCGGGAAAACCTCCGCATGGCAGTTCCTTTCCTGTGGAGTCGGGGTCAGATGCCGCGCGGGCGCAACGCCAGTTCGGCGAGGCCGGCGAGCCAGTCGATGGTGAGCGCGAGTACCGCGGTGAGCACGCTGCCGGTGATCAGGATCGGCAGCCGGTTCAGCGCGACGCCGGTCGCGATCAGGGTGCCCAGCCCGCCGGCGTTGGTGAACGTGGCCAGCGTCGCGCTGCTCACGTTGAGGATCAGTGCGATCCGGATGCCGGCCAGGATCACCGGGACCGCCAGCGGCAGCTCCACCCGCAGCAACACGGTGGTGCGGCTGAGGCCCATCCCGCGGGCCGCGTCGATCAACGCTTTGTCCACAGTGGACAGACCGACCATCGTGTTGCGGAGCACCGGCAGGACGGCGACCAGCACGAGCGCCACCAGGGCCATGTCGAAACCGATGCCCACGGTGACCGCGAGCAGCACCAGGATGCCGATCGACGGGATCGCCTGGCCGATGTTGGCCAGCCCCAGCAGCGGCGGGGTGATCGAGCGCAGGCCGGGCCGGGTGAGCAGCACGCCGAGCGGCACCGCGATCACGATGACCAGCACGCTTGACACCGCCACCAGCTCGATGTGCTCCCACAGGTGCGTCAGGATCGTGTCCCAGTTGATCGAGCGCTGCTCGATGTCGTCCAGCTCGCGCCCGTTCAGGTACACGAGCAACGCGGCCAGCGCCGCGACGAGCACGAGCGGGGTGACCAGCACGCCGGCTACCGAGAACCGCCGGGGTGGGAGCTCGGTTGCCGCGACCGGCGCGGTCGCCGCGGTCACGCCTTGTCCTTGGGCGGGGTGCGCACCACGGTGGCCCAGTCCAGCTCGCCGACCACCTGGCCGTCGTCCCGCACGGCCACGACCTCGGTGCGCGCGTGCAGCATCGCGTCCAGCGCGTCGAGCAGGGTCTGGTCGGCCCGCACCGTCGCGCGGCCGGATGTGCCGGAGTCCGGGGCCAGCGGCAGCTCGTCGACCCGCCGCAGGCTCAGCCCCCGCACCGCGGCACCGCCGCCGACGAACGAGGCGACGAACTCGTCCGCCGGCTCGGCGAGGATCCGGGCCGGGGTGTCGAACTGGGCCAGCCGGCCGCCTTCGGCGAAGATCGCGATCCGGTCGCCGAGCTTGACCGCCTCGGTGATGTCGTGCGTGACGATCACGACGGTCTTGCGGATGTTCGCCTGCAGCGCGACGAACTCGTCGTGCAGCCGCTCCCGGGTGATCGGGTCGATGGCGCCGAACGGTTCGTCCATGAGCAGCACCGGGGGATCGGCGGCGAGCGCGCGGGCCACGCCGACGCGCTGCTGCTGGCCGCCGGAGAGCTGCTTGGGGTAGCGCCGCCGGAAGGTTGCGGGCTCCAGGCCGACGAGCGTGAGCAGCTCTTCCACCCGCTCGCCGATCCGCTGCTTGGACCAGCCCAGCGCGCGCGGCACCATGCCGATGTTCGCCGCGACGGTCAGGTGGGGGAACAGGCCGATCTGCTGGATCACGTAGCCGATGTGGCGGCGCAGCTCGTCCGCGTCAACGGTGCTGACGTCCTTGCCGTCGACGAGGATCTGCCCGCCGGTCGGCTCGATCAGCCGGTTGATCAGCCGCATGGTCGTGGTCTTGCCGCAGCCGGACGGGCCGACCAGCATCACCGTCTCGCCGGCCGCGATCTCCAGCGACAGCTCTTCGATCGCGAAGGAGTTCGCGCCAGGATAGCGCTTGCTGACCTGGTCCAGCTGAATCATCGCTTCGCTCATCGCAGCCCCCGGGACGTCGTCAACCGCACCAGTCCGATGAAGATGATATCCAGCACCAGCGCGAGCACCGCGACGCCGAGCACTCCGGCCAGGGTGTCGTTGAGCGCGTTGGCGCCGCCGATCCTGGCGAGCCCGTCGAAGATCAGCTGGCCGAGCCCCGGGCCGGCCACCGCGGCAGCGATCGCGGCGATGCCGACGCTCATGATGGTCGCCAGCCGGATGCCGGTGAGGATGACCGGCCAGGCCAGTGGCAGGCGAACCACGATCAGCCGACGCAGTGGCGACAGGCCCATGCCGCGCGCGGCGTCGAGCACCTCCGGCGGCACCGACTCCAGCCCGGTGACCGTGTTGCGCACGATGGGGAAGATCGCGTACAGCACCAGCGCGATGATCGCCGGTGCCGCGCCGAGCCCGAACAACGGGATCAGCAGGCCGAACAAGGCGAACGACGGGATGGTCAGCATGGTCCCGGTGATCGCGAGCACCGGCCGGCTGGTCCCCGGCCGCCCGGCGACCAGCGCGCCGAGCGGGATGGCGACCACCGCCGCGAGGCCGACCGCGATCAGCACCACCTGCAGGTGCCCGATCGCCAGCAGGGTGATGTCCTCCCAGCGGCTGGCGAGGTAGTCGCCGAAGCTCATGACCACGCCGCCGTGAAGTCCGATGTGGACACACCGGGGGGATCGGGAGCGGCCATCGGCCACCTCCATCTGTGTCGTCGGCCTGATCACGCCGAACCCAACGTACTGGATGTTGACCGATCACAACCATCGAACAGCGGCCCGACGTGCAGACGGCGGTACCCAGGAGCCCGGGTGTTATGTAACACTGTCAGTATGAGCCCTCGACCCCGTGATCCGGCGGCGCGTGCCGAACTGATCGAGATCGCTGCCGACCTGCTGGCCCAGGAGGGGCCGGAGTCGATGTCCAGCCGGCGCATCGCCAAGGAGGCCGGCACCTCGACGATGGCCGTCTACACCTACTTCGGCAGCATGAGCGGCCTCGTGCGCGAGATCGTGCACGAGGGGTTCGGCCGGCTCGCGGCCGCGTTCGGCCGGGTCGAGTGGTCCGACGACCCGGTGGCGGACCTGGCCCTGCTCGGCCGCGTGTACCGGCACACGGCGAACGTCAACGCCAACGTCTACTCGGTGATGTTCGGCGGGCGCTCGCTCGCCGGTTTCCAGCTCAGCGAGGAGGACCGGCAGTACGGCCGGTTCAACCTCGTCCGCGTGGTCGAGTGCGCGGGCCGCTGCATCGAGGCGGGCCGCTTCCGTGCGGAGGACGACATGTTGGTGGCACACCACATGTGGCTCGCGATGCACGGCGCCGTCACCCTCGAGATCGGCGACTACCTCATCGAGCCGTGCGACGCGGACCGCTGCTTCGAGAGCCAGCTCGTCACGCTGATGATGGGCGCGGGCGACACCCTCGAGGCGGCGACGTCGTCCGTGCGTGACTCGGCGGCGGCGTTCGGCGACCTGTACGGCGATGACGCGTCAGCCGAGGGGCTCGACGGGAGCGGCGGGCGGCGTGAACGGACCCCAAGCGAAAGCCGGTAGCCACCGGGTCGCGTCGCGATCCCAGTTCAGCGCCGCGATCTGCTCGTGGCTGCGGCGGCCGGCCAGCGACCGGCAGAGGTCGTAGCGCGACGCGGTCAGCGTCGCGGCCGGTGCTCCCTCGCCGACTGTCCACTCGGTACTCCCGGTGGACAGTCGCAGCGCGGGCAGGCCGTGGGCGGCGACCGCGCCGGCGAACCCGTTGACGAGCACCTCGAAGGCGACCGGGAAGGCGGGATGCTCGCCGGGCGGCTCGGCGTCGATCGCGTAGCAGATGTCGAGCTCGTGGGTGAACGCGTCCATCACGAGGATGTCGGCGTTGCGGGTACCGGTGTCGGCGAGCAACCGGTCGGCCTCGGCGCCGAGCCGCTCCCACGCCGCCAGCAGCCCCGCGACGTCCGTCCCGGCCGGTGGCGCGGGTTCGGCCGGCGGGCGGCCGGCCAGCCTGCCGATCGCCATCCCCGCGACGTCGACCAGGTGGCCGACCAGCTCCTGCAGTGTCCACTCCGGACATCCGGGCACGGCGGCAGCCGCGGCGGGGCGGTGCGTGGTGAGCAGGCCGGTCACGTTGGCACGCACCTGCCGGTAGCACTCGTGGGTGGACACGTTCTGGCTCGTCTCCATGGCTCAACCTCTATGTGTCTACTGTGGAACGTCGAAGGGCGCCGCCGTCGAGGAACAGCGGACCCGCCCCGCCGCCCCGGCTCCCGCTGCGCACCCGGCCGAGGAAGATCGTGTGGCCGCCGCCGCGGTACACCTCGGCGAGGTCGCACTCGAGCCACGCCAGCGCGCCGTGCAGCAGCGGCACGCCGGTGTGCCGGCCGGGAAACCAGTCGACCCGGTCGAACTGCGCCATCCCCGCGGGCCGGTCGCGGCTCGCGAAGTACCGGGCGGTGCCCTCCTGCTCGCAGCTGAGCACCGACACGCCGAAACCGCCGGCGTCGACGACCGCCTCGTGCATGCGCGCGCCACCGGCCACGCACAGGACCATCGGCGGGTCCAGCGAGACCGACGTGAACGCGTCGGCCGTCGCCGCGTGCGCCAGCTCGCCCCGGGCGGTCAGCACGGCGGTGCCGGTGGCGAACGGGGCCAGCACGTCACGCACGGCCATGGCTGGTCTCCTCTCCCGCCAGGAAGGCGAAGACCACCGGGCCGGGGGAGCCGTGGACCGCGGTCACCCACGTCGCGATCCGTGCCCCGCCGGCCGCGAACACCACCCAGCCGTCCGGCGCGGCGCGGTCGAGCGAGACGGCGCGCCCCGGCAGACCGGCCTTGCGCAGGCACTCCAGCACGCTCCAGACCCTGGTCGCCGCCACCGCGGCGGGCTCGCCGGCCACCAGGTCGCGTACCGCGAGCTCGTCGCCGAGGAGCGTCGCCCAGTCGTCCTCGACCCGCTCGGTCACCACCTCGAGGTCACCGGCCAGCGGGCCGGCGCCGGTCACGACCAGCGTGAGGCCGGCGCCGTGGGCCGTGGACACGGCAGCCCCGTCGACCTCGGGGCGCCCGTCCGGCCCGTACCGCACGCCGGCCCGGCGGCCGAGGGCGCGGCTCGCCGCGAGCTCGGTCTGCGCCCGGCGGTCGGCCGCCTCGAGCGGACCGGTCAGGGGGTCGGGCTCGACGACGACCGCGCGGGCGCCGCCGAGAACCTCCTCGGTGGCGCGCTCCAGGAACGGGCCGAGCAGCGGGGCGACCCACGGGCCCGCGCCGCCTCGCCGGTGCACGGCGCGCAGTGTCAGCCCCTCCCAGCGCTCCACGAGCTCGCCGAAGGTGGTCAGCACGTCGACGTCGTAGGTGAACGTGTCGCCGTCCCGCGCGCGCTCGCGGGCGTCGACGACCACGACCCCGGGGGAGGGGTCGGCGGGATCGGCCGGGTGGAGCCGGTCGACGCCCATCGGCAGCAGCGTCGCGTCCGGCACGCAGCCCTGGACGGCGTGCAGCACCGCGTCCCGCGTGCCGGGGTCGGCGAGGACGTGGTCCTGGGGCAGGGCCGGGGCGTACCAGGGTGCCGAGCCGGTGGTGGACAGCTCCGCGACCACGTGCCGGGCCGCGATCTTCCGGTAGGACAGCAGCCGCTGGAACCGCTTGCCCTGGAACAGGTGGTCGCCGTACAGCTCGGCCACCGGGTCCACCGGCACCTCCGGCAGGACGGTCGCCGGGGCGGTCGCCGAGGCCGGCGGACCGGTGCGGGCGAAGCGCAGCCGCGCGCGGACGTGGTCGGTGGCGAACCGGGTCGCGTCGGTGCGGATCGCGACCGCGACGGTGTCCGCGCTGCCGGCGAGGGCGACCAGCCGGATGGTCGTGGCGCTGTCCGGGCGGACCACGATCGGGCGCAGGAACTCGACCTCCTCCAGCACGGGCGGGGCGGCGGTCCCGCGGAGCGCGGCGGCCACCTGTGCCATGGCCTCCATGCCGAACACAGCGGGGAGGTGCGGGTCGCCGTCGAGCTGGTGGTCGGTCAGGTACGGGTCGCGGTCGGTGGTCAGCTCCGTCTCCGTGACGAGCTCGACGCCCGGGTAATGCACCAGCACCCGATCGACGAACCGGGTCGCCGGCAGCTCCGCGCGGGCCGTGGGCAGGCCGGCCGCGCGGCCGCTGACGACCACCACCGGCCCGGCGGACGGGTCGGCGAGCACCCGGCGCAGCACCTCGACCCCGGCGTCGCGCACCGGCCACTCGAGCGCGAGCACCCGTGCCTCCGGGTGACGTTGTCCGAAGTGGACGGTCAGCTCGGTCAGCCGGTCGGCGGCGACGGCGTGGTCCGCCTCGCCGCGCAGCCCCGTTCGGCCGATGACGCTGCCGAACGTGACCAGCAACCGGACCCGGTCCTCGCCGACCGCGGCCAGGACCGCCCGCAGCCCGTCGACCGAGGGCGGACCGCCGTGCAGGACGGCGGTGACCGGTCCCAGCCGCCCGACCGCACGCCCGATGTCGTCCACGTCGTCCATGTCGGCCTGCTCGTGGCGTACCCGGACGCCGGCCGCGGCCATGCGGTCCAGGTCGGCCGCGCCGAGCAGGGCGAGCTGGGCGCCGGAGTCGTGCGCCAGCGCGAGCGCACACTCCGCCACGACGCCGGTGGCGCCGCCGGTCACGAGCAGGACGTCGTCGGGGCCGAGCGGCCCGGGTCCGTCCGGGGCCGGGTCGGGCAACACGCTCAGCACCGGCACCGTCCGGATGCCCGCCGGGGTGTAGCGGACCTCGCTGAGGCCGGTCGTCGCCGTGACGTCGCCGACCACGCGGGCGACCGCGGCCTCGACGGCCCGCGGACCGGTGGGCGCCACGTCGGCGAGGGAGACCACCGTGGTGCGGATCGACGGGTGCTCCAGATGCAGGGTGCGCGCGAGTGCCGCGGCGCCGAAGTCCTGCTGCACCACCACGAACCGGGTGTCCGGTGCGGCCTCGGCGACCTTCCGGGCGGCGCGCCGGAAGAGTTCGCCATGCGCCTCGCCGCTGGCCGGCAGGCACAGCAGCACCCCGTCACCCAGCGCGGCGCCGACCAGCGCCGCCCGCAGCCGCCCGGCCAGCGGATGGCGCGGCGGGGCGTACACGGCCCAGGCACCGGGCGAGCCACCACCGATGCCGGCCGGCGGCCGGTCGGTGGGCACGTAGGTGAGCGAGAAGGGACGCACCCAGGGCGCGTAACCGGGGACCTCGGCGATCCCGTCCGCGGTGGTAGCCGGCAGGACCTGGTCGGCGGATTGGCCGACGCCGAGTGCGGATGCGGCGGATGGCGGTGGGGTGAATGACGGGCGGTTGGTGGCCGGCGCGACCTCACGTGGGCTCGCGGGCTCCGGGTTCCCGGTCGGCCGCGCGACTCGGTTGGCGAGCACGGCTGCGACGCCGACGGCGGAAGGCATGTCGGTGCGCGATGGGTTGTTGGTCGCCGGGTTCTCGGTGGTCGGCCGCACGGGCCGGTCGCCGGTCGGGTCCAGGTCGGGTGTGGATTCGGTGCCTGCGGCGGAAGGCACGCCGATGCGCGGCGGGCTGTCGGTTGGTCGCTCGTCTCGGTTGGCGAGCGCGGCTGCGACGCCTGCGGTGGAAGGCATGTCGGCGCGCGATGGGTTGATGGTCGCCGGGTTCTCGGTGGTCGGCCGCACGGGCCGGTCGCCGGTCGGGGCCAGGTCGGGTGCGGATTCGATGCCTGCGGCGGAAGGCAGGCCGAGGCGCGCCGGGCTGTCGGTTGGTCGCCCGTCTCGGTTGGCGAGCGCGGCTGCGACGCCGATGGCGGATGGCTTACCGGTGCGCGATGGGTTGATGGCTGGTGCGTCTTCGTGCGGGCTCGCCGGGTTCTGGGTGATCGGCCGCCCGAGCCGGTCGGCGGTCAGATCGAGGTCGGGTGTGGATTCGGTGCCTGCGGCGGAAGGCAGGCCGATGCGCGGCGGGCTGTCGGTTGATCGCTCGTCTCGGTTGGTGAGCGCGGCTGCGACGCCTGCGGTGGAAGGCATGTCGGCGCGTGATGGGTTGTTGGTGGCTGGTGCGTCGTCGTGTTGGCTCGCCGGGGTCGCGGTGATCGGCCGCACGAGTCGGTCGGCGGTCGGGTGGAGCGCGGATGCCGGGCCTGCGGCGGAAGGCATGTCGATGGGCGGTGGGCTGATGGTCGGTCGCCCGACTCGGTTGGCGAGCAGCGTGGTCGAACCGAGGTCGGGGGTGGATGCGACGCCAGCGGCAGGGGAGGTCGGGTCGATGTCGAGTGCGGCATTGGCGGCGGGTCGCCGTGGGGTTAGCGACCCGCCGTTGGTGGCGGGTGCGACCTTGTGTGGGGTCGGCGGCGCCTCGGCGATTGGTCGCACTATTCGGTTGGCGAACAGGGGGGTTGGGTCGATGTCGATGCCCAGGGTGAATGCGGCGGCCACCACCGACAGCAGCGGCGCGAGCGACGGGCTGTCGGTGTCCAGGGCGAGTACCTCGGCGTGTGGGGCCAGCCGGGTTGCCACCTCGGTGAGTGTCCGGCCCGGGCCGACCTCGATCACCAGGTCCGCGTCGGCGACCGCTTCGGCCGCTGCGGTCTCGAAGCGGGCCGGGTCGGTCGGCAGTGCGCGTGGGTCGACGTCTGCCGGTAGCGGGCGGGCGGTCGCCGTCGACACCACGGGGCGGCGCGGTCTGCTGAAGTAAAACTGCCCGGCCGGCGCCGCGCCGCGCAGGGTCGCCAGGCGCAGGAGGTCGCCGCCGTCCAGGGCGCCCGCCCACGATAGTGCTGTCAGCTCGCCTACCCCGTATCCAACGGCGACGTCCGCCTCGATGCCCAGCGTGTGCAGCACGCGCAGGCCCGCGACGGAGCCGGCCACTACCCACGGCCGGGCGACCTCGCCGGTGGCGCAGCCGAGGATGCGCTCGGCGACGGCGAACCTGCGCTGGATGGCGCCGGCCCAGGGAGGGCCGGAGTCCTGCCCGGGGAACAAGAACGCGATCCGCGGCGCGCTGGTCCGGTGCGCCATGAAGCCGTCGGAGGGGCGCAGACCGGCCCCGTCGGCGAGCCGGGTGAGCTTGGCGGCGGCGTCGGCGGCGGTGGTGGCCACCACTGCGGCGCGGAAGGCGCCCCCGCGCGGTTCGAACGCGAGCGCGCCGGCCACGTCGGTGAGGTCGGCGTACGACAGCGTGGCCGCGAGGCGGGTGAGCCTCTTACGCAGCTCGGCCGCGGAGTGCGCGTCGACCAGCAGCAGCTCAGCGTCCTGCCGGCCGGCGACCAGGGCCCGGGTCCGCCGGCTCACGGCCGCGCGCCGTTCCCGCCCCGGCGCCTCCTCCAGGGCGACGTGCGCACTGGTCCCGCCGGCCCCAGTCGCCGACACGCCGGCCCGTACCGGGAGCCCGGCGGGCCAGAGCGCCGGGCCGGGCTGCGTCGCGTGCGGCGGGATGACCTGGTGGTGCACCGCCAGCGCCGCCGTGATCAGCCCGTCGACCCCCGTCGCCCCAAGGTAGGACACCGTGTCCACGCCGTATCCCGCGCGCTCGTACGCGCGGCTGACGGCCAAGGCGCCGTGCCGGCTCGACGAGACGCCCCAGCCGGTGATCGACGCGTAGATCCGGCGCCGGCGGGCCAGCGCGTCGGCCTCCCGCATCAGCACGACGATGCCGCAGCCGCCGGCGACCGCCACGTCCAGGTCGCCGCCGGTCAGCGACTTCACGGCGTCCACAACGGACAGAAGAGGCGAGGAAACGGTGTAGCCGCCACCGGCGAGGTCCAGGTGGTCGCAGATCCGGCCCGCGTTGTCGCCGGCGTCGAGGACCACGCCGGTCCGGCGCTTCGGCAGGCCGTCCCCGTCGGGGAAACCGGCATCGGCGAGCGCGCGCGCCGCCGTGTCCAGGGAGAGGCCGTCCGGCAACACCCGCCGGCCCGCGAGCACGCTGTCCCACAGCTCACCCGGGCCGGACGCGTCGGGGCAACAGTGGCCGATGCCGACGATGGCGATCCGCTCGTAGCTCACGTGCACCGCCTCCCGGCCAGGCAGACTCAGCGTGCCGCGCGCGACAGCGTGCAGCCACTTCTGTTGTGCGGTAATGAAATCCGCACGCCAGGCGCATCGGCGTCGGCACGACGGGAGATGCCGCGCCCGCGGTACCGCGTTCAGAATTGGCCTCGCCGGAATGGTCCGCTGATCATTTCTCCGGCTGGTGCGCACAGACAGGAGGAGCCGTGGGATCAGGCGCCGAGCTCGACGATCAGGTCCAGACAAGCACGCTGGAGGCATACGCGGACACCATCGTGCCCGGTGCCAAACGCGGTCCGGACGACCGCGCGATCGCCGGCGTGTGCGACGATCCCGGTGCCGTGGAGGCGGGCGCGCTCGAGCTGCTCAACGATCCAGCGACCGGTGTGACGGCCGGCCTGCCCTACCTGGCCCAGTCGCTCAACGGTCACGCGGCCAACTACGCGCAGGCCCGCGGACTCACCCTCGACGACGACGTCCCGCCGTTCGTCGCACTGTCCTATGAGGACCGAGCGGCCCTGATCCTGGAGCTCGTCGCGCCCGGTCACCCGGAGCGCGACGGCTGGGTGCTGCTGACCATGTTCTGCAACATGGCCTACGACACCGCGCCCCACCGCACCACGGCCGTCGCCCTCGAGGAGGGCCACCCCGGCCTGCTCGCGATGGGCTTCGCCAAGCCGAACGAAGACGGCCTGTGGCGCTTCCCCGACTTCAGCTACGGCCAGGAGCTGGCCAAGCGGCACCCGAACACGACGGCCTCTGGGAGTCCGGCATGACTGTGGAGAGTACTGACGTTCTGGTCATGGGCAGCGGGTTCGGTGGGTCGATCGCGGCCTACCACCTGGCGGCCGGCGGAGCGAAGGTCGTCGTGCTGGAGCGGGGCCCGTGGCTGTCGGGCGAGGACTTCGACCACGACTACCTGCTGGGCAAGTCCTACACGCGGGTGTTCGACTTCGTCGCCGGTGACGGGATGAGCGTCCTGGGCGGCAACTGCGTGGGCGGCGGCAGCGTGGTGTACTTCGCGGCGCTGCCGCGGGCGCCGCGCTACATCTTCGAGCGCCAGGGATCGATCGGCCGGCGGATGTGGCCGTCGTCGATCAACCGGGAGTCGCTGGACCCGTGGTACGACCGGGTGTCCGAGGCGATGCCGGTGTCCCAGCAGGACTGGAACGACATCAGCTACTCGGGCGGGCTGTGGGCGGCGGCCTGCCACCACTCGGGGCACACGGCGAACCCGGTCCCCATCGGGATCGACACCTCGAAGTGCACGAACTGCAACTGGATGATGGCCGGCTGCCGGTTCGACGCGAAGAAGTCGATGCTGCTGAACTACCTGCCCGCCGCGATCGCGCACGGCACGCAGATCCGGCCGCTGCACGAGGTGCAGAAGATCACCCGCAACGAAGACAACGACTACCGGGTGCACTACAACAACATTGACGACGTGGACTACCGGGTCACCACCGGCAGCGGCGTGATCGACGCCAAGATCGTCATCGTGGCCGCCGGCGCCGGCGCCACCCCGGTGATCCTGCAGCGCTCCGAGGCCGACCTGGGCGAGATGCCGTACGCGGTCGGCCGGTACTTCTCCGGCAACGGCGAGCGGCTCAACACCGCGGTCATCAACGAGGAGCGCGTCGGCGAGGTCCTCGGGCTGCGCCGCCCGAACGGCGCGGTGTACGAGGCGAACCAGATCGGCAAGGGCCCGGTCGTGGCGTGCTGGGACTGCCTGGACGAGAAGCGCCCGGAGTACTGCCGGTTCTCCCTGGAACAGCTCTACTTCCCGCCCGGGTTCGGCACGATCCTCGCCCAGAGCCCCGCCGAGCTCGCCGCCGGCAACACCCCCACCTGGTTCGGGCGGGAGAAGAAGGAGATCCTCAAGCAGTGGCAGTCGTGGCTGACGATCTTCCTGATGACCGAGGACGACAACGAGGGCGTGTTCGGCCCACCCCCGCCGACCGGCAACGCCTACCGCATCTCCCAGCAGATGCTCGGCCGCGGCCCGCTGGCCTACGACCCCGACCGCCAACACGCTGAACGGTTGGGCGCAGGCCGACGCCGAGGTCAAGGACATCCTGGAGAAGGACGGCCTGGCCACGCGTGATGCCGTGGACCAACGACGTCGTCGGCGCCTACACCGTGCATCCGCTGGCCTCCTGCCGCATCGGTGACGACCCCGCCACCTCCGCGCTGGACGACCGCCACGAACTGCGCGGCCACCCCGGCATCTTCGTCACCGACGGCTCGGCCGTGCCCAGCGCGCTCACCGTCAACCCCGCCCTCACCATCGCCGCACTCGCCGAACGTGCCATTCCCGGCATCGTGCGTGCGGCCCAGGACCGCGGCGTGAACGTCACCTACGGCGCCCCGCTGCCCACCACCGCCGCCACCAGCCCCGTCACGGGCGCCGCATAGACACAGTCCACATCGGAATACAGCGAACAGGTTGGAGGGCATTGTGGTTTCCGCGGTCCCGGCGCACGACGAGCTCGTGCGCAAGGCGCTGGATGTGGTTCCGCTCCTGCGCAAGCATGCGTCGTGGGTCGAGGAGAACCGGCGGCTGCACGACGAGTCGATCGAGGCGCTGGCCGACGCCGGCGTGTTCAAGTTCCGGCGGCCCAAGCACTTCGGTGGGTACGAAGTGGACACCCGCACGCTGGTCGACGTCGGCACGGCACTCGGCCGGGGCTGACGGCTCCACCTCCTGGGTGGCGTCGGTCTACTGGATCCCGACCTGGATGGCCAGCCAGTTCCCCGACGAGGTCCAGGACGAGGTGTTCGCCACCCCGGACGTCCGCGTGTGCGGCACCCTGAGCCCGTCGGCGATGGCCGCACCGGTCGACGGCGGCATCGTGGTCAACGGCAAGTGGGGCTTCATCAGCGGCGCGCACCACGCGCAGTGGCAGGAGATCATCGCGATCCTGATCCCGTCGGAGGGCGAGCCGTACCCGGTGATGGCGCTGGTGCCGATGTCGGACGCTGCTGATCGTGGACGACTGGAAGACGTCGGGCCTGCGCGGCACCGGCAGCGTCAGCACGGTGGCGAAGGACCTGTTCATCCCCCAGGAGCGGGTCCTGCCGCTGCCCGCGGTGCTCCAGGGCCAGATCGCGTCCCAGCGCAACGCCGCCTCGCCGGTCTACCGCTCCCCGTTGCTGCCGATCGCCGCGGCGGCCTCGGTCGGCACCGTGGTGGGCCTGGCGAAGGCGGCCAAGGACGCGTTCCTGACGCGGCTGCCCGGCCGCAAGATCACCTACACGGGCTACGAGAGCCAGCGCGAGGCGCCGATCACGCACCTGCAGGTGGCCGAGGCGACGTTGAAGATCGACCAGGCGGAGTTCCACGCGCACCGCGCTCGCGGGCCTGGTGGACAGCCAAGGGCGCCGAGGGCACGGAGTGGAAGCTCGAGGAGCGCGCGCAGGCCCGTGCCGACGTCGGTGCGGTGGTGCGGCTCGCGAAGGAGGCGGTCGACATCTTCGCCACGGCCAGCGGTGGTTCGTCGATCTACAGCGAGGATCGCCGATCCAGCGGATCAACCGGGACGTCCAGGCGGTCAACCTGCACGCGCTGATGCACCCGAACACCAACATCGAGCTGTACGGCCGGGTGCTGTGCGGCCTGGAGCCCAACACGCTCTACATCTAGCACGGCCGGGGTGCGGCCGGACCCGCCCGCCGTGAGAGGAGTGACCGAGGAAATGACTGGGTACTACGAGGTTCGGCATCGGGTGGGGTTCGAGGAGACGAACTTCGTCGGGAACGTGTACTACGTGAACTACCTGCGCTGGCAGGGACACTGCCGGGAACGGTTCCTCAAGGACATGTGCCCCGACGTGCTGGCCGAGATCATGCACGACGACCTCAAGCTGTTCACGCTCAAGGCCGAGTGCGAGTTCTTCGCCGAGATCACCGCCTTCGACGAACTCTCCGTCCGCATGAAGCTCGACGAACTCACCCAAACCCAGATCCAGTTCACCTTCGACTACATCCACCTCAAGGACGACGGACAGGAAAGCCTGATCGCCCGCGGGAAGCAACGCATCGCCTGCATGCGCGGGCCCAACTACGCCACGGTGCCCACCCGGGTGCCCGCCGCGTTGCTCGAGGCGCTGTCCCCGTTCACCGAGGCCCGGGCCGCGCAGGCGGTCAGGCAGGCGGTAGGAGGCTGATGTGAACAACGAGCGCCACCTGTCCTCGCTGCCGTCGCCGGCGCTGCCCGCGGTGGCCGCGCCGAAGGTGTTGCGGGACGTGATGTCCCACTTCGCGACCGGGATCACCGTCCTCACGGCGGCCGGCGAGCACAGCCACGCGATGACCGCGAACGCGTTCAGCTCCGTGTCCCTCGATCCGCCGATGGTGTTGTGCTGCATCGCCCGCACGGCGCAGATGCACGAGGCCATCCTGCGCTCGCGGCACTTCGGGGTGAGCGTGCTCGCCGCGGGCCAGGAGGACCTGGCCCGCTACTTCGCGAGCCGGGACCGGCCGAAGGGCATGGCCCAGTTCGACGACGTCGAGTGGTTCCCCGGGCGGCGCAGCGGCGCGCCGCTGCTGGCGGGCGCGCTGGCCTGGCTGGAATGCGAGCTCGCCGAGGTCTACCACGGCGGCGACCACTCGATCTTCCTCGGCACCGTGCTCGACGCGGCCCGCCGGTCGGGGGACGCGCTGCTGTTCTTCGGCGGCGGCTTCCACCACGGGACGCCCACCACGCGCAGTGCCTGACCGCGGTGCCTGATCGCGTGCCTCACCCGGACGGGAGTCCCATGTCGGCGAGCAGCGTGCCCAACCACGTGCCGAACCATGTCGCCTACCTCAACGCCGTCCGCAACGTGACGGCGCTGGTGGCGGACCAGGACGTCCCGGACGACCTGCCGGTGCCGTCGTGTCCGGAGTGGACGGTGCGCGACCTGGTCGGCCACCTGGTGGGGATCTGCGCGCTCGCGACCGGACGGATGTCCGGCTGGGCCGAGGCGGGCCGGTTCTCGGGCGGGATGGGCGTGGCCGGCCTGCTCGAGGAGTGGAACAGGATGGGGGAGCAGGCCGAGCGCCTGCTCGCCGTGCAGGGTGGCCGGCGCGGCAGCGTGATGGTGATGGACGCCTTCACCCACGAGCTCGATCTGCGTTACGCCATGGGTGCCCCGCTGCCGGCCTACCACTCGGCGTTCGCCGGGGCGTTCGAGATCCTGCTGACCGGGTTCTCCGCCGAGGTGAGCGCGCACCGCCTGCCCGCGCTGCTCGTCTCGGTCGACGGGCAGCAGTGGCGGGCCGGGACCGGCGAGCCGGCCGCGGCCCTGTCCGGCGACCGCTACGACATCTACCGCTCGCTCGCCGGCCGGCGCACGCACGAGCAGATCACCCGGCTGGGCTGGAGCCGCGACTCGCACCGCTGGCTGCCGGCGTTCACCTGGGGCCCGTTCACCCCGCCGACCCACCCCGCGGAGAACCTCGTCGCGGTCTCCTAGCCCCGGCCTCAGACGGCCTCGTCGTTGTCGTGGCTGTCTTTCAGCCCCGGCACGTTCTCCCGTGGCCCGATGTAGACCAGGCCGAACGAGTCGATGCTGTGCACGCGCATCTTGATCACCAGGCCGCCCGGGAGCAGGACGTAGAACTCGGAGAGCTCCCGTTCGTCGTCGACGATCCGGTAGTGGCGCAGCAGCGAGCGGTCGGTCATCGCGAAGAGTGCCTCGTAGACGACCTTCTTCTCGCGCGCCGTCGCGCCGTCCGCCCACTCGTGCAGGATGTGCAACCCCGTGTTCATGCGGAATCTCGGGTGGTCGGTGCCGCCGAGCGGCTCGGCAGGTCGGTTCATCACTCGCCTCCCCAGGTGGTCTGCCACCGGCCCGACTGCAGGTCGACGGCGTTGCTGAACGGGCCGATCGCGACGATGTCGAAGGAGTCGACGCAGGTGACCCGGATCTTCATCGCCAGGTCGTCCTTGACGACGACGAAGAGCTCGTTGGGGCGCTGGAAGTCGTCGAAGATGCGGTGGGTGCGGAACAGCGACCCGTCCTGCATCGCGAACAGCGCCTGGTAGACCGCGTTCTTCCGGGTCTGGCTCGCGGTGTCCGCCCAGCCGTCGAGGACGTCGAGGCCGGCTTCCAGGCGGAAGCGGGTGGTGCCGTTGACCTGACTGCGTTCGTTCGCCATGACCGTGGCCCCTCGAGTAGTCCATAACGCTGTTGTCCTTTAAAGATATCTGCGTTATGTAACGATGGCAAGGGCCTGGCCAGCCCGTTCTCGGGAGAGCACGCAGGGAGTAGGAAGGGCCGTACAGGAGCAGAAGCGCCCCCGTCCGATGTGGACGGAGGCGCTCCGGGGTGTGCCGCGGCGCGTGGTCGGCCGTTACGCGGCGTCGCGCAGGTGGCGGGCCGTCTCGTCGGCGGCGATCTCGTTCACGATGTCGCTCCAGACGATGCCCCTGGCGAGGGTCGAGTGCGACTGGGTCGGCACCAGGTCCTCCACGAAGCCG
Source organism: uncultured Actinomycetota bacterium (assembly GCA_963841395.1). GTDB lineage: Bacteria > Actinomycetota > Actinomycetes > Mycobacteriales > Pseudonocardiaceae > Actinophytocola. The sequence goes on from CAWJCX010000013.1 coordinate 401,905, forward strand.
ATCGGGACCGCCGGGGTGTACTGGTCGTCTCGTGTGTTCGTCGCCTCGCGGCGCGGGGGTGTTGCGTCGAATCGTGACACGGCTCTGCTCTCCGTTTCCTCGTCGTTGAGCTCGGGTGTTCCCCTACCCGGCGGCGCGCAGGAGCTCGACCGCCGGCGACGTGCCGAGGAACATGTCGCCGTGCAGGTCGCCGCGGTCCGGGAAGAAGGTCAGGATGTTGCGTGCGGACGTCTCCTCGACCAGCCGGGCGGCGCCCGTGAACGCGACGCCGGACGTCCCGCCGACGTTGATGCCCCGCCGGGCGAGCTCCTGGACTCCGGCGGCCGCGTCCGCGTCGGTGGCGTAGTAGACGTCCTCCACCATGTGCATGGCCGAGCCGATCACCTTCGGCACCGTGTTCTGGTTGCCGACGCCCCGCAGCAAGCTCGGACCGGGCGTGCCGCCGAAGGTGGCGGAGCCGACGCGGTCGGCCACGTAGCACGGGATTCCGGCGGCGCGCAGCGGCTCCGCGAGGCCGACGAAGTGGCCGCCGGTGCCGACGACGAAGATGGCGGCGTCGATCCAGCTCAGGTCGAGCTTCGGGGCGATCTTCGGTACCAGCCAGCGGCGGTACACCGCCGGGTTCAGGTCGGAGTCGTTCTGGTTGGTCCAGTGCATGTCCGGCCGCGCGGCCAGCAGCTCGTTCAGCAGCGCGACGCGGGCCTCCTGGAGGCCGCCCGTGGGATGCGGCCGGCTGACGAGGTGCAGCCGGGCGCCGAGGAGCTCGATCTTGCGGCGGGTCACGGTCGGCACGTTCCGGTCGGTGACCAGCTCGACCGGGTTGCCGAGGACCTTGCCCGCCAGCGCCAGGGCCACGCCGAGGGAGCCCGAGGTGGACTCGACGACCGTCTGGCCCCGCTCGAGCAGGCCCCGTTCGTAGGCGAGCAACAGGATCCCGAAGCCGAGGATCGACTTGAAGCTCGACTCGGTCGTGGTCATCCCGAAGATCGCCCGCAGCCGGCCGCGGCGCCCGGCGATCGGGCCGCAGTCGAGCACCGGCAGGTCGGCGAAGCCCTCCACCATCGCCCGCGCGGTGCGCAGCGGATCCTCGATCCGGTCCCAGTCCTCGATCACGGGACGGTCCTCTCACGCCGGGTACGGGCTGACGGTGACCGGCACGCCGTTGAAGACCGCGTTGCCGGACGGGACGTCCACGACGAGCTCGTTGGTCAGCGCGTTCGCGTTGACGCCCGGGTGCTCGCCGGCGACCCGCTGTCTGCCGCCGCTGTGTCCCCACCCGTGCGGGATGCTCACCACGCCGGGCATGATCGCGTCGTTCGGTTCGACGTCGACGACAAGCTCGCTCACGGCCGACCGCACTACCGCCCGCTCACCCAGCCCCAGCCTGGCCACGTCGGCCGGGTTGACGTGCAGGGTGCACGTGTTGCTGCCGCCGACGAGGGACTTCACGTTGTGCAGCCAGCTGTTGTTGGACCGCAGCTGGCGCCGCCCGATCAGCAGCACCTCCGGGACCGGCTCGGCCGCCCTGGCGCGCAGCCGGTCCAGGTCGGACACGATCGGCTCCGGGGCCAGCTCGATCCGGCCGGACGGCGTGCACACCAGCTCCTTCAGCCGCGGCTCCAGGGGACCGAGGTCGATGCCGTGCGGCTTCTCCTTCAGCTTCGCGAGGGACAGGCCGTAGGGGCCGAACTTGAGCAGCGTGTCCAGGATCTGCTCCTGGGTGTCGTCGCCCTCGATCGTGGCCCGCAGCGTCGCGACGTCCATCCCCTCGACCGGCGAGCCGGGCATCTCGGTGGCGCCGGTGAGCAGCTGGTTGATGAACATCTCGTCGACGCCTTCCGGCGGCGCGGCCGCGCCGGCCCCGGCGGCGATCATCACCATCCGGCCGAGGATCTCCGCCTCGGAGCGCTGGTCGTCGTCGAGCGGCAGGACCGCGGGGGAGTAGCGGGTGTAGTTCCGCGTCATCACGATCTGCATCAGGAAGTCGTAGTGCGGCGACTGCAGCATGCGTGGCGGCGGCAGGATCACCGTGGCGTGCTTGGTGGTCTCGTTGAGGTACGGGTCGACGCAGACCATGAAGTCCAGCTGGTCGAACGCCGCGCCGAGCCGTGGCCCGTTGGGCGCCGCGATCACCTGGTTCGCCCCGATGTTGATCAGTGCCCGGATCTGGCCCTCGCCGGGCGTCTCGATCTCGTCGGCCAGCGTGGCCGTCGGCAGCTCCCCGAGCACCTCGGGGAATCCCTTGACCCGGCTGCGCCAGCGGCCCCACTCGAAGGGCTGGCCGGTGCGGAACACCTCGAGCGCGGCGGTCCTCGTGAACATGGTCCCGCCGGGGTTGTCCAGGTTGCCGGTCAGGATGTTGACGACGTCGACGAGCCACTGGGTCAGCGTGCCGAACTCCACGACGGACCCGCCCATGCGCGAGTACACGGCGGCCGTCGGCGCCTGCGCCAGCTCGCGGGCCAGCCGCGCGATGTCGGCGGCCGGCACGCCGCAGACCCGCTCGGCCACCTCGGGCGAGAAGTCCTTGGTCAGCTCGCGGAGCTCGTCGAGGCCGTTGACGTCGAGGGTGACCGACGCGAGGTTCTCCGCGAGCAGCGTGTGGACGATGCCCAGCAGCAGGAAGGAGTCCGTGCCCGGGCGGACGAAGAAGTGCTCGTCGGCGACCTCCGCGGTGCGGGTGCGGCGCGGGTCGACGACGACCAGCTTGCCGCCGCGCTTGCGCAGTGCCCGCAGGCGCCCGGGCATGTTGGGGGCGCAGAACAGGGAGCCGTGTGACTCCATCGGGTTCGCGCCGATGACCAGGAAGTAGTCGGTCCGGTCGATGTCCGGGATGGCGATCGCGAACGGGTCGCCGTAGAGGTGCCCGCACGCGACGTGCTTGGGCATGTGGTCGATGGTGCCGGACGAGTAGACGTTCTTGGACGCCAGCGACTGGATCAGCGGCACGCGGTAGAAGAACCCGGCCATCGTGTGGTAGGTCGGGTTGCCGAAGTAGACGGCGACGGCGTCGCGGCCGTACTTTTCGATGACGCCGGTGATGCCGCGCTCGACCGCCTGGAAGGCCTCGTCCCAGGACGCCTCGCGCCACTCGTCGCCCTCGCGGATCATGGGGTGGCGCAGCCGGTCCGGGTCCTCGTCGAGGCGGCCGATGCTCGCGCCCTTGGGGCAGATGTAGCCACCGGTGAACGGGTCCTCGTCGTCACCGCGCACCTTCGTGACCCGGCCGGTGGGGGCGAGGTCGATCTTCAGGCCGCAGACGGAGTCACAGATGGGACATGTTCGAAGCGCGGTGGTCATTCCCGCCTCCCCGGATTTCAATGTGTTGGTTGCGTTGGGGACGAAAGGTGCTGTTTGGTCACGTGCTTGTGGCTGGTTTGCGTCACGTTCCCCTGAGGTGCGGCTGCGAAGCGCACGGCCACGGGAGTCCCGCAGGGACTCCCGTGGCCGATGTGAGCACTTGGTAGGTCATGCCGCCTTCGGCAGCTCGGCGGGAGCGCCGAACGCGGGCTCGACGCCGGCGGCCACCTCGAACGTGAACGGCTCCCGGCTTTCCTTCGACGGGCCGAACAGCGACTTCCACAGCACCTTCAGGGCGAAGCCCGGCTTCATCAGCGCCTCCGGCGGCTGGATGAGTCCGGCGGTCTTGAAGTACTCCGCGGTGATGCTGCTGTCGCGGGTCGCGGCGATCTGCACCCGCTTGAGGAACCAGTTGCCCATGCGCACCTTGAACGTGCGCTCGCCCTCGACACCCGGCAGGCTCAGGTCGATCTGGTTGGTCATCTCCCACGCCTGGTCGATGGCGTCCTTGGCCAGGTCGCGGAAGAAGTCCTGCGGCACCGGCGCGGCGCCGCTGTGCAGGTGCTGGCGGATGACCAGCGCGCACAGCGCCGCGACGCTCATGCCCTGTGCGTACACGGGGTTGAACGTGGTCACGGCGTCACCGGTGACCAGCAGGCCCTCGGGGAAGCGGCGCAGCTTGTGGTAGTGGCGGCGCAGCGTCGTCGGGAACTTGAACGGCATGGCCTTGTCGACCGGGTCCGCGTACCGCAGCGTCTCGTAGACGTCCTTGGCGGGCAACGCCTTCAGCCACTCCATGAGCTTGGTGTAGTCGGTGGGCGGGTGGTCGCCGAGGATGCCGTAGGTGGTCAGCTCCACCTTGCCGTCCTCCACCAGGAAGAAGACGTTGCCCCGGGGCACGGCGGCGTTCGCGATCTGGTTGATGGCCACGTCGTTGACGAACCCGTTGGCGCCGGGGCGCAGCCGGAAGTGCTGCGTCACGTAGCCGAGGTCGATCTTCTTGCGCTCCTCGAATGGCTTCTCGTAGCCCAGCTGCTCCAGCCAGACCGGGGTCCGCGAACCGCGGCCGGTGGCGTCGACCACCAGGTCGGCCTCGATGACCTCGGCGGTGTCCGTGCCGCGCTTCTGCACCCGCGCCCCGGTGACCCGGCTCTTGTCGGCCGACGTGGTGAGGCCGAGGATGTCGTGCTCCTCCACGAAGGACACGTTCGAGATCTGCTGCACCCGCTCGCGGATGAACCACTCGAAGATCGGGCGGATCACGCCGAGGGTCTGCAGACCGGCGTGCTGCTGCTTGAGCCGGTTGCCCCGGGCGTACCAGCGGCAGCTGCCGGACAGGTCGCCGGTCGGGACGCCGTAGTCGAGCATCTCCTGGGTGAGCCCGGGGAAGAGCTCCTCCATGACCTGGACGCCGCGGGCGAGCAGCCCGTTGGCCTGGTGGCTCTGCGGGCAGAACCGCCGCACCCCCTTGACGCCGACGAGCTTGTCGCGGTCCACGATCTGGACCTCGTCGTAGGCATCCGCGAGCACCCTGGCCGCAAACAGGCCGGCAATGCTGCCGCCCAGCACCACCGCGCGGGTTCCAGCCTCCTGGCCCATCGCGGTCACCTCCTTGAATCCGTGGTTGACATTCCTGAACGGCTCGTTCTCACATCGGGAAGGAGCTCGAGATACCGCCGTCCACGCCGAGGTCCTGGCCGGTGATGAAGGAGGCCCGGGCCGACAGCAGGAAGACGACCGCGTCGGCGACCTCGTCCGCCGTGGCGAACCGGCCGAGCGGCGCCAGGCCGGCGATGGCCGCGCGAATCTGGTCGTTCGGCGCCACCTCGTCGAGCATGTCGGTCTCGGTGAAGCCGGGGCTGACCGCGTTGACCCGGATGCGCCGGCCGGCCAGGTCGGCGGCGAGCGAGCGGGTCAGGTTGGTGACCGCGGCCTTCGTCGCCGCGTACACCGAGGCCAGCCCCATGCCGCGGTGGGTGAGGCAGGTGCCGTTGAGCACCACGGCGCCGCCGTCGTCGAACAACGACACCGCTTTCTGCACGGTGAAGAAGGCGCCTTTGAAATTGATGCCGACGACCCGGTCGAAATCGTCCTCGGTGACCAGCGCGCTCGGCGCCGAGTGCGAGATCCCGGCATTGGCGAAAACGCCGTCGAGCCGGCCGAACCGATTCTTGATCTCGGTGACCAGCTCGTCGATGTCGTCGGTGCGGGACACGTCGGTGCCCACGGCGAGAACCCGGTCACCGGCGGGATCCAGCTCTTTCGCGGCCGCGTCGATTCGTTCGACGCGGCGTCCGGCAAGCACCACGTTCGCGCCCGCGCCGACCAGTTGTCGCGCGGTGGCAAAACCGATGCCGCTCCCACCGCCGGTAATGAGAACGGTTTTGCCGTCGAATTCAGCCATGCGGCAAGCCTCACACCACCGCCCGGACGCGGCATCTCCGCCGTTGCGGCGTTGATCGGCGGACCGGGGCGGTCCGGAGCGCAACCTCGGAGATGCCGGAACCGGCCGGGAGGGGGACACTCCACCACGAGCGGTACCCGACGAAAGGGCAGACAAGTCTGATGGGCAAGGTAATCATCACCTTCCAGATGTCGGCGGATGGCAGCATCGGCCCGGACATGGGTTGGCACGACGGCAGCGGGCTGGAAGGCGCCGATGCCGACGACCTCCGCCTGGGCGACGCGATGCTGCTCGGCCGCAAGACCTTCGAGTTCATCGCCCCCTACTGGTCGCCGCGCACGGACCCGTTCTCCGAGCGGGTGAACACGATGCCGAAGTACGTCGCCTCGACGTCGCTGACCGGGGCACTCGACTGGAACGGGACGCTGATCAAGGGCGACGTCGCCGAGGAGGTGGGCCGGCTCAAGAAGGAGCACGCCGGAAACCTGCTGAGCTACGGCTGCGGCGAGTTCGCGTTCAACCTCGTCAAGCTCGGCGTCGTGGACGAGATCCACTTCTGGGTGCACCCGGTCGTCTGGAACGAGCCGGTGCGCCCGTTCCACGGCCTCGGCCACGTGCACATGAAGCTGAAGGCCGTCAACGTGTTGCACACCGGCGTCATCCTGCAGAAGTACGAGCCGGTGTCGGTCGACGAGTAGTTCTTTTCGACACAGAGCCGCGGCGCCTCCCGGGATCGGAAATCCGGGGGGCGCCGCGGCGTTTCGTGACCGGTCCGTCGCCGCCGGTGAAACGCCTGGAACAGCGCAACCACGAGGATGCGGGTGCCGCCGCGAACGGCCATGGTCATGGTCGGAAATGTGGGCCGAGCCAAAGCGGAGGGCGACAATGCCACATCAGATTGCGTTACCCAAGCAGCCGGACGTCACGGGGTCCCGGCTGCCATCGCTGACGGGGCTGCGCTTCATCGCCGCGCTGATGGTCTTCGGCTTCCACTCCATCCTGTACTCCGGGCTCTTCTCCTCGCAGGGCACCACCGCCACCCTCGGCTCGGTCGTGAGCGGGGGCGGCTGGACCGGTGTGTCGTTCTTCTTCATCCTCAGTGGATTCGTGCTGACGTGGTCGTCGCGCACCACCGACACGGTGCGGAAGTTCTATCGCCGCCGGCTGTTCAAGATCTTCCCCAACCACCTGGTGACGGCCGTCGTCGCCTTCATCCTGCTGATCTCGGTCACCGGCGCGGTCGCCAACCACACCTGGCTGTACAACCTGCTGCTGGTCCAGGCCTGGTTCCCGGACATGACCGTGCTCTACAGCGGCAACGTGGTGTCGTGGTCGCTGTCCTGCGAGCTGCTGTTCTACCTGTCGTTCCCGCTGCTGTACTTCGCCATCAAGCGGATCCGTCCCGAGCGGCTGTGGGCCTGGGCGGGCGTGGTCGTGGTGGCCATCTTCCTCGTGCCGACCCTCGCGAACGTGCTGCCGCAGGCGCAGGCGCTCGCCGGCGGTGCGGTCATGCCGGTCACCGACCTGTCCCTGTGGGAGCAGTGGTTCGTCTCCGCGTTCCCGCCGGTGCGGATGCTGGAGTTCGTGTTCGGCATCGTCCTCGCCCGGATCGTCATCACGGGCCGGACGGTCCCGCTCAGCGTCGGCGGCGCGGTGGCGTTCGCGATCGCGGTGTACGCGATCACGCCGCTGTTCCCCGGCCCCTACCGGGTCGCGGCCACGCTCGTCCTGCCGCTCGGCCTGGTCATCGCCGCCGGCGCCAAGGCCGACGCCGCCAACGCGGGCGGCTGGCTGTCCAGCCGGTTCATGGTGTTCCTCGGTGACATCTCCTTCGCCTTCTACATGGTCCACTGGCTCGTCCTGGACTACGGCCACCGGTTGCTCGGGCAGACCACGAGCTGGAGCACCCCGGTCGGGCTGGCGGTACTCGCGCTGCTGTTCGGCTGCGCGCTCCTGGCCGCGACGCTGCTCTTCACCTGCGTCGAACGACCGATCATGCGCCGCTTCGCCACGTCCCGCCGCGCGAAGCTGGCCTCGGTGCCGGCCGTGCCGATCACGTCCGGACCATCGGGCGGCGACCGCCTCGCGGGCTGACCGACCACGACGGCGCGGGCCGGACGAATCGTCCGGCCCGCGCCGTCCTGTGTGTCCGTCCACTCGCGAGGGAGGACTCGTGGGACGGCTCAGCCGCCCCGGCAGTGCGCCGGGGCGGCTGATGTGTCGTGCGGGGCCCTCAGGCCGCGGCAGAGGCGACACCGGTGAGGTGGACGGGCAGGGCGAGGTGCCCGTTCATGATGAACGTGGGGATCGGCACGAGCTCGGCCGGGTCGACGGCGAGCGTCAGGTCGGGGAAGCGCTCGAACAGTGCGGAAAGGCCGGTCTTCGCCACCATCCGGGCGATGCCGGCGCCGAGGCAGTAGTGGGGACCGTGGCCGAACGAGAGGTGTTCCTTGTCCTGCCGGGTGACGTCGAAGGTGGCAGCGGAGTCGCCGTGCAGCGCGGGGTCCCGGCCGATCGCCGCGTAGTTGATCAGGATCGGGTCGCCCTTGGGGATCGTCACGCCGTCCAGCTCGATGTCCTCGACCGCGTAGCGCAGCGGCAGGCTCGCCAGCGGCGACTCCACCCGCAGCACCTCCTCGATCACGGCCTCCCAGGTGACCTGGCCCGACTTGACCAGCTCGAGCTGCTCGGGGTGGGTGAGCAGCGCGGTGACCGCGTTGTCGAAGAAGTTGATCGTGGTCTCCGAGCCGGCACCGAGGATCGCGAACGTCGTGTCCACGAGCTCCTGCTCGGTCAGCACGGAGCCGTCCTCGTCCCGCGCGGCGATCAGGTCGCTCGTGATGTCCTCGCCGGGCTCGGCCCGCTTGAGCGCGATGAGGTCCTCGATGGCGCCGCGCCAGCCGAGCAGGATGCCCTGGGCCTGGTCGGACGTCACGTCGGTCCGCGCCATCAGGTCCATGACCTTGGCCGCGGCCACCCGGGCCTCCTCGGACATGCCGATGAGCTCGGCCACCAGCATGCCGGGCAGCGGGTACGCGAACGCCGCCTTCAGGTCGACGACCTCGCCGGCGGCCGCGGCGGCCTCCATGCGGTCCAGCAGCATGGTGGTCAGCTCCAGCGCGAGCGGGCGGACGACCTCGGGCCGCCGCGAGCTGAACGCCTTGCCGATCAGGCGGCGTAAGCGGCGGTGGTCCTTGCCGAACGTGGTCGACACGTTGTCCATGGCGACCCAGCTGATCATCTCCCAGTCGGCCGGGATCTCGTTGTTGATGAAGGCCGGCCAGTGGTTGCGGGCGCTCTTGGTGACGTTCGGGTCGCTCAGCAGCTTCTTGCTGACCGCGTAGTTGTTCACCGCCCAGCACCGGACACCGCCCGGGAGCTCCACCTGGGTGGCGGGGCCCTGCGCGCGCAGCTCGTCTGCCTGGGTGTGCATGTGTCGGCCGGTGTTGTCCAACGGGACCGGAGGGCTTGTCTCCATAGGTGTCTCCACAGATCTCTCAAAGGGTCCGCCCGGGGACCAGGGCGAAATCGGGCGGAATTCAACTCACGCGGTGGCGTTCAGCACCGGGACGAGGTGGCGCTCCTCGTAGTCGAGGTGGCCCTCCAGCTCGGCGATCAACCGATCCACCTCGTCGCGCAGCGCCGCGGGATCGGTGCCAGGAGCCGCCAGAAGCGCCTTGAGGCGGTCCACCAGCACGGCGACCGCCTGGTGCTCCTCGCGCAGCCTGCGCACGACCTCGGCCAGCTCAGGGCCGCGTTCGGCGACGCCTGGGAAGATGTAGCCGTCCTCGGTCTCGTGGTGCGCGTGCAGGTTCGCGCAGACCGTCAGGCAGTTCACCCGCAGCTGCGCGCCCAGCCCGGCGCCGGACTCGGCGACCTCCGCGCGCACCAGCGCCAGCTCCCGGCGGAACGCGTCGTGCACCAGCTTGAGGGCGTCGCCGGGCAGGGCGTCGATCTGCGGTGGCCCCTGCACCCGGTCCAGCGCGACCACCGGGATGACCCGCGTGGTCCTGGCCTGGTGCTCGGCCAGGACCGGTGCCTGCTCGACCGCCCGGGCGAACAGGTCGTCCCGCTCCGGTCCACTCAGGACGGTCGCCTTCGCCTCGTACCGCATCACGCCGGTGTCGACCGTGACCCGGGAGTTCTCGACCAGGTTGTGGTACCAGTCCGGGCTCGCCGCGCCACCACCCGCCGCGGCCACGACCACCTGTCGGGCCCCGTCCGGCAGGTAGGTGACTGGCACCGTGTGCGCGGCGCCGCTGCGGGATCCGGTCGTCGTCAGCAGCAGCAGCCGCGCCCGTTCGAGCGGCCCCCCGACATGTCCCCGGTTCGCGCGAAACTCGTCCATGACCTGCTGATTGAAATCGGTGGGCATACATTCTGTATAAAGTCCCGACAGGCCCGGGACAACTTCGGGAAAGCTGTGTTCGTGAAACGACTCCGGCCCCCGCGATGCGGGGGCCGGAGTCGCGAGTGGAGCGTGGCGTCAGAGGAGCTTCGCCAGGCGCTCGAAGGCCGGGACCGAGCCCTCGGCCATGCCCATCTTCAGCATGCCGTCGCGGTCCTCGACCGACTGGAAGACGCCCACGTCGGTCACCTTGGTCGCGCCGTCCGCGGTCTCCTCGAACGTGACCGTCTGCATGATGACGGTCGGCGCGTCCTCGTACTGCCAGGTGAAGACGAGCTTCTCGGGCGCGGTCACCTGGTGGTAGACGCCGCGGAAGGAGAACGTCTGGTCCAGACCCAGGACGAACCGCCACGAGCCGCCGGTCTTGACGTCCAGCGTGTCGACGGACAGGTCGCTGCCGGCCGGGCCCCACCAGCCGGCGGTGAGCTCCGGGTTGTTGTAGGCGGCGAACACCTGGTCGCGCGGCGCGTCGAACACGTACGTGCTGGTGATGCCCAAGCTGCCTGGCTCTGCGGTAAACGTACCGTCGGCCATAACTTTCTAGCCTCCCCTTCAGGATTTCGTCGTATTGCTTTCATTCGGACCGGTGTGCCGGGAGCCGGCGCGCGGCTCCCGGCACACCACGGATCTCTCCGCGTCGGTCAGGCGGCCGGCTTCTCCTCCTCCGGGAGCTCCGGCACCGTGTCCGCCGACTCCGCCGCCACCTCGGCCGGTGCGCCGGAGCCCATCGCCGGGATGCTGCGCAACCGCACCGCGGTGATGACGGCGACGCCACCGATCAGGATGCCGCCGATGAGGGCGACGGTGTGCAGCCCGCCGGCGAACGCGTTGTGCGCCGCGTCGAGAAGCGAGCCGGACTGGGTGGTCGACAGGGTCGCCGCCGCCTCGTGGGCGCCGGTGATGCTGTCGTTGGCCGCCGCCGCCGCTCCGGCCGGAGTCCCGGCCGGGATGGTTTCGGCGATCTGTCCACGGTAGACGGAGGTGCCGACCGTGCCGATCACGGCGATGCCCAGCGTGCCACCGAACTCGGTGGACAGCTGCACCAGCGAGCCGGCCGCACCGGCCTTCTCCGGCGGGGCCGAGCCGAGCACGAGCGGCGTGCCCAGCGCGATGATCGGCGCCCCCAGGAAGGACAGGATGGCGAACCCGATGATGAGGTGCCACGTGCCGCCCTGTGCCCCGATCGCGATGAAGCTCAGCATCACGATCGCCACGCCGATACCGCCGGCCGCGATGACGAGGCCCGGCCTGAACCTCGCGCCGAGCCGCGGCGCCACGTTGAAGCCCAGGGTCGCCGCCGCCATGCCGGGCAGCATCGCGAAGGCCGCCCCAACCGGGGACATCCCTTCCGCGAGCTGGAAGTACAGCACCATGAACAGCATGACCGCGCCGCCGACGCTGCTGTAGGACAGGTTCATCGACAGCGGCTGCGCCACGTTCGCGTTGCGGAACAGCGACAGGTCCATCAGCGGGTCCTTCAGCTTGCGCTGCCGCGAGACGAACGCGGCGGCGCAGGCGATGCCGAAGACCAGTGAGGCCGTCGGCCAGAACTCCCAGCCGTCCTTGGCCAGCTGCTTGATGCCGAAGATGATCGGCAGCATGGCGGCCAGCGACAGGACCACGCTGGTCGGGTCGAGCTTGCCCGCGTTGGGGTTCTTGAACTCCGGCAGCACCATCGGGCCGAACACCAGCACGGCGATCATGAACGGCACGCCGAGCACGAACACCGAGCCCCACCAGAAGTGCGCGAGCAGGAAGCCGCCGATGATCGGGCCGAGCAGCGCGCCGATGGTGAACGTGCCACCCCACGCGCCGAACGCGATCGCCTGCTGCTTCGGGTCCTTGAACATGAACGCGATCAGGCCCAGCGCGCACGGGCCGAGGGTCGCGCCCGCGATGCCCAGCAGGGCGCGGGCCGCGATGAGCATCTCGGGGCTCTGCGAGTAGGCACAGAGCAGCGAGGCGATCGCGAACGCCGCGGAGCCGATTAGCAGGAGCTTCCGGCGTCCTATCCGGTCGCCCAGAGTCCCCATCGTGACCAGGAACCCGGCGAGCAGGAACCCGTACATGTCCATGATCCACAGCTGCTGGTTGCTGCCGGCGCCCAGATCCGTGGACAGCTGGGGGACCGCGAGCAGCAACACGAACAGGTCGATGGCGACGACGAAGGTGGGCAGGGCGATGACGGCCAGCCCGAACCACTCCCGTCGCCCCGCCTTGGTTGGTATCTCGCCAGCAGTCACAACACTGGTCCTTTCGTCGTTTGTGCGCACACCACGGCCCGTACTCGCACCGCTGCACGCCGAAGTCTTCCGACGTCACCATGCCGCCATTCGGACGCGTGGGCATCTTCCAACGTGCTCTGTCGCCGCCGGCCCGGCCGGCGACCGAAAATGCCCCGACGGACTCCCTCCCCGGCCGGGTGCGGGGGAAGAAGTCCGTCAGGGATGTAGTGGTCTACTTGCCGTCGTAGTCCAGCTGCTGGACGTTCTCCATGACCAGGCCCGAGTACCACTCGGCGTCCCGGAAGTACTCGACGCGCAACGCCTCCTCGGTCACCGGCCCGGTGCCCTGGATGTTGCGCTCGTAGGCCTCCAGCACGCTCTGCGCCTCGACGGTCGCCGCGGCGAAGCGCTCCTCGGCGTCGGCACCCTTGAGGACGTCGCCCATGGCGTTGGTCATGACGTCCTGGTTGCCGGCGAAGTCACCCATCATGGCGCCGGTCGAGGGCGGGACCCCGTTGGCCTTGGCGGCCTCGTCGACGATCGCGGCCTGGGGGAACTTCATCACGTGGTCGCTCGCCACCCGGTGGTACGGGTGCTCGTCGAACCAGCCCTCCTCCTCGAGGAGGTTGTGACCCGCGTGGGTGACGGGGAAGAAGCTGTTGAACTTGTGCCGGTTGGAGTCGTTGCGCGCGTTGTGCGCGAACATCAGGAACGCCAGCGCGCCGTCCTCGGTGGCCTTGTCCAGCCCGGCGGTCACCGACAGCGAGGTGCCGGCGATGGCGTTGCCGTGGTAGGGGACGTGGCTGTTGAACGGGAAGATGCCGACGCCCAGCCGGACACCGGACGCCTTGGCCGCGGCCACCATGTAGTTGACGTCGTTGGACGAGGAGATCCGGATCGCCACCCGCTGCTTGTCGAACGCGTTGTAGGTGTTCTCCCAGTCGGGGATCTTGCCGGTGTACAGGTAGTGGCCGTCGGCGTTGAGCTGCTGCCACCACTTGACGTAGCTCAGGATCTCCTTGCTGGACAGGTCGGCCGTCGTCGCGCGCCCCGAGCGGCCGTTGTCGTTGTTCACCAGCAGGCCACCCTGCGAGGCGACCGCCTGCTGGAAGAACGTGCCGTGGTTGGACCAGGTGATCGGCTTCTCCGGCGCGTTCGGGCCACCGGCGATGGCCTCGCACGCGGCGGTGACCTCGTCCCAGGTGACCGGCAGCTGGGTGACGCCGGCCTGCTCGAGCATGTCGAGGTTGGCGTAGAGCAGGCTGGTCGTGCCCACCGACGGGATCGCGGTGAGGTCGCCGTTGATCGAGTAGTACTCGCGGCCGGCGGAGATCAGGTCGGGCAGCACGTTGGGCTCGCCGAGGATCTCGTCGCGGCCATCGACCGCGCGCTCGATCGAGGTGAACAGCGGGCTGCCGTCCGGCTTGATCGCGTCACGGGTCTGGTGGACGAGGTAGAAGTAGTACTCGGCGACGGCCGGCGGGTTGCCCGCCGCGGCGGCCTTGGCGATGTCCACGGGGAACAGCCGGAAGTCTTTTCCCTCGACGTTCACGTGGTAGTCGGGGTGCTTGGCGTTGAACTCCTCGCCCAGCTTGCGCCACCGATCCATATAACCCGGGAAGGTCAGATCGGCGACCCAGACGTCGACGACGGTCTTACTCATACGAGCTCCTCCTGGTTTCAGGGCATGGCGTCGCAGCTCATGATTTCCGACCGTTGAATATGGCGGCATCTCCGCGCGTGCCGTATTTCCCGGCCGAACGCACGAGCGGAGATGCGGCTGTACGAAATCGGAATGGATGATGCTCAATCATGAGCATCTCGCGACCGGGTGAGGCGGCCTACGATGCCGCGACGGAAGTCTTCAACCTGTCCGCGCCGGCCCGGCCCGCCGCCGCCGTGACCGCACGGTCCATCGAGGACATCCGGCTGGCGCTCGACTTCGCCGCGGGCAGCGGGCTCGGAGTGCGGACGCACACCACCGGGCACGCGGCGGCGGGAACCCGGCCGGTGGACGGTGGCGTGCTGATCCGCACCGAGCTGGCCGGCGCCGTCGAGGTGGACGCCGCCCGCCGGATCGCGCGCATCCCGGCCGGCACCCGGTGGGGTGCCGTGGCCGACGCGACCGCGCCGCACGGGCTGACCGCGCCGCACGGGTCCGCGGAGACCGTCGGGGTCGTCGGCTACCTGCTGCGCGGCGGGATGAGCTTCTACGGACGCAAGGTCGGCCTCGCGGTGAACAGCGTGCGGGCGATCGAGCTCGTCACCGCGGGCGGCGACGAGGTGCGGGTGGACGCGGACCACGATCCCGAGCTGTTCTGGGCAATGCGCGGCGGGGGCGGGGGACTCGGCGTCGTCACGGCGATCGAGGTCGCGCTGTTCCCAGTGGCCAAGGTGATCACCGGCGGGGCGTACTGGCCGGCCGAACACGCCGAGCGGCTGCTGAACATCTGGCTGAAGTGGACGGACGACGCGCCGCGGGAGGCGACCACGTCGGTCCGCGTGCTCAACCTGCCGCCGCTGCCCGAGCTGCCCCCGGCGCTCGCCGGCAAGCCGGTGTTCTCGGTGGACGGTGCGGTACGCAGCCCCACCGCGGACGTCACCGAGGCGGAGCGGATCGCCGACGATTTGCTCGCCCCGCTGCGCGCGGTGGCCGAGCCGGTGATGGACACCTGGGCGCTCACCGAGCCGCATGCCGTGCTGCACGCGCACATGGACCCAAGCGACCCGGTGCCGTTCGTCGGCGACCACCTGCTGCTCGGCGAGCTCGGCGAGGACGGCGCCACCGAGCTGCTGCGCGTGCTCGGACCCGGCTCCGGCTCGCCGCTGATCGTCGGGGGACTGCGGCAGCTGGGCGGCGCGTTCGCGGAGCCGGACCCGGCCGGCGGCGCCCTGTCCCACCTCGAGGCCCGCTACTCCTACGCCGGCTCCGGCGTGCCGTTCGGGCCGGTCACCCCGGACGCGCTGTTCGACCACTGCACCACGGTCCGCGAGGCGCTGGCCCCGTGGGACACCGGGCGCACCGTGCCGGGCTTCGTCGAGGACGTCCGGCGCCCGCAAGGGCACCTCGACGCCGATCGTGTCGCCGCCGTCGACGCGGTCCGGGTCCGGGTCGACCCCGACGGTGTGTTCCGGAACGACATCGCGCCCAACGCCACCGTGCTCTACTGACTGTCCGCAATGGAACGGAGATTGTGATGGGCTCCTCTACCATCCAGGCGCGGTTCGCCGAGCAGGTCGACCGGACGCCGGACGCGATCGCGGTGTCGCGCGGCGAGGTGCGACTGTCCTACCGGGAGCTCGACGAGCGGGCCAACCGGCTCGCGCACCGGCTGCGCCGCTCGGGTGTGGGCCCCGAGGTGCCGGTCGCCGTGCTGATGGAGCGCTCGGTGGACCTGGTGGTGGCCCTGCTCGCCGTGGTGAAGTCCGGCGGGTTCTACCTGCCGCTGCACGACTCCTACCCCCTCGACCGCATGCAGTGGATCATGGACCAGTCCGGCGCGCCGATGCTGCTGGCCGACGAGGTCACCCTTGCCCGCGGCCTGCCGGCCGGTGCCGAGGTCGTGCTGGTCGACGGCGAGAACGGCCTGGCCGGGGAGCCGGCGGCGCGCCCGGACGTCGAGGTCGACCCCGGCCAGCTCGCGTACGTCATCTACACCTCCGGCTCGACCGGGCACCCGAAGGGCGTCGCCGTCGCCAACTCCGACGTCATCGGCCTGGTCTTCGACTCCATCTGGGACAGTGGCCGGCACGCCCGGAGCCTGATGATCGCGCCCTACGCGTTCAACGTCTCCACCTACGAGTTCTGGGTGCCCCTGCTGCACGGCGGCCGGATCGTCGTCGGCCCGCCGGGGGACCTGGACGTGTCCGTGCTCGGCCGGCTGATCAGCACCGAGGAGATCACCGGCGTGCACCTGACCGCGGGCCTGTTCCGGGTGCTGGCCGAGGAGGCCCCGGAAAGCCTCGCCGGCGTCCAGGAGGTACTCACCGGCGGCGACGTGATCGCGCCCGGCGCGGTGGCCCGGGTGCTCGAGGCCAACTCCGGCATCGTGATCCGGGCGATGTACGGCGCGACCGAGCTCACGCTGTTCTCCACCCACCACCCGATGTCCACCGGCCACGGCGGTGCCGGGGTGATCCCGCTGGGCGGCCCGATGGACGACGTCGAGCTGCGCATCCTCGACGAACGCCTGAACCCGGTGGGCGACGGCGCGGTCGGCGAGCTGTACATCACCGGCCGCGGCCTGGCCCGCGGCTACTTCGGCCGGCCCGACCTCACCGCGGAGCGGTTCGTCGCGAACCCGTTCGGCGCGCCCGGCACGCGGATGTACCGCACGGGCGACCTGATGCGGCGCAACGCCGACGGGCTGCTGGAGTTCGCCGGCCGGGCCGGCGACCAGGTGAAGATCATGGGCTTCCGGGTCGAGCTGGGCGAGATCGAGGCGGTGCTGGCTGCCCACCCCGGCCTCGCGCACGTCGCGGTGGTCGCGAAGGAGAGCGGCACCGGCGAGAAGCGGCTGGTGGCCTACGTCGTGCCGGAGTCCGGCGAGGTCGACCCGGTCGCGCTCAAGGCGCACGCCACCGAGGCGCTGCCGGAGTACATGGTGCCGGCCGCGTTCGTCGCGCTGGACGCGCTTCCGTTGACCCCCAACGGAAAGGTGGACCGGCGCGCGCTGCCGGAGCCGGACTTCGAGAACACCTCGACCTACCGGCCGCCCACCGACGCCCGGCAGGAGGCGCTCTGCACGGTGTTCGCCGACGTGCTCGGCGTGTCCCAGGTCGGCATCGACGACAGCTTCTTCGACCTCGGGGGCCAGTCGTTGCTGGCGATGCGGTTGATCAGCCGCATCCGCTCGACGCTCGGCGAGGTGCTGACGATCGCGGTGCTGTTCGACCTCCCCACGGTGGCCGGGCTCGCCGGCTACCTGGAAGAGCGGGCGCAGGCGGCCTGAGAATCGGAGACCGGTGATGACGAACCCCTTTGACGTCCAGGACGGCACGTTCTCGGTGCTGGTCAACGACGAAGGCCAGCACTCGCTGTGGCCGGACTTCGCCGAGGTGCCGGCCGGGTGGACCGTCGCGCACGGCCCGGCGGGCCGCGACGACTGCGTCGAGTACGTCAACGCGAACTGGACCGATCTGCGTCCACGCGGCCTCGCGGCGCGGCTGGACTCCTGAGCCTGCTGTTTTCCGACCAACGGAGATGTTTACCTATGGCCAACTCAGCAAATCGGATCTTCGACGACATGGTGCTCGACCACGTCGGGTTCTATGTCAGCGACCTCGCCGCGACCAGGCGCTGGTGGACCGACAGTTTCGGCTTCTCGGTGTATGCGAAGAGCGATGACGCGGTGGGCCTGGGCAGCAACCAGATCCACCTGGTGCTGACCGAGCCGGGGGAGGGCGATCCGGGCGCGGACTACCTGGCCAGGCACGGCGACGGCGTGTCCGACATCGCGCTGCGCACCACCGACGCGGCCGCGGCCTACCAGGAGGCGGTGACGCGCGGGGCGACCCCGGTCACGCCGCCCACCCGCCACGGCGACCTGGTCACCGCCACGATCCTGGGCTTCGGCGACGTGGCGCACACGTTCGTGCAGCGCGCCGACGGGGTCGACGAGCGCGCGCTGCCGGGGCTGCACCCCGTTCCCGTCGGCACCGGGCCGAGCACGTACAGCCTGGGCGAGGTGGACCACTTCGCCGTGTGCGTCGAGGCCGGCAGCCTCGACGCGACGGTCGAGTTCTACGCGAAGGTGCTGGACTTCGAGCTGATCTTCACCGAGCGGGTCGAGGTCGGCACCCAGGCGATGACCACCAAGGTCGTGCAGAGCCGGTCGGGGTCGGTGACGTTCACGCTGATCGAGCCGGACGTGACGCGCGACCGCGGGCACATCGAGGAGTTCCTGACAGACCACGTCGGCGCCGGCGTGCAGCACATCGCGTTCACCACGGACAACATCGTGGAGGCGATCGGCGCGGTCCGCGGCAACGGCGTGGAGTTCCTCGCCACCCCGGACATGTACTACCGCCTGCTGCCCGAGCGGGTCGACCTCGCCCGGTACACCGTCGACGAGCTCAAGCAGTTCAGCGTGCTGGTCGACGAGGACCACGACGGGCAGCTCTACCAGATCTTCACCAAGTCCGTGCACCCGCGGAACACGATCTTCATGGAGCTGATCGAGCGGCTCGGCGCGAGCACCTTCGGCAGCGGCAACATCGCCTCGCTGTACGAGGCGGTCGAGCTGGAGCGCCATCGGGCCGAAGCGGAAGCCGAGGCCGCCGGCGAGGCGGACGCCACCGCCGCATAAAAGCATTTTCGGATAAAACACGCTCCGGGTCGGTGTTGGTACCGTGAGTTGTCACCGTTCCGACCCAAGGGAGCAGGGTTTTGCGGAAAATCACCTCAAGTTTGTTCGTGTCACTCGACGGTGTCGCCGAGGCACCCGAGAAGTGGCATCTCGAGTATTTCAATGACGAAATGGGTGCCGTGGTCGGCGCGTCGTCGTCGGCCGCGGACACCATGTTGCTGGGGCGCGTCACCTATCAGGAGTTCGAGGCGTACTGGTCGGACAAGCCCGGCGACGGGGGACTCGGCGACTTCTTCAACGACACGCCCAAGCTGGTCGCGTCCCGGACCCTCGAGTCGGCGGACTGGAAGAACTCCGAGCTGATCAAGGGCGACGTCGCCGAGGAGCTGCGCCGTCTCAAGGAGACGGACGGCAAGAACATCGCCATCACCGGCAGCCTCGCGCTGGTTCGCTCGCTGCTGAGCGCCGGCGTGCTGGACGAGCTGGAGCTCCTGGTGCACCCGGTCATCGTCGGGCAGGGCGCGAAGGTCTTCCCCGACGGCACCGAGCAGCAGTCGCTCGAGCTGGTGACGTCGGCGACGTTCGAGACCGGCGTCGTCCATCTCGTCTACCGGCCGGCCTGACACCGGCGTCCCGAGGGTGATACGGCCGAAAAGGCCGGAAGTGGTTTCCGAAAACCACTTCCGGCCTTTTCGTTGTGTGAGCCGGACTCAGCCGTTCACGATGTCGTTGCGGATGTGCTTGAGCTCGTCGAAGTTCGACAGGTCCGGCACCGTCCACCCGTCCAGGTCGTACTCGCTCAGGCACTGGTCGACGAACGCCTTGTAGCCGTCCATCTCGCCGCTCGCGACCTGTGCGGAGAGCAGCTCCACCCGCGTGTTCTCGTGGCTGCCGGCGTAGTTGCGCTCGTAGAGCTCGTGCCGGCCGCCGAACTCGGTGCCGACCGCGTCCCACATCAGCTTCATCACCTTGCTGCGCTCGACGGCGGTGACGCCTTCCGAGCCGCGGAGGTACTTGTCGAGGTACTGCCGGATGTCCGGGTTCTTGAAGTCCTCGGCGCTGGAGTTGATGTAGATCAGCCCGCTGGCCACGTCCTGCAGCACGATCTCCCGGATCCGCGGGTAGCCGATCTGCATGAACCAGCGGTAGGCCATGCCGTAGGCGGGGTTGGGCAGCAGCGCGCCGTTCTCCCAGACCACGGGATTGCGCGCGGCCGCGTCGGAGAACGCCCAGAACAGGTTGCGCCAGGCGAGCACCTCGCCGAGCCTGCTCTGCACACCGCGGAAGTCGATGGTCCCGGTGGTCTCCAGCGCCTTGGCCAGCAGTCCCGCGATGAACTCCAGCTTCACCGCGAGCCGGGTGCACCCGTGGAAGGTGAACCGCTCGATGAACCCGGACCGGCCGCTGAACAGCTGGACCTTGCGGGTGTCGCCGTAGATGAACACGTTCTCCCACGGGATGAGCACCTTGTCGAGCACCAGGATCGTGTCGTTCTCGTCGAGGCGGGACGACAGCGGGTAGTCGAACGGGCTGCCCATCACCGCGGCGGTGGCGGTGTAGGACGGCCGGCAGATCAGCTTCATGCCCCTGGAGTTCATCGGCACCGTCGCGACGAGCGCGAACTCGCGCTTCTTGATCGGCAGTCCGTAGTGGGCGATGAAGTTGTAGTGGGTGAGCGCGGAGCCGGTGGCGACCACCTTGGCGCCGCTGACGATCAGCCCGGAGTCGGTCTCCTTCTCCACGTGCACGAAGACGTCCGCGACCTCGTCCGGCGGCCGGCTGCGGTCCACCGGGGGGTGCACGATGGCGTGGTTCCAGTAGAGCACCTTCTCCTGGGACTCGCGGTACCAGCGGCGCGCGTTGTCCGCGAACGGCTCGTAGAAGTCCGCGTTCGCGCCGAGCGTGCCCAGGAAGGACGCCTTGTAGTCGGGGCTGCGGCCCATCCAGCCGTAGCTCATCCGCGCCCACGCGGCGATCGCGCGCTGGTCGTCGACGAGGTCGGACACCGTTCGCGGCGTGGTGTAGAAGCTGTGCGTGTAGCCGTCGCTGCCGGTGTCGGTCGGCTTGGTGATGATGCCGCGCTGCGCCGGGTCGTGCAGCGAGTCGTACAGCCGCGCCGTCATCCGCACCGGGTTGCGGAAGGCCGGGTGCGTGGTGAGGTCCTTGACGCGGTCGCCGTAGATGAAGATCTCGCGGTCGTCGCGCAGGCTCTCGATGTACTCGTCGCCGGTGAGTGGTCTGGTCTGCCGGGGGGCCTCGCTGTTGGTGTCCGTGCTGGTGTCCCGGTCCGGGCGGTCGGTCATTGGGCTGTTCCCTCCGTGGCTCGGCCCGCTGGTCACTCGATGCCGAAGTGCGCCTTGGAGAGTTCGCGGTTGGCCATTGTCTTGAGCGCGACCGCGTAGCCGGCGTGGCTGTGCAGCATGGACAGGTCCCGCCACACCCGCTCGATCCGGGCGCCGTTCTTGATCGCGGACGAGCCGGCGGTCGGGAAGAGCTGGCCCTCGACCGCGTCCCAGCACAGCCGGATCACCTCGCGGCTGATGGTGGCCAGCCGCCACTCCTCCTCGCGGGTGAACGCGGCGGGGCCCTCGTCGCACAGGTCGGTCCACTGCCGCACGGCGCCGTACAACGCCGCCGAGGCCGCGCTGATCTTGCCGGTCGCCTCGCCGTAGCGGAGCTGGTAGTCGGGGTCCTCGGCCCGCGGCACGATCGGCGGGTAGATCGTCAGCCTGCTCGTCATCAGCTCCTCGTAGGCGTCCAGCGCGCCGCGGGAGATCCCCACCGCCAGCGCGCCGAGCTCGAGCAGCATGAAGCTGAGCGGACCGCCGCCGTACATCGTGTTGCGGTGCAGCGCCTGGCCGGGCGTCCCACCGACGACCGACAGCTGGCTCAGGTGGTCGTGGATCACGAACCGGTCCGGCACGAACGCGTTGTCGATCTGCACGCTGTGCGAACCGCTGCCGCGCAGGCCGAGCTGCTTGCCCCAGTCGTTCAGCTGCTTGTAGTCGCTGCGCGGCAGGACGAACATCAGCGGCGCGGGCGGCTCGCCGTCGCCCTGCGGAACCAGCGTGTGGCCGAGGTAGTGCGTGGAGTAGGGCACGCCGGAGCTGTACGCCCAGACACCGGAGATGTTCCACCCGCCGTCGACCCGCTCGGCCGAGCCGGCCGGGGCGACCGTCGCCGGGCAGATGAAGTCGCCGTCCGCGAACAGCTCCGCCTGGGCCTCCGCACCGAACAGCGAGGCGACCGGAAGCGCGTGCGCCGCACCGAACAGGTACATCCAGCCGGTCGACGGGCAGCCGCGGGCGATCTCGACCGCGACGCGCAGGAACGTCTCCGGGCCGAACTCGTAGCCGCCGTAGCGCCGCGGCACCAGCAGCCGGTAGAACCCCGCCCTGGCGAACTCCTCGTGGGTGTCCTGAGCGTAGAACGTGCGCTGCTCGGTCTCGGCCTGCCGCTCGACCAGGGTCGGCGAGATCGCCGTGGCCCGAGCGATCACCTCGGCCGGAGTCAGATGGGGCTCCGGCGGAAGCGGAACGACGTTCTGCGGATCACTCGGGACGACACTCATTGCAGCGCCCTTCTGTTATCTCGGCTGCGACTGGTCCAGCGTCACACGCGCTCGCGGTCCGGCACATCTCCCGGAATGCCTGGGAGGACTACAGTTCCGAGATCGGCGCGTCCGGTTTGGTGATGGCGTTGCGCAGGGTCTCGCGCAGGCCGTCGACGAGACCGACCGCGGTCGCCTCGTCGAATCGGTTGAGGTCGAACTTCAGGCTGCCGACCATCTCGCCGGAGGGCAGCACGTCGGTCGCCCACAGCGCGCCGTTGGGGATGTGCGAGCTCAGCGGCTGCGACTGCACGCGCCGGCGGATCTCGGTGTAGCCGAGGTCGCCGATCACCTCGTCGGTCATGTCCGCCGGGGTCTGCAACACCTCGAAGGCGATCACCGCGACGTTCGGGTCCTGGAACGCGCCGAGCACCTCCGGCGACTGGTTGGCCACCAGGGCGAACGGCACGTCCGACGTGTACGCCTCGAAGCACGTGGTGCGCGTTCTCGTGAGCACCTCGCGGAAGTTCGCGCAGCCGTCGAGGTCCGTGCGCAGCAACAGGTAGTTGAAGATCGGCCCGACGGTGGACATGAACCGCTCGTCACTGCGGCCGGAGGTGAACGTCGGCACCACGACGTCGGTCGCGCCGGTTCGCTTGTGCAGCAACACCTTGTACGCCGCCATCAGCACCATGAACGCCGTGCTGCGGGTGGTCGACGCGAACTTGAGCGTGGCCGCGGTCAGCTCGGCGTCGAACAGGTAGCGGTGCGCCGAGTACCGGTTCACCTGGTCCTCGTCGAACGGCCGGTCGGTCGGCACCCCGAGGATCTGGCCGCCCTCGAGCTTGGTCTTCCAGTACCGCAACCCGTCCTGGGTCGGCTCGCTCTCCGCGCTGCCCAGCTGGTGCACGGTGAACTCCGGGAACCCGTGGTACTCCGGGAGATCGAGCTCGGCCACCCCGCGGCGCGCGGCATAGCAGCGGGCCACGTCCCGGATGACGACCTCCATCGACCACGAGTCGGTGGCGACGTGGTGCACGGTGACCACGAACACCGAGTCGGACTCGTCGAACCTGCGCAGGAACCCCCAGATGAGCGGGAAGTGCTCGACGCTGTAGTCGCCTGCCTCGAGCTCGTTCAGGTACGCCTCGGCCTGCTCGGCGCGCGGCCGCGGGTCGCCGGCCGGGAAGTCGCTCACCACCAGGGGAGCGGGGCTCGCCGGGTGCACGACCTGGTGCTGGTTCTCCGGATCGCTGCGGACGATCTCGGTCCGCAACGCCTCGTGCCGTTCAACCACGTCGTTCAGCGCGCCCTGTAAGGCATCGACGTCGACCGCTCCGCTGACGCGGCAGCCGAACGCCAGGATGTGCTTGTCACCGAACGCCCCGTGCTCGGCGCCGCGGTCGAAGGCACACAGGAACGCCTGGTTGAAAGACAACGGAAATTGGCTCGTCTGCTCCGTCATACCCAGACGGTAGGACGACCCCGCCACGCACCGCTTCTCCCAGGATGCCGCGTGGCTGAGCACGCTCGGAGACGACCGCGGCGGTGGCCCGCTGACACGATCCCAAGGTGGAGTTCTCTGGCGTTTGCACTGATTGGGGCAGTAGATGGTGAACCGACGTAAGTTACTGGCACTGGGCGGCGGCGTGGTGGGCAGCGTGCTGGCCGGGGCGCCGGCGCTGCTGCTCCCGGACTCGGCCACCCCTGCGGCGGCCACCGTGCCCGGTCACAACCCGCACGCGCACGCTCTCCCGCCCGGCGGCCGCGTGGTGCGCCCGCGGCTGGCCGGCGAGCCGTTCTCGGTGCCGATGCCGCTGCTGCCGGTCGCGCTGCCGATCGGGACCACCGCGGACGCGGACCTGTACCGGGTCGACATCAAGCCGGCCAACGTCGACATCCTCCCCGGCGTGAGCACCCCGGCGTTCACCTACAACGGCAGGTTCACCGGCCCGACGTTCCGGACCAGGGTCGGCCGCCGGGCGAAGATCACCTACCGCAACCTGCTCGACCGCCCGGCCAACGTGCACCTGCACGGCGCGCACGTCCCGGCGATCCACGACGGTCACCCGATGGACCTGATCCAGCCGGGACAGTCGCGGCTCTACGACTACCCGAACACCCAGCAGGGCGCCACGCTGTGGTACCACGACCACAGCCACGGCACCGAGGCCGACCACGTCTACCACGGCCTCGAAGGCTTCTACATCATCGACGACGCGAGCGAGAGCCGGCTCGGGCTGCCCTCGGGCGCCTACGACGTGCCGATCATGCTGCGCGACGCGCTGTTCGACACCAACGGCGTGCTGGTCTTCGGCGGCAACCCGAACGACCGCGACACCGCGCTGGCCAACGGAAAGCCCGCGCCGTACTTCCAGGTCGCCGCGCGCAAGTACCGCTTCCGGCTGGCGAACGGCGGCACCGAACGGACCTTCCAGCTGACCCTGGGCAACGACCAGGAGATGACGCAGATCGCGACGGACGGCGGCCTGCTGCCCACGCCGGTGGTCCGCCGGTCGCTGCGGATCTCCTCGGCGGAGCGCGCCGAGATCGTCATCGACTTCGCCAAGTACCCGATCGGCACCCAGCTGATCCTCAACGACGCCACGCTCGGCCCGGTGCTCCGGTTCGACGTCACCCGCAACGCCTACGACGCGAGCCGGGTGCCGTCGAGGCTGCGGGCGCTGCCGGTGCTGCCGCAGGCCACGGTCACGCGCGACGTGAACCTCAGCTTCGACCTGACGACGACCCCGTTCCCGACCGGGCTGATCAACGGGCGGCCGTACGACCCGGCGCGCAGCGACTTCACCATCAAGCGCGGCACCACGGAGATCTGGAACGTCACCAACGGCGACCCGCAGTTCGTCTTCCACACCTTCCACATGCACCTCGTGCAGTTCCAGGTGCTGGAGGTCAACGGCGCCGCGCCCGGGATCGACTACCAGGGCCGCAAGGACACGTTCTGGTTCGACTCCGGTGACCGGGTCAAGCTCCAGGCCACCTTCGACGACTACCTCGGCAAGTACGCCTTCCACTGCCACTTCCTGGAGCACTCGTCCCTGGGGATGATGGCGCAGATGGAGGTCGTGGCCTGACGAGGTCGCATGTGGACGGTGGGCGGGCCGGGCACGCGGGAAGATGCGGCCCGCCCACCGTCAGGACAGTCTCGACAACGAGTGCATGGAGGAAATCTTGGCCACCACGATCCCCACGCGCGAGCAAATCGTCGGCAAGGCGTCGGATTTGCTCCCGCTCCTGCGAAAGCACGCACCCTGGGTCGAGGAGAACCGGCGGCTGCACGACGAGTCGATCGAGGCGCTGGCCGACGCCGGCGTGTTCAAGCTCCGCACGCCGAAGCACTACGGCGGGTACGAGGTGGACAACCGCACCCTGGCCGACGTGGGGTCGGTGCTGGGGCAGGGGTGCGGGGCGACGTCGTGGGTGGCGTCGGTGTACTGGATCCCGACGTGGATGGCCTGCCAGTTCCCCGACGACGTCCAGGACGAGGTGTTCGCGACCCCGGACGTGCGGGTGTGCGGCACGCTGAGCCCGTCCGGGATGGCGAACCAGGTCGACGGCGGCGCCGTGCTGAACGGCAAGTGGGGCTTCATCAGCGGGGCCCTGCACGCGCACTGGCAGGAGATCATCGCGATCCTGGTCCCGCCGGAGGGTGAGCCGTACCCGATCATGGCGCTGGTGCCGATGTCGGACCTGCTGATCGTGGACGACTGGGACACCTCGGGTCTGCGCGGCACCGGCAGCGTCAGCACCGTGGCGAAGGACGTGTTCATCCCGCAGGAGCGGATCCTGCCGCTGCCGTTCGTGCTGCAGGGCCAGACCGCCTCGCAGCGCAACGCGAGCTCGCCCCTCTACCGCTCGCCGCTGCTGCCGGTCGCCTCCGCGTCCGCGGTCGGGACGATTGTGGGCATGGCGAAGGGCGCGCGGGAGGTCTTCCTCAGCCGGCTGTCCAGCCGCAAGATCACCTACACGGGCTACGAGAGCCAGCGCGAGGCGCCGATCACGCACTTCCAGGTGGCCGAGGCGACGTTGAAGATCGACCAGTCCGAGTTCCACGCGCGGCGGGTGGCGGACCTGGTGGACAGCAAGGCCGCCGCGGGCACCGAGTGGAAGCTCGAGGAGCGCGTCCAGACCCGCGCCGACGTCGGCGCGTGCGTCCAGCTGGCCAAGGAGGCGATCGACATCCTCGCCACGGCCAGTGGCGGCTCCTCGATCTACAGCGGGATCCCGATCCAGCGGATCAACCGGGACATCCAGGCGATCAACCAGCACGCGCTCATGCACCCGAACACGAACATGGAGCTCTACGGCCGCGTGCTGTGCGGCCTCGAGCCGAACACGCTCTACATCTAGGCCGGGTTCGTTCGACACCAGAGGAGACGAGTATGACCACCGATGCGGACAAGGCCGCGATCGCCGCGTTGACCCAGAAGGTCGTGGCGTCCTGGGCCTACGGCGACGCGGAGACGTTCGCGAGCGTGTTCGTCGAGGACGGCACGATGATCCTCGCCGGCGTGTTCTGCACCGGCCGCGACGAGATCCGCGACCACATGGCGGCGGAGTTCGAGGGCCGGTACAAGGGCACCCAGGTGACCGGCAAGCCGGTCAGCATCCGGGCCCTCGGCCCGGACGTGGCGATCCTGCTGAGCCAGGGCGGCGTCCTCGAGTCCGGGGAGACCGAGGTCTCCGAGGGCAGCGCGATCCACGCGTCCTGGCTCGCGACCCGCCAGGCGGACGGCCAGTGGCTGCTGGCCGCGTACCAGAACACCCCGCGCTTCGACGCCGCGGCCGGCAAGGGAGCCGCCGACCGCGCCGCCTGACCGCGCCGCCTCACCGAGGCGTGACCGTGGGCCGTCGTCCATCGAATGGACGGCGGCCCATCCGTCTCTGCGCCCCCTGAACACACAACGAGAGCGGCTCCGTCCGACGTGGACGGAGCCGCTCTCGTGTGGGGTTCAGTGACTGTCGTTCTGCCTGCGGCGCAAGGACATCCAGTGCTCGGGTGCCCACACGTGGCCGGCCTCGCAGCTGACCTCGTAGGGCTCGGTGCCCTCGCGGTGCGCCTCCGTGTAGACGGTCCGGTCGCAGTCCTCGCGCAGGCAGGTGCCCGCGGCCACCCGGAACGTCGTCTCCGGTCGCAGCGCGGTGTTCGCCGCGTCGGTGAGGTCGGTCAGCTCGTCGACGAGGTCCGGCGCGGCGGGGTGGCGGCACAGCCAGTGCAGGTGGACTGCGAGGAAGCCGACGACCTTACGGATGTCCAGCTCGTTCGGGCCGAGCACGCCCCGCTCGGTGGTCACCAGGGCGCACCAGGCGGCGAGCATGTCCAGGATCTCCGCCTGCATCGAGGCGACCGCGTCGCGCACCACCGTGCCCCGCTGCCGGGGGCGGCCGGCCCGCTCGGCCGGCTGGGCCGGGCGCAGGGCGTCGGCGCACAGCTCGTACAGCGCGGGCAGCTCGACCAGGGTCTCCTCGGCGAAGTCCCGGCAGATCGGGCAGATGCCGATGCCGGGGGCCCGCAGGGGGGCCGTGCCGGGCTCGTGGCGCCGGCTGCGGCACGTCGGCTGCTCGTCGTAGATGTAGTCGTCCGGGTGGTCCTGCTGCCTCACCATGTCGGTCGCTCCCAGTCCGTGCGCGCACAAGGTAGGTCACACCCGAACGGGTGTACGTGGTGAAATTCGTAGAGGTCCGGTGGTTCCACTGTCGTCGATCTCGCTACCTCCGTCCTATCCGAACGCTATCGTCGGCCGATAGCGATTTCCGCGCCACACAGGGGAAAGGCGCGTTCAGGACGGAAAGTCCTGAACGCGCCTCGGCTCGTCGCCGGCCCCGCTACCTCGCTAGCTCGGCGGTCCGGAACGGGTCCAGTGCCTCACGCAGCTGCACGGGGACCCGGGTGGGCACGGTGTCATTGTTGGGCCCGCGCATGCAGGCGATGCGCTGTTTTCCCCGGGCGATCAGGGTCTCCTGTCCGTCGTCCTTGAGGTGGATGTAGTCGAAGGTGAACTGGATCTGGGTTTGGGTGAGCTCGTCGAGCTTCATGCGGACGGAGAGTTCGTCGAAGGCGGTGATCTCGGCGAAGAACTCGCACTCGGCCTTGAGCGTGAACAGCTTGAGGTCGTCGTGCATGATCTCGGCCAGCACGTCGGGGCACATGTCCTTGAGGAACCGTTCCCGGCAGTGTCCCTGCCAGCGCAGGTAGTTCACGTAGTACACGTTCCCGACGAAGTTCGTCTCCTCGAACCCCACCCGATGCCGAACCTCGTAGTAGCCGGCGGCGCCCATGTTCACTCCTCACCTTGAAGGACGGCGAACACCACCGGGCTGGACAGGTCGTTGAAGGTGGTCACCCACGTCGCGATCCGGGCGTCGCCCGCGGACAGCACGACCCAGCCGTCCGGGGAGACCCGGTCGACGGTGAGCAGCCGCGTCGTGTTCCCGGTCTTGCGCAGGCACTCGAGCGCGGACCAGAGGCGGGTGCCGGCCGTGTCGGCGCCCTCTCCGGTCTCGGCCACCATTAGGTCGCGGACCCGGCCGAGCCCGTCGCCGAGCAGGCCGGCCCAGTCGTCGTCGGTGCGGTGCGCGACCACCTCGACGTCGCAGCCCAGCCGGCCCGACCCGGTCACCACCAGGCTCACCCCGGCGCCGTGCGAGGCCGAGATCGCGGCACCGTCCAGCTCCGGCTTGCCGTCCGGCCGGTACCGGACCGTCACCGGGCCGCCGATGGCGCGGCCGGCGGCCAGCTCCGTCTGCGCCTGCCGGTCGGCCGGCGCGCCGCCCTCCGGGTCCGGCTCGACGACGACCGCACGGCTGCCGCCCAGCACCTGCTCCAGCGTCCGCTCGAGGTAGCCGCTGAGCATCGCGGGCACCCACGGGCCGGAGCTGTCCTTCTTGCGCACCGCGCGCAGCGTCAGGCCTTCCCAGCGTTCGACCACCCGGCCGGCCGGGTCGAGGACGTCGACGTCGTAGACGTAGCTGTCGCCGTCCTGCAGGCGCTCCCGGGCGTCCAGGATCACGAAGTCGGTCTCCTGGTCGGCGGGTGCCGACAGGTAGAGCCGCTCCACGCCCTGCGGCAGCAGGGTCGCGTCGGGGACGCAGCACTGGAGTGCGTGCATCACCGCGTCGCGGGTGCCCGGGTCGGCCAGCACCTGGTCCTGCGGCAGGTAGGCCGCGAACCACGGCGCCGGCGTGGTGGTGGACAGTTCCGCCACCGCGTGCCGGGCGCTCGCCCGGCGGTAGCCGAGCAGGCGCTGGAACCGCTTGCCCTGGAACATGACCCCGCCGTAGAGCTCGGTGATCGGGTCGACCGGCACCATCGGCAGCTGCGTGGCCTCCCGCGTGGTGCCCTCGTCGGCCAGGGCCGGCTGCGGCAGCCGCAGCGTGGCCCGGAAGTGGTCGGCGCTGAACCCGGTGTCCTCGGCGCGGATGGCCACGGTCACCGTCTCGGCGTCGCGGACCAGTGCCGCGAGCCGCATGGTCGTCGCGTTGCCGGGACGGACCACGATCGGCCGCAGGAACTCGACGTCCTGCAGCAGCGGCGAACCGGTCCGGCCGAGCACGGCCGTCGCGACCTGGGTCATCGCCTCCATGCCGACCACCGCGGGGAACAGCAGGTCGCCGTCCAGCTCGTGGTCGGACAGGTAGGGGTCACTGCCGGCGGACAGCTCGACCTCGGTCACCAGCTCGATGTCCGGGTAGTGCACCATCACGCGGTCGACGAACCGGGTCAGCGGCAGCTCCTGGCTCATGTCCAGGGGCAGCGTGGGCAGCCCGCCCATCCGGCCGGTGATCGTCACGACGGGCCCGGCGTCGGGGTCGGCCAGCACCTGGCGCAGCACGCTCAGGCCGTCCTCGACGGAGACCGGGGTGATGCCGTCGCGCATCAGCGCCTCGACCACACCCAGCCGCTCGCCCATCCCGGCGCCCGACCAGACCGACCACTCCATCGCCAGCGCCCGCGCCTGCGGGTGCGCGCGCTGGAAGTCGACGGTCAGCTCGGTCATCCAGTCGTTGGCCGTCGAGTAGTGCGCCTCGCCCTTCAGACCCGCCCGGCCGATGATGCTGCCGAACGTCACCAGGAGCTTGACCTTGTTCTCCTGCACCGCGTCGAGCACCAGGCGCAGGCCGGCGATCTTGACGGCCAGCGTCTGGTGGAACCTCTCCTCGGTCAGGTTGGGCAGCGCGGACGGCTCGTTGCGCCCGGCACCGTGCATGACGCCGGTGATCGGGCCGAGGCCGGCCTCGAGCTCCGCCACGGCCGCGGCGATCTGCGCCGCGTCGGTGACGTCGGCGCGGGCGTACTGGCAGGCCACGCCGGCCGCGGTCATCCGGGCGAGGTTGGTCGAGATCTCCTCATCGTCGGCCGGGGCGTCCCGGCCGATCAGCGCCAGCTTGGCCCCCGAGTCCAGCGCCATGGCCAGCGCGCACTCGGCGGTGATGCCCTTGGCGCCACCGGTGACCAGCAGCACGTCGGTCTCGTCCAGCGGCGTGCCGGTCCGCGTCTGCGCCGGCGGCTGCAGCACGCGCAGCACCGGCGTCGTCCGCTTGCCCTCGGCGTCGTAGCGGACCTCGCTGAACGACGTGGTAGCCGCGGCCTCGGTGATCACCCGCTGCACCGCCTCGTCGACCGCGGCGGCGGTCGGCGGCGCGAGGTCGGGCAGGCTGACGACCGTGGTCGCCACGCCCGTCGCCTCCAGGAACGCGGTCCTGGCGAGGCCCGACGCGCCGTACTTGTTCTGCACCACCACGAACCGGGTGCCGGCCTCCGCCTCGGCGGCCACCTGACCAGCCTTCAGGAACAGGTCGACGTGGTCCTCGCCGCTGTCGGGCAGGCACAGCAGCACGCCGTCGCCGATGCCGGCCTCGGCGATCGCGACTCGCAGCCGCTCGGCGAGCGGGTGGCCGGCCGGCGCGAACGCCTGCCAGGTGCCGACGGGGCCGGTGCCGACGTCGACCCGCGGGGCGCGGGACGGGACGTGGTCGACCGAGAACGGCCGCACCCACTGCCCGACACCGGCGACCTCGGTGCTGCCGCCGCCGCTTCCGCCGCCCTCGGCGGACTCGGCCAGCTCGTCGATCAGCGTGGCGAGCTCGCCGAGCGTCACGGTGGCGAAGTTGGTCGTCGCCTCCAGCGTCGGCAGGCCGAGCTGGCGCGTGGCGTCGTTGACCAGCTGGCCGACCGTGATCGAGCTCAGGTGCAGGTCGTCGAGCGGGTGGGTGGCGGCGGTGACCGTCTCCAGCGGCAGCTCGACGCGTTCCGCGGCGAGCGTGCGCAGAAGGTCCAATGTGGACAGCTGCGCCTCGCCCGACTCGCCCGCCGCGGCCGTCTCGGTGGCGGCCGCCGCGGCGGGCGCCTCCTCGCCGGCCTGGGGCAGCCCGACCGCGAGGTCGGGAGCGGCCTCGCAGGGGCTCGCCAGGAAGGTGAACGCGCCGTCCAGCGGTAGCGGGCGCACCACCCGGTCGGCGAACAGCGCCTCGGTGTCCACCTCGGCGCCCAGCGCGAAGGCGGCGCCGACCACGGACAGCAGCGAGCCCAGCGACGGGCTGTCGGTGTCGACCGACAGCGTGCGCGTGTCCGGCGCGATGTCCCGCAGCAGCCCCGCGAGCACCCGCCCCGGCCCGACCTCGATGGCCAGGTCCGCGTCGCCCGCGGCCTTGGTGGCCGCCTCGTGGAAGCGGACCGGGAACACGATCTGGTCGCGCAGCAGGGCACGCAGGTCGGTGCCCGCCTCGAGGACCTCACCGGTCACAGAGGACACCACGGGCCGGGCCGGCGCGGCGAACGTGAACGAGGCCAGCCGCTCGGTCATGGCCTCGGCCGCCGGCTCCACCAGTGGCGAGTGGAAGGCGTGCGAGACGTTGAGCCGGTTCGCGGTGATGCCGGCGGACTTGGCCCGCGCGCACACCCGCTCCACGGCCTCGGCGTCGCCGGCGATGACCGTCTGCTTCGGACCGTTGAAGCCGGCGATCACCACCGGGTCGTCCTCGAACAGCTCCTCGGCACGCTCCGCCGTCGTGGCGAGACCGGCCATCGCGCCGCCGCCCTGGCTGGCGTTGGCCATCACCTCGCCGCGCGCCTTGGCCAGCGCCAGCACGTCCTCGCCGTCCAGGGCGCCCGCCCAGGCCAGCGCGGTCAGCTCGCCGAGGCTGTGCCCGACCGCGACGTCCGCGTCGACGCCCAACGTGTGCAGCACCCGCAGGGCCGCGACGGAACCGGCGACGATGCGCGGCTGGGCCACCTGGGTGGCGACCTGGTCGCCACCGGTGGGCACGCCGGCCTTGGTGAACACGGCCTCGGCGGTGGCGAAGCGGCGGCGGATCGCGCCGACGGTGCCCCGCCCGGAACCCTGGCCGGGGAACAGGTACGCGATCTTCGGGGCGTTCGCCCGGTGGTCGAGGTACACCCCGTCCGCGGTGAACAACGTCTCCTCACCCGCGTCGAGTGCCGCGAGCAGCCGGCCGAGCTTGCCGGCGGCGTCCTCGGGGCTGGTGGTCACGACCGCGGCCCGCACGCGCCCGCCGGACAGCTGCCCGGACAGCTCGGCGCCCAGGTCGGCGACCTCCGCGAACGACAGCTTCGGTACCACGTCGACCAGTCCGGCGACCTGCTCGCGCAGGGCGGCGTGGTCGGTGGCGTCCAGCACCAGCAGCTCGGTGTCCTGCCGGCTGCCGTTCAGCGTCGCCGTCCGCGCCGGCAGCTGGGACCGGCGGTTGGTGCCGGGCGCCTGCTCGAGCGCGATGTGGGTGTTGATGCCGCCGAAGCCCATCGCTGACACGCCGGCCCGGATCGGCTGGTCGGCCGGCCAGAGCTCCGGCTCGTGCGGCACGTACAGCGCCGGCGCGTCGCCGGTGAGCTTCGGGTGCGGCTCGAAGTGCCCGGTGACCGGCGGGATGACCTGGTGGTGGACCGACAGCGCGGCCTTGATCAGGCCGCCGACACCTGCGGCCGCCTTGGTGTGGCCGAGGTTGCCCTTGAGCGAGCTGATCGCGGCCGGGCGGGCGTCCGGGTCGGAGATGCGCCGGGCCGAGCCGATCGCCTCGAGCTCGGTGGCGTCGCCCAGCGCGGTCCCGGTGCCGTGACCCTCGAAGTAGCCGACGGTCTCCACGCCGTACCCGGCACGCGTGTAGGCGCGGCTGATGGCCAGCCGGTGGCCGGCGGCCTCGGGGCGGGTGAGGCCGCCCTTGCCGTCCGACGAGATGCCCCAGCCGGTGATGGAGGCGTAGATGCGCAGGTCGCGTGCGATCGCGTCCTCCTCGCGCATCAGCACGACGACGCCGGAGCCCTCGCCGGGCCAGAAGCCGTTGGAGTCGGCGTCGTAGATCTTCATGTCGCCGGTGGCCAGCGCGCCGGTCTTGGCGAAGCCGATCACCTCGAACGGGTCGATCGACAGGTCGACACCGCCCGCGAGGCAGACGTCCAGGTCGCCCGACGCGAGCGCCTTCGCCGCCGTGGCGATGGAGATCAGCGACGAGGAGCAGGCACCGTCGACGGTGTAACCGCCGCCGCCGAGGTCGAAGTAGTTGCAGATGCGCCCGGCGATCGTGTTCGCGAGGCCGCCGGCGAGGGTGTCCTCGTCGATCTGCGGGAACGGCGCCTTGTACACCGGCTCGAGGTCGCGCAGGAACGCGCTGGTCTCGTCGTCGTCCCAGCCCTTCGCGCCCAGCGCGGCGGCGAGGGTGCGCCGCACGTAGGGCCAGCGCAGCCGCATCAGGTTGGCCCGGGAGAACTCACCGGTGAGGCTGTTGCCGAAGACCACGCCGGTGGACTCGCGGGGCAGGCCGGCCGCGTCCGGGAAGCCGGCGTCGGCGAGCGCCGTCGCGGCGACGTCCAGCGCCAGCCAGTGCGTCAGGTCCGTCGACCGGTAGGTGCTGCCCGCGACCTTGTACTTCAGCCGGTCGAACTCGAAGTCGCGCAGTACGGCCGCCTTCTTGGAGTAGAAGCGGTCCGGCGCCTTCTCGTCGGGGGAGTAGTAGTCCGCCTGGTTCATCCGCTCATCGGGCAGCCTGCGGAATGCGCGGCGCCCGGCAACGATGTTCTCCCAGAGATCGTCGGTGCTAGCGGCGTCAGGGTAACGAAGTCCGATGCCAACGATCGCTATCCGCTCGGTGCTCAACCTTATACCGCCTATTCTCGATGACCACTCGGACCGAATCGGCGCGGCCGGATATGCGGCCGCATTCTGCGATCACGAAGCCGAGTTCTACGACAGTCCTCGACACGCTTTCAGATTGCACGTCAAGGGTGCACCCGCGGGCTGGTGCGTGCCTTCTCCTTGTGTGCCGTCCACCCGCTTTACCGATATCGCTTCTCCGAAATTGCTGCCTACTGCCCTGGTCGCGCCGTCCCGGCACGCGTGAAGTAGTGAACGGTTCCGGCAGCGTGTGACGATTTCGCACGGACCACGACATCGTGTGGACAGCGGTTGGGAGTCTGACTTGACCAGTTCATGGCGCGCGTTACGGCGTCGTCTGCTGACACCGGACGTTGCCGAGACGAGTCTCGACAAACGCGGTTTCCACAAGAAATCGCCAGCAGCGGGAGAAAGGCTCGAGACCGTCGGCCGGACTTTTCTCGACGGGTACGGAGCCGCGGTGGAGGCCCGCACCCCCGCCGACGCCGTCGGGCCGCTGGAAGAGCTGCCCGACTGGCTGCGCGGGTTCGCCTACGAGGGCGCCGGCATGGGCTTCGCGGTGCTCGACGGGATGCCGTTCGGCCGCTCGGACAACCTGAACCGGTTCCTGGAGACCGAGCGCGGCGAGGCCTACCGCTACCTGGTCTACGTCGGGATCGGCTGGGCGATGGCCCGGCTGCCCCGGTTCCGCTGGCCGAAGCCGGCCCGCCTCGACCCGATGCTGGTGCCCCTGGTGCTCGACGGCTACGGCTTCCACCAGGCCTACTTCCACACGGCCCGCTACGTCGACGGCCACTACCGCAACCCCGGGTTCCCGTGGCCGCGCGGCCCGCACCAGTGGTACGCGAACCGCGCGATCGACCAGGGCATCGGCCGTGCGCTGTGGTTCATCGCCGGCACCGACCCCGGCCGCGTGGCCGACCTGATCGACGGGTTCGCCGCCGAGCGCCACGGCGACCTCTACGCCGGCGTCGGGCTCGCCGTGACCTACGCGGGCGGCGTCGAGGAGCTCGAGCTGCGCTCGTTGCTCCGCCGCGCCGGCGAGCACCGGGGCAACCTCGCGCAGGGCTCCGCCTTCGCCGCGGACGCCCGGGTGCGCGCGGGCATCGTGCCCCCGCACTCGAAGCTCGCCACCCAGGTGCTGTGCGGTGCGACGCCGGAAGACGTCGCCCGGCGCACTCGTGAACTGCGCCCGGCCGACCCGGCCGACGGCGAGCTGCCGGCCTACGAGCTGTGGCGGCAGCGGATCGCCAGCGAATTCGTCTCTCTTGGAGGTGTCAGCACATGACCGCGGTACTGCGCCTGCTGCGCAGGCAGTTGACCGGTGTCATCGCGCTCGTGGTCGTCGTCGGCTTCTACTTCGCGGTCACCCTGCCGCAGAGCTCGGCCGACACGAGGCACGACATGGCGAGCTCGTACGCGTTCGCCGAACACAGCCTGGCCCTGCCTGCTTCGGACAAACAACAGTCGATCCGTCAGGTCAACCAGGCATACAAGCACATCGACGCCTGGATGTCCTCGGTCGGCGCCGCCGTCGCGATGAACGACCTCGACGGTGACGGCCTGCCCAACGACCTGTGTCTCGTCGACCCGCGCACCGATCAGGTGATCGTCACGACGACGCCGGGACGGGGCGAGCACCGGTACACGCCGTTCGAGCTGCGCCCCGACCCGTTGCCGGTCAACGACGTGATGGCGCCGATGGGCTGCGTGCCCGCCGACCTCAACGAGGACGGCCGGCTGGACGTGCTCGTCTACATGTGGGGCCGCGTTCCGGTGCTGTACCTGCAGAAGGCCGACCACGGCACGCTGTCGGCCGACGCGTTCAAGCCGGTCGAGGCCGTGCCCGGCGACTACGCCGACGCGGACGGCACGTACAACGGCCCACAGTGGAACTCGAACGCGGCGAGCGTCGCCGACATCGACGGCGACGGCCACGACGACATCTTCGTCGGCAACTACTTCCCCGACGGGCCGATCATCGACCCGAGCAAGAACGGGGGCGTGACGATGAACCACTCGCTGTCGCATGCCCAGAACGGCGGCGAGAAGGCCATCCTGCTGTGCAAGGGCGCGACGGCGGGCAACGACCCGACCGCGACGTTCGCCCGGGCCCCGCAGGACGCGCTCCCCGAGGAGGCCCGGCACGGCTGGACGCTGGCCTCCAGCGCCACGGACCTCGACGGCGACCAGCTGCCCGAGCTGTACATCGCGAACGACTTCGGCCAGGACCGGTTGCTGTACAACCAGTCCAAGCCGGGCCACGTGAAGTTCGCCAACGTCAAGACGACCCGCACCCCGGGCACGCCGAAGTCGAAGCGGATCGGCGACGACTCGTTCAAGGGCATGGGCGTCGACTTCGGTGACACCAACCACGACGGCCTCTACGACGCGTTCGTCTCCAACCTCACCGTCGGCTGGGGCATCGTGGAGAGCAACTTCCACTACCTCAACACCGCGAAGAACCAGGCGGACGTGCGTGCGCAGCTGCGCGACGGCGAGGCACCGTTCCGCGACGTCAGCGGCGAGGACGGCACGGCGTGGTCGGGCTGGAACTGGGACGTCAAGCTCGCCGACTTCGCCAACTCCGGCGAGCTGCAGATCGCCCAGACCGACGGCTTCATCCGGGGCGCGACGAACCGCTGGCCGCAGCTGCAGGAACTGGCCATGGCCAACGACTCCCTGGTGGCCGACCCGTACTTCTGGCCCAACGCGAACGCCGGTGACGACATCGCCGGCAGCGAGACGCTGCGCTTCTACGTCAAGGGCGACGACGGCCGCTACGTCAACCTCGCCCCCGAACTGGGCCTGGCCGTGCCGGTCCCGACCCGCGGCATCGCCACCGGCGACGCCGACGGCGACGGCCTGCTCGACTTCGCGGTGGCCCGCCAGTACGGCGACCCGGTCTTCTACCACAACGAGGCGCCCACCCCGGGTGGCTACCTCGACCTGGCCCTGACCCACGAGCAGCCGGCGTCGGCGGGCAACGCCCCCGCACCGGGCTCGCCGGCCACCGGTGCCGAGGTCACGGTGACCACGGCGGACGGCAAGTGCTACGTCCAGCGCGTCGACGGCGGCAGCGGCCACGGCGGCAAGCGCAGCAGCGAGGTGCACATCGGACTGGGCGACGCCAAGGGCGACGTCAAGGTGCACCTGCAGTGGCGGGACCGCAGCGGCGAGGTGCGCCAGCAGGATCTCGAGCTCAGCCAGGGCCGGCACGCGCTCGTGCTTGGCGCGTCGGCCAACGAGAGGTGAGAGGGACATGGCTGTACAGGAAGTGAAAACCGGCGGGCAGCCGCCGGCCGGCAACCCGCCGAAGCGGCACAACCCGAAGGTCATCATCGCGCTGCGCCGGTTCGCCATCTCGATGTCGGTCTTCAACATCATCGGTTACGTGTTCCTCGGCTTCGAGCAGCCGTGGAGCTGGCCGCTCGTGGCGCTGGCCACCGGCTACACCACCGAGCTCGTGCTGGAGTCGATCGGCGCCCGGGTCGAGGGGCGCGGCCCCCGCTTCCGCGGCGGCGGGCTGAAGGGCCTGGTCGAGTTCCTGTTCCCGGCGCACATCACCAGCCTCGCGCTGAACATGCTGATCTACGTCAACGACCGGATCTGGGTGATGATGTTCGCGGTCGTGCTCGCGGTGTCCACCAAGTGGATCCTGCGGGCCCCGGTCCGCGGCAACCTGCGGCACTACATGAACCCGTCCAACTTCGGGATCCTGATGGTGCTCATCCTGTTCCCGTGGGGCAGCATCGCCCCGCCGTACCACTTCACCGAGCACCTGAACAACGCGGGCAGCTGGATCCTGGTCGGCGTCATCCTGGCCTCCGGCACGATGCTCAACGCCATGCTGACCCAGCGCATGTGGCTGATCCTCGGGTGGCTGAGCTTCTTCGCGCTGCAGGCGATCGTGCGTGGCCTGCTGTTCGACACGGCGATCCCGGGCGCGCTGGCGGTGATGACCGGCGTCGCGTTCATCCTCTACACCAACTACATGGTGACCGACCCGGGCACGACGCCGTCCAAACCGTGGGCGCAGTTCGTGTTCGGCGCGGGCGTGGCGGTCTTCTACGGGATCTTCATGATCGCGCACATCGCGTACGGCCTGTTCTTCGCCACCGCGATCGTGTGCCTGATCCGCGGCATGTTCCTGTGGAGCCTGCACTTCGTCAACAAGGCGCGCGCGCAGTTCGAGGCCGAGGAGAAGGCGAAGGCGGAGGCTGCCGCGGCCGCTCCGTCGATCGCCGCGGTTCCCGACGCGGACGGGCCGGCGGCCCGTCCGGCGGCGGCGTGACCGCGAACGCCGGCCGGGTTCCCCCAGGGCCGCCCCGCCGGGAGGCCCTGGGGATCCTCCGCAAGCTCCGCGCGGACCGGCTCGGCCTGATGAGCGAGGCGGTCCGCGAGTACGGCGACGCGGTCCGGGTGGCGATCGGCCCGAAGACGCTCTACATCTTCAACCACCCCGACCACGCCAAGCACGTGCTCGCCGACAACGCGGCCAACTACCACAAGGGCATCGGCTACACCGAGGCCAAGCGGGCGCTGGGCGACGGGCTGCTGACGTCGGAGGGCGACCTGTGGAAGGAGCAGCGGCGCACGATCCGGCCGGTGTTCCAGCACAAGCGGATCGCCGC
The DNA here is from genome assembly GCA_963841395.1 of uncultured Actinomycetota bacterium. Taxonomy (GTDB): domain Bacteria; phylum Actinomycetota; class Actinomycetes; order Mycobacteriales; family Pseudonocardiaceae; genus Actinophytocola. The sequence goes on from CAWJCX010000013.1 coordinate 440,880, forward strand.
GCAGGCCGACGTGATCGTCGACGAGGCGCTTCGCCTCGTCGAGCGGCTGCGGGCGCACCAGGGCGGGCCGGCGGTGGACGTGCTGTCCGAGATCACCGGGCTCACGCTGGGCGTGCTCGGGGCCACCCTGCTCGACGCCGACCTCGGCGCGTTCGAGTCGATCGGCCACTCGTTCGAGGCCGTGCAGGACCAGGCCATGTTCGAGATGGAGACCCTGGGCATGGTGCCGCGGTGGCTGCCGCTGAAGGGCCAGCGGGAGTTCCGCCACGCCCGCGCGGACCTCGAGCGCATCGTGGGAATCCTGGTGCGGCAACGGAAGGCGAACCCGTCCGGGTCCGGCGACGACGTGCTGACCCGGCTCATCGCCTCCACCTCCCAGGAGGCCGACAAGCGGGTCGGCGACCGCCGCATGCGCGACGAGCTGGTGACCCTGCTGCTCGCCGGGCACGAGACGACGGCCAGCACCGTCGGGTGGACGCTGCACATGGTGGGCCAGCACCCGGAGATCCGGGAGCGGCTGCACAAGGAGGCGGTGGCCGTCTTCGGCGACCGCCGGCCGGTCTACGAGGACCTGACCCGGCTGCGCTACACGAACATGGTGCTGCAGGAGACCATGCGCCTGTACCCGCCGGTGTGGATCCTGCCGCGGCGCGCACTGGCCGACGACGAGGTCGGCGGCTACCACGTGCCGGCCGGTGCCGACGTGCTGATCTGCCCGTACACGCTGCACCGGCACCCGAGGTACTGGGCCGACCCGCTGCGGTTCGACCCCGCACGGTTCGACCCGGACGTGCAGACCGACCGGCCGCGCTACGCGCACATCCCGTTCGGGGCCGGACCCCGGTTCTGCGTCGGCAACCACCTGGGGATGATCGAGGCCACCTTCATCATCTCCACGCTGATGCGCGACCTGCGCCTGGTGCACGAGCCCGGCTCCGAGGTCGTGCCGGAGCCGATGATGTCGCTGCGCCTCGGCGGCGGCCTCCCCATGTCCGTCCGTCCCTGGACGTCAGCCGGCCGCTCCGCGGCATGACCCCATTTCCCGGAAAGTCGGTGAAGCACCATGGATAACCCCTACGGCCCCCCGGAGCAGCATCCGAAGGTCGAGGAGTTCGCGAAGCTGCGGGCCGCGATCGCCGACGAGCGAGTCCGTGAGCTGTTCCCGTACCGGTTCCTGGCGGCGAACGAGACGTTCGCCCGGCTCGTGGACGCGACCGCCCACCGCATCCTCTCGTCGATCGGTGCGCTGCCCTCGGCGACGGGGGTGTCGGTGCCGCAGGCGAAGAAGGAGCTCTCGATCCCGTGGCGCCGCACGGTTCCGCTGAAGTTCCTGTACGAGAAGCTGTCGGACTCGGGGATCCTGGAGCGGGAGGACGGCCGGTACTACACCGGGCCCGTCCGGGCCGAGGACTTCGACACGGTGGCGGCCGAGCTCGCCGCGCGCGAGCCGGGTGCCGCCGTGGCCAACGAGATCCTGCAGACCCTGGTCGACGAGGCGAAGATCTACTTCCGCGGCGAGGCGACCGGCGACGAGATCCTGTTCGCGCCCACCAAGCTCCCGTTGTGGCTCAAGTACTTCTCCAACGACAACCTGCTGTACGCCATCAACAACACGATCGGCGCCGAGGCGCTGTCGCGTCTCGTGCCGGCCGGCGGCGGCCCGTTCGAGATCCTCGAGATCGGCGGCGGCTGCGGCAGCGCGGCCGACCTGGCACTGCGCAAGCTCGGCACCGACGTCACGCGCTACCGGTTCACCGAGGTCGCCGAGACCTTCGCCCGGCACGGTGAGCGGGCCGCCCGCGCCGCCGCCGCGCCCTCGACGGTGGTCGAGTCGGCACGCGTCGACATGACGACGTCGTGGGAGGCGCAGGGGATCGAGCCCGGCACGTTCGACGCGGTCTACTCCGTCAACTGCTTCCACGTGGCGCCGGACCTCGACTTCGTCGTCAAGGAGGCGGCGAAGGCGCTCAAGCCGGGCGGGGCGGTGGTCGTCTCCGAGTGCATCCGCCCGACGAAGCTCGCGCGGCCCATCCACGCCGAGATCATCTTCGACTTCCTGGACAGCTTCACCGACGTCACGACCGACCCGGTGAAGCGGCCCACACACGGCTTCCTGACGCCCGCTGCGTGGCGCGCGACCTTCGAGGCCGCCGGTCTCGGGGACGTGACCGTCATCCCCGACGTCGACGCCATAGCCGAGGAGTACCCGGACTTCGTCGTGGGCGCCGTGGTGGCCCGCGCGAACCCGACTGCCTGAGGAGCTGCGACATGGTTGCCACGTTGGTCCGGTTCGCGGTGCGCCGCTCGCTCAACGACACCCGCCACGTGCGGGTGGTCAAGCGGCGGCACGCCACGGGACTGGTCGCCGAGGTGTACCGGCAGGTGGAGCGCGACTTCGGCATGCTCGCGCCGCCGGTCGCGCTGCACTCCGCCGCGGAGGGACCGCTCGCCGCGTCGTGGATGATCCTGCGGGAGACGCTGCTGGCGCAGGGTGTCGCCGACCGGGCGAGCAAGGAGGCGGTGGCCACCGGGGTCTCGCTCGCCAACAGCTGCCCGTACTGCGCGGACGTGCACGGCATGACCCTGGCCGCCCTGCCCGCCGAGGCGGGGCCGGCCGACCGGGCGGCGGTCGAGAAGTGGGCACACACCTCGGCGACCGCGGCGGAGGCCGGCGAGGCACCGTTCCCGGCGGAGCAGGCACCCGAGCTCATCGGTGTGGCCATGGCGTTCCACTACTACAACCGCATGGTCAACGTGTTCCTGCGCGACTCACCGTTCCCGGCGCACGTGCCGGAGTCCGCCAAGCCGCGGGCCCGGCAGGTACTCGGCGGCGTCCTGCGCGCGTCGGCGGACGGCGGCGCGCAGCCGGGTACGTCACTGCACTTCCTGCCGGCCGCGCCGGTGTCCGACGACCTGTGCTGGGCGCGCCCGAACGGGATCGTCGCCGACGCGTTCGCCCGCGCCTACGCCGCCACCGAGGCGGCCGGCGACCGGTCGGTGCCGGACAGCGTGCGCGCCATCGTCCACAGTCGACTGTCCACTTGGGAGGGTGAGGCACCCGGCCTGAGCCGCTCGTGGCTGCACGAGGCGGTCACCGGGCTGCCGGAGGCCGACCAGCCGGCCGGCCGCCTGGCACTGGCCGTGGCGCTGGCCTCCTACCAGGTCGACGAGGACCTGGTGGGGGAGTTCCGCAGCACCGCACCCGGTGACGAGGCACTGATCGAGCTGGCCGCGTGGTCGAGCATGGCGGCGACCCGCCGGATCGGCACCTGGCTCGCCGAGGCGAGCCCGGACTGCGGGTGAGAGGTGCACCCCCTGCGGCATAATCGCCGCAGGGGGTGCTGTGCATGCGGTCCAGGAGGCAGTGGCAGCGGGACAGGCAGCGGGAACGGGCGGCCAGGGCCGACGAGCAGGCCGACGAGTCGGCGGCGATGATCCGCCGGCTCGGGCGGTTCCTCACATCGGGGTCCATGCCGATCGGGAGGCCGTGGTCCGCGCCGCGGGAGGACGTGCGGCCCTACCGCGGGTTCCGCGCGGGCCGCGGCCGGGAACGGCCCGACCGCACCGGGTACGACGAACCGACCTCGCCCGACCGCGAACAATGGGCCGAACCGAGGGCCGACGATCCCACCCTCGACCCGGTACTCGGCGACTCCGACGACGAGCCGTGGACCGGCACCGGCTGAGCCTTCGCGCCCCGGTCAGTCGAACGGGTCGCCGTACCGGGTGATGTCGTCCCCGCCGTCCGTCCGGCCTCGCCTCTCGCGCCGCCGGCTCGCTTTCCGGCGCCTGGCCGCGAGTCGCGCCCGCTTCCGCCGCCACCTGTCCCACCGCGCCGCCGCGTCCTCGCGCGTCCGCCGCCACCAGTCGTTCACGGCATGCCTCCCGGCTCGGTCACGACAGGACGTTGACCGCGCGGGACACGACCAGGACGACGACGGTCAGCGCGATCCCGGACTGCACCATCATGATCACCTTGGCCCAGCGCGACAGCGGCAGCACGTCGGTGGGGCTGAAGGCGGTGACGTTGGTGAACGACAGGTACAGGTAGTCGGTGAAGTACGGCTCCCAGTCCGGCGCGGCCAGCTCCGGGCTCTGCATCTGGGCGAACAGGAAGTCCGGATGCGCGCGGGAACCCGCGGCCCGCGCGGCGGGACCACTGCGGTCGAGCTCCCAGTACACGAGGGCGAAGGCCAGCATGTTCGTCAGCCAGATCGCCGCGCCCGCGGTCAGCAGTACGTGGGCCTCGAACCGCTCGCCGCCGACCAGCGCGCGGACGAGCAGCACCGCGGACCAGCCGTTGGCGATCCCGAGCACGACGGTCAGCGCCAGCCCGAGGACGCGCAGCAGCGTCGACTCGCGGTCGACCCGTAGCGGGTTCGCCACCACCAGCACGACGAGCAGCGTGATCTCGAGGCCGGGCAGCAGGTAGCGCAGCTCCGGGGTGAGCGGCGCGGGCAGCACCAGCTGGAACCCGATCGCGACGGCCACGGCCAGCGCTGCCGGCCACCGGTGCTCGCCACGGGTGCGCCGCAGCCACGCCGGACCGCCGTGCCCGGCGGGCGCCGGATGCGCCTGCGTCATCGATCACCTCCGGTCCGTCCGCGCTCGGTCCCGCCATCATGCCCCTGCGCGCCGGCACGGCCTGTCAGCCTCGCCGGATCCAAGGAGGTAACAGCTCGCGGCACCCGATCCGCCCGTCCTCGGCCCGAGCCTCGCGCCGACCCCGCACAGCGGCCGAGATCCGCACGGGCTGCCCGGCGGGCCGGGTCGCCCACCCCGCGGGTGGAGGCCGCCGGTGCGGCGCCTTACGTGCGATACAACAGCTCCGCGCCCTGCGACGCCGAAGGGGCGACCATCGAGCGTGGCCGGAACTCCAGGCGTTCGCCGTGTTCGCCGCCGAGGCCACGGTGATCACCTCCGAGGCCGCCTAACCCGGCATGCCGGTCCGCATCACCCGCGGCGTCGGTGGCCGGGCCGTCGCCACCACGACGATGATCGCGTCAGAAGCCCGTGGCGCTCGGTGACAACGTCGGGCAGCCGGCGGTGGCGTAGTCCGGGTCGTACTCGAAGTGCCAGTACTCGTTGCGATAGCGGCGGCACCACCCCAGCGCGGCCCCGTTGTCCGCCACCCAGCTCGCCGCGGCGAACGGCTGCACGTCCACCGCGATGCCCTGTACGTGCATGGACTTCTCCGGCGGCAGCACGTACCGCTCGGCCATCTCCGCGGAGCCGAACCGCCGCACGGCGTCGTCGAACTCGTGTTGCTGCTGGGCGGCGCTCCGCTTGCCGTCCTGCACGCACAGCCGCGCCCCGTGCTCGGCGGCCGCCGCCCGCAGCCGGCGCCACGCGTCGCGCACCGCCGGCCGCAGGCCCGTGGCCGGCTCATCGACGTACCTGCCGTCGAGCGGGCAGACCGGTCCGGTCTCCGGCCCCGGGACGTCCTCGAGCACCGCCGCGGGCTTGCCGGCGACCCGGTCCGGGAACAACGCCGGCCCGGCGGTCACGCCCAGCACCATGGCGGCCACCACGAGCACCAGCGGGACAATCACGTGCGGTCTCACGTCAGCGTCGCCACGACGAACGCGGCGGCCCGCGCGATGAGGGCGTCGTCGTACCCGGCGTCGGCGGTCGTCCGGCTGGACATGATCGCGACGACGAGCGGCGCGGCTCCCGGCGGCCACACGATCGCGATGTCGTCGGCCGTGCCGTAGTCGCCGGTGCCCGTCTTGTCGGCGACAGTCCAGCCGCGCGGCACGCCTGCCCGGATCCGGCGGGTGCCGGCGCTGGTGGCGTTGCGCTCCAGCAGGTCGCGCAGCACCGCTCGCTTGCCGGCCGGGAGGGCGTCGCCCAGCACGAGCCGGTGGAGGTCGGTGCCGAACGCGCGGGGCGTCGTCGTGTCGCGGGGGTCTCCCGGGACGGCGGACACGATGTTCGGCTCGATCCGGTCCATCCGCGTGACCGGGTCGCCGAGGCCGCGTGCGTAGGCCGTCAGCCGCCGCTGCCCGCCGAGCTCGCGGAGCAGCAGGTTGCCGGCTGTGCCGTCGCTGTGGCGGACGGCGGCCTCGCACAGTTCGCGGACCGTCATCCCGGTGGCCACGTGCTGCCGCGTGATGACCGAGCTCGGCATGAGGTCGGCCTCGGTGTAGGTGCGCACGGTGTCCAGATGCGACAGTGGATGTCCGGAGAGGACCGCGCCCGCCGCCAGTGCCTTGAACGCCGAGCAGAACGCGAACCGTTCGTCGGCCCGGTGGGCAATGGTGGTGCCGGAGCCGGTGTCGAGGGCGTAGACGCCCAGGCGGGCGTCGAACTCCCGTTCCAGCGCGACCAGGTGGTGAGTGTGCGACCGGGCTCGCGGAAGTCGGCGGCGTCGTGGTCGGTCGCGGGCCCGCCGGCGTCGTGCCGGTCGTGCACGCCGCCAGCGGAAGCAGCGCAGCCGCGCCCAGCAGCGCGCGGCGCGAGATCGTCCTCGGTTTCTCCATGGTCGGCACGTCCACGGAGCCTGACAGCCGGCGGCGGATGCCGTCCAAGACGGAAACGATCGGATCGATGCCGATCCGGCATGAGGGTCAGGTGACCGCGCCCACGATGCAGGCGAAGGCGGCGACACCGAGCAGCGTGCGGCCGTAGTGGAACCGCCGCCAGGTGACGCGCAGCCGGGCGGCGTCGCCGGGCGCGTCGCCTTCGGGCAGGCGGCGGAACCGTGCGTTGATCGGCTCGGCGACGACGAGCGAGCTGACGATGATCATCCCGAGCAGCGCGACCGCGATCCAGGTCAACGTCGCGGGCCGGCCACCGGTGTTGAGCGCGAACAGCAGCGCGCCGGCGCAGCTCACCGCGCCCAGGATCGGCAGCATCGGGTCGACCCGGGCAAGGGACCGGCGGAAGTCCACCGCGTACTGCTCGACCGGCATCCGCCGCCAAAGACTGGTCCGCTCGACCGCGACGACCAGGATGCCGCCGGCGAAGAGCCCACCGGAGGCGAGCATCAGCCACGAGCCGAGCTGGGCCAGCGTCATGGGGGCACTCCCTGAAGTCTGGTGGCGGTGCTGCCCCACGCAGTGAAGGCGACACCCGCGCGCCACGGCAACCATCCGCGGTTGTCCCTCCAGGCGGCCTCGACCGGGCCTCGAACGTATCTGCGAATTCACCGAATTACCTTCGTGTGATCCGCGGAATGTGTCCACTATTTGTCCCACCGGGCGCCAGATCTTTGCTGTCGTGCCGTCGGGAGTTCGCCTATGATCTGTGCGCATCGGCGGTCGGAGGGGAGCGCGGTGTCCGGCTACGAGTTCGATGTGTTCATCAGCTATCGCCGCAGCGGCAATCCGCACAACTGGATGCGCCACAACTTCCTACAACGGTTTCGCGACTGCCTCGACGACCATCTCACCGACGAGCCCACCGTGTTCATCGACGAGGAGATGGACCGGGGAACCAACTGGCCGTTGCGGCTGCAGAACGCATTGAATCGCACCAAGATCATGGTGGCGGTCTTCTCACCGCAGTACTTCCGGTCGCGCTGGTGCCTCGCCGAGTGGCACACCATGGCCGAGCGGGAGCGACTGCTCGGGCTGAACTCCGAAGAGCAGCCGCAGGGACTCATCTACCCCGTCGTCTTCTCCGACTCGGAGAACTTCCCCGAGTACGTCCGGGATCGGGCATGGCGCGACCTCAAGCAGTGGAACAGTCCGGACCTGGTGTTCCAACAGACTCCCAAGTGGACCGAGTTCCACGAGCAGGTGGAGAGCATCGCGATGGACCTGGCCAAGTTGCTGCCCCGAGTGCCCGACTGGCGGCCGGACTGGCCTACCCATCGACCCGAACCCGCGCACCGCGCATCCACGCCGCTGCCGAGGTTCACGGCGTGACCGGCACGGTCGTCACGTTCTACTCCTACAAGGGCGGGGTCGGCCGCAGCTTCAGCCTGGCGAACACCGCGATCCTGCTGGCGCGCTGGGGCTACCGCGTGCTCACCGTGGACTGGGACCTGGAGGCGCCCGGGCTGCACCACGTACTTCGCGCCGCTGATGTCCGGGCCGCCGGCCCGCGGGATCGTCGATCTGGTCGACGACTTCGCCGCGGGCACCCGCCGCCCGCCCACCGACTACGTGACCACGCTGGACGCCGGCGAGCCCGGCGCGGTCGACCTGCTCGCGGCCGGCCGCCAGGATCCCGAGCTACGCCGGCCGGGTCCAGGCCATCGACTGGGCCGCGCTCTACGCGGACGGGCTTCGCCGAATGCTCGAGACGGCACCGCGAGGAGTGGGTCGACGCGTACGACTTCGTGCTCATCGACAGCCGCACCGGGTACGCCGACATCGCCAGCATCTGCACCGCGCACCTGCCCGACCGGCTGGTCGTCGTGTTCACCGCCAACGAGCAGAGCATGCGCGGCGCGGTCGACGTCGCCGCGGCGGGCCGACGAGGCGCGCGACCGCATGCCCTACGACCGGCCGCAGCTGACCGTGCTGCCGCTACTGTCCCGTTTCGACAGTCGCGTCGAGTACGAGCGCGCGGAGACCTGGTACCGGACCTGCACCGAGCTGACCGCGCCGCTGTTCCGCAACTGGCTGGTCAAGCACGTGTCCGCGGCGCAGATGCTGCGCCATCTCACGCTGCCGTACATCTCCTACTGGAGCTTCGGGGAGCAGCTCGCGGTGCCGCGCCGAACGCACGCCGTCGGCCGACCAGATCTCGTTCGCGCTGGAGACGATCGCCGCGGTCGTGGCACACGGGTTCGACCGGACCGACCTGCTCGCGGACAACCGGGACGCCTACGTCGCCGCGGCCCGCGCGCCTGGGCGCGGGTTCGACCTCGACGTGCTGGTGAGCGGCCCGAGGTCGGCGCTGGACATCGCCAACGCACTCGTCGAGGAGCTGCGAGCGCTCGGCGTGCGGGCCGAGCCGTCGCTGTCCGGGGACCTCGGGTTCCTCGCCACGGCGCTCGACTCGGCCCAGCACCTGTGCCTGGTCGTCGACGACCAGCGTGAGCCGCTGGCAGGAGGCCGAGGCCGAGCGGTTCCTGCGGCACACGCTCTCGGCCGGCGGCGACCGCCGGCTGTTCCCGGTCCTGACCAGATCGGCCGATCCGGTGCTGCTGCCCGGGTTCCTGCGCAACCTTCAGCACCTGGAGCTCGGCGCCGGCGTGCGGTCACGGGACGTCGCGAGACGCTGCACGGCCGGCTGTCCGGCAACGGCACGCGCCCGCGGCCGGCGCAGCGGCTCTACGCCGACGCGGCCGCGGCGCTGCGCCGGCTCCAGGACAGCCGCCTGCACTACACGCGGTGGTACTGGGTGGAGCAGACGGTCGAGGCCATCGCCGAGGCCCTGCGCACGGGCGACACGGACTCGCTGCGGGAGGCCACGGTGGACCTCGAGCTCGCGAGCCGGGTGCCCGAGTCGGCGGGCGCGGCGAGGGAGCGGGCGGAGATGCCCGAGCGGCTGGCGCCGTTGATCTCCGACATGATCGGAAAACTCGGCAGGCGCGCCAAGATCTGAATTTCCGGTGTCCTGAACTGTCCAGTTTTAGGTGTTCCAGCTCCGGCTTCCCCGTGCTTACATGGACCGGCAACTTCGCGCCGGGGAAATGCCTTTGGGGAGTAACAACATATGACCGACCGGCTGGGAAATCAGCACATTTCCGCATTGTTCGTCCTCATGGGACTGTCCCGGGCAGCGTCCAATACCGAGCTGCACGAACTGGCCGGAATTCGGATCGACGGCGCCGTGCGCAGGCAGCTCAACGAGCAGAAGCTGGTCGACAGCAGCCGGGCGAAGGGCAACGCGCCCTACGTGCACGAGCTCACCGACAAGGGCTGGAGCCGGTGCGAGGAGCTGCTCACCGCGGATCCTCCCGAGCGTCCCGGCGTCCTCGGTCACGCGGTGGCCCCGATCCTCGGCGGCCTGGACCGGTACCTGCGCCGCCAGAACCTCCGGCTGGCCGACATCTTCCAGCCCATGACATCGCCTGCTGAGCTGGAAGCCGACATCCGCGCCGCGTACGCGACGCTCGCCCGCGAGCCCCGGGACTGGGTCCGCCTCGCCGAGCTGCGGCCGCTGCTCAACGGCGCGTCCCGGGACGACGTCGACGGCGTGCTCAAGGACATGAGCCGCAACCGGCGGGCTCAGCTGGCGCCCGACTCGAACCGGAAGACGTTGACCGACGCCGACCGCGCCGCGGCGGTGGAGATCGGCGGTGATCCCAACCACCTGATCTCGGTCGAGCAGTCATGAGCGACCTGCGCCTGGAGGCCCTGGCGGCGCTCCGGTTCAACTCGGCGGAGACACCGGACCACGTGTGGAGCACCTCTCCGTACCATGTGGACGGTCTGCACGACGAGGTCGGAGCGGGTCGTGCGGTCGGGCATCCGCGACGCCACGGTCAGCGACGGGCCCAGCCCGATCGGCCTCGTGCTGCAAGGGCAGAAGGGGGTCGGCAAGACCCACCTGCTCGGCTGGATCCGCCGCGAGGTGCAGCGCGAAGGCGGCTACTTCTTCCTGCTGGAGCTCAACGCGGGACCGACGTTCTGGTCGGACACGGCCGAGGCGGTCCGGCTGGGCCTGCTGCGGCCCGACGAGGATCACCGCCACCAGCTGGCCAAGCTGCTGGACCGGCTGTGCACCGCCGCCGGGGTGGCGGACCTGGCCGCCGCGATGACCGGCGCGGCCGCGGTGACGGTCGCGGACCTCGACGCGTTCGTCGGCGCGCTGAGCCGGCTCGACGCACAGACCGGCCGGGAGTGCGGCGACACCGCGCGTGCCCTGGTCCTGTACGCCTCGGCCGACTCCCGGAAGAACAACATCGGCCAGGACTACCTGAGCGGGTTCGACGAGGCCGAACGCGGTGAGCGCCGCAGGTGGGGCATGCATCCGCGAACCAGGCCGGCGAAGGTGGTGGTCCGGGACATCTCGCGGCTCCTGGCGCTCACCGGGCCGACCGTGATCGCGGTCGACCAGTTCGACACGCTGGTGGCGAGGTCGACCACCCGGTTCGGCGACGCCGAACACGACGGCGAGCTGGCGCGGGAGCTGGACCTGCTCGCGGACGGGCTGATGCAGCTGCGGGAGACGACGAGAAGGACGCTGTCGGTCGTGGCCTGCCTGCCGAACTCCTGGCGGCGGCTGCGGGACACGGCCATCGACACGGTCGCCGACCGGTTCCGCGAGGCGGGCGTCCTGGGCCGGATCACCAGCGCGGAGCTGGGCCGGGCAGTGGTGGCGAAGTGGCTCGATGTGCCCTACCAGCGGGTCGGGTTCGCACCGCCGCACCCGACCTGGCCGGTCGCGCCGGCCGCGTTCGAGGCGGCGTGGGACGAGTACACCCCGCGGCAGCTGCTCAAGCGCATCGACGCGCACGTCGAGTCGTGCCTGCGGGGCCAGGTCCGCGAGCTGGTCTCGTTCGACGCCGAACCGGTCACGCCCGCACCCGTGCCCGAGCCGGGGCCCGAGCCGGACTACTTCGCGGCGCTCGACGCGCGGTTCGCGCAGCTCCGGAGCGCGGCGGAGGTCGGCGCGGCGGTGTCCGAGAAGACCGAGGACCGCGTCATGCCCGAGCTGCTGGCGGCGGCGTTGCAGTCCTGGATCACCGAGGTCGGCAACGACGACCTGGAGTGGACGACCGAGCCGCCGCCCGACGGCAAGCCGGTGGTGCACGCGGGCCTGCACCGGACCGTCGACGAGGAGCTGGACGTCGAGGAGCGCTGGGCGTTCCGGGCCATCTCGAGCGCGCAGCCCCTCGCGGCGCTGCACCGGCTGCGCAACGTCCGCTCGGCGGCCGGGCTCACCGCCGGCAACGGCAACCGGCACCTGGTCCTGATCCGCAACATCAAGTGGTCGAAGGGCGTGAAGACGCAGGCGGAGCTGACCGAGCTGACCACGGCGGGCGGCAAGGTCGTCGGGATCGGCGAGGACGACCTGCGGACGTTCAGCGCGCTGCGCGAGATGCTGACCAAGCAGAGCTACGGGCTGCGGGAATGGCTCGTGGCACGCAAGCCCGCCTGCCGGTCCGAGCTGCTCGGCGACATCCTGCCGGCCGCCACCAAGTCCGATGTGGACACCAAGGTCGTGGACACCGAGGACAGCAGGCCGCCGCCGGCCGGCGCGGCGTTCACCCTCGGCGTCGCGAACGGGGTGTCCGCACCCGTGCGGATCGACCTCGAGTCGCTGCGCAAGCACGCGGTGGTCTTCGCCGGCTCCGGTTCGGGCAAGACCGTGCTGATCCGCCGGATCATCGAGGAGTGCGCGCTGCGCGGCGTGTCCGCCATCGTGCTGGATCCCAACAACGACCTGGCCCGGCTGGGGGAGGGCTGGCCGAGCCCGCCCGAGCAGTGGCACGCCGAGGACGCGGTCGCCGCCCGCGAGTACCTGGCAAACACCGACGTCGTGGTGTGGACGCCCGGGCGCGCCGGCGGCCGGCCGCTGAGCTTCCACCCGCTGCCGGACTTCGCCGGCGTCCTCGACGACGAGGACGAGTTCGCCGCCGCGGTCGAGGCGTCGGTCGCCACGCTGTCGCCGCACGCCAAGATCACCGGCACGACGAGCAAGGCGAGCCGCAGCAAGGCCGTCCTGCGCGAGGCGCTCACCTACTTCGCACGCACCGGTTCGCGCAGCCTGCACGGGTTCATCGACGTCCTGGCCGACCTGCCGGACGGGGTGAGCCAGCTCGGCAGCGGCGTCTCGATAGCCGCGGACCTCGCGGAGACGCTCAAGGCCGCGATGGTCAACGACCCGCTGTTCGGCGGGACGGGCGAGCCCGCCGACCCGGCGGTGCTGTTCACGCCGGCCGCCGGCAAGCGCGCCCGCGTCTCGGTGATCAGCTTCGTCGGGCTGCCGTCCGACGAGCAGCGCCAGGGCTTCGTCAACCAGCTGCAGATGGAGATCTTCGCCTGGATCAAGCGAAACCCGGCGGGGGAGCGGCCGCTGGGCGGGCTGCTGGTGATGGACGAGGCGCAGACGCTCGCGCCGTCGGGCGCGTCGACGGCCAGCACGCACAGCACGATCATGCTCGCCTCCCAGGCGCGCAAGTACGGCCTGGGGCTGCTGTTCGGGACGCAGGCACCGAAGGGGCTGCACAACCAGATCACCGGGAACGCGACCACGCAGTTCTTCGGGCGGCTGAACAGCCCGGCCCAGATCGCCGCGGCGAACGACATGGCGCGGGCGAAGGGCAGCACGGTCGGGGACATCTCGTTGCTGGAACGCGGCCAGTTCTACGTCACCGGCGAGACGTTCGGGTTCAGCCGCCTGCAGGCGCCACTGTGTCTCAGCCACCACCCGCCGAGCCCGCTGCGGCTCGAGGAGGTCATCGAGAGGGCCAGGAACGGCTCGGCGTGAGGGGGTGCAGGTTCGGTCCATGTGCAGTCCACCGCTGGGGTCGACCCTGTGCACCGGGTTGGGGTCGCGGGGAGACGTGCGGTGGAGGACCTGGATGGTGGCGTTGGTGGACCTGGTCAGGGAGTTGAAGGCGCTCCGCAAGGGACGGGGCCTGCTCGCGAGTCATATCGGGGAGCGGATCGGGTCGGCGTTGCGGGCCATCTGCGACGTGCGCGACGACGACGGGCCGGCGGTGATCCGGCAGAAGGTCGCGCGGCGCCTGGAGAACCTCGCCGGTGACCTGCCCGCCGACCTGCGGATCGCGGTGCTGGCCGCGTTCGCGATCGCCCCCGACGCGCGGCTGCCGTTCTACCAGGACCGGGTCAGCTGGACGGCCCGGCGGCTCAACCGCGACCCCCGCACGGCCCGGCGCCGGATCGATGCCGGGATCGACCACCTCGCCCAGCTCGCGACGGTCCGGCCCGTGCCCGCGCCGCGGGCGGCGAAGGTCACGCCGTCCTCGACCGGGTGGCGCACGGTCGAGCTGCGGGTCGCCGTCGCACTGGACCGGGCGCGGCCCGAGGCCGTGGAGGTGCATCGGATCGTCGCCGAGCAGGACGACCTCGCGGCGGTCGACGTCCCGGTCCCGGAGGCGGCGGAGGTCCTCTACGGGGCCGCGCGGGTGCGGCACGGTTCGGTGGAGCTGCCCCGCCTGCTGGGCCGCGGCGCGGAGCACGAGTTCGCCGTGCAGTACCCGCTGCCCGAGCCCGCCGCGCCGCACGCTGTGCGCGCTCTCGACCGGGCGTGCGACCTGTTCGACCTGCGGGTGCGCTTCGACCGCGGCCGCCCGCCGTGGCGGATCTGGCTGCTGCGCGCCGCGCTGGACCGGGACATCGCCGAGCCCGAACGCACCGGCGAGATCCGCGCGGCCGACGAGGCGGGCGAGATCCACCTGGTCTTCCGTGACCTGACTCCCGGCCTCGCCTACGGCGCCCGCTGGGACGCCACCTGACGAGCCCGTCAGGGTTCGCGGCCGGTGAGGACCTCCGAGCGGCTGCGCCACGCCGTCTCGACGAGGTGGTTCCGCAGCCCGGCGCCGCCGCCGGTCTGCTCGCAGACCCAGGCCAGCTCGTCGTCGAGGGTGACGCCGAAGATGCCGGGGTCGTCGGAGGCCACCACGACCGGCAGGTCCGCGGCGAGGAAGCGGTGCACGGGGTGGTGCGCCGGGTCGGTGATGCCGCCGATCCGCCGGTTGGACGTCGGGCACACCTCGACGACCGCGCCGGCGGCCCGGATCCGGCTCATCGCGTAGTCCTGCCGGCGGCGGACCGCGTCGAGCCGGGCCGCGTCGTAGTCGACGGTGACGGTGCCCGCCGCGGGCAAGGCGTCCGCCTCCGCCCGGAGCGCGGCCGGGTCGACGGGGACGCCGCCCGCCCGCAGGCCCGGCTCGTGGGCGAGGTCGTAGGCGATCTGGTCGCGGCGCTCGGCCACGGACTCGGTGCGGGTGTGCGGGCCGAACACCGCGGGGTCGATGCCGAGCGCGATCGCGTGGCCGAGCCGGTCCGCGCCCAGCTCGGCGGCCTCCTGCACCCAGCGCACGGCGCTCTCCAGGCTCTTGTCCCGGAAGCTCTCGCCGACGTGGTACAGGATCGCGAGCGCGCGGGCGGGGTGCGCGGCGTTGAACGCCTTGACGGCGGCGAAGAACTCGGCCTTGTCCTTCGGCGGGTAGCCCTCCTCCACGAAGCAGAAGTCGACGGCGGTGATCGCCGCGCCGTGCGGGCCGAGCGCGAGCTCCTGGACGCGGTCCCAGGCGGCCCAGGGATCCTTGCGGCTCAACGAGAGCGCGAGCCGCTCGGTGGTCGTGGCGCCGGGGACGTCGTAGCCGGCCAGCAGGGTGTCGAGCACCGTCTGGTCCCGCGGCCCGCCGAGGGTGCGGCCCACCAGCACGCGGGTCTCCGCGTACGTCACGCCGTGGCGGGCGTGGTCGGCGCGGATCCCCGCGGTGAACGCCGCCACCTCGGCCTGGAGGTCGGCGAGCGCGGCGTCCTGGTCGGCGAACGCCGAGCCCGCGATCAGCAGGTTGAACTTCGCCTGGAAGCGGTCGAAGTTCCCGGCGTCCCGGTCACCGAACACGAACAGCTCCGCGAACGCCGCCGCCGCGTCCGGGTCACCGCGCCGGTGCGCCGCGACGACCTCCCGGGTCGGCGGCACGACGCCGTAGGCGGCCAGCATGTGCTCCTCGTAGAAGTCCCAGCGCACCTGCTCACGCGTGGCGAGGTGGCGGAGCAGGTCGGCGGGACGGATGCACCCGTAGAGGTGCAGATGCAGGTCGGCGAGCACGGACCGAGCCTCACACGGCGGGAACGCGCGCCACAATCCCCGGCAGGATGCCGGCATGCCCCAACGGTTCGTCGAGGTGAACGGGACCCGGCTCTTCCTCGACGTGCGCGGCGAGCCGGCGGCGCCGCCACTGCTCTACCTGCACGGCGGCCCGGGCGCCTCCTGTCACGGGTTCATGACCTGGCAGGGCGACCGGCTGGCGCGCCGGCTGCTCGTCGTCGCGCTGGACCAGCGCGGAGTAATGCGCTCCGACCCGCTCGCCGCCGGCGAGGTGCTCACCGAACAGGTGCTGGTCGACGACTGCGAGGCCGTCCGCGCGGCGCTGGGCATCGAGCGGTGGACGATCCTCGGCCACTCCTTCGGCGGCCGGATCGCTCTCCGGTACGCGGTCCGGCACCCGGACCGGGTTGCGGCCGTGATCTTCGAGAACCCGTGCTGGAACTTCGACGAGACCGAGCGCCTGCGCCTCCCGGCCGCCGCCGCGATCTTCGACGAGTTGGGCGACGCGGCGAGCGCCGACCGTTGTCGTGACCTCGCGACCCGGCCCGGGCGCCTGACCAGCTGGCGGGAGACGCTCCCGCTGGTCGGCCGCCTCGCCGACCACGACCGCTACGACGATCTCTACCTGCCCGACCCGCGGGCGCGGGCCGAGCTGCACCGGACCGAGGACGACCGGTTCCCCGACGAGCTGCGGGCCCGGACCGGCGCCCATGTCGAGCAGGCGATGGACGGTGGCATGGTGGACCTGTGCCCGCTGCTGCCGGAGCTGTCCGTGCCGGCCCTGTTGATCACCGGCGGGCACGATCTGGTGTGTGGTCCGCGACAGATCGAGGCGTTCCGGGAGCGGGTCGCCGGTGGCCGGGTTCACGCGTTTCCGCAGGCAGGACACTTCGTCCAGCTCGAGGATCCCGGGTCTTACGCAGACCTCGTCACCAGTGCTACGGATGCCGGGCGCTAACGGTTCACCTTCTCATTTGTGATCCATGTCACATC
The DNA here is from genome assembly GCA_963841395.1 of uncultured Actinomycetota bacterium. GTDB lineage: Bacteria > Actinomycetota > Actinomycetes > Mycobacteriales > Pseudonocardiaceae > Actinophytocola. Next base: position 457,527 of record CAWJCX010000013.1, read on the forward strand.
AACCTCTAGAGGATCACCTGAACGTTCGAACCGTTATCCAACGTATATAGGGGCGTTGGCGTGGACGAGCCGTGGTCCAACAACGTCGTTGACGAAGTGGTCGTCCTGGTACTGGTCGTAGAAGGAGACGTGTCTAGATGCGGATTCGGACTTCTGGGGTGGTCGGGATAGCAGTGTTGGCGCTGCTCTCCTCGGCCCTGCTCAGCGGTTGTGAGCTGCGTGAAGGCGCCAAGACGGAGTACGGCGAGTACAGCCTGAATTCCAAAGAAAAAATCACCGAATTGTCCAGAGAATTCCATGGGCAGGACGTGAGACAATTCTGACGGGTTTTTGGGGCACTCAAATGCGACGCGGAATAATTCGATGGGTCATAGCCACTCTGCTGGTGATCATGGCAGCGGCGTTCCCGACAGCGGGGATGGCGTTCGCCAGCCAGAACACCCAGGTGGCCCAGGTGAGCCAGGCGAAAGACTCGGACACTGCCGACGCGCGTGACCGTGAATTTCTCACAGTGATTCGGTTCGCGAACCTGTGGGAAATCCCGATGGGCAAGCTCGGTACAGAGCGCGGTACGACTGACGCGGTCAAGGCCGCCGGCCAGCGGATGCTGTCGGACCACACCAAGCTGAACGTGGTCGTGAAGCAGCTCGCCGACAAGTACGGGATCCAGCTGCCCGACAAGCCCACCTCGTCCCAGCAGTCGTGGATCGCGGAGATCTCGAGCAAGCAGGGCCGCGACTTCGACAAGACCTTCGCCAACCGGCTGCGCGCCGCGCACGGCACGGTGTTCGGCCTGATCGCCGAGGAGCGCGCGGGCACCCGCAACTCGAGTACTCCGCGACTTCGCCACTCAGGCCAACAACATCGTCATGACCCACATGACCCTGCTCGAGAAGACCGGCTACGTCACCGATGACCACGGGATGTTCGCCGAGGCAGCAGCACGGACCACCGCATACCCGGAGAACACCCTGACCAACAGCAGCATCCTCGTCGCCGGCGTGATCTTCCTGATCGTGGCGGCCGGGACCGTGCTCGGCGTACGCACCCTGAGTGCCCGCGGAGCGGCCAAGTGACCGCGACCAGCATCATCAACATCGCCCTGCCGCAGCACGACATCGGCGTGCGCGAGGCGGCCGCGTTCTCGGCCCGCGCGTCCTACGTCCTGATGTGCTTCACGCTGTGCTGGGGCATCTTCACCGCCACCGGATGGATCCGCCGGCTCACCGGGCTTCAGGCGATCCGCTCCGGGCACATGATCCTCGCGACCCTGACCGTCGCGACCGGGTTCACCCACGCGATCGTCTTCCTCCTCCTGCGTGAGCAGGGCCTGTCGCTCGCGGGCATCACCGTCCCGTTCGCCGGCAGGTTCCGGCACGGACTCGGCATCCTCGGGCTCGAGATCATGATCGCGATCACCATCGCGACGGGCCTCAAGAACTTCATGAACTACCGGCGCTGGCTGCGGTTCCATCAGCTGGCGTACATCGCGGTCGCGTTGGTGGTCGTCCACTCGTGGTTCGGCGCCATCGCGAACGGGCACCTCGCGGTCACCTGGCTCGCCGGCGTGACCGTGCTGACCCCCGCGATCACTCTTACCGCCCTTCGCATCACCCCGCCGAACCTGCTGATCAAGGCAGGGCTCCTGTCCGCGGCGCCCAAGGCGGCGCCGCCGTCGGTGGCCGAGGCGAGCCCCAACGGGGTGATGAACGGGCATCGGAACAGCAAGAAGATCACGGTGAGCGTGGACAACCAGCGGTGCCGTCGGTACGGCATCTGCCAGGCGGAGTCGCCTGACTTGTTCCAGCTCCTCGAGGACGGGCGACTGCGCTACGTCCGCGATCCGGAGAACGGGAAGCGCGCCGGGGCACAGGCCGCCGCCCGTTCCTGCCCCATGCAAGCGATTCAGTTGCAGGAGGTACGCAACCGATGAACCGTCCCGAACGGATCGTCGTGGTGGGAGCCGGGTTATGTGGCCTGCGGGCCGCGGAACGGCTCCGCGAGCTGGGCTTCGAAGGTGACGTGGTGATCATCGGCGACGAGCCGACCCCGCCCTACCACCGCCCCGCGCTGTCCAAGCAGCTGCTGATGGGCACCATGCGGCCCAGCGACCTGATGCTGCCGGCGTACCAGAACGTCAACGCCAAGTGGCGGCTGAGCACCTCCGTGCAGTACCTGCTGCCGCGCAGCCGCACGCTGCGCCTGCCCGGCGAGGAGGAGCTCAAGTACGACGGGCTCATCATCGCGACCGGTGTCGAGGCGCGCCGGCAGAACGAGGTGCCCTACGAGGACCCGCGGGTCCTCGTCATGCGCACGCTGCCCGACGCGCTGGCCCTGGAGCGGGTCATCAGCGAGAACCGCGGCCCGATCGCGGTCATCGGCGGCGGGTTCACCGGCTGCGAGCTCGCCGCGAGCCTGCGCCACATGGGCCGCGAGGTCACCCTCATCGGCCGCGGCAAGAACCTGCTCGGCAACGTGCTCGGCAAGGACCTCGGTGAGTGGCTCACCAAGATGCACGGTGACCACGGCGTCGACCTCGCGCTGGGCAACTCGGTCAAGAAGTGGCACCCCCGCGAGGACGGCGTGGCGCTGCAGCTGTCCGACGGCTCGACGATGCTCGCCGGCTGCGTCCTGCTCGCGACCGGCACCGTGCCCTCCACGTCGTGGCTGCGCGGCTCCGGCCTGCCGCTGGACAACGGCGTGGTCTGCGAGGCGACGACGCACGTGGTCGGCGCCGAGGACGTCGTCGCCGCCGGTGACGTCGCGCAGTGGCCGAACATCCGGTTCGACAACGTGCCCCGGCGCATCGAGCACTGGCTCAACGCGATCGAGATGGGCCGGGCCGCGGCGGAGAACCTGCTCGCCGGCCGGGCCGCGGCCAAGCCGTTCACCCCGATGCCCCGGTTCTGGACCGAGCAGTACGGCGTGCGCATCCAGGCCGCCGGCGTGCCGAAGCTGGGCCCGGACATCGTCGCCCTGGGCAGCCCGACCGACGGCACCGGCACCGTCGTGGGCTACGCCAAGGAAGGCCGCCTGATGGGCGTGGTCGGCGTCGACTGCCCGTCCTCGGTGCTGTCCTGGACCGACAGCGTGGCCGAGCAGAACCCGGTGCCCGGCGAGGAGAGGGAGCCCGCGCGCGAGGCGCGGCCCGCCCCGTCCGTGCGCCCCGCCGCCGCCCGGCAGTCCGCCACCAGCACCCGGCAGGCAGCCGTCCGCACCGGCAACCGGCTGACGCCCCCGACCGGCATCCAGGAGCCGGCCGCCACAAGCACCGGCACCCGGATGCCGACCCCGACAGGTACCGGCACCCGGATGCCGACCCCGACGGGCACGGGTACCCGGATGCCGACCCCGACAGGTACCGGCACCCGCATGCCGACCCCCACGGGCACCGGTACCCGGATGCCGGCCGCGGCCAGCACCGGCACCCACGTGCGACCCACCGACACCGGTACCCGGATGCCGCCCGCCGACACCGGTACCCGGATGCCCGCCGCGACGGGCACCGGCACCCGGATGCCGGCCGCCGGGACCAATGCCCGGAAGTCGACGTCGACCTCGCGCGGTTTCGCGGCCGCGGCCGAGCGGAAGAAGGGCCGCCACTCGCTGCCTCCTCGCGAGGAGCGGCGCGCGCGGTCGGCCCAGGTCCAGGCGGAGTGGGCCGAGGCCGAGGCCGCCCAGCCCGCCGCTCCGGTCGCTCCCGCGGCCCCCGCCGCGCCGAGCGCCCCGATACAGCCGGGCTCGCTCGTCGACTCCGACGGCCGGGTGTTCGACGCGACCGGGCGGATCGGCCGCATCGACGCCAGCGGCGAGCTCGTGTCGGCCGGCCCGATGGGACCCGGCGACTCGTACGGCCGGATGCAGCCCGTGGCCGACGGCCGCGTCGTGCCGATGCACGGCCAGGGGCCCGCCGTCTCCAGCCCGCGGATCCCGCCGGCCGACTTCGGCGGTGGCCGGATGGGCAGCAGGCCCGGGCCGGAGGACTCGTACAACCGCCTGCCGGCGGTGCCGCCGATCAACGACCGCCTGCGGTCGGCCGGCGGCCGGGGACCGGCGGAGTCCAGTGGCCGCATGCGGCCGGTGGACCCGCGGATGAGTCCGGAGGACTCCTACGGCGCCATGCCGGCGGCCGGGTTCTACCCGAGCCAGCGTCCCGGCCCGGCCGACTCCTACGGCCGGCTCCCGCGGGTCGACGGCTACGGCGCGCAGCGCCCCGGCGAGCGCCACCTCGGTCCGTCGGACTCCTTCGACCGGCTGCCCCCGGTGAACAACCAGGCCTACGACCCGCCGCAGCTCGACCTGCAGGCGTGGGACGGCCAGGGCCCCGGCGGCCGGCACTCGGGCGGCTACGGTCGGCCCGGCCCGGAGGACTCCTACGACCGCATGCCGCCCGCGCGGCCCGGCCACCTCCACCCCGTCGCCCGCGGCCCGGAGGACTCCTACGACCGGATGCCCCCGGCCCGCCGGCCCGGTCCGGAGGACTCCTACGACCAGGCCCCGCGCGGTCCGCTGGGTCCGGTCGACAGCAACGGCCGGCTGCGTCCCGTGCAGCGGCGGCGCCACTGACCATTCCGAATCCCCGACGGGTCCTGGCGTTTCAGAACCCCGAGCGCCAGGACCCGTCGGCCCGAACCACGCTCCCCGCCCGAAGCGATGCGCTCGCCACGTGCCCCGGCGAGCGCATCGCTGTGTCTGGCGGTCGTGGCACGATCGAGGGTGAGCAGAGGGAGGTCAGCCGATGCCGGTGGAGCTCAACCACACGATCGTGCACGCCCGTGACCGCCAGGAGACCGCGGACTTCCTGGCCGACGTCCTCGGCCTGCCCGCGCCGGAGCCCTACGGGCCGTTCCTGGTGGTCCGGTGCGCGAACGGGGTGTCGCTCGACGTGATGGAGGTGCCGGGCCCGTTCGAGTCGCAGCACTACGCGTTCCTCGTCACCGACGAGGAGTTCGACCGCATCCACGGCCGGATCGTGGCGCGTGGGCTGGACTTCTGGGCCGACCCGTTCCACAACGAGCGGGGCCGGATCAACAACCACGACGGCGGCCGGGGCGTGTACTGGTCCGCGCCGGACGGGCACAACCTGGAGATCATCACCGTCCCCTACGGCGGCGCCTGATCCGGGCTACGGCGCGTCGATCAGCTTCTGCAGCGTCGGGCCGTGCAGCTCCACGAGGCGCGCCACGGACAGGCTCGCCACGCCGGGCAGCTTGATCGCCAGCCGGACCGCGCCCAGGCCGATCAGCTGCGCGCTGATCATGGCCGCGCGCAGGTGGGCGTCCGGGCCGGACAGCCGCGCCGCGAGGGGCTGGGCGAAGTAGCGCTGGAACGACGCGGAGAACTCCGCGCCGTTGGGCCGGAACGCGGCCATCACGGCGCGCAGGAACGGGTCGGAGTGTGCCCGGTCGTGCAGCTCGAGCAGGGTGCGGACCAGGTGCTCGCCCAGCCGGTCGGTCGGGCAGTCCAGCAGCGCCCGCGCCTCCGCCTCGAAGGAGACCGCCTCGGCGAACAGCTGTTCCTTGGTGCCGAAGTACTTCACCACCAGCGCGGCGCTGACCCCGCAGTCCAGCGCGATGTCGCGCAGCCCGACCTCGGCGAAGCCGCGCTGCGCGAAGCGGCGCCGGGCCGCGCGCAGGATCGCTTCCCTGGTGTGGCCGCCGCCCGGGGCGTCCGCGGCCGGCGTGCCGGCGCCGGCCGGGTGCGTGCCCATGGCGGCACAGCGTACTAAGCGACCAGGTCGATGTCCGCATCGTCGCCGAGCGAGGTGACCTCGGCGAGGCGGCTGCCGGCCCGCCGGACCACGAGCGTCACCGCGAACGCCAGCGCCGCGGCGCCGAGCGAGCACGCCGCGGCGATCCAGTAGGTGAGCACGAACCCGGCCGACGAGGCGACCGGTGTGCCGCCGACGTCGAGGGTGAACGCGGCCAGGAACGTGCCGCCGATCGCCGCGCACGCGCTGGTGCCGATCGTGCGCAGCAGCGCGTTGAGGCTGTTGGCCGACGCGGTCTCGGTGACCGGCACCCAGTTCATGATCAGCGTCGGCATCGCGGAGAAGCACAGCGCCGCGCCGATCGACAGGACCATCAGCACGCTCACGAGCACGGCCACGCTGCCCGGCAGGAACGCCTGGGCCACGTTGGCCGCGAACATGATCAGCGCGCCGGTCACGAGCGTGATGTGCGCGCCGCGGCGGGCCGACAGCTTCGCCGACACGGGGGAGAAGATCAGCATCCCGAGGCCCATCGGGATCATGCACACGCCCGCGATCATCACCGGCAGGCCGAACCCGTACCCGGTCGCGGTGGCGGCCTGGAGCTGGAGCGGGGTCAGCATGAAGCTCGCGAACATGCCGACGCCGACCAGCAGCGTGGCGAGGTTGGTCAGCAGCACGACCGGCTGGGTCGAGGTCCGCAGGTCCACCAGGGGCGAGCGCACCCGCAGCTGGTGGACCGACCAGACCGCGAGCACGACGACCGACCCGGTGAACAGCCCGATCGTCGCCACGCTCGCCCAGCCCCACCGCGCGCCCTGGGAGACCGCGAGCAGCAGCGCCACCAGCCCCGCCGCGAGGCCGGCGGAGCCGACGAAGTCGAACCGGCCGCCCGAGCGCAGCGGCGACTCCGGCACGAACACCACGACCAGCACGAGCATCAGCAGCGACGCGCCGGTGGCCGCCCAGAACACCGCGTGCCAGCTCAGCAGCTGCGCGATCACCCCGGCGAGCGGCATGCCGACCGCACCGCCGACGCCGAGCGTGGAGCTCATCGTCGCGGTGCCGGCCATCATGCGGTCGGCCGGCAGCTCGTCCTTGAGGATGCTGATGCCCAGCGGTAGCACGCCGAACGCCGCGCCCTGCAGCATCCGCGCGACGAGCAGCGAGCCGAACGACCAGCTGACCGCGCCGAGCAGCGAGCCGGCGGTCATCAGCCCGAGCGCGTAGGCGAGCACCTTGCGCTTACCGATCATGTCGCCGAGCCGGCCGGCCATCGGCGCGCAGACCGCGCCGGCGAGCATCGTGACGGTCAGCAGCCAGGACGCCGCGTCCTGCGAGAGCCCCAGGATCCCTGAGATCTCGGGCAGCAGTGGCACGACGAGGGTGTGCATCAGTGACACGGTGACGCCGCAGCCACACAGCACGATCATGAGCCGGCGGGACCGAGCCGTCCCGGACCGTGAACCATTGTTCACCCCTGGAGTAAACCGATGTTCACCCCATCCGGTCAATCGGATGTGACCAGTGACCGAGCGTTCCTCAAACGAGCAACGGGGTCAGCAGCCGGTGTGGCTCGCGCAGCGCGATGCTCACCGCGTCCGTCCGCTCGCGGCTCATGCCGGGGCCGGGCCGGATGTCGATGTCCTGCGCCGGCGGCAGCTCGCCACACGACGGGCACTGGCCCGTCGGTGCCAGATCCGCCGCGCACGGCGCGTGGCTGAAGATCCGGCGCGGTCCGGCGGGGGAGTCGTGCCGCTCGCCCCACATCGACAGGGCGAACAGGGTCGGCCAGAGGTCCCGGCCGTGCGGGGTCAGCAGGTACTCGTGGCGCCCCCGCTGGTACTCGGTGCGCGTGAGCACGCCTTCGTCGACCAGACGGGTCAGCCGGTCGGTGAGCACCGCCCGCGGGATGTCCAGGTGCGCCCGCAGTTCGGTGAACCGGCGGACGCCGAAGAACAGATCGCGCAGCACGAGGATCGTCCACCGCTCGCCGATCACCTCCAGCGCGCGGGCCAGCCCGCAGTTCTGCTTCCCGTACTCCCGGCCGAGTGTCACATCGTGGGAGCCTACCCCAACTCGGTTCAGTCACTGAACCGCAAGTGCTACGGTTCGGTGACCGAACCAAAGGAGGCGGCCCGTGCGGTCTCGGACCCTGAGCGTCTCGGCGCTGGCGACGTTCCTCGTGCTCGTCGCGTTCACCACGCCGCTGGCCACGCTGGTCAGCACCAGCCGTTCGCTCGGCAGCGGACCCGGCGGCCAGGCCTGGATCCTCAGCTCGATGAGCGTGGGCCTCGCGGTGGCGCTGCTGGTCACCGGCGCGGTCGGCGACGACTACGGGCGGCGGCGGATGCTCGTGGCCGGCGCGGCGGTCCTCGCGGTCACCTCGGCGATCGGGGCGCTCGCACCGAACACGCTGATCCTGGTGCTCGCCCGGATCGGGCAGGGGATCGGCGGCGCGGCGGTCATCTCGTGCGGCCTCGGCCTGATCGGGCACGCGTTTCCGGCCGGCCCGGAGCGTGCCCGGGCGACCGGCATCTGGGGCGCGACAGTGGGTGCCGGCATCGCGGCCGGCCCGCTCGTCATGGGCTGGCTCGACGAGACGGTGAGCTGGCGCGCCGGCTTCTGGCTGCTCGCCGCCGCCTCGGTGGCGCTGGTCGTGGCCGGCCGGCTGCTGCTCGAGGAGTCCCGCTCGCAGCACCCGCGCCCGGTGGACGCCCTTGGTGCGACGCTGCTCGCGGGCGGCCTGGTGGCGCTGCTCGCCGGGCTCGTCGAGGGCCGGCTGCACTGGGGCTGGCAGGCGGTCGCGTTGTTCGCCGCCGCGGTCGTCCTCGTCGCGGGCTTCCTCGCCCGGGAGCGCCGGGTGCGGGCGCCGATGCTCGACCTCACGCTGTTCCGCCGCCCGGCGTTCGTGTCCTCGGTCGCGGCCGCGCTCGCGACCGGCGCGGGTGTGATCGGGCTGATGTCGTTCTCGCCCGCGTTCCTGCAGCGCGCGCTCGGCTACTCCACCCTGCAGGCCGCGGCGCTGCTGTTCGCCTGGTCCGGCACGAGCGCCGTGGTCGCCCTGCTCGCCCGGCGCCTGCCGGCCGCGTTCTCGGTGCGCCACCGGCTGGTCGCGAGCCTGCTGGTCGTCGCCGCCGGGCTCGCGCTGCTGACCGGTCTGCACACCGGCGTGTCCGTGTTCGGGCTGCTGCCCGGGATGCTCGTCGCGGGCGTGGGCAGCGGGGTGCTCAACGCCGCGCTGGGCCAGATCGCGGTCACGAGTGTCCCAGCCGGACAGAGCGGCGTGGGCAGCGGCGCCAACAACACCGCCCGCTACGTCGGCGGCGCGGTGGGCGTCACGATCGTGGCAATGCTTGCCGCACATGACACTCCGGCCGCGCTCGTGTCCGGCTGGGACACCGCGGCGATCGTCACCGCGGCGATCTCCGTGGCCGGCGCGCTGGGTGTCCTCGCGACCGGGCTGCGGGTGCGGCGCGCCGCCGCGCGCCCCGCGGCGAAAGTCGCGGCGGCGCCACCGTCTCGTGCGGCATGATGCGGGCGTGGACCCAGTCAGCCGGCTGCGCACCGTCGTGGCCACCCGGTACGTGACGCCGTTCCGCGAGGGCGGCTCGCTGCCGGGCCTCGTCGAGGCGGACGACCTCGGCATGTACGTGCTCAAGTTCCGCGGCGCGGGCCAGGGCCTCAAGGCGCTGATCGCCGAGGTGGTCGTCGGCGAGCTGGCCCGCCGGCTCGGGTTCCGGGTACCGGAGATCGTGCTCGCCGACGTCGATCCGCAGCTGTCGAAGGCGGAGCCGGACGAAGAGATCCAGGACCTGCTGAACGCGAGCGGCGGGGTCAACCTCGGCATCGACTACCTGCCCGGCTCGTTCGACTTCAACCCGCGGGTGCGCGACCCGGGCGCGGAGCTCGCCGCCCGCCTCCTGTGGTTCGACACGCTCGTGCTCAACGTCGACCGCAGCTGGCGCAACCCGAACATGTTGCTGTGGCACCGGGAGGTCTGGCTCATCGACCACGGTGCCGCGCTGTACTTCCACCACCGGTGGGGCCCGGGCTGGCGGCCGGCCGCGGAGTACCGCTACGAAGCGGCCGACCACGTGATGCTGCCGGTGGCCGGCTCGGTCACCGAGGCCGACCGCGCGCTGCGGCCGCTCGTCACCGGCGAGGTGCTGGACGAGGTCCTCGCGCTGGTGCCGGACGAGTGGCTCGCCGCGGACCCGGCGTTCGGCTCGCCCGCCGACACTCGGGCCGCGTACCGTGCCTTCTTCGACAGCCGGCTGGACGGGGCGCGGACGTGGGTCCCGGCGTTGGAGGAGGCCCGTGCCGCACGTGTTTGAGTACGCGCTGGTGCGCGCCGTCCCGCGGCAGGAGCGCGGCGAGTTCATGAACGTGGGCGCGATCGTCTACTGCGCGAAGCTGCGGTTCCTGCGCTGCCAGACACACGTCGACACGCAGCGGCTCAGCGCGCTGGACCCGGCCATGGACCTCGACGTGCTGCGCGACGCGCTGCGCTCGTGGTGCCAGGCCTGCGACGGCACGGGGCCGATGGCGCAGAGCTCGCCCGGCCAGCGGTTCCGCTGGCTGACCGCGCCACGCAGCACGATCGTGCAGACCTCGCCCACCCACACCGGGCTCACCGACGACCCCCAGGGCGAGCTCGACCACCTGATGCGCACCCAGGTGCTGACCCCTGTCGATCACCCCTAGGCTCATTGCGTGGCGAAGTACTTCGACGTGCACCCGGAGAACCCGCAACGGCGCGCCATCGGCCAGGTGGTCGCGCTCCTGCGGGACGGCGGGCTCATCGCCTACCCGACCGACTCGTGCTTCGCGCTGGGGTGCCTGGCCGGCAACAAGGACGGCATGGAGCGGATCCGGCAGATCCGCAACCTCGACGACCGCCACCACTTCACCCTGATGTGCCACGACTTCGCGCAGCTGGGCCAGCTCGTGTACCTGTCGAACTCGGTCTTCCGCACGATCAAGGCGGCGACGCCGGGCAGCTACACGTTCATCCTGCCGGCCACCAAGGAGGTCCCGCGCCGGCTGCTCAGCACCAAGAAGAAGACGGTCGGCGTGCGGATCCCGGACCACGTGGTGGCGCAGGCGATCCTGACCGAGCTGGGGGAGCCGCTGCTGTCGAGCACGCTGCTGCTGCCCGACGAGGACGAGCCGATGACACAGGGCTGGGAGATCAAGGAACGCCTCGACCACGTGGTGGACGCGGTGATCGACTCCGGCGACTGCGGGACCGAGCCCACCACGGTGATCGACTACTCGAACGACGAGCCGGAGGTCGTCCGCGCGGGTGCCGGCGATCTGGCGTTGTTCGAGTAGGGAAATAACCCGTTCGCGCGGGTCGTTACCCTCGTTGACGTATGAGTACGCCCGCTGTGAGCCCCAGCCTGGCCGATCTCCGCAAGCGCCTCCCCGAGCTGACGCTGCGCGACGAGCGGCGGCTGCGCCGTCGGCTGGACTCGCTGGGCAAGATCCGCGACGACGAGGTGCGGCGGCAGCGGGTCGCCGAGCTCGTCGGCGAGGTCGACAAGGCCGCGGCCCGGGTCGAACGCCGGCGCGCGGCGATCCCGGTGATCACCTACCCGGACGAGCTGCCGATCAGCCAGCGGCGCGAGGACATCAAGAAGGCGATCGCCGAGCACCAGGTCGTGATCGTGGCCGGGGAGACCGGCTCCGGCAAGACCACCCAGCTGCCGAAGATCTGCCTCGAGCTCGGCCGCGGCGTCCGCGGCCAGATCGGGCACACCCAGCCACGCCGGATCGCCGCGCGCACGGTCGCCGAGCGGATCTCCGACGAGCTCGACGTGGAGCTGGGCGGCGCGGTCGGCTGGAAGATCCGGTTCACCGACCAGGTCGGCGACGACACGCTGGTCAAGCTCATGACCGACGGCATCCTGCTCGCCGAGCTGCAGTCCGACCGCCAGCTGCGCCAGTACGACACGCTGATCATCGACGAGGCGCACGAGCGCAGCCTCAACATCGACTTCATCCTCGGTTACCTGCGCCAGCTCCTGCCGCGCCGGCCCGACCTCAAGGTGATCATCACCTCGGCCACCATCGACCCGGAGCGCTTCTCCCGGCATTTCGGCGACGCGCCGATCGTCGAGGTCTCCGGCCGGACCTACCCGGTCGAGGTGCGCTACCGCCCGGTCGTGGACCCCGACGACCCGGAGGCCGACCCGGACCGCGACCAGACCCAGGCGATCCTCGACGCGGTCGACGAGCTGTGCGCCGAGGGACCGGGCGACATCCTCGTGTTCCTGTCCGGCGAACGCGAGATCCGCGACACCACCGACGCGCTCGTCGCGCAGGAGCTGCGCAACACCGAGATCCTGCCGCTCTACGCCCGGCTGTCCACAGGGGAGCAGAAGCGGGTGTTCCAGCAGCACCGCGGCCGGCGGGTGGTGCTGGCCACCAACGTCGCGGAGACCTCGCTGACCGTGCCGGGCATCAAGTACGTGATCGACCCCGGCTTCGCGCGCATCTCCCGGTACTCGAACCGGCTGAAGGTGCAGCGGCTGCCGATCGAGAAGATCTCGCAGGCGTCGGCCAACCAGCGGGCCGGCCGCTGCGGGCGCACCTCGGACGGCATCTGTGTCCGGCTCTACGCCGAGGACGACTTCGACGCGCGGCCGGAGTTCACCGATCCGGAGATCCTGCGCACCAACCTCGCGTCGGTCATCCTCCAGATGGCCGCGGCGGACCTCGGTGACATCGCGGCGTTCCCGTTCGTCGAGCCGCCGGACCGCCGCCACATCACCGACGGCATGAACCTGCTGAACGAGCTCGGCGCGCTGGAGAGCGCGACGACGGAGTCCGTGCCGCGGCTGACCCCGCTGGGCCGCAAGCTCGCCCGGCTGCCGGTCGACCCGCGGCTGGCCAGGATGGTCCTCGCCGCCGACCGCGAGGGCTGCGTCAGCGAGGTCGTGGTCATCGCCGCCGCACTGTCCATTCAGGACCCGCGGGAGCGCCCGGCGGACAAGCAGGCGCAGGCCGACCAGCAGCACGCGCGCTTCCGCGACCCGGAGTCGGACTTCATGTCCTACCTCAACTTGTGGCGGTACCTGACCGAGCAGCGCCGCGAGCTGTCCGCGAACCGGTTCCGCAAGATGTGCCGCGCGGAGTTCCTGAACTACCTGCGGGTGCGCGAGTGGCAGGACGTCGCCGCGCAGCTGCGGCAGATGTCGAAGAGCCTCGACGTCAACCCGAACGAGCAGCCGGCCGAGCCGGCGACGATCCACCTGGCGCTCCTCGCCGGGCTGCTCTCGCACGTCGGCATGAAGGACCCGGCCACCCGCGACTACCTCGGTGCGCGCAACGCGAAGTTCGGGATCTTCCCCGGCTCGGCGCTGTTCAAGAAGCAGCCGCGCTGGGTGATGGCCGCCGAGCTGGTCGAGACGACGCGGCTGTGGGGCCGGATCGTGGCGCGCATCGATCCCGAGTGGATCGAGCCGATCGCCGGGCACCTCGTGCGGCGGAACTACAGCGAGCCGCGGTGGGAGAAGAAGCGCGCGGCGGTGATGGCGTCCGAGCGGGTCACGCTGCTGGGCCTGCCGATCGTGGTCGACCGGCCGGTGAACTACGGGCGGATCGACCCGCCGGTGGCCCGCGAGCTGTTCATCCGGCACGCGCTCGTGCAGGGGGAGTGGCACAGCAACCACCGGTTCCTGAGCCGCAACGCCGAGCTGCTCGCCGAGGCCGAGGAGCTGGAGCACAAGGCCCGCCGCCGCGACATCGTGGTCGACGAGGACACGTTGTTCGAGTTCTACGACCAGCGGATCGGCCCGGAGGTGGTGTCCGGCCGGCACTTCGACACCTGGTGGAAGAAGGCCCGCCGCGACGAGCCCGAGCTGCTGACGTTCGACCCGGCGATGCTGGTGAACCCCGACGCGGGCGACGTGCGGGCCGAGGCGTACCCGGATGCCATGTCGCACAACGACATCCGGCTCGGGCTGCAGTACAGGTTCGAGCCCGGGGAGGCCACCGACGGCGTGACCGTGCAGGTGCCGCTCGCCCTGCTCGGCCGGGTCAGCGCGGACGGCCTGCCGTGGCAGGTGCCGGGCCTGCGCGGCGAGCTGGTCACGGCGCTCATCCGCTCGCTGCCCAAGCCGCTGCGGCGCAACTTCGTGCCGGTGCCGGACTTCGCCGCGGCCGTGCGGGACCGGCTCGCCGACGTCGCGGAGCCGACCCTGGACCAGGTCGCGGCCGAGCTGCGCGCGCTGTCGGGCGTGGTCGTGCCGCCGGACGCGTGGCAGCTCGAGGCGGTGCCCCAGCACCTGCGCACGACGTTCCAGGTGGTCGACGAGGGCCGGCCGGTCATGGCGGGCAAGGATCTCGGCGCGCTCAAGCGGGAGCTGGCGGCGCGGGTGCGCGAGTCGCTGGCGTCGGGCTCGGAGGGGCTGACCCGCGAGGGCCTGACGTCGTGGTCGTTCGGTCCGCTGGAGCGCAGCGTGTCGCTGCACCGGGCCGGGCAGCAGGTGACGGCGTACCCGGCGCTGGTCGACACCGGTTCCTCGGTGGCCATCCGGCTGTTCGACGAACCTGGCGAGCAGGCCCGGGAGATGGCGCGCGGGCTCCGGCGGCTGGTGCTGCTGACCGTGCCGTCGCCGGTGAAGCAGGTGGTGCGCCGGCTGCCGAACGCGGCGAAGCTGGCGCTGTCGGCCAACCCGCACGGCAGCGTGCCCGGCCTGCTGGAGGACTGCCTCAACGCGGCGGCCGACGCGCTGATCTCCGCTCCGGTGTGGACACCGGAGGAGTTCGAGGCCCTGTGCGCGAGGGTGCGCGCGGAGCTGGCCGACACGATGTACGCGGTGCTCGACCGCGTCCGCGGCGTGCTGACCGCGGACGCCGAGGTGGACACGGCGCTGTCCAGGATGACGGGCGCGGTGTTCGCCGAGTCGGTCGCGGACATGCGCGCACAGCGGAACGCGTTGGTGTACAACGGCTTCGTCGCCGGCACCGGCCGGGCTCGTCTGTCCGATGTGGAACGTTACCTGCGGGGGATCCTGCGGCGGCTGGACAAGCTGGCCGAGCGCCCGGACCGCGACCTCGAGTGGACCTACGTGGTGCAGGACGTGGCGCAGGCCTACGCCGAGGTGCGTGGCCGGCCGGGGGACGACGGCTCGGTGCGGTGGATGATCGAGGAGCTGCGGATCAGCTTCTTCGCGCAGACGCTCGGCACGGCGTACCCGGTGTCGGAGAAGCGCATCTACCGGGCGATCGAATCCCTCTTGCCCTGAGCCCCTTCCGCGCGGTTGACTTTCGGCAGAGTCCACCGACTGTTGGTGAGGAGTTCTCATGGGGGTTCGTGTCGCCGTAGGCGCCGGTCTGCTGACCCTGGTCGCCGCCGCCACGGCAGTGCCGGCGTTCGCCGCGCAGGCAGCGCCATCCGCGCTGCCGTCCGCGAACATGGAAGCCGTGGTGAAGGCCGCGCAGATCGACCCGATCCGGGCGGACGATACGACGACGCCGGGCGCGAAGGCGAGCGTGCAGCTGGTCGAGCAGGCGCTGGACGCGAAGAACCTGCTGGACCCGACGTACGTGGACGGCTACTTCGGCACGAAGACCATCGACGCGTACG
Organism: uncultured Actinomycetota bacterium; assembly: GCA_963841395.1. Taxonomy (GTDB): domain Bacteria; phylum Actinomycetota; class Actinomycetes; order Mycobacteriales; family Pseudonocardiaceae; genus Actinophytocola. The sequence continues at coordinate 472,835 of CAWJCX010000013.1, forward strand.
CCGCCTACCAGCGCTCCCTCGGCTACACGGGTCTCGACGCGTCGGGCCTGCCCGGCCGCACGTCGTTGCAGACCCTGGGCGACGGCCGTTTCACGGTGACGAACACGCTCACCCCCGGCGCCCACCTCACCTACCACAGCGCCACGATGAACACCCGCACGAAGGCGATGCTGGTCGAGGCCGAGAGCCTGCTGGGCGCGTCGCTCGGCATCACGCAGGGCTCGTACAACCCCGGCGGCGACCCCGACTCGGCCGGCACCCACGACGGTGGTGGCGTGCTGGACGTCTCGGTGTCGGGCATGACGGAGGCGCGGCAGACCACGGTGGTGCGCCGGCTGCGCGAGGTGGGCTTCGCGGCGTGGCGCCGCACGCCCGACCAGGGCAACTGGGGCTTCCACATCCACGCGGTCGCCATCTCCGACACGGACATGTCGCCGACGGCGCAGCACCAGGTCGGCGACTACTACCTGGGCAAGAACGGCCTGGCCAACCACGCCCCGGACGACGGCCCGCAGGTCACCAAGGTGACGTGGGAGGAGTACCAGCGCGCCTGAGCCGGGTCAGCTGAACGGCGTGTGCGGGCGGTCCTGCGCGCTCCCCGTCCACGATGATGTCGACCTTCTCGTTGTAGAAGCACGCCAGCCCGGCGACCTTCTGGCTCTCCGGCAGCGGCGTGCGGTAGATCCAGACGACGTCCTCGTGCACGCCCTCGCCGGTGTCCAGCGTCCAGTACGACGCGGTTCCCTTGTAGGGGCAGTGGGTCTGCGTGTCCGAGGGCCGCAGCAGGTCCATCCGCACGTCCGGCAGCGGCAGGTAGTAGCGCGGCGGCAGGCTGGTCTCGAACAGGATCCTGGGCTGGTGGGAGTCGGCGACCGGTCACGCCGTCGACCTCGACCACGACGTGCCGGGAGCTGCCCAGGATGTCGACCCGCTTGTAGGGGTCGCGCGGGTGGACGTAGATCGGCTCGTCCTCCTCCAGCCACTCGTCCATCGCGTCGAACTGGAGCTTCACCAGGTCACGCAGCTCGGGGATCGGCGAGGCGAGGTAGCGGCTGGCGGCGGTCTTCACGACCGTGCCGTCGACGACGATGTCGTACAGGGTGGCCTCGCCGCGGCTGGGGGAGTGCTCGGTGGAACCGGTCGCCTCGAGCTTCCCGCGAAGGTCCTCGAGCGGGAGGTAGATCGTCGGGTAGTACGGGATCTCCCACACCAGCGCGGGCCGGCGGGAGTCGGCCACGAGATGACCGCCGACGTAGGCACGGATGCGCTTTCGACTCGTCTCGACCTTGACCCTGCCACGCGAATCAGCCATGAACCCAAAACTACTCCCGAAAAGGGCTGGACCCGAAGCGCGCTCCAGGTCCCACGATGGGGTGCATGACTGCACAGACGAACATCTGGACGGGTCGGCGGACGCTCGGGGACGTCGAGGTCAGCGCGCTCGGATTCGGCTGCTGGGCGATCGGCGGCCCGTTCGCCGACGACCAGGGCAAGCCGCTCGGCTGGGGCGAGGTCGACGACGACGAGTCGATCCGCGCGGTGCGCCGCGCCCTCGACCTCGGCGTGACGTTCTTCGACACGGCCGACGTGTACGGGGCCGGCCACAGCGAGGAGGTGCTCGGCCGCGCGCTCGCCGGCCGGCGCGACGAGGTGGTGATCGCGAGCAAGTGGGGCAACGTGTTCGACCCGGACACCAAGGTCAAGCACGGCAGCGACATCTCCCCGGCCTACGTCCGCCGCGCGCTGGAAGCCTCCCTGCGCCGCCTGGGCACCGACCACCTCGACCTCTACCAGCTCCACCCCCAACCGTCCATCGAGGACGCCGCGCCGCTCGTGGACGCGTGCGAGGAGCTCGTCGCCGAGGGCCTCATCCGCGGCTACGGGTGGAGTGTCGACGACCCCGCGCGCGCCGCGTCGTTCGCCGCCGGCACGCACGGCGTGGCCGTGCAGCACGAGCTCAGCGTCCTGCACGACGACCCGGACATGCTCGCCATGTGCGACAAGTACGACATCGCGAGCGTCAACCGCACCCCGCTCGCGATGGGACTGCTCGGCCGCCGCACGACCGGCACGCCGACGAGCGGCACCGACATCCGCTCGGCCGCGCCGGAGTGGCTGCGGTTCTTCGCCGACGGCGTGCCGACGCGGGAGTGGGCGTCGCGGGTGGACGCCGTCCGCGAGATCCTCACCAGCGACGGCCGCACGCTCGCCCAGGGCGCGCTCGGCTGGATCTGGGCCCGCAGCCCGCGGACGATCCCGATCCCCGGGTTCCGCACCGTGGCGCAGGCCGAGGAGAACGCGGGCGCGCTCGGGCACGGCCCGCTGAGCGCGGCGCAGCTGGCCGAGATCGCGACCGCGCTGGGCTACTGAACCGGCGAGTCCGGCGGCGGCAGCTGGAACGTCCCCGCGGGCTCGACGTCCGCGACGCCGGGCACGGCCGACAGCGACGAGATCCGGTCGCTGTCGGCCGTGCCGGTCACGACGCCGGCCGCGGTGAGGACCTCGCCCACCCGCAGGCCGGCGTCGCGCAGCGCGTCCACCACGGCGGACAGGTCGGCGAGCTGGTCGTCGGCCACGGAGACGACGACCGGGACGGGCGATCACGCGCCCGGCGCCCGCACCAGGCCGGCTCCGACGTCGGTCGACGGCAGCGACAGCCGGCGCGCGGTCTGGCACAGCCGGGCCCACAGCTCGTAGCCGCTCGCGCCGGTCGCCTGCGCGATCAGCGCCGCGATGCCGGCCGTGTGCGGGGTGGCCATGCTCGTGCCCGAGATCCGCCGGTGGCCCAGGGGCTGCGGCCAGCTCGAGTAGACGTCCACGCCCGGTCCGACCACGTCGACCGAGCCGACCGCGTCGACCGTCCCGCACGAGAAGTCCGCGATCCGCCCCCGCACGTCCACCGCGCCGACCGCCAGGATCGACGGGCAGTTGGCCGGGTGCCCGACCGGTGCGATCGTGCCGTCGGCCCGCTCGCTCTCGTTGCCGGCCGCGGCGACGATGAGGGTGCCGCGGGCGAGTGCCCGGCGCGCGACCCGCTCGTAGGTCCGCGAGTACGCCTGGCCCGGCTGGGTCGCCGCGCCGAGCGACATCGACACCACCCGGCAGCCGTTGGCGAGCGCCCACGAGATGCCGGCCAGGATCCCGCCGTCCGCGCCCGAGCCGGCGTTGCTCAGCACCTTCCCGGCGTAGATCTCCGCCTGGTACGCGATGCCGTACCCGGGCCCGCCCGGCGGCGTGCGGGGTCCGCACGACGTGCCGACGCAGTGCGTGCCGTGCCCGTGGCCGTCCTGCACCTCCTCGCCCTCGACGAACGACTTCGACGTGATCGTCCGGCCGGCGAGATCCGGGTGCGTGAGGTCGAGACCGGTGTCCAGCACGGCCACCCGCACGCCCGCGCCGGTCGCCTTGCTCTCCGGCGCGCCGACGGCCTGCAGGCCCCAGGTGAACGTCGTCTCGTCGACCACGCCGACGGTCTCGGCCGCCGGCGTGGCGATCGCGCGCACGTACCGCTCCGGCTCGACCAGCGCGATCGGGCCCGGCCGGTCGGCGGCCGCGGTCAGCGCGGTCAGCTGGTCGGGGTCGGCCGACACCAGCGCCACGCCGAGGTCGCGCATGACCAGCCCGTCCGCCTCCCACAGCGGCTGGGCGAGGCCGCCCTGCGCCGAGTCCACCGCCTGGATGCCGGCCACCCGGTTCAGCTCGCCGGCCGCCTCGGTCCAGTCGTCCTCCAGCAACACCAGGTATCTGCCGGTCGTCCCGCTCGCCGCCGATGTCATGCCCGCCACCCTCTTCGTGCTCTTCGCGTTGTTGGGTCCTACGCACGTGATGAATCGGCATCCGCGAGGGTGCTGTAACGGGGGTCACATTGTGGACGCCGGCGGCTGCGGGGAGTACCGGCCGCTAATGTCGGAGCCATGCAGACCTGGCCATCCCAACCGGTGCCGCACGTCGCCGGCACGCCGCGTCCGCTGCGGCTGTTCGACACCTCGGCCGGCGAGATCCGCCCGACCAGCCCCGGCCCCACGGCGACGATGTACGTCTGCGGGATCACCCCGTACGACGCCACCCACCTCGGGCACGCCGCGACCTACCTGGCGTTCGACCTCGTGTACCGGCAGTGGCTGGACAACGGCCACGACGTCCACTACGTGCAGAACGTGACCGACGTCGACGACCCGCTGCTGGAGCGGGCCCAGCGCGACCAGGACGACTGGGTCGTGCTCGCGATGCGCGAGACCGCGCTGTTCCGCGAGGACATGGCGGCGTTGCGGGTGCTGCCGCCGCGCGACTACCTCGGTGCGGTCGAGTCGATCCCGGAGATCGTCGAGGCCGTCGCGAAGCTGCTGACCGACGGCGTCGCCTACCGGGCCGACGACGCGCAGTACCCGGACATCTACTTCGACCACAACGCCTCCGGCCGGTTCGGCTCGGTGTCGAACTACGACGAGGCGACGATGGCGACGCTCTTCGCCGAGCGCGGCGGGGACCCGGACCGCGCTGGCAAGCGGCACCCGCTGGACGCGCTGCTGTGGCGCGTCGCGCGGCCGGACGAGCCGAGCTGGGAGTCCGAGCTGGGCGCCGGCCGGCCCGGCTGGCACGTCGAGTGCAGCGTGATCGCGATGAACAAGCTCGGCATGAGCTTCGACGTCCAGGGCGGCGGCTCGGACCTGATCTTCCCGCACCACGAGTTCAGCGCGGCACACGCCGAGGCGCTGACCGGCCAGCACCCGTTCGCCCGCCACTACACCCACGCCGGCATGATCGGCCTCGACGGCGAGAAGATGTCCAAGTCGCGCGGGAACCTCGTGTTCGTGTCCCGGATGCGGGCCGACAAGGTGGACATGATGGCGCTGCGGCTGGGCCTGCTGTCCGGCCACTACCGCGCCGACCGCGCGTGGACGGCCGACGTGCTCGCGGAGGCGCAGGCGCGGCTGGACCGGTGGCGGGCCGCCGTGGCGCGCGACGCCGGCCCCGACGCGACGGACACGATCGCCCGGCTGCGCGACCACCTGGCCGACGACCTCGACACGCCGCAGGCGCTGCGCGCGGTGGACGCGTGGGCCGCGGCGGCCGAGGCCGGCGACGGCGCCGACCGCTCGGCACCCGGACAGGTTCGCGACGCGGTCGACGCCCTGCTCGGGGTCCTGCTCTGAGGTGAGCCCCGGTCACTCCCGCCGGCGCGGCAGCGCGAGCGGCGTGACGGTGACCAGCAGCGCGGCCGGCAGCAGGAAACCGGCCGCGGCCGAGGCGTGGTAGACGGGCGTCAACGCGATCGGCGACGCCGCCGCGCCGACGAACCGGAACGCCTGCACCACCGACACCGCGCCCGCCGGGTTGCCCCCGGTACCGGTCAACGCCAACGTGTTCAGCCCGACCTGCAGGAACTGCGCCAGGAACCCGGTCACGGCCCACAACAGGGCGAGTACCGGCAGCCACGGGACCAGGCCGATCAGCGCGACCGGTACGGCACCCACGACCGCGCCGACGAGCGCCGCCGTCCGCGCGCCGGTCCGCTCGGTCAGCCGGCCGACCAGCCGCGCGGTGAGCATGCCGACCACGCCGAACGCGGTCAGCAGCAGCCCGCGCACGCTCGCGGGCAGGCCGAACGCGTCGTCGATGCGGAACGCCACCAGGAACGTCAGCCCGCCGAGGCAGCCCCAGCCCACCAGCGCCACCACGGCCGTGCGCAGCACGTCCGGGCGCCACGCCGCCCGCAGCCGCGCCGGCTCGGCCCGGCTCTCCGCGGACGGCGGCAGCCCGATCACGGCGAGCGCCGCGGCCGCCACCCCCACGCCGACGAACGCGAACCGCCAGCTCGCCTCCGCCGCGAGCCCGCCCAGCAACGGCGCCGAGGTCTGCCCCGCGGCCTGCAGCGAGGCGAACAGCCCGAGGGACCGGCCGAGCCGTTCGCGCGGGGTCGTCGCCGCGATCGTGGCGAGCAGCAGCGGCGTGGTGAACGAGTTCGCCATGCCCTGCACGCCGCGGCCGGCGAGCAGCAGCGGGAACGTCCCCGACACCGCGCACAGCACCGACCCGGCGATCGACACCAGGTAGGCGCCGAGCACGCTGCGCCGCAGCCCCCAGCGCGCACCGAGCGTGCCGGAGACCAGCATCAGCGCCGCGAACGGCACCAGGTACGCGGTGATCGTCGCGGACGCGGCCGGCGCGGACACCCCGAAGTCGTCGCCCAGCTCCGGCAGCATCGCCGCGGTGACGCCGCCGCCGAACGGTCCGAGGAACCCGCCCGCGTACACGCCGCCGACCGCGAGCCTGCGTCGGTCGGGCAGGCGGTCGAGCAGGCGGACCAACGTCAGGACGGGCCGGCGGATCCGCGGCCGGGCCCCGGCCGCCGGCGCCGCAGGTACTTCTCGAACTCGGCGGCGATCGCGTCGCCGCTAGTCTCGTTCAGCTCGGTCTCCGCGTCGCCGCGCTCCTCCAGCGCCCGCACGTAGTTGCGCACGTCCTCGTCCTCGGCGGCCATCTCGCTGACCGTCTGCTGCCACTCCTCGGCCTGCTCGGGCAGCTGGCCCAGCGGCACCTCCATGTCGAGGACCTCCTCGACCCGGTGCAGCAGCGCCAACGTGGCCTTCGGCGAGGGCGGCTGGGAGACGTAGTGCGGCACGGCGGCCCAGATGGAGATCGCCGGCACGCCGGCCTGCACGCAGGTGTCCTGCAGCACGCCGACGATGCCGGTCGGGCCCTCGTAGCGGGACCGCTCGAGGCCGAACTTCGCGGCCGACGCCGCGTCGTACGCGGTCCCGGTCACCGGCACGGGCCGGGTGTGCGGGGTGTCGGCGAGCAGCGCGCCCAGCGTCACCACCGTGGTCACGCCCAGCTGCTCGATGTGCTCGAGCAGCTCGGCGCAGAACCTGCGCCACCGCATGTTCGGCTCGATGCCGTGCATGAGCACCACGTCGCGGTTAGCCCCGGGCGGGCGGCACACGGACAGCCGCGTCGTCGGCCATTCGACCCGTCGGGTGACCCCGTCGACCATCCGTACGGTCGGCCGGGTGACCTGGAAGTCGTAGTAGTCGTCCGGGTCGATCTCGGCCAGCTCGGTCGCCTCCCAGGTGAGCTGGAGATGCTCGATGGCGGCGCTCGCCGCGTCACCGGCGTCGTTCCAGCCTTCGAAGGCGGCGACCAGTACGGGCTCCACGAGCTCCTGGTGCTCCTCTGGTGTCGGCTGGTTCGTCGGCTGCTGGTCCGGATCGGTCACCGGGTCAGCCTACGACCCGTGCCCGGTGGCGGGGGACCGTAGGCCGGTTCGCGTGTCGTCGCTACTGTCGGGCGACGCGATCGTGCTCCATCACCCGGGAAGCCAAGTACCTCGACACATGACCGGTTCTTCGCCTGCCGCCGTCCTCTGGGATCTCGACGGGACGCTGCTGGACTCCGAGAAGCTGTGGGACATCCCGCTGTACGAGCTGACCGAGAAGCTGGGCGGTGAGCTGTCGCTGCCCACCCGGCAGGCCATGGTCGGCACGAACGTCAAGAAGACGCTCGACCTGCTGTACGCGGAGGTCGGCATCGATCACCCGTCGCCGGAGCAGCTCGCCGACGGGGCCGCGTGGATCGACCGGCGGATGGCGGAGGTGTTCGCCTCGTCGCTGCCCTGGCGGCCGGGCGCGCAGGCCGCGCTGGCGACGGTGCGGGCGGCCGGCTTCCCGATGGCGCTGGTGACGTCCACCGAGCGCGGGCTGACGGAGGTCGCCCTGGACACGATCGACCGCACCCTGTTCGACGTGACCGTGTGCGGCGACGAGGTCGACGGGCTGAACAAGCCGCTGCCGGAGCCCTACCTGCGCGCGGCCCGCCTCCTCGGCGTGGACGCTGCCTCGTGCGTGGCGATCGAGGACTCCCCGACGGGCACGACGGCCGCGGTGGCCGCCGGCTGCACGGTGCTGGTGGTCCCCTGCGACGTGGCGGTCGAGCCGGGGGAGCGCCGCGTGTTCCGCGACTCGCTGGAGAACCTGAGGGTGGCGGACCTGAACCTGATCAACCGACCCGGACGACCTCGGCATTGACGCCAGGCAGGTCGGCGAACCCGGCCGCGCCATCGGTACTGACCAGGACGCGTCCGAGGTCATCTGCCCAGCCCGGATCGACCGGGAAGCGCGCCATCACCTCCGCGATGCGATCGGCCACGCCGGTCCGCTGAGGTTCGAACCGCACGCTATCCGTGTTCGGCCGGGCAAGTGATCGCTCGATGTGGTGATGGTCGGTCGGTTCGCGGGCGGTCGCGGTGGGATGGAAGGATCGGTGCTCGTGAAGACGTTCGACGAGTTGTTCGCCGAACTCCGCGGGCGGGCCGAGCAGCGGCCCGAGGGCTCCGGCACCGTCGCCGCGCTCGACGCGGGGGTGCATGCGCAGGGGAAGAAGGTGCTCGAGGAGGCCGGCGAGGTGTGGATCGCGGCCGAACACGAGTCCGACGACCGCCTGGCCGAGGAGGTGTCCCAGCTGCTGTACCGCGTACAGGTGCTCATGCTGGGCCGTGGCCTCAGCCTCGACGACGTGTACCGCCACCTCTGAGCCGTTCGAGTCCCAGGGAGTCATGACCATGCTGCGGGTTGCCGTGCCCAACAAGGGCGCGCTGGCCGGACCGGCCGCCGAGATGCTCGCCGAGGCGGGCTACCGCGGCCGGCACGAGTCGCGGGACCTCACCGTGCTCGACCCCACCAACGACGTGGAGTTCTTCTTCCTGCGCCCCAAGGACATCGCGATCTATGTCGGCTCCGGTGAGCTCGACCTCGGGATCACCGGGCGCGACCTGGCGCTGGACTCTGGCGCGGCGGTGACCGAGCGGCTCGCGCTCGGCTTCGGCGCCTCGACGTTCCGCTACGCCGCGCCCGCGGGCCGGGAGTGGAAGCTCGCGGACCTCGCGGGCAAGCGGCTCGCCACCTCCTACCCGCGGCTGGTCGGCGCCGACCTTGCCGCGCACGGGATCACCGCCGAGGTCATCAGGCTCGACGGCGCGGTCGAGATCTCCGTACAGCTGGGCGTGGCCGACGCGGTCGCCGACGTCGTCGGCTCGGGGCGGACGCTGCGCCAGCACAACCTGGTCGCGTTCGGCGACCCGATCTGCGAGTCGCAGGCGGTGCTGTTGCACGGCTCGGCCGCGGGCAGCTCGGCGGTCAAGGACCAGCTGGCGGCCCGGCTGCAGGGCGTCGTGTTCGCGCAGCACTACATGATGCTGGACTACGACTGCCCGAAGGCCCTCCTCGACGAGGCGATCACGATCACGCCGGGACTCGAGTCGCCGACGGTGGCGCCGCTCGCGCACCCGGACTGGGTCGCGGTGCGGGCCATGGTTCCGCGCAACGAGGCCAACCCCGTGATGGACCGCCTCGCCGCCCTCGGCGCGAAAGCCGTTCTCGCGTCCGACATCCGCTCCTGCCGACTCTGACCGAGCCGCGCGCCTCTGGGCGGCCTCAGCTTTGCGGCCGGACCAGGAGCGCCTGCGCGCCTCGCCCCACCGGGCCTTCCAGGTCGTGCAGGACCGAGAACGCCGTGCCCACTCCGTCCGGGCCGATGGCCGTCGTCGCGTCCAGGGCTATCCACTCGCCCGCCGGCTCGCGGTACAGGTGGACCGTCAGCTCCGAGTTGATGAACAGCCACTCGTGCGGGTCCATTCGGCTCGACACCCCGTTGCCCGAGTCCGCCACCACGAACAGCCGCTGCAGGCCCGTCGGGCGCTCGCCCGCCACGAGGTCCACGCGCTGCCGCGCCCACACCGTCGCCGGGCCCGGCTTGCCCAGGTGACCCGACAGCGCGCGCCACTCCATCGCGTCCAGGTACCCCGACCCCCAGTTCTCCGGACGGTGCATCGGCTCGCCGTCCGCCGGCGGGGGCAGCGGCTCGTCCACACCCACCGCCACCGCGGCCGAGTCCGAGCGGACGTGCCGCCACGCGCGTGCCCGCGCCACCGGACGGCCGCCGGCGGACAGCTCCGCGACCAGCAGCTCCACCGCGCGCCCGGCACGCTCCACGCCGGCCGTCACCTCGACCTCCGCGACCGGCACGGGGCCGAGGATGTCCACCGTCATGCGGGCCAGCAGCATGGGCGCGGCCGACGGGACCTCCTCGAGCGCACGTGCCAGCAGCGCGCTCGGCGGCCCGACGTGCTGGGTCCGCGGCGACCACGGTCCGGTGGTGTGCACCGTCGAGGCGAACCGGGCGTCGCCCAGGGGCTCGTAGAACGCGTCGCTCATGCCCGCGAAGTTAGCCGACGTTCACCAAGATCGGAAACGGCCTCAGTCGGCGCGGTCCAGCGGTGTCTCCTCACCGGCGTCCGGCTCCGGCCAGCCCGGGTACTCCGGCGGCGTGCCCCCGAACGCCGGGCACAGCGCCTGATGCGCGCACCAGTCGCACAGCCGGCTCTTGTTCGGCCGGAAGTCACCCGTCTTGCCCGCCCGCAGGATGGCCTGCCACACCGCGTCGAGCGTGCGCTCGAACCGGGTCAGCTCCGCCTCGTCGGGCGTGTACGTGAGCGACTGCCGGTCGGCGAGGTACATCAGCTGCAGCTGGCGCGGCACCACCCCGCGCAGCCGCCACAGCACCAGCGCGTAGAACTTCATCTGGAACAGCGCCTTGGCCTCGCCGATCTCCCGCGGCGCGGTGCCGGTCTTGTAGTCGACCACCCGGATCTCGCCGGTCGGCGCAACGTCCAGCCGGTCGACGTACCCGCGGAGCAGCACACCCGACGTCAGCTCCGTCTCCACCAGCAGCTCGCGCGCCTCCGGGTCGAGCCGGCGCGGGTCCTCCAGCGTGAAGTAGCCGTCGATGAGCCGGCTGGCCGACTCCAGCCAGGTCGCCAGGGCCTCGTCGTCGGCGAACAGCTCCGCGAACTCGGGCCGCTCCTCACTCAGCCGCTGCCACACCGGCGACAGCAGCTCGTGCGCCCGGTCCGGCATCCGCTCGCCGGCAGGCAGGCCGAACAGCTCCTCCAGCACGGCGTGCACAACGATGCCGCGCACCTGCGCGGGCGACGGCCGCTCCGGCAGCCGGTCGACCGCGCGGAACCGGTAGAGCAACGGGCACTGCTTGAAGTCCCCGGCGCGCGACGGCGACAGCGCCGGTCTCCGTGGCGCCCGGACGGTCGCGGCGTCGGAAAGCTCGGCTGTCTCGGTCATGGCACAAACCCTAGGCGAGGGCACCGACACTCCGGGGAGCCCCGCACCACGCGTGTCGGACCGCCCGATCGGGGGCGCGGTCATCACGACATCCCCACACCTGGACCCATACTCTGAATCGGTGAGCACGCCCTGGACCGCGGACCGCGACGGCGGCCTCGTGCTGTTCCGGTTCCGTGCCGTTCCCGTGCTGCTGGCCCCCTCCTGGTGGGTCGGCTCGGTCGCGGTCATCGTGCTCTACGCGCCACTGGTGAACAGGTTCCTGCCGGAGGCGACTGCGGTCGTGTCGATCCTGCTGGCCGCCGCGTTCGCGATCCTGCTCGGCGCGTCCGTGCTGGCCCACGAGCTGGGGCACTGCGTCGTGGCGCTGCACCTGGGGATCCCGGTGCGGCGGCTGCGGTTGTTCCTGCTCGGCGGCCTCGCCGAGATCACCCGCACGCCACGGCGGCCCGCGCACGAGGGCGTGATCGCCGCGGCCGGGCCCGCGGTGTCGGCCGTGCTGGCGGCGCTGTGCGGACTCGTGCTGCTGTTCGTGCCCGCCGAGGGCCCGATCTGGCTGCTGGTCCTCGAGTGCGCGGTCGCCAACGTCGCGGTCGCGGTGTTCAACCTGCTGCCCGGCCTGCCGCTGGACGGCGGGCGGATGCTGCGCGCCGGCGTGTGGGCGGTGTCGGGCGAGCGCGGCATCGGCACGAAGGCGGCCGTGGTCGGCGGCTGGCTGGTCGCCGGGCTGCTCATGCTGTGGGCCTTGTGGGGCGTGGCCACCGAGAGCCCGGACCGCTGGCTGCGGCTGGGCGTCTGCGCGCTGACCGCGTGGTTCGTGGCCTCCGGCGCACGCGGCGAGCTGGCCTCCGACCAGCGGCGGAGCTGGCCGGAGGGGCTGACGCTCGCCGACCTGACCCGGCCGATCCTGCAGCTGCCCGCGGAGAGCCCGGTCGCCGACGCGCTGAGCGCGGCCGCCGGCCGGGGCGTGGTGCTCGTCCGCGCGGACGGGGTGGCCGCGGGCCTGCTCGACCCGTACGCGGCCGAGCGGCTGGCCGAGCGGTCCCCGATGGCGCCCGCCGAGCAGGCGGCCGAGCCGATCCGGCCGGAGTCGGTGCTGCTCGACTCCGAGCCGGGCGAGGACATCGTCGAGCGCGTCCAGGAGACGGCCGCCTGGCAGTTCCTGGTCGTGGACCAGGACGGGCGCCCCGCCGGGGTGCTCCGGCGCGAGGACCTGACGGCCGGCCTCACGGGCCGCCGATCCGGCTAAGTCGTCGGGATCGGGTTCGGCGGCAGCCGGCGGGTGCTGCTCGTCGAGGAGGAACCGCCGTCCTCGTCGTCGTAGATGCCGCAGACCTTCCAGTCGCCGTTCTCCTTGGCGACGGTCATGTGCTTGCTGTCCGTGTCGTCGTCCCCGGCCTCGCGCCGGGTCATGGTGAACTTCGCGCCGTCGGACGTGGTCTCGAACTCCTTGAGGCGGATGCGGACCTTCGACTCGTTGCCCGGCGTGGCGCTGGTGCTCTCCCCGAATTCCTTCGCGTCGGCGATCTCGTCCTCCATCTTCGCGAAGTCCGAGCTGCAGGTGACTGGCTTCAGCGGCTTGACGTCGACCTCGGGCAGCGGGGTGTTGAGCGTCTTCTCCAGCTCCCGCACGTAGGTCTGCGCGGCGGCGCGGGGGCCGCGGTCCCCACCGCCACCGCCCGAGCCGTTCTCCTTGCTGTCCTTGCTGAGCAGGAAGTACGCGCCGACCCCGCCGCCACCCACCACGAGGATCGCCACGATGATGAGGCTGGTGATCAGGCCCGTCCGCGACTTCGGCGGCGGGGGCCCGACGGGGAAACCGCCCTGCGGCCCGCCGGCCCAGGGCGGCGGGTACGCGTCCGGCCCCTGGTTGTACGGGCCCTGCGGTCCGTACGGACCCTGGTTGCCGTAAGGGCCTTGCGGTCCCTGCGGTCCCTGGTTGTAGGGACCCTGCGGCCCCTGTGGCGGGTACGTCATGATCTCCCCCTGGTGATCGACAGTGGCGCGCGGGCGTCAGAGTAGTGGTGGTACCGCCATTCGGGGGCCGCCGGGTGTCTGCGACGATCACGCGAGCTCAGGTGGTGAACGGCGAGGGGAGCAGGGTGGCGGAGGTCAGGGCGAGCGGGCCGTTCCGGGTGGGGGACCGGGTGCAGCTCACCGATCCCAAGGGCAGGCACTACACCCTCCTGCTGACGCCGGGCGGGCAGTACCACACGCACCGCGGCGCGGTGTCCCACGACGACGTCATCGGCAGGCCGGAGGGCTCGCTGGTCAGCTCGGTCGGCGGCACCGCGTACCTCGCGCTGCGGCCGCTGCTCGCCGACTACGTCCTGTCGATGCCGCGCGGCGCGCAGGTGATCTACCCGAAGGACGCCGCGCAGATCATCACGTGGGGCGACATCTTCCCGGGCGCCCGCGTGCTCGAGGCCGGCGCCGGCTCCGGCGCGCTGACGTGCTCGCTGCTGCGGGCCGTCGGGCCCGAGGGCCGGGTCACCTCCTACGAGGTGCGCGCCGACCACGCCGAGCACGCCGAGCGGAACGTGACCACGTTCTTCGGCGAGCGGCCGAAGAACTGGGACCTGCACATCCGGGACCTCGCCGAGCACGGCAGCGGCGAAACGGCGGCGGGGACGACGGCGCCGGCGCCGGTGAGGTCGACCGGATGATCCTGGACATGCTGTCGCCGTGGGAGATGGTGGACGTCGCGGCCCGCAGCGTGATCCCCGGCGGCGTGCTCGTGGTCTACGTGGCCACGACGACCCAGCTGTCCAAGGTCACCGAGGCGCTGCGCGAGCAGCAGTGCTGGACCGAGCCGCAGGCCTGGGAGACGCTGATGCGGCCGTGGCACGTGGTCGGCCTCGCCGTGCGCCCCGACCACCGGATGGTGGCGCACACGGCGTTCGTGCTGACCGCCCGGCGGCTGGCCGAGGGCGTGGTGACGCCCCGCCAGCAGCGCCGGGCTCAGCGCGGCTGACCCGTCAGGGCACGCACCACTTGCCGTCGCGCTTCTCCATCGGCAGCGGCACCACCGTCGGCTCGCTGCCGGAGATCGACAGCTCGATCTGCGCGGTCGCCTTGTCGCCGGTGATCTGCGGGTTCTCCGCGAGGCGCGCGGTGGCCTCCGGCGGGAACTCCTCGACGGAGCCGACCGCGGACGGGTCGCAGCTCAGCTGCTGCATCGCGTCGACGTCGCGCTCGTTGATCGCGTCCGCGGCCTCCTCGGCGGCCGTGCGGGCGGCGGCAACGTTCTTGTTCGCCGGCGGCGGCGGGGCCTTGGAGGGCGCGGCGCGAGGCGGGTGGCTCGGTCGGCGGGGGAGTCGAGGCGGGTGCCTCGGGCGGGGCGGACCCGGTGATCGTCGGCGTGCCCGGGTCGGCCGCGACGTCGTCGCTCGCCGGACGTGGCCACCAGGTAGACGCCCACGCCGATGGCGACCAGCACGACGACCGCCGCGGCCACGATCATGATCGTCGTCCGCCGGCCGGACTCTCGGTTCGGCTCGGACGCTGTCTCCGTCGTCCGGCTCGGTCTCCGGTCCTCGTCGTCGGTCATAGCGCCGCCGCCCTCAGATCGCCACGCACCAGCCGTCCTCCTGGTTCTCCATCAACAACGCGGTCTCGCCGCCGCCGACCCGCACCTGCGCGGTGCCGACGGCCCCTTCCAGCACCTCGACGTCGACCCAGCGCGACCTCGCGGCCCTCGGTCGACCGAGAACAGCGTGCCGGGGTTCGCGCGCTCGCAGGTCAGCGCGGTCGCCGCGGCCTCGTCGCGGTCGTTCACCGCGTCAACGTAGTCGCGTGCCGTCGACCTCCAGGTCATCGGTGTTCCCCCGGCCCGGCCGGTCGGCCGCGCTGGACGCGGAGCCGACCGCCCGCCGGACGCGGGTTCGTGCCCGGCGACGCCGGTGGCGCCCGGGTGCGCCGACGCGGACGGCGCCGGCCGGCGGCGCGGCCGGCCTCGGGCGGCGAGTCCGAGCTGAAGAAGAGCAGGTAGCCGACGAGGCCGACCAGACCGAGCACCAGCAGCACGCCCAGCAGCAGCACGGCGATCATGCCGGCGCGCCGGAGCAGTGGCCGGTCGGTGCTCAGGCCTCCCCCTCACCGCAGAAGCGCCACTGACCGTCCTCCTCGACGATCTTGATGAAGATGCTCGGCCGCTCGGTGGTGCCGGCCTGGGACAGCTCCAGGTCGATGTTCGCGGTCGCGGTGTTGCCGTTGACGTCGGGCTCGCCGTCGGCGGTGGCGGTGATGTCGTACGGCTCGAGGGTCTTCTCCAGGCTCGGCGGTGTCGGTGCCGTACTTGCTCTTGTAGGCCGCGCAGGCGTCGCTCACGACGTCGGTGAAGCTCTTCGTCTCGTACGCCTCCATGTAGGCGTCGCGCACGTCGTCGGGCGAGTTGCTGGCGTCGCCGCCGTCGTCCGTCGGTTCGGTCGTGGCCTCGGTCGGGCTGGGTCTCGTCCGAGGACGGCGCGGCGTGGTCTTGTCGTCCTTCTTGTCGTCCGCCGCGTTGTCCTTGTCGTCGTCCTTGGTCAGCACGAAGACCGCGACGCCACCGCCACCGAGGACGAGCAGCACGATCAGCACGATCGCGACGATCATGCCGGTGTTGCGCTTCTTGGGCGGCTGCGGCGGCGGCGCGGCCGTAGCTGCCGAGCCCCTGGTAGGAGGGCTGACCGCCGTAGGGCGGCGTCTGCGGCGGCTGCTGCTGGCCGTACGGGTCCTGCCCGTAGGGACCCGGCTGCTGCGGTGGGTAGGTCATCTGGGCCCGGACTCCTTCACGACGTGTGCCAACACCAAGCTAGACGGAGCCGCCGAACGACCCGTTCCCCCAGAGACACATCGTATGGCCCCGAAGGCGACGATCGCCGCCGGGACCGGGCCCGGCGGCGATCGTCATCGAGTCGTAGCGACCCGCGGGCTGCGTCAGCCCATGCTCGTTGATGCACCAGTCGCCGTCCTTGTTGGTCAGGTTCATCTCGCCGTGGTGCTGTCGGAGCCCTCCGGCATGCCCTCCGGCAGGTCGCCGGTGAGCGTCGACTTGACCTCGGCGGTCGCCTCGGTGTCGCTGATCTGTCTCGACCTCGCCGAGCTCGAACTCACCTTGAGGCCCGTCCGGCAGGCCCGCGGAGCTCGGGTCGACCGAGTCCTTGACGTCCTTGGCGTTCGCGTCACAGGTCAGGCTCGGCGAGCCTGTCGAAGTCCTTGTCGTTGACCGCCGTCGACCGCCGCTCGGCCACGCCTTCAGGACTGCTCGAGTCCGAGCCGCCGGTCAGCACGATGATGAGGACCACCACGACCGCGACGACGACCACGCCGCCGCCGGCGAGGATCCACGGCATGCGTGCTCTTCTTTTGCGGACCGTAACCGTAACCACCCGGCTGGCCGTAAGGGCCGGGCTGTCCATATTGCCCCGGTTGGCCGTACCCGCCGGCTGCTGCGGCTGCGGTCCGGACTGGCGGGAAACCGCCCTGCTGGGGGTAGCCGCCCTGCTGCGGGTAACCGCCCTGCTGCGGATAGCCACCAGGCTGCTGACCTGGGCCGGGCTGCCTCCGTAGCCCGGCTGCCCTCCCCAGGGGCCCGGCTGCTGCGGCGGTTGCGACATCGGAACTTCTCCTTCGTTCGTGGCGAGCTCGTCGCCAAGTCTGGTGTGGACGTCTGCGTCGGCGGCGTCGGCCTAGTACCTGACGCACCGTAGCGGGTGAGTGGTTCCCCGACTCGCTGAGATGGCGCAATCTACCGGTGTCCGACTCCGGTTTCTGCGACGTGACGCGACGGTTCCGAGATGTGGATGCTCTTCTCTTGTCGGTATGCACCGGTACCGTGGTGGGTAAGAGAATTGACGGGAGGAGGTGCCGACATGCAGCACGATCGTCCCGGTGGTCGGCCTGAGGAGGCCGACGAGCACGGCGCTGGACCTGAGCCGGGCTCTGGGCATGAACCGTCGGAGACCGCCCAGATCCGGTTCCTCGAGGAGGAAGTAGCGCTGCTGCGCCGGAAGCTGACGGACTCGCCTAGGCACGCGCGGCTGCTCGAGCAGCGGCTGGCCGAGGCGTCGGAGCGGGTCAGCCAGCTGACCGAGCGTAACGCCAAGCTGGTCGAGACGTTGCGCGAGGCGCGGAGTCAGCTGCTGGCCCTGCGAGAGGAGGTGGATCGGCTGGCCCAGCCGCCCAGCGGCTACGGCGTGTTCCTGGACGGTCACGAGGACGGCACGGTCGACGTGTTCACCGCGGGCCGCAAGATGCGGGTCGCGGCGTCGCCGGCGGTCGAGGTCGACCAGTTACGTCGCGGTCAGTCGGTGCGGCTGAACGAGGCGCTGACGATCGTCGAGGCGGGTGCAGTTCGAGCGGATCGGCGAGGTGTCGACGCTGCGCGAGCTGCTCGCCGAGGCCGAGGACGGCGTGCCGCCGTCGCGCGCGCTGGTCGTCGGGCACGCCGACGAGGAGCGCGTGGTCTGGCTCGCCGACCCGCTGCGGGAGGCCACGCTCAAGCCGGGCGACTCGCTGCTGGTCGACTCCAAGTCCGGGCTACGCCTACGAGCGGGTGCCCAAGGCCGAGGTCGAGGACCTGGTGCTGGAGGAGGTGCCCGACGTCGACTACGAGGACATCGGTGGCCTGTTCCGGCAGATCGAGCAGATCCGCGACGCGGTGGAGCTGCCGTTCCTGCACGCCGAGCTGTTCCACGAGTACGAGCTGCGGCCGCCGAAGGGCGTCCTGCTCTACGGCCCGCCGGGCTGCGGCAAGACGCTCATCGCCAAGGCGGTGGCCAACTCGCTGGCCAAGCAGGTCGCGGCGAGCCGGGGCGACGGCAACGCGTCCGAGGCGAAGTCGTACTTCCTCAACATCAAGGGTCCCGAGCTGCTCAACAAGTTCGTCGGCGAGACCGAGCGGCACATCCGGCTGATCTTCCAGCGCGCGCGGGAGAAGGCCTCGGAGGGCACTCCGGTCATCGTGTTCTTCGACGAGATGGACTCGATCTTCCGCACCCGAGGAAGCGGTGTGTCCTCGGACGTGGAGACCACGATCGTGCCGCAGCTGCTCAGCGAGATCGACGGTGTCGAGGGCCTGGAGAACGTCATCGTGATCGGTGCCTCCAACCGCGAGGACATGATCGACCCGGCGATCCTGCGGCCGGGCCGGCTCGACGTCAAGATCAAGATCGAGCGGCCGGACGCCGAGGCGGCGAAGGACATCTTCTCCAAGTACCTGACCAACCGGCTGCCGATCCACGCCGAGGACCTCGCCGAGTTCGGTGGGCGACCCCAAGGCGTGCATCGACGCGATGATCCAGCACACCGTCGAGCGGATGTACGAGGAGACCGAGGAGAACCGGTTCCTCGAGGTCACCTACGCCAACGGGGACAAGGAGGTGCTCTACTTCCGCGACTTCAACTCCGGCGCGATGATCCAGAACATCGTGGACCGGGCGAAGAAGGCGGCGATCAAGTCGGTGCTGGAGACCAAGCAGCCCGGCCTGCGCGTGCAGCACCTGCTGGACGCGATCGTCGACGAGTTCGCGGAGAACGAGGACCTGCCCAACACCACCAACCCGGACGACTGGGCGCGGATCTCCGGCAAGAAGGGCGAGCGGATCGTCTACATCCGCACGCTCGTCACCGGCAAGAACCAGGAGTCCGGCCGGGCGATCGACACGGCCACCAACACCGGGCAGTACCTGTAGTTTCGCCGTATGGCGACGAGGGCGGCGGGCATCGAGCGACTAGGGCTCGGGCTCGCCGCCCTCGGCCGTCCGGCCTACATCAACGTCGGCCGCGGCGAGCTGCCGGCGGACCGCTCGGTCGAGGCCATGCGCGCCGCCTCGTGGGAGGTCCTCGACCAGGCCTACGCGGCCGGCGTGCGCTGGGTCGACGTGGCCCGCTCCTACGGCCTCGCCGAGGAGTTCCTGGCGGGCTGGCTCGAGGCTCGCGCTCGCCCGCGGACGCTCACGGTGTCCAGCAAGTGGGGCTACGCGTACGTGGGCGACTGGCGGCTCGACGCGCCGGTGCACGAGGTCAAGGAGCACTCGCTCGCCCGGTTCACGGCGCAGTGGGCGGAGACCTCGGCGCTGCTCGGCTCCGCGCTGTCGCTCTACCAGGTCCACTCGCTCACGGCCGGACAGCCCGCTGTTCGAGGACCTCGCGCTGCAGGACGCCCTCGCGGCGCTGCCGGTGCGGGTGGGCTTCTCCACGTCCGGGCCGCGGCAGGCCGAGACCGTGCGGCGGGCGCTCGCGCTGGAGCGGCACGGCGAGCGCGGTGTTCACGGCCGTCCAGTCGACGTGGAACATGCTGGAGACCGTCCGTGGGACGGGCGCTGGCCGAGGCCCACGACGCCGGCGCCCACGTGCTGGTCAAGGAGGCGCTGGCGAACGGCCGCCTCGCGGTCTCACCACCACCCGCGATCGCCGCCTTCGCCGCGCGGCGCGGGGTGGGGCCGGACGCGGTCGCACTGGCGGCGGTGCTGACCCTGCCGTGGGCCGACACCGTGCTGCTCGGCCCGGCCGGCCCGGAGCAGCTGCGCAGCAACCTCGCCGCGCTGACCGTGCACGGTGCGGCGAGCCTGCCCGACCTCGCCGTCGAGCCGGAGACGTACTGGGCGGATCGAGCCGCCCTTGCCTGGTCCTGAAGGCGGTTCCCCGTAGGCTGGGTGACATGCGCCGGATCATGGGAACCGAGGTCGAGTACGGCATCGCCGTTCCCGGAGATGCCACCGCCAACCCGGTACTGACCTCCACCCAGGTCGTACTGGCCTACGCCGCCGCCGCGGACATCCCGCGGGCGCGGCGAGCGCGGTGGGACTACGAGGTCGAGTCACCGCTGCGCGACGCGCGCGGCTTCGACCTGGGCGCGCCGGGCATGCCGCCCGCCGACCCCGAGGTCGAGGACCTCGGCGCGGCCAACGTCATCCTCACCAACGGCGCCCGCCTCTACGTCGACCACGCGCACCCGGAGTACTCCGCGCCCGAGGTCACCAACGCCCGCGACGCCGTCATCTGGGACAAGGCGGGGGAGCGGGTCATGGAGGAGGCCGCCATGCGCGCGGCCACCGTGCCCGGCCAGCCGCGCCTGCAGCTCTACAAGAACAACGTGGACGGCAAGGGCGCGAGCTACGGCACCCACGAGAACTACCTGATGGCCCGCAGCACGCCGTTCACCGCGGTGATCGCCGGCCTCACCCCGTTCTTCGCCTCGCGCCAGGTCATCTGCGGCTCCGGCCGGGTCGGCGTCGGCGCGGCCGGCGAGGAGGCCGGCTTCCAGCTGTCCCAGCGCGCCGACTACATCGAGGTCGAGGTCGGCCTCGAGACCACCCTCAAGCGCGGCATCATCAACACCCGCGACGAGCCGCACGCCGACGCGGACAAGTACCGCCGCCTGCACGTCATCATCGGCGACGCGAACCTGGCCGAGACGTCCACCTACCTCAAGGTCGGCACCACCGCGCTGGTCCTCGACCTGATCGAGAGCGGCGTGCGCTTCGACCACCTCAAGCTCGCCGACCCGGTCCGGGCGGTGCACACGCTGAGCCACGACCCCACGCTGAAGGCGACCGTCGAGCTGGCCAACGGCCGCAAGTTCACCGGCCTGGACATCCAGCGCGCCTACCACGAGCTCATCTCCGCGAACCTCGACCGCACCGAGCAGGACGAGGTCTCCATGAACGTCCTGAGCACGTGGGCGGACATCCTCGACGCGCTGGCCCGGGACCCGATGGAGTGCGCCGACCGGCTCGACTGGCCCGCGAAGCTGCGCCTGCTGGAGGGCTTCCGGGCCCGCGACGGCCTGGGCTGGTCCTCGCCGCGCCTGCAGCTGGTCGACCTGCAGTACTCCGACGTGCGGCTGGCCAAGGGCCTCTACAACCGCCTGGTCACCCGCGGCTCGATGAAGCGGCTGGTCACCGAGGAGGAGGTGACCGCGGCCATCACCGCCCCGCCGCTGGACACCCGGGCGTTCTTCCGCGGCCGGTGCCTCGAGCGTTACCCGAATGCGATCGCGGCCGCCTCGTGGGACTCGGTGATCTTCGACCTCGGCCGCGAGTCGCTGGTCCGGATCCCGACCCTGGAGCCCCTGCGGGGCACGAAGGCGCACGTCGGCGAGCTGCTGGAGGCCTCGGCGACCGCCGAGGAGCTGGTCGACGCGCTCACCGGCGGCTCGCGCCGCTGACCCCGCCGGCCGGTACGTTCGCCGACAGCGATCGCGATCTTCGCTCGGATGGTCCGCGACTATGTCGGTCCCGGTCGGTAGCCTTGTAGACAACAATCCCGATCCGGGAGGCAGACATGGCCCAGGAGCAGACGCAGCGGCAAGGTGGCGGTGACGGCGACGACGATGTCGACGGCGGCGCCCCGGCCGGTCAGGAGCGCAGGGAGAAGCTCGGCGAGGACGTCGACACGATCCTCGACGAGATCGACGACGTGCTCGAGGAGAACGCCGAGGACTTCGTCCGCGCGTACGTCCAAAAGGGTGGCGAGTAGGTTCGTCGCACACTCCGTCGGTCTTCGTAACCAGGAACGAAAGCAGGCATGGAAAACACCCCGTCTCGCGCTGTGCCCGGCGCATCACTTCCGGCTGCCTACCTGACGGCCGAGACGTCCTCGTTCACCGACTTCCTCCGCGTGCAGGCGCCTCATCTGCTGCCGTGGGCGCACGCGGGACACGCGGACGGGCCCGTCCAGGCGCGCCGCAGCGCCGCCGACCTGAGCCCGGCGCCGCCGCACGGCACCACGATCGTCGCGATGACCTTCGACGGCGGCGTGCTCATCGCGGGTGACCGGCGGGCGACCTCGGGCAACCTGATCTCCCAGCGCGACATGGAGAAGGTGTTCGTCACCGACGCCTACTCGGCGGTGGGCATCGCCGGCACCGCGGGCCTCGCGATCGAGCTGGTCCGGCTCTTCACGCTGGAGCTGTCGCACTACGAGAAGATCGAGGGCGTCTCGCTGTCGCTGGACGGCAAGACCAACAAGCTGGCCACGCTGGTCCGCGGCAACCTCGACGTGGCCATGGCGGGCCTCGCGGTGCTGCCGCTGTTCGTCGGCTTCGACCCGGCCGCGGAGGACCCGGCACGGGCCGGCCGGATCGTGTCCTACGACGTGGTCGGCGGGCGCTACGAGGAGCGGGCCGGCTTCCACTCGGTCGGCTCCGGCTCGCTGTTCGCCCGCTCGGCGCTCAAGAAGCTCTACGACCCGGGCAGCGACGCGGCAGACCGCCATCCGGCACGCGGTGGAGGCGCTGTACGACGCCGCCGACGACGACTCCGCCACCGGCGGCCCGGACCTCGGCCGCAAGATCTACCCGAGCATCATCACGATCACCGGCGCCGAGGGCGCGGTGCACCTGCCCGAGGCCGAGGCCGCCGCGGTGGCCGAGGCCGTCGTGACCGACCGCTCGAACCAGCCCCGCGGCTGACGAACCACTGACGCACGACAGAACGATCTGAGGAGCCACCGCCGTGACGATGCCGCTGTACGCCTCGCCCGAGCAGTTGATGCGGGACCGCTCGGAGTACGCCCGCAAGGGCATCGCGCGGGGCCGCAGCGTGGTCGCGCTCAAGTACTCCGGCGGCGTGCTGTTCGTGGCCGAGAACCCGTCGACGACGCTGCACAAGGTGTCGGAGATCTACGACCGCATCGGGTTCGCGGCGGCCGGCCGCTACAGCGAGTACGAGAGCCTGCGCCGCGGCGGCATCCGCCACGTCGACCTGTGGGGCTACGCCAACGACCCGCGGGACGTCTCGGCCCGCCAGCTGGCCAACGTCTACGCCCAGACGCTCGCCTCGATCTTCACCGACCAGGTCAAGCCGTTCGAGGTGGAGATCTGCGTGGCCGAGGTGGGCGCCACGCCGGAGGACGACCAGCTCTACCGGCTCACCTACGACGGCTCGATCGTCGACGAGCCGCAGTACCTGGTGATGGGCGGGCAGACCGAGCCGATCGCCAACCACGATGAAGGACTCCTACCAGGAGGGCATGTCGCTCGAGGACGCGGTGGCGTTCGCGGTGGGCGCGCTGTCCGCCGGCACGACCTCGACCAACGGCGACAACGGCCAGGGCGTCAGCAAGGTCGAGATCGCGGTGCTGGAGCGGTCCCGGCCGCGGCGGGCCTTCCGCCGGATCGAGGGCGCCGCGCTGACCGCGGTGCTGCCGGCCGGGTCGGAGCCCGAGGAGAAGTCCGAGGGCGAGCCGATGGACCCGCCGCCCGAGGGCGACGGGAACGGCGGCAAGGGCAAGAGCTGACGGCCGTGCACGCGACGGTCCACGTCGATGACGCGTTCATCTCACCTCGGAGCGGCCCGAACACGTTCGGGCCTCCAACGCCTAGGCTAAGAGAATGCAGCGGCGGATCTTCGGTATCGAAACCGAGTTCGGCGTGACCTGTACGTTTCACGGGCAGCGCAGGCTGAGCCCGGACGAGGTCGCGCGGTACCTGTTTCGGCGAGTGGTGTCCTGGGGCCGGTCCTCGAACGTCTTCCTGCGCAACGGTTCGCGCCTCTACCTGGATGTCGGCTCGCACCCCGAGTACGCCACCGCGGAGTGCGACGACCTCGTGCAGCTGGTCACGCACGACAAGGCGGGCGAGCGGATCCTCGAGGACCTGCTGGTCGACGCCGAGCGCCGGCTCGCCGACGAGGGCATCGGCGGCGACATCTTCCTGTTCAAGAACAACACCGACTCGGCCGGCAACTCCTACGGCTGCCACGAGAACTACCTGGTCACCCGGGCCGGGGAGTTCTCCCGGATCGCCGACGTGCTGCTGCCGTTCCTGGTCACCCGCCAGCTGATCTGCGGTGCCGGCAAGGTGCTGCAGACCCCGCGCGGCGCCGTGTACTGCCTGTCGCAGCGTGCCGAGCACATCTGGGAGGGCGTCTCCTCGGCGACCACCCGGTCCCGCCCGATCATCAACACCCGCGACGAGCCGCACGCCGACGCCGAGCGCTACCGGCGCCTGCACGTCATCGTCGGCGACTCGAACATGGCCGAGGCGACGACGCTGCTGAAGGTCGGCAGCGCGAACCTGGTCCTGGAGATGATCGAGGACGGCGTCCAGTTCCGGGACTTCAGCCTGGACAACCCGATCCGCGCGATCCGCGAGATCAGCCACGACCTGACCGGCCGGCGCCTGGTCCGGCTGGCCGGCGGCCGCGAGGCGTCGGCGCTGGACATCCAGCGCGAGTACTTCTCCCGCGCGGTCGAGCACGTCGCGAAGCGCTCGCCCGACCCGATCGCCGACCGCGTCATCGAGCTGTGGGGCCGCACGCTGGACGCGGTCGAGCAGCAGGACCTGAGCCGCATCGACCGCGAGATCGACTGGGCCATCAAGCACCGGCTGGTCGAGCGCTACCGGGCCAAGCACGGCATGGAGCTGTCGAGCCCGCGCATCGCCCAGCTCGACCTGGCCTACCACGACATCCGCCGCGGCCGGGGCATCTTCGACCTGCTGCAGCGCAAGGACCTGGTGGCCCGGGTGACCGAGGACGGCGAGATCGAGGCCGCCAAGGACACCCCGCCGCAGACCACCCGGGCGAAGCTGCGCGGCGACTTCATCGCCGCCGCCCAGCAGGCCGGCCGCGACTTCACGGTCGACTGGGTGCACCTGAAGCTGAACGACCAGGCCCAGCGCACGGTCCTGTGCAAGGACCCGTTCCGGGCCGTCGACGAGCGAGTGGAACGCCTGATCGCCTCCCTCTGACAGCTCCGAAGGCGACCGGGCGGCATCCGCCTGTCCACAACCGAGCGGCTTGTCCACAAGTGGATCTTGCGCACCCTGTTTCCCGACGACCCTCGATACGATGGCGTTGAGGGGTGCCCCCGGAGAGGGTGGGGGCCGCGGGTCACGGGGCCGGGGTGGGTTCCCGGTGGCCGGGAGGTTCGCCGGATCGGGATACGGCGCGGCGGTGTGTGGCCGGGTTCGCGGGTGTTGATCGTTCGGTCGGCGCCGATAGGTGGGGTGCTTACCATCGGGGCATGCTTGCCGATGTTGCCGCGGTGCTTGCCGATCCCAGTCGAGCCACCATGTGTCTGGCGTTGATCGACGGGCGGGCGTGGACCGTCGGCGAGCTCGCCAAGGCCGCCGGCATCGCGCCGTCCACCGCCAGTGAGCACGTCGGGGTGCTCGTCGCCGCCGGGTTCGTGCGCACGCTCAAGCAGGGCCGGCACCGCTACGTCCGTCTCGAGGGTCCCGAGGTCGCCGAGCTGATCGAGCGGCTGTCCAACTTCTCCGGGCCCGAGCGGCCGAAGACGCTGCGTGCCTCGGTGCGCGCCCGCCGCCTGGCCGCCGCCCGCACCTGCTACGACCATCTGGCCGGCCGGCTCGGGGTCGCCGTCCGGGACGGGATGCTCGCCACCGGTTTGCTCGACGACGCCGACGGCCTGCGGATCACCCGGGCCGGCCGGACGGTCCTCGCCGAGCTCGGGGTGGAGCTGGGGCGGACCCGCCGGCCGCTGGTCCGGGACTGCCTGGACTGGACCGAGCGCCGCGAGCACCTCAGCGGCGCCATGCCCGCCGCGCTCCTCGACCGCGCGCTCGCGGCCGGCTGGCTGGTTCGCGACCCGCATCGCGCGATCACCGTGAACCCGGCCGCCGCGCCCGCCCTCGAACGCCTGGGCGTGGGCCGCGCCCGGAGCGTGGCAGCTCCGGGCGCGGCGTCCGCACATCGATAGGGCTTACGTCCGCACGAGCTCGCGCTCCGGCTCCGGCGCCTCCTCGCGCAGGCCGACCCGGCCGTGCACCCGGCGCAGGAACGGCGGCGCCCACCACGCGGCCCGGCCGAGCAACCGCATGCCGACCGGCACCAGCACGCCGCGGATCAGCGTGGCGTCGATGAGGATCGCGAGCCCCGAGCCGATGCCGAACATCTGGATGAAGCTGACCCCGCTCGTCCCGAACGCCAGCAGGCTCACGGCCAGCAGCACCGCGGCCATCGTGACCAGCCGGCCGGTCCGCGACAGTCCCCGCGTCACCGCGTCGCGCGGCGAGGCACCGAGGTCGTGCATCTCCTTGATCCGGCTGAGCACGAATACCTCGTAGTCCATCGACAGCCCGAACACGATGCAGAACAGCAGCACCAGCATGCTCGTGTCGAGCGGCAGCGGCGTGAAGCCGAGCCACGACGACAGCCAGCCCTCCTGGAAGACCATCACCATCGCGCCGAGCGTGGCGGACAGGCCGAGCACGTTGAACAGCAACGCCCGCAGCGGCTGCAGCACGCTCCCGGTGAACAGGAACAGCAGCAGGAACGTGCTGATCGCGATGAGCCCGCCGGCCCAGGGCAGCTTGGCCGCGATCGCGTCCTTGCTGTCCACCAGCTGCGCGGCCGGGCCGCCGACCAGGACGTCCGCCCCGCCGGTCGGTACCGCGCGGACCGTCGCCACGAGGTCCTGCCCGGCCGTCGAGTGGGCGTCGTAGCTCGTCAGCACCGTCAGTCGCTGGGCGCCCGAGGCAGCCGCCATCGCCGGGTCGCCGGGACCGGCCTGCCGGCCGTCGGCGAACGTGGCGGTGCTCGTCGCGACCGACTCGACGCCGGCCAGCTCCGAGAGGCGGGTGGCGTAGCCGGAGACGTCGGCCGGCCCGCGGGTGACGAGCCGCAGCGCCTTGGTGTCGTCGCCGGGGAAGCCGTCCCGCAGCACGTCGCCGACCAGCCTGGTCTCCGACGCGGTCGTCAGCACCCGGTCGTCCGGCGTGCCGAACTCCACGCGCAGCAACGGAATCGCGGCGATCGCGAGCAGGATGACCACCGGCGCGCCGGCGAGCACGGGGCGGCGCATGGCCAGGCCGGCGATCCGGGCCCACACCGCGGACACCGAGCTCGGCGTCTTCTTCACCCAGGGCAGGCGCAGCGAGTTGACCTTCGGGCCGAGCACCGCGAGCAGCGCCGGCAGGACCACGATCGCGCCGGCCGCGGCGACGACCACCACGCCGACGCCCGCGTAGGCGAACGACCGCAGGAAGTACAGCGGGAACACCAGCAGCGCGGCGAGCGCGACGGCGACCGTCAGGGCGCTGAACATGATCGTCCGTCCGGCCGTCTCGACCGTCCGCACGACGGCGTCGTGGGTGTCGAGGCCGCCGGCGAGCTCCTCGCGGAACCGGTTGACCATCAGCAGCGCGTAGTCGATCGCGAGGCCCAGCCCGAGCGCGGTGGTCAGGTTGATCGCGAACACCGAGACGTCGGTCAGCGAGCCGAGGACGGAGAGCTCGGCGAACGTGCCGAGCACCGCGATGGCACCGATCGCGAGCGGCAGCAGCGCGGCCACGACGCTGCCGAACACGATCACGAGCAGCACCATGATGATCGGCACCGCGATCGACTCGGCGAGCGCGAGGTCGCTGCCGACCTGGTCGCCGATGTCGACGCCGACCGCCTGGGGCCCGCCGACGTGCAGGCGCAGCGGCCCGGTGGTGGTGTCGTACGCGTCGCGCAGGTGCTCGACGTCGCCGTCGCCGGCGAGCTTGGCGACCGCGATCGCGTACTTGCCGTCGGCCGACCGCATCGGTGGCGCGCCGGTGGTGAAGTAGGAGGAGAAGTCGGTCAGCGTGGCGTCGGCCGACAGCCGGTCGGTGAGCCGGGTGGCCGCGGCCTTGACCGCCGGGTCGTCCACGGTGCCGGTGGCCGCGGTCATCAGGAAGACGACGTCGTGCTCGCCGCCGAACCGGGAGTCGAGTAGTTCTTGTGCCTGGCTGGACTCGGCGGCCGGGTCCTCGAACCCGCCGTCGGTCTTCAGCTTGCCGAACGCGGTGAAGCCCAGTGCGCCGGCCCCGATCATGACCAGCACGGTCGCCGCGAGTACCGCGCGGGCGTGGGTGGCGGCGAACCGGCCTAAGCGACCGAACATGACGTGCTCCAATGGAGTCTCGCTGGAATGTGAACATGCGCAAACTTGATGGGCGTTAACTTGCCATCGATGTTTGCTGGTGTCAACATCGACGCATGAGTTTTTCGGCCCGCGTGAAGCGCGCCTACCACCACGGCGATCTCCGCAACGCGCTGATCGCCGCGGCGGCCGAGCTCGCCGCCGACGGCGGGCCGGTGTCGGTGACCGTGCGCGCGGCCGCCCGGCTGGTCGGCGTCACGCCGACCGCCGCGTACCGGCACTTCGCGGGGCAGGAGGAGCTGCTCGTCGCGGCGAAGGACTGCGCGCGCGAGGAGCTGTCCGCGGCGATGCACAAGGAGCTGTCCGCGCGGCCGCAGTCCGACGACCCCGTGCGGTACGCGCTGGGCAGCCTCGCCGCGCTGGGCCGCGGGTACATCGCGTTCGCGCAGGCGCAGCCGGGTCTGTTCCGCACGGTGTTCTCGGCGGAGGGACCGCTGCGCGACCCGGACAACTCGCCGAGCGATCCGTTCGGCCTGCTGCTGGAGTCGCTCGACGAGCTGGTCGCGGTCGGCTACCTGCGGGTGGAACGACGCCCGCTCGCCGAGGTGGCGGCGTGGTCGATGGTGCACGGCATGGCCACGCTGCTGGACGGCCCGCTACGCGACATGCCGGACGACGTGCGCGAGGAGGCCATCGTGAAGGTGATGCTGGTGCTGGGCCACGGTCTGGCCGGCAACGGCCTCACGCCCGACCAGGAAGCCCTGCTGATCAACGAGATGTCCGCCGGCGGGGAGCAGGCGGAGGACGCGGAGGACTAGGTCCTCGTCGACTCCCGGGAGTGCAGGTCGCGCACGGTCGGCGACGTCGTGACCGTCTCGGGGTCCGGGTGCGTGCGCAGCGCGCGGTCCGCGGTGCCGGCCGTGGTCACGGTGAACCAGTAGTGCTCGTTCTTGTAGTGGTGCAGCCGGTGGTTGCGCCAGATCGCGCGGTACACCCGGGTACGCGGCCGGTAGTCGCTGTGGATCAGGTAGTGCATCCACTCGTAGCCCAGGCCCAGCGCGGCGGCGGTCACCAGGTAGGTCAACCCGACGCCGAGCCGCGGGAACGCCAGCAACGAGATCGCGACGACGGCCGGCAGCAGCCACAGCTGCACCTGCCACGGGATGAACACCAGCGGCACGTCCCGCGGGTCGGCGTGGTGCGCGCGGTGCTTGCGGGACAACAGCGGGTCGAGCGTCATCCGGCCGACCCGGCGCGGCCGCCAGTGCAGCACGCACACGTGCACGACCCATTCGAAGAACGGGAACACCGCGAGCATGATCACCGGCGTGAGCGCGTCGCTCACCCGCCAGTCGCCCGCGATCGCGCGGGCGGTCACCGCGCCGGCGAGCACGGTGGCCAGCATCCACGGCGACGGGTGCCGCCAGAATGCCCGGCCCGCGTCGCGCAGCCGGGTCGGGCGGCGGCGGGAGCCCGTGATGGCCGCCTCGTCCGCGCGGACCTGGGCCCGCGCGCGAGCGTCGACGTCCTCAGTCATTCCTGCTCCTCCAGTTGGCGGATCACGGTCAGCAGCCCGTGGGTGCCGGCGCCGAGCAGGTCCTCGGCGAGCCGGCGGGCCTCGGCGCCGTCGCCACGGCTGATCGCGGCGGTCAGCGACCGGTAGACCTCGATGCGGGTGACCTCGGCGTCCAGCACCGGCCCGAGGACGGAGATAGCGGGTTCGTACGCGGCGCGCAGGCCGTTGAACATGAGCCGGAAGGCGATCGAGTCGGCGCCGTCGACGACCAGCTCCCAGAACACGAGCGCCTGCCGCTGCCGGCCGACCGGGTCGTCCGCCTGCTCGAGTGCGTCGACCGTGGCTCCCAGCGGCTCGTCGAGCCGGGCGCCGGCCCGCTCCGCGGCGAGCTCGGCCACCTTGGGGCCGACGTGCAGCCGCGCTTCGAGAATGCTGCGCGCCACGGAGAGATCCAGCTCGCCGCCCGGTAGCAGGAGGCGGGGGAGCAGGTCCATCCCGGCGTGGCGCCGGTAGTCGCGGACCGTGGTCGTGTCGCCCTGGCGGACCTCGACGAGCCCCGCCGCAGCCACCCGCTGCAGCGCCTCGCGCACCGCGGGCCGGGACACCCCGAGCACCTCGGCGAGCCGGCGCTCGCTGGGCAGCGGGTCGCCGGGCGCGAACTCGCCGGACACGACGTCGGCGAGGATCTGCTCGAACACGGCGTCCGGGACGGACCGGCGAGCGACGGGTTGCAAGGCCATGCCGGACACCATGCCCTCCAGAAGGCCCGACGGTCAAGTGGTCAGACCAGATGAACGGCCGGACCCTTGTCGCCAGTCGGGTGCTGTTGCGGCATCGTCGCAGGCCCTGGTCAGCGCATACGCTGCCGAGATGGGCCACGGGCACGGACATGGTCACGGGCACGGCGTGCCGACCACCCGGGACGGGATGCGGGCGTTGTGGATCTCGCTGGCCGTCCTCGCGGCGACGGCCGCCGCACAGGGTGTCGTCGTCGCGATGTCCGGCTCGGTCGCGCTGCTGTCCGACACCCTGCACAACGTCGCCGACGCGCTGACCGCCGTGCCGGTCGGCATCGCCTTCCTGCTCGGCCGCAGGCCCGCGACGAGCCGCTTCACCTACGGCTACGGCCGGGCCGAGGACCTCGCCGGCGTCGTGGTCGTGGCCGTCATCGCGGCGTCCGCGGTCTTCGCCGTCGTCGAGTCGGTCCGCCGCCTCGCCGAGCCGGCGCCCGTGGACCACCTCGTCGTCGTCGCTGCCGCGGCGGTGGTCGGCGGGATCGGCAACGAGATCGCCGCGCAGGTCCGGATCCGTACCGGCCGCCGGATCGGCTCGGCCGCGCTCGTCGCCGACGGCCTGCACGCCCGCACCGACGCGATCGCCTCGCTGGCCGTGCTCCTCTCGGCGGGCGGCGCGGCGCTCGGCTGGCGCTGGGCCGACCCGGTCGTCGGCCTCGCGATCGCCGCGGCCATCGCGGCGGTCACCTGGTCCGCCGGGGGCCAGGTGCTCGGCCGGCTCATGGACGCCGTCGACCCGAATCTCGTCGAGCGGGCGCGCGGCGTGCTCGCGAACCTGCCCGGCGTCGCGGGCGTCGACTCGGTGCGGCTGCGCTGGATCGGCCACTCGTTGCGGGCCGAGGTCGACCTCGCCGTGCCCGCGGACCTCACGCTGCGCGAGGCCCACGACGTCGCGCACGCGGCCGAGCGCCTGCTGCGCCACGACGTGCCGCGCCTCGCCGCGGCGACCGTGCACACCCACCCCGCCGGGGCCCACTGATCGGGGGAATGCCGTGCGAACGGACCGTTCGCACGAATCGCCGGGCGCGTTGGGCGGACTGGGGTGTGTCAGTCGGGCTAGAGTTCGAAACGTGTCCGTCGCGCGCGCCGAAAGACTCGTCAACCTGGTGCTGTGTCTGCTCTCCACCCGCCAGTACCTGACCGCCGAGCACATCCGGACCCTCGTGGCCGGGTACTCCGACGCGCCCACGCACGAGGCGTTCTTCCGGATGTTCGAGCGGGACAAGGCCGAGCTGCGCGAGCTGGGCGTGCCGCTGGAGGTGGGCCGCAACTGGTCGTTCGACACGGTCGACGGCTACCGGATCGCCCGCCGCGACTACGAGCTCGGCGACATCGACCTCGAACCGGACGAGGCCGCCGCGGTGGCGCTCGCCGTGCGGCTGTGGGACTCGCCGGAGCTGACCGGTGCCGCGGCCGGCGCGCTGCTCAAGCTCCGCGCCGCCGGGGTCGACGTCGACCAGGGCGTGCCGGCCGTCGTCGAGCCGAAGGTGCGCACCACCGAGCCCGCGTTCGGGCCGCTGCTCGCCGCGGTGCAGGCGGGTCGTGCGGTGCGGTTCGACTACCGCCGGCCGAGCCCCGCGGAGCTGCGCCGCCGCACGCTCGAGCCGTGGGGCGTGGTGTCCTGGCGGGGCCGCTGGTACGTGGTCGGGCACGACCGCGACCGCGACGCGCCGCGTTGTTTCCGGCTGTCGCGCATCGTGGGCGAGGTCGAGGCGTTCGGCCGCACCGGCGTGGTGGCGCGTCCGCCGGACGTCGACCTGCTGCAGTTCGTCTCGCACTCCAGCGACGAGCCGCCGGACACGTCGACCGTGCGGCTGTGGCTGGCGAAGAACCGGGCGGCCGGACTGCGCCGCCGCGCCACGGTCATCGGCGAGCAGACCCTCGACGGCGTCGTCGGCGACATCGTCGAGCTGGAGGTCTGGCACACCGACTCGTCGGCCAGCTGGATCGCGGGTTACGGCGCGGACGCCGTCGTCCTCGAGCCGGAAGTGCTGCGCAAGTCGGTGCACGAACGGCTGCTCGCGGTCGTGAGCACCACCGTCGTGAGCGCCACCAAGGGGGAAGTACGCACGTGAGCACGTCGCAGGACCGGCTGCCTCGCCTGCTGGCGCTGGTGCCGTACCTCATCGCCCGGCCGGGCATCCCGGTCGACGAGGCGGCCGCCGACTTCGGCGTGTCCGCCAAGCAGCTCCGCAAGGACCTGGAGCTGCTGTGGATGTGCGGGCTGCCGGGCTACGGGCCCGGCGACCTGATCGACCTCTCGTTCGAGGGCGACACGATCTCGGTCAACTTCGACGCCGGCATGAACCGGCCGCTGCGGCTCACCGGCGCCGAGGCCACCGCGCTGCTGGTCGCGCTGCGGACGTTGCTCGAGGCGCCCGGCGTGGCCGACGCGGACGCGGTCCGCCGCGCGGTCGCCAAGATCGAAGCCGCCGCCGGCCAGGCGCAGCCCGCCGGCGTGGCCGTCGGGCTCGGCGTGCGCGAGGGCAAGAACACGGCCAAGGCCCGGCTGATCGTGCAGAGCGCGCTGAAGGCCAGGCACGCGCTGCGGATGACCTACTACACCGCGTCCAAGGACGAGATCAACGACCGCACGGTCGACCCGATGCGGATGCTGCATCGTCGAGGGCCGCAGCTACCTGGAGGCGTGGTGCCGCCGCGCCGAGGGGGTGCGGCTGTTCCGGCTCGACCGGATCGACGACGTCACCGAGCTCGACGAGCCGGCCGCGCCGCCGCCCTACGCCGAGCAGACCGACACCACGGCGGGCCTGTTCCGGGAGCAGCCGGACCAGGACGTGGCCCAGCTCGTGCTTGAGCCGGACGCGCGCTGGGTGTCGGAGTACTACCCGGTGGAGCGGATGACCGAGCTCGGACGGCGGCCGGCTCCGAATAAGGATGCGGTACGCCGACCAGTCGTGGATGGTCCGGCTCCTGCTGGGCCTCGGCGGCGACGTCACCGTCGAGGAACCGACGGAGCTGGCCGTGGGTTTGCGTGACCAGGCAAGGCGGGCGCTCGAGCGCGCCGCGCACCTCTCGGTGACCCCGTGACACCGGGGACGGCGGCCGGTCCACCGGGCGTCGACCCTACGATGACCACATGCCCACTACGGTAGGAACGTGATGTCGTACCTGCCGACCTGGATCGTGGTCGTCGTCGGGCTGGTGCTGCTCGCCCTGGTCCTCGTCCGGGCGATCCGCAACGCGCGCCGGCTCGGCGTCGTGGCAGCGGTGGTCAACGCCCGGATCGAAGACCGGCGGGGCACGCTCCGGGCGCGGTCCGCCGCCTTGCGGGTAGCGATGAAAGAGACCCGCGCGCGGGTGAAGCCAACCTCGGCTGACGTAGGATCGAACCGCCGGGGGAGACAGGAGGATGACCGTGGGTAACTTGGGTGTTCCCGAGCTCTTGATCATTGCCGGTGTGATCATCCTGCTCTTCGGAGCACGGAAGCTGCCGGAGATGGCGCGTTCGCTGGGCAAGTCCGCCAAGGCCTTCAAGGAAGAGACCAAGGGCATGCGCGGCGAGGACAAGGACAAGGACGCCGAGGCCCCGGTCGCGCCGCCGGCCCAGCCGGTCGTCCAGCAGCAGCTGCCGGAGGCGCAGCCGTCGACGCCGGCTCAGACCAACGGCGTGCAGACCAACGGTGCGCAACCGGTCGAGCAGACACAGCAGAACAAGAACGCCGGCTGAGAGAACGGGTTCCACACGGTGGCGCGCAATCCGCTCCGCCGGGACGGCGGCCGCCGCGAGAAGAAGCAGCTTCGTAGCCGCCGGCACAATCCCGACGGCACAATGTCCCTCCGGGATCACCTGTACGAGCTGAAGCACCGGCTGGGCCTGGCGATACTGGCCCTGCTGGTCGGCTGCATCGCCGGGTTCCTCTGGTTCCAGTGGCGGATCGGCCCGGTCCCGTCGCTCGGCGAGCTGATGACGGACCCGTACTGCTCGCTGCCGGCCGAAGACCAGGCTCACCGGAGCGGACTGCAAGCTGTTGCAGACCCAGCCGTTCGAGGCGTTCCTCGTGCAGTTCAAGGTCGGCCTCGCCGCGGGCGCGGTGCTCACCAGCCCCTTCTGGCTCTACCAGATCTGGGCGTTCATCACCCCGGGGCTGTACGACAACGAGCGGAAGTTCACCCGCATCTTCGTCGTGCTGGCCTCCTTCCTGTTCATGTGCGGCGCCGTGCTCGCCTACTACGTGGTGCCCAAGGGCCTGGCGGTGCTGGTCAGCTTCGGTGGCGACCAGTTCATCACCGCGCTCGCCGCGAACGACTACATCTCGTTCGTGCTGGTGATGCTGCTGATCTTCGGCGTGAGCTTCGAGCTGCCGCTGCTGGTCACGATGCTGAACCGGATCGGCATCCTGCCCTACCGCAACCTGAGCAAATGGCGGCGCGGCATCATCTTCGCGCTGTTCGTGTTCGCCGCGGTCGCCACGCCCGGCACCGACCCGATCGGCATGCTGGTGCTCGCCGGCGCGATGACCGTGCTGTTCGAGGTCGCCGTGCAGATCGCCCGCATCCACGACCGCAAGAAGGCCCGGGAGGCCGTCGCGGAGGGCTGGGGCGAGCCGGAGGACTACGACCTCAAGCCCGGCGACGTGCCGGACAAGCCGAAGTCGGACACCCCCGCCGGCTTCGACGACGTGACCTGAGAGGCGGCTCGAACCACATGAGGGCCGCCATGGTGGTGCATCCGGCGTCCGGCCTCGGCCGGGCGGGCCGGATCGCGGACACCGTCGCCGAACGGCTGCGGGGCGCCGTCGACGACCTGGTCACGGTCGCCGCGAGCACGGTCGAGGAGTCGCGCCGGCTGATGGACCGGGCGCACGCGGAGAACCTGGACCTGCTGGTCGTGGTCGGCGGCGACGGGTCGGCCCACCAGGGCGTGCAGTTCTGCGCGGACACCGGCGTCGCGCTCGCGGTGGTCCCGGCCGGCACCGGCAACGACCTCGCCCGCACGCTCGGCGCGCCCAAGGACCCGCTCGAGGCGACCGACGCGCTCGTCGCGGCGATCAAGGCGGGCGAGCGCGCGAAGATGGACCTCGGCCGGGTCGCCGGCGGTCCGTGGTTCGCGGGCGTGCTGTGCGCCGGGTTCGACTCGGCGGTCAACGAGCGCGCCAACCGGATGCGCTGGCCGTCCGGTCCGCGGCGCTACGACCTCGCGATCCTCGCGGAGCTGGCGAAGCTGCGCCCGGGGCCGCTCGTGGTCGTCGAGGACGGCGAGCGCGCCGAGCACGACGCCACCCAGATCGCCGTCGGCAACATCCCGCATTACGGCGGCGGCATCCCCATCTGCCCGGACGCCGACCCGACCGACGGGCTGTTCGACGTCACGCTGGTCGGGCGCGCCAGCCGCTTCGACCTGATCAAGATGCTGCCCGGGTTGCGTACCGGCAACCACGTGCACAACCCGATCGTCACGACCTCCCGCGCCCGCGAGGTGCGCCTCGGGGAGGCCAACGGCTGGGTCGCCTACGCCGACGGCGAGCGCATCGGCCCGCTGCCCGTCGAGGTCAGCTGCGTGCCCGGCGCCCTCACGGTGGTCGGCCGCCCAAGCTGACGTCGGTCCCGTATGGAAGTCTGAAGTCTGTGGCCAGCAGCCCCTCCCCATCTCCGGCCGAGGCTTATGCGGCGTCGCGGCGCCGGTCCAGCTATCCCAGGCTGACCGAGTTCGTCCGGCAACTGCCCTTCGAGCTCGACCCGTTCCAGGACGAGGCGTGTGCCGCGCTGGAGGACGGGCACGGCGTGCTGGTGTGCGCGCCGACCGGGGCGGGCAAGACCGTCGTGGGCGAGTTCGCCGTCCACCTCGCGCTCGCCGAGGGCCGCAAGTGCTTCTACACCACGCCGATCAAGGCGCTGTCGAACCAGAAGTTCGCCGACCTGACCGAGCGGTACGGCCCGAAGATGGTCGGCCTGCTCACCGGCGACTCCTCGATCAACGGCAGCGCGCCGATCGTCGTGATGACCACCGAGGTGCTCCGCAACATGCTCTACGCGGGCTCCTCGACGCTCGACGGGCTCGGCTACGTCGTGATGGACGAGGTGCACTACCTCGCCGACCGGTTCCGCGGCGCGGTGTGGGAGGAGGTCATCCTGCACCTGCCGGACTGGGTGCGGCTGATCAGCCTGTCGGCAACCGTCAGCAACGCCGAGGAGTTCGGCGACTGGCTCGTCGAGGTGCGGGGCGACACGACCGTCGTGGTCGACGAGATCCGGCCGATCCCCTTGTGGCAGCACATGATGGTGTCCGGCCGGATGCTGGACCTCTTCGCCGGCGAGGACGCCGACGGCCAGCCGAAGATCAACCCGGACCTGGTGCGCCGCACCGAGGACGCGGTCCGCCAGCAGGCGCCGTGGCAGGGCCCGCGCAACCGGGGCCGCGGCCGGGGCGCGCCACCGCGGGGCCCGCGGTTCCGGCCGCCGGCGCGGGTCGACGTCGTGGCCAAGCTCGACGGCGCCGGGCTGCTGCCGGCCATCGTGTTCGTGTTCAGCCGGGTCGGCTGCGACGCCGCCGTGGGCCAGTGCGTCCGCTCGGGGCTGCGGATGAACAGCGAGGCGGAGGTCGCGGAGATCCGCCTCGTCGTCGACGCCCGCACGAAGGACCTCGCCGACGCCGACCTGCGGGTGCTGGGGTTCTGGGAGTGGCGCGAGGCGCTCGAGCGCGGCTTCGCGAGCCACCACGCGGGGCTGCTGCCGGCGTTCAAGGAGACCGTGGAGGAGCTGTTCGTCCGCGGTCTGGTGAAGGTCGTGTTCGCCACCGAGACGCTGGCGCTGGGCATCAACATGCCGGCGCGCACGGTCGTGCTCGAGCGGCTGGTCAAGTACAACGGCGAGGCGCACGTCGAGCTGACCGCGGGGGAGTACACGCAGCTCACCGGCCGGGCCGGGCGGCGCGGCATCGACATCGAGGGGCACGCGGTCGTCGTGTGGGGCCCGGGTGTGGACCCGAAGGCGGTCGGCGGGCTCGCGTCGACGCGCACCTACCCGCTGCGCTCGTCGTTCCGGCCCGCGTACAACATGGCCGTCAACCTGGTCAACCGGCTCGGCGCGACGGCCGCCCGCGACCTTCTCGAGCAGTCGTTCGCGCAGTTCCAGGCCGACCGGTCGGTGGTCGGGCTGTCGCGGCGCATCGAGCGAAACCGCGAGGCGCTCGACGGCTACCAGGAGTCGATGACCTGCCATCTCGGCGACTTCGCGGAGTACATGGAGCTGCGGGCGAAGCTGTCCGAGCGGGAGAAGTCCTTGTCCCGCAAGAACGCCACCGCCCGGCGCGCGGAGGCGGCGCGGTCGCTGGAGTCGCTGCGCAGGGGCGACGTCATCGCCGTGCCCTCCGGCCGCCGCTCGGGGCTCGCGATCGTCGTCGACCCGGGGCTGGACCCGATGGGCGAGCCGCGGCCGCTGGTGATCACCGAGGACCGGTGGGCCGGGCGGCTGTCGGTGGCCGACTTCCCCACGCCGGTCGCGGCGCTCGGCCGGGTCAAGCTGCCCAAGCAGGTCGACCTGCGCTCGCCGCGCTCGCGCCGCGACCTCGCGTCGACGCTGCGCAACACCGGCATCGAGGCGCCGGCCCGCAACCGGCGGCGCGGGGAAGGCTCGGACGAGGACGGCGAGCTGGCGGCGCTGCGCCGCGCGCTGCGGGCGCACCCCTGTCACGGCTGCGACGACCGCGAAGTGCACGCCCGCTGGGCCGAGCGGCACCGCAGGCTGACCGCGGAGACCCGGCAGCTGGAGCAGAAGGTCGCGGCCACCACGCACTCGCTGGCCCGCGCCTTCGACCGGATCCGGGCGCTGCTCACCGAACGCGGCTACCTCGCCCCCGCGGCCGGGGGCGATGAGGTCACCGACCAGGTCACCGACGACGGGCGGCGGCTGGCCCGGCTCTACAGCGAGTCGGACCTGCTGGCGGCGGAGTGCCTGCGCAACGGCGTGTGGGACTCGCTGGCCGCGCCGGAGCTCGCGGCGGTCGTGTCGGCGCTGGTGTTCGAGGCGCGCCGGGACGGGCCGAGCGAGCCGCGGGTGCCGGCCGGGCCGGTGACCGACGCGCTGGCCGAGACGGCGCGGCTGTGGACCGCCCTGGAGGCCGACGAGCGGCGGCACAAGCTGGAGCGGACCCGGCAGCCGGACGCGGGCTTCGCGTGGACGGTGTACCGCTGGGCGCGCGGCGAGTCGCTGGAGCGGGTCATGACCGCGTCCGAGTCCGCGGGCAGCGAGATCTCCGCCGGCGACTTCGTGCGGTGGTGCCGGCAGGTGATCGACCTGCTCGACCAGCTGCGCGACGTGATGGGCAAGCGTCACCCTGTCGGCGCGGCGGCGGACGAGGCCGTGCGCAGCATGCGGCGTGGTGTCGTCGCGCTCGGCACCGCCTGAGGCCGCTTTCCTCGGGCTTTCCTTGGGCCAGACGGCTGCACATCGCGTGGCGGAGCACACGCGGTGTACACCGGCCGATATGGTTTGATCGCGCGCAGAGCAGACCCGACTTCGGAGGCGAACGATGACCAGCCCTTACGGGCCTCCCGGTGGGAACGACCCGCAGCAGCAGTGGGGACAGCAGCCCTACGGCGGCGGGCCGACCCCGGGCACGCCGTCCGGCGGGTTTCCCGCGCAGACGCCGGGTCAGGGGTACGGGCAGCCGCAGCAGCCTTACGGCCAGCCGGATCCGTCGCAGCAGCCCTACGGCGGCTACGGCCAGCCGCAGCCGACCCAGCAGTATCCGTACGGCCAGCAGCAACAGCAGCCCTACGGCGGGTACGGCCAGCAGCAGCCGGGCTTTCCGGGGCAGTCGCCCTACGGGCCGCCGCCCAAGAAGGGTGGCAGCGCGTGGATCTGGGTCGTCGTGGTGGTCGTCGTGCTCGCGGCGGGTGCCTTCGGTGTGCTGGGCTTCGTGACGCCGGGCTTCCTGACGAAGAAGGTCTTCGACGAGTCCGCGCTCGAGGGTGACAACGGCGTGAAGAAGATCCTCGTGGAGAACTACAACGAGCCCGCCGAGGACATCTCCAAGTGGACTGCCCGGCCGACCAGGAGGTCAAGCAGGGCAGCACCTTCGACTGCAAGGTGACCATCCGCGACGAGGAGCAGACCGTCAAGATCACCGTCGTGAACAACGACGGCCAGTACGAGGTCTCCACGCCGGAAGGCAAGTAGTAACCCGGTCGCGCCGGCCGCGTCGAGGAGTCATCATCGGGCGGTGACCCAGACACTCGCGCCCGCACGGGCGGGTGAGCTCGACGTCCGCGTGCTCGACGACGGCGAGCTCCGCCAGGCCAGCATCGTCTTCCGTGAGGCGGTGCACGAAGAGCCGCTCGATGACGAGAAGTGGGCCGTCTGGGCCAGGGTCTACGAACCCGGCCGCACCATCGGCACGTTCGCGGGCGACACGATGGTCGGCACGGTGGCGTCGCTGTCCTCCAGTCTCACGGTGCCCGGCGGGGCAAGCCTGCCGATGGCCGCGGTCACCGCGGTCGGGGTGCGCACCGACCATCGCCGCCGCGGTGCGCTGACCGGCATGATGCGCCGCCAGCTCGCCGAGTTCGCCGCCGCGGGCGAGCCGCTCGCCGCGCTGCACGCCACCGAACCGACCATCTACGGGCGGTTCGGCTACGGCCTCGGCACGCTCGGGCGCACCATCAAGATCCGCTCGCCCCGCGCCCGCCTGCGCGACGACGTGCCGACCGCCGGCACCGTGCGGTTGCTCACCACCGACGAGGCGCTGCGCCTGCTGCCCGACGCCTACCCGCGGGTGCAGCCCACGCGGACCGGGCTGATGGGCCGCTCGGCCGCGTGGTGGGTGCTGAGCTACGAACGCCGCCTGCGGCTCGAGTACCTGCGCGTCGCCGCCCACTTCGACCGCGACGGCACGGTCGGCGGGTGGGTCGCCTACCGGCCGGGCGGGTTCAACTCCGACGACCCGCGCGTCGGCTCCGGGGTGCAGGTGCTCGACTTCCAGGCCACCGGCCAGGCCGTCACGAACGACCTGTGGCGCTACCTGGTCGGCATCGACCTGGTGGAGGAGCTCACCGCCTACATCCGGCCGGTCGACGACCCGATCGAGGCGATGCTCGTCAACTTGTTCGCGGTCCGCAGCGAGCCGGACGACGAGCTGTGGCTGCGGGTCGTCGACGTGCCGGCCGCGCTCGCCGCCCGCGCGTACGGGCCGGGCGACCCCGTCGTGATCGAGGTCGTGGATCCCTTGCTGCCCAACAACTCCGGCCGTTACCTGATCAGTCCACACGGGACGGACAGGACGGCGGCGGCGCCCGCGCTCACGATGAGCGTGGAGACGCTGGGCATGGTCTACCTCGGCACCTGGCGCCCGTCGACGCTCGCCGCGATCGGCCGGCTCACCGCCCACGATCCGGCCGCGCTCGCCGCCGCCGACGTGCTGTTCGCCACGGACCGGCCGGCCTGGTGCGGTAGCTTGTTCTGACTCCCCGGCGGAAAGGTCTGACGGTGCGACGCGTGCTCCTCGCGGCCCTGCTCGCGCTCGCCGCCGTACTCGCCACCGGCTGCGGCCCGGACGAACCGGGCCGCGACCTCTCGGACTTCGCCGCGTCCCGTTAGGCGTGCGCAGCCGGCAGGGCGGCCAGCAGGCGGTCCACCGACGTGCCGAGGTCCCACTTCTCCTGCAGCGCCCGCACCCGGTCGAGGTCACGCGGCTCGGTGGGTACGGCGTCGTCGCGGTCCACGATCACCGCGGCGTCCAGGGCCACCCGCACCACCAGCGGCGCGGCGGCGACGTACGACGCGGCGTCCTTCAACGCCTCCTTTACCCGCAGCGGCACCATCTTGTCGCCCGCGGCCGCGGCTGCGAGCAGGCCCTCCAGCGACCCGAACCGGGTGATCAGCTTCGCCGCGGTCTTCTCGCCGACGCCCGCCACGCCGGGCAACCCGTCGGACGGGTCGCCGCGCAGCAGCGACATGTCGGCGTAGGCCGCGCCGCTGTTCTCCACCGGCAGGTCGTAGCGCGCGGCCAGCTCGCGCGGCCCGAGCTGCTCCGCCTTCGCCCAGCCGCGGCCGACGTAGATGACCGACACCGGGGTCGGCTCGTAACGCACCACCTGGAACAGGTCCCGGTCACCCGAGACGACCTCCACCGGATGGGTCGCCTCGCGGTGCGCGAGCGTGCCGATCACGTCGTCGGCCTCGTAGCCCGCGGCCTCGGCGGTGGCGATCCCGACCGCGTCGAGCAGGTCGAGGATGATCGGGACCTGCGGCGTCAGCGTGTCGGGCACCTCCTCGACGTTGTTCTTCGGGTCGGCCACCCGGTGCGCCTTGTACGAGGGCAGCGCCTTGACCCGGAACGCCGGGCGCCAGTCCGCGTCCAGGCAGGCCACGAGCCGCTCCGGCTTCCGCTCGGTGAGCAGGCGGGCGATCATGTCGGCGAACCCGCGGACGGCGTTGATCGGCGTACCGTCCGGGGCGGTCATCGCATCGGGCAGTGACCGGACGGTCGCGAAGTAGGCGCGGAAGTACAGGCTGGCCGAGTCCAGCAGCGCAAGGGGACGACTCACAGGCGCCAGCCTGCCATGTCGGACCGACAGTGGAGAATCGAACACGTGCGGATCGCGATGCTCGGCCTGGTGGAGGTCCACGCCGACGACGGGCGGCCGGTGGAGATCACCGGCGCGCGGCTGCGCACGCTGCTGATCCTGCTGGCGCTCGACCCCGGCCGGGTGGTCACCACGGCACGGCTCATCGACGGCGTCTGGGGCGAGGAGCCGCCGGCCGAGGCCACGAACGCGTTGCAGGCGCTGGTCTCCCGGCTGCGCCGGACCCTGCCCGAGCCAGCGGTCGAGTCGACGCCGGCCGGCTACCGGCTCGCCCTGCCGCCCGACGCCGTCGACCTGCACCGCTTCGAACACCTCGCGGCGCGGGGCCGGGCCGCGCTGGGCGAGGACCCGGCGCTCGCGGCGCGGACGTTGCGCGACGCGCTCGCCCTGTGGCGTGGGCCCGCGCTCGCCGACGCGGCCGACGCGGCGTTCGCGCAGGCGCCGCTGGCCCGGCTCCAGGAGCTGCGGCTGGCCGCGCTGGGCGACCGCATCGAGGCCGATCTCGCGCGGCACCAGGACGATCTCGTCGCCGAGCTGGAGTCGCTGGTCGCCGAGTACCCGCTGCACGAGCGTTTCGCCGGACTGCTCATGCGGGCGCTGTCCCAGGCCGGCCGGTCGAGCGACGCGCTCGCCGTCTACGCCCGGGTCCGTGACGCGCTGGCCGCCGAGCTCGGCGCCGACCCGTCCGCGGAGCTCGCCGCGCTGCACCTGTCGGTCCTGCGCGGCAGCGAGCCGCGGCAGGAGCGCCCGCACACCAACCTGCGCGCCGCGATCACCAGCTTCGTCGGCCGCGACACCGACCTGGCCCGGGTCTCCGCGATGGTCGGCGAGGCCCGGCTGGTGACACTCACCGGCCCCGGCGGATCCGGCAAGACCCGGCTCGCCACCGAGGTCGCCCGCACGCTGCTGACGCGGATGCGGGACGTGTGGCTGGTCGAGCTGGCCCCGGTCAGCGACGCGGCCGACCTGCCGCAGGCCGTGCTGTCCGCGCTCGGGCTGCGGGGTCACGCGCTGATCAGCACGTCGCGGGCGTTCGGCGTGCCGAACGAGACCACCGAGCCCATCGACCGGCTCGCGGCGGCGCTGTCCACCCGCTCGATGCTGCTGGTGCTCGACAACTGCGAGCACCTGATCGAGGCCGCCGCGGCGCTGGCGAACCGGCTGCTCGGCGACTGCCCGCGGCTGCGGATCCTCGCCACCAGCCGCGAACCGCTCGGCATCACCGGCGAGACGCTCTGGCCGGTCGACCCGCTGCCCCTGCCACCCGCCGGCGCGAGCCGCGACCAGGCGATGGCGTTCCCCTCGATGCGCCTGCTCGCCGACCGGGCGAGCGCGGTGCGCCCCGGGTTCGCCGTCGACGACCGCACCGGGCTGCACATGATCCACATCTGCCGGGCGCTCGACGGCATGCCGCTCGCCATCGAGCTGGCCGCCGCGCGGCTGCGCACGCTGTCCCCGGAGCAGGTCGCCACCCGCCTCGACGACCGCTTCCGGCTGCTCACCGGCGGCAGCAGGCTGGCCCTGCCGCGCCACCAGACGCTGCGCGCGGTCGTCGACTGGAGCTGGGAGCTGCTCACCCCGCCGGAGCGCACGCTGCTCGCGCGGCTCGCGGTGTTCTCCGGCGGCGCCACGCTGGACGCGGCCGAGCAGGTGTGCACGGACGCGGGACTGCCGGCCGAGGACGTGCTCGACCTGCTGTCCTCGCTGGTCGACAAGTCGCTCGTGGTGCTCACCGCCGCCGGCCGGTACCGGCTGCTGGAGACGATCAAGGCGTACGGCGTCGAGCGGCTCACCGAGGCCGGCGACCTCGAGCGCACCCGCCGGGCGCACGTGCGC
This sequence comes from uncultured Actinomycetota bacterium, assembly GCA_963841395.1. Taxonomy (GTDB): domain Bacteria; phylum Actinomycetota; class Actinomycetes; order Mycobacteriales; family Pseudonocardiaceae; genus Actinophytocola. The sequence goes on from CAWJCX010000013.1 coordinate 516,453, forward strand.
TGCTTCGCCGACCTCGTCGCGGCCGCCGAGCCGCACCTGCGCCGCGCCGAGCAGCTGGACTGGCTCGCCCGGCTCGACGAGGACGGCGACAACATCGCGACGGGTCTGCGCACCGCGGTCGCCCTCGGCGACACCGCCACCGCCACCCGGTTCTTCGCCGACATCGGCTGGTACTGGTGGGTGCACGGGCACAAGGTCGAGGGCGGCGAGCTGGCGGGCGACGTGCTCGCGATGACCGGCGAGGTGGCGGTGGCCGACCGCGCGCTCGCCTACGGGCTGGGCGCGCTCTTCGCCATCGACGGGCTGCGCGACCAGGGCAAGGCCATCGAGTACTTCAACAAGGCGGTCGAGCACGCGGACCGGGTGGAGTCCCACGAGCACCCGCTGCTGCGGCTGATCGTGCCGCTCAAGGAGGTCCTGGCGACCTACGGGCCCGCCGCGCGCCAGGTGCTGCCGGAGGAGGTGATGGCCGACCTCGTCGGGGACGCCGACCCGTGGGTGCGCGGCACGGCACTGGTGATGCGCGCGCACGCGGCGCTGAACTCCGGCCGGGGACACGACCACGCGGAGGCCGACTTCCGCGTCGGGCTCGCGGCCTACCGCGAGCTGGGGGACCGGTGGGGCATCTCGTTCTCCCTGTGCGCGCTCGCCGATCTGGTCTCCTGGCGCGGGGACTTCGAGGCGGCGATCGGGATGTACCGGGAGGCCGTCGCGCAGTTCGCGGAGCTGGTCACCAACGAGGACCTGGTGGGCTACCGGCTGCGGCTGGCCCAGCTGCTGGCCCGGACGGGCCGGCACGAGGAGTCGGTGGCGGTGCTCGCCGACGCCCGCCGCGACGCCGACCGGTCCGGGCTGCCCGAGTCGCTCGCCGGCGTGGCACACGCGAGCGGCGACTTCGCCCGTCGCCGCGGCGACCTCGCGCTCGCCCGCGCGGAGCTGACCCGGGCGGGCCGGATCTCGGCGCACATGGGCTCGATCGCGCCGCAGTTCGAGGCGGTGCTGAGCACCTCGCTGGGCTTCCTGTCCGCGGCCGAGGGGGACCTGGACGGGGCGGTCGCGGCCCACTCGACGGCGCTGGACCTCGCGCTGGAGTCCAACGACGCGCCGGTGATCGGGCGTGTCCTGGTCGGCGTGGCCGACATCGCACTGCGCCGCGGCGACGTGGCGCGGGCGGCCGAGCTGCTCGGCGCGAGCGACGCGGTCCGCGGCGTGCCGGACGAGTCCGACGACGACGCCGTGGACATGGCGGTGGCCGCGCGCGCCGAGCTCGGCGACGAGGTGTTCGCCGAGTCGTACGCGCGCGGCCGGAAGGCCACAGTGGACACCGTGCGAGAGCTGTCCGGGCTCAGACCCGCCGCTTGAACGCACGGACCGCGAGCGGCGCGAACACCGCCAGGATGCCCGCCGCCCAGAGCAGCGCCGCCGCCGTCGGCCCCGCCACCGGCCCGCCGACGAGCAGGCCGCGCACCGCGTCGGCCAGCTTCGTGACCGGGTTGATGTCCACCCAGCCCTGCAGCCAGCCCGGCATCGTGTCGCTCGGCACGAACGCGTTGCTCACGAACGTCAGCGGGAACATCACGGCGAACCCGAAGATCATGACCTTCTCCGGGTCGCTCACCAGCATGCCGACGAGCACCGAGATCCAGGAGAACGCCATCGCGAACACCAGCGTGAGGCCGAACGCGCCCAGCACGCCGGCGACGCCGGTGCCGACCCGGAAGCCCATGATCGCGCCGAGGCCGAGCAGCAGCCCCATCGCCCACGCCTGCTTGGCCATGTCCGCCACGATCCGCCCGGCGAGCGGCGACCACCGCGCGATCGGCAGGGCGCGCAGCCGGTCGAACACGCCCTTGGTCAGGTCGGTGTTGAGCCCGACGCCGGTGTTGAGCGTGCCGAACAGGCGTTCTGCACGATGATCCCGGGCAGCGCGAAGGTCAGGTAGTCGCCGGTGGACCCGGAGATCGCGCCGCCGAACACGTAGGTGAACAGCAGCAGGAACATGATCGGCTGGATGGTGAAGTCGATCAGCTCCATGGGGTTGTGCTTGATCTGCACGAGCGTCCGCCAGGACAGCGACGCGCTCTGCGCGAGGCCCTCCAGCGGCCGGGTTCGCGCCGGGGCGAGCGGGGCCGTCGACGTGGCTGTCAGTGTCGTCATGCCGGCACTCCTTCCGTCTCGGTGGTGGACTCGGTCTCCGCGATGGCCCGGTGGCCGGTGAGACCGAGGAAGACCTCGTCCAGGCTGGCGTCGCGCAGCGCGAGCTCGGCGACCAGCACCTGGGCGTCGTCGAGGCGGCGCACGACCGCCGGCAGCAGCGCCGGGTCGGTCACCGCCGCGGTCACGGTCGCCCCCTCGACGACCGGCTCGGCGGCGGTCACGTCGCGCACGATGGACAGCACGATCGGCAGGTCGGCGGCGTCGGCGGGGCGCACGACCAGCGGCTGGGCGCCGGTGCGTGCCTTGAGCTCGGCCGGCGTGCCGGTGGCGATGACGCGGCCGTGGTCGACGACCGCGATCTCGTCCGCCAGCTGGTCGGCCTCGTCCAGGTACTGAGTCGTCAGCAGCACCGTCACGCCGTCGGCGACCAGGTCGCGGACGATCTGCCACATGTCGAGCCGGCTGCGCGGGTCCAGCCCGGTGGTCGGCTCGTCGAGGAACAGCACGCGCGGCCGGCTGACCAGGCTCGCGGCCAGGTCGAGGCGGCGCCGCATGCCGCCGGAGTAGGTCTTGGCCGCGCGGTTGGCGGCGTCGGTCAGGTCGAACTGCTCGAGCAGCTCGCGGGCGCGGCGCTTGGCCGCGGCCCGCGGCTGGCCGAGCAGCCGGCCGATGAGCAGCAGGTTCTCCGCGCCGGTCAGCATCTCGTCGACCGAGGCGTACTGCCCGGTCAGGCCGATCAGCCGGCGGACCTGGTGTGCCTCGCGCACGACGTCGTGACCGCAGACCTGCGCGTGGCCGGCGTCCGGCCGCAGCAGCGTGGTCAGGATGCGCACCGCGGTGGTCTTGCCGGCGCCGTTGGGGCCGAGCAGGCCCAGCACGCTCCCCGTGCGCACCGCGAGATCGACGCCGGCGAGCGCGGTCGTCTCGCCGAACCGCTTTTCCAGCCCTTCGGCCAGAACTGCGTGGTTCATGGTTGGGTTCCCCCTTGGTCGGTGGGTTCGTGACTCCAACATTCGCCCGCGCACCTGACAGGGCCCTGAGACCGGGCCACGCCGCGCTGACACGTCGCTGACACGGGCGGCGGAGTGCCAGGGACTAGGCTTTCCCGCATGTCGACCACCGTTTCCGCGATCGATCCGACGGCACTGCGCGCGCGCCTGGACCGCGCCCGGGAGGCGGCCGGGACCGCCGGCGTGGACGCCATGCTCATGGCGCCCGGCTCGGACCTGCGCTACCTGCTCGGCGGGTCGGGCAGCTCGTTCGAGCGGCTGACCTGCCTGGTGCTGCCGACCGAGGGCGCGCGGCCGGTGCTCGTGGTGCCGAAGCTGGAGGCGCCGGGCTACGCCGCGGTGCCGACGGACGAGCTGGGCGTCGAGGTCGCCACCTGGGTCGACGCCGAGGACCCGTACGCGCTGGTCGCGTCGCTGGTCGGCGGGGCGTCGCGGGTGGCGCTCGGCGACGTGATGCCGGCGCTGCACGTGCTGGGCCTGCGCGGCGCGCTGCCGGGAGCCGACCAGGTGCTGGCCGGGCCGATCGTGCGCGAGCTGCGGATGCGCAAGGACGCGGCGGAGATCGACGCGCTGCGCCGGGCGGGCGCGGCGATCGACCGGGTGCACGCGCGCATGGCCGAGTTCGTGCGGGTCGGCCGGACCGAGGCGGAGGCCGGCGCGGACATCGCGGCCGCGATCGTCGAGGAGGGCCACACGGTCGCCGAGTTCGTGATCGTCGGCTCGGGCCCCAACGGCGCGAGCCCGCACCACGGTGTGTCCGACCGGGTGATCGAGGCGGGCGACGTCGTCGTGGTCGACATCGGCGGGCCGGTCGAGGAGGGCTACTGCTCGGACAGCACGCGGACCTACGTGCTCGGTGAGCCGCGTGACGCGGACGTGGCGGGCACCTACGCGGTGCTGCAGGCCGCGCAGCAGGCGGCGGTCGACGCCGTGCGGCCGGGTGTCGTGGCGCAGGACGTGGACGCGGCGGCCCGCACCGTGATCGCCGACGCCGGGTTCGGCGAGTACTTCATCCACCGCACCGGGCACGGCATCGGGCTCGACGTGCACGAGGACCCGTACATCGTCGCCGGCAACACGATGCCGCTCGAGCCGGGCATGGCGTTCTCGGTCGAGCCGGGGATCTACCAGCCGGGCCGGTGGGGTGCGCGGATCGAGGACATCGTGGTGGTCACGGCCGACGGCGTCGAGCCGCTGAACGTCCGGCCGCACGACCTGACCGTGCTGCCGACCCGATGACCGCCACGTCGGAGCTGGAGCCGATCGACCAGGCCATCGCGCGGGAGCTGGCCGCGGACGGCCGGTGCAGCTTCACCGACCTCGCCGAGCGGGTCGGCCTGTCGGTGTCGGCCGTGCACCAGCGGGTGCGCCGCCTCGAGCAGCGCGGCGTGATCCGCGGGTACGTCGCGCAGCTCAACGCCGAGGTGATCGGGCTGCCGCTGACCGCGTTCATCTCGCTGACCCCGATCGACCCGGCCGCGCCGGACGACTATCCCAGCCGGCTCAACCACATCCGGGAGATCGAGGCCTGCTACTCGGTGGCCGGTGACGAGTCCTACATCCTGCTGGTGCGGGTGGCCTCCCCGGCCGCCCTCGAGGACCTGCTGCGCAGGATCCGCGAGTCGGCCAAGGTGTCCACCCGCACCACGGTCGTACTGTCCACTCCGTACGAAGGTCGCTCGCCGGCCCTCTAGCGCACGGCCACCAGGACGTGGTCGTCGCCGAACTGCCAGATCGGGGCTGCCTCGGCGAAACCGGCCGCCCGCAACAACTCCGCGTGCTGGCCGATCGTCAGCTCGTTCTCGGTGTGGTCGATCGGCGCGGCGGCGCGGCCGTCGAGCAGCGGGGCGAGGTCCGCGTCCGTGTCGAGCGCGTCCCACCACTGCGCCCAGTCCTCGTTGCGGTCGGTGCCCATCCGCGCGATCCGTGCCTCGCGCACGGACGCCGCGATCCTGTCCATAGTGGACAGACCGGGGTCCATCTTGTCGGCGTTGACGAACACGCCGCCGGGCCGCAGCCGCACGGCCAGCGTCCGGTAGAGCGCGGCGAGCGAGTCGGGGTCGAGCCAGTGCAGCGCGGTCGAGGACACCGCCGCGTCCCACTGCCCGGCGATCCCGACGCGGTCCGGCCAGGCCGGGCCGCCGAGGTCGGCCTCGACCAGCCGCACGCGCGGGCCGGTGTTCGCCGTGCCGAGGCCGAGCAGCAGCGGGTCGGCGTCCACCCCGACCACGTTGACCTGGGGGAGTGCGTTCGCCAGGCGTGCCGACAGCGACCCGGGCCCGCAGCCCAGGTCGACCACGTCGGCAGGCCCCGTGCCGACCGCGGCGCGGACGACGTCGATCACGACGCGGAACCGCTCCTCGCGGTCCGGGATGTAGCGTTCCTGCTGCGCGTCCCAGCGCTGAACCCACCGCTGTGCCGTCGTACCCAGCATCGCGAACCTCCGTGACTGTCTATATTCTTGACGACAGTGACGTTAACCGGCCGGGAGGTAACTGGTCAAGTGGAGTTCGACAGTCACACGAGTGATGTCGTGGGTTACGTCGTGACGTTGATCAACGACGTGACGCCCGGCGAGCGCCACGGCCGCGAGTTCCCCGGGCCGGCCGACCTGGTCGCGGCGGTGCGGGACGCGGTGCCGCGCGGGCGCACGCCGGGGCACCCGACCGAGGAGGAGGCGGCCGAGCTGGCGGCGTGGGCGTCGCGGATGCGCCAGGTCGTCGAGCTGGTCGACGCGGGCGATGTCGACAGCGCGTGCCTGACGCTGAACTCGATCATGCGCAGCACCGGCGCCGTCCCGACGCTGTCGCGCCACGACGACGAGCCGTGGCACCTGCACTTCCACAGCGCGGACGCCGAGTGGGCGGTCAGCTGGGCAGCCTCGATGGCCACGGCCCTCGCGATCGTGCTGGGCAACGCGGCCATCGACCGGCTCGGCATCTGCAACGCGGCCGGCTGCGACCGCGTCTACGTCGACATCTCCCGCAACGGCACCCGCCGGTTCTGCTCGACGTCGTGCCAGAACCGGGTGAAGGCGGCCGCCTTCCGCGCCCGGAAGACCGCCACCTGACCCACGTGCGCGCCTACGGCCCCCGGCTGGTGGCCGCGTGGAGGTTGCCGTCCTCGCCCGCCAGGCACGCCGCCGCCCGGTCCCCGGTGTCGACGAACTCGCCCAGGCAGCGGCCTATCTGGCGGTGCCCGGTCACGTTGGGGTGGAACGACTCCTGCAGCGCGTGCGTCGCGCGGTCCTCGTGCTGCAGGTCGTCCCACTCGACCGCCAGGCGGCGGAACCACTCGTGGCTCGGGTCGCGCTCCGACGAGCAGGCCTCGTGGCCGTTGCCCGCGCGGGACAGGTCCAGGAACCGCGCGCCGGCATGCGCGGCGGCCTTGCGGACGCCGGCGGTCAGGACCGGCACCGCGGTCTCCTGCACCCAGCGCAGGTCGTCGACGAGGAACGGGCAGCCGGACAGGTCCTGCAGGCCGCGCGCCACGTCGGGACCCACCGGCGCGGCGTAGGACTGGACGATCAGCTCGTAGTCCGACTCCGCGTAGCCCGCGTTGCTCATCACCGTGCGGATGTCGTCGAGCGCCTTCTCCAGCTTCGGCACCATGTCGTCCACCCGGTCCTGCCAGTCCGGGCCGACCGACTCGCCGCACGGCTCGCCGCGGCCGGTCCACGCCTCGACGCACGCGTTCAGCACGTGGGAGAACGCTGGCTCGTCGTTGGCGCCCGCGGCCACGACGACCGCGGTGACCCTGTTGCGCGCGGCGATCGGCGCCAGCCGCTTCGCCTGCGACGGCTCGGTGTACTGCTCGACGTCGCCGAGCCCGACCTGCGGCGACGGGGCGCCCGAGCACGCGAGGTTGAACGTCCGGTCGATGGTCAGCAGGCCGGTCTGGTGGATGGACGCGTGCGGGGAGCGGTGGCACCAGTCGCCGTTCTCGCCGTCGGTGTCCTCCTCGTAGTCGCCCGCGCCCTCGCCGGAGATCGTGCTGTCGCCCATCGCGACCATGACCCGCGGCGCGTCCTGCGGCGGGCCGGGCAGGGGGGTGGGTTCGGGCGCGAGGTCGTCGCCCACGAGCAGGACCGTGCCGAGCAGCAGCACTACCACCGCGAGCGCGATCCAGGCTCGCCATCCGCTCGGTCGCATCGCACTCAGAGTAGCGGTCGGCGGACGAGAACGGCGCTCCCGATGACCGGGAGCGCCGTCTTCGTGACCTCTTACAGCGGGCGGCGGATGTTGCGCGGGTCCCGCTGGTCGAGCGTGCTGACCTCGGCGGACCGCTTGGCCGGGGCGGCGCTCACGCCGGCCCAGCGCAGCACCGTCGCGGTCGCGGCGGCCCGGTCGGTCGCGGTCAGCCGCGCGATGTTCGCGCCGTGGTTGGCCCCCGGCGCGGTGTAGGTGAACGAGTCCTTGTTGCTCGGGTGGAACGGCTCGGCGCCCCACGGGTCGTCGGAGCCGTACACGAACAGCATCTGGCTCGCGTCCTTGCTGACCCACCGGTCGACGTCACCGATCGGCCACGGGTCGTGCGAGGCCCGCAGGTCCGGCGGCAGGCTGGAGTTCGCCACGTACAGGTTCGGGTAGTGCAGCAAACCCTTGAGGTACTTGAACTTCGGCTGCGGCCAGCCCAGCTGCGTCGCGGCCTGGCGGTAGTACGGCGCGTAGAACAGGATCGCGTCGTCGGCGTAGAACTCGAAGCCGGCGACGTTCTCGATGAAGTCGAAGATCTCCTGGTCGGTCGCCGTGCGCGACGGCACCGAGCCGCAGTCGGCCTCGCTCGAGTACTGCCAGAACGCCCACTCGGTGTCCAGCACGGTCATCTCGAACGCCTTGTCCGTGGAGCCGAAGACCTGGTCGAACGAGAGGTCGTTCTCCGCCGCGAACTGGTCGTACAGGTCGACCATGTTCGTGCGCCGGGTCAGCGCCTCCTTCTGGAGGTTCTCCAGCGCCGTACGGCAGGCCGGCGTCGAGCCGACGCTCGCGAAGAAGTCGTCGTACGCCTGGTCCTGCTTGTTGTTGGCGTCGTTGGGCGCCACGTAGGCGACCACGCCGTCGACGTCGCGCGGGTAGAACCGGCGGTGGTAGACCGAGGTCATGCCGCCCTTGCTGGCACCGGTGGAGATCCACTTGCCGGCGTAGATGGGCTTCAGGGCCTGGACGATCTTGTGGTGGTCGGTGGCCGCCTGCCAGATGTCGAGCTTGCTCCAGTTCGCGGGGTTGGGCCGCGACGGGCTGAAGAACCGCTGCTCCACGGAGATCTGGTTGCCGTCCACGAGCGCCGTGGGCTCCGAGCGGAACGCGAACTCGGGCATGTTGTAGCCGGTGGTGTGCAGGATCATCGGCCGCGACGTGTCGCGGTGCAGCAGCTGCAGGCGCTGCTCGAAGGTCGGCCCCTGCGGGTTGAGGTGGTCGACCGCCTGGCGGTAGGTCAGGAAGAAGAACCGGTAGCCGGGGGCGGGCGCCGCCTCCTCGGAGACGACGGTCAGCCCGGGCACCGCCTTCAGCTGGTCCAGGAGGTCGTCCTGGGCCTGCACGCTCGCCGCCGGCTGGGGTCCGGCCTGGGCCGGGACGGCCGCGGTGAGCCCGATCATGCTCGCCACGACCACGGGCAGGATCGCCGCCGCGAGCGTCCTTCTTCGGATGGACACGCCTGTCTCCCTCGCATCAGTAGGTCGCGTTGTGTGTGCGACCGACCTGCGAGAGTGTTCCTGACCCACCCCTTTCGTGGTAGGCCCAAAGACCGGCATTTCACTGTGCGTATGCGTAATCACGCACGGTATGTGTGGTTGCCGGCGGTCGGGGGTACACGAGGCCGCATGACGATTCCGAACGTCACCCTGAACAACGGTGTCCCCATGCCCCAGCTGGGCTTCGGCGTGTTCCAGGTGCCCGCCGACGAGACGGCCGCGACGGTGTCCGAGGCGCTGCGGGCGGGCTACCGCGGCATCGACACGGCGAAGGCCTACGACAACGAGGAAGGGGTCGGGCGGGCGCTGCGCGAGTGTGGCATCCCGCGCGAGGAGCTGTTCGTCACCACCAAGCTGTGGAACGACGACCAGGGCTACGACGAGACGCTGCGCGCGTTCGACGACAGCCTCGCCCGGCTCGGCCTGGACCAGCTCGACCTCTACCTGATCCACTGGCCGGCCCCGAAGCAGCGACCGCTACGTCGACACCTGGCGCGCCTTCGAGAAGCTGCAGGCCGACGGGCGGGTGCGGGCGATCGGCGTGTCGAACTTCCAGCCCGCGCACCTGCGCCGGATCATCGACGAGACCGGCACCGTGCCGGCGGTGAACTAGATCGAGCTGCACCCGTACCTGCAGCAGGCCGAGCTTCGTGGCCTGCACGGCGACCTCGGCGTCGCCACCGAGGCGTGGAGTCCGCTGGCCAAGGGCGGCGACCTCCTCGGCGAGCAGGCCGTCGTCGAGCTCGCGGCGAAGCACGATCGCACGCCCGCGCAGGTCGTCCTGCGCTGGCACCTGCGGCTCGGCAACGTGGTGATCCCGAAGTCGGTCACGCCGTCGCGCATCCGGGAGAACCTGGACGTCTTCGACTTCGAGCTGGACGACGAGGACATCGCCCGGTTGTCCACTCTGGACCGAGGACTGAGGACGGGGCCCAACCCCGACCGCTTCGGCTGACCCGGCCCGGACACGGCTACACCCGGCGAGCGAAGGCTCGCCGGGCGTAGCACGTGTGCGCTGCTACACCTCGTCTTCGAGGGCGTCCTTGCCCGCGTCGTCGGTGGCGTCGTAGTCGGCCCACCACTTCTGGCCCGCCTCGGGCAGCGTGGCGATCGGGTCGTAGTACGGGTACTGGCGCGACAGTGCCTCGGGATCGTTGCGCTCGATGCCGGTGCGGTAGTTCTTCGTCCAGTACGAGACGCCGCGCTCGACGTCGTACTCGGCGAGCTGGTGCACCCACCGCTTCCCGACGTAGGGCACGTCGCAGATGATCCGCGGCGTGGCATACCCGGGCAGGTACCCCATGATCCCGTGCTGGAGCTGCTGCGCCTCCCACACCGCGACCCGCCAGTGCTCGGCGTTGGGGATCATGTCGCACATGTAGAAGTAGTACGGCAGGATGTTCGCTTCCCCCTGCAGGGCGAAGCACAGGTCCAGCAGGTCGTCCGGCGTCGCGTTGACACCGCGCATCAGCACACCCTGGTTGCGCACGTCCCGCACGCCGACCTCCAGCGCGGTCCGCGCGGCCTCGGCGACCAGCGGCGTCACCGACTGCGCGTGGTTGACGTGCGTGTGGATCGCCAGGTTGACCCCGCGCCGGCCCGCGGTGCGGGCCACCCGCTCCAGGCCCTCGACGACCTTCGGCTGCAGCCAGTGCTGCGGCATGCCGGCGAGCGCCTTGGTGGCCAGCCGGATGTCGCGCACCGTGTCGATGTCCAACAGTCGCATGAGGAACGACTCGAGCTGGTGCCACGGCACGTTGGCGACGTCGCCGCCGGAGACCACCACGTCCCGCACGCCCGGCGTGCGCTTGAGGTAGTCGATCATCTGGTCCTGGCGGTCGACGGGCTTGAGCGTCAGCTTGTGCTTGTCGACCTGCGGGGTCGAGTTCCCGACGAGGTCCATCCGGGTGCAGTGCCCGCAGTACTGCGGGCAGGTCGAGAGCAGCTCCGCCAGCACCTTCGTGGGGTAGCGGTGGGTCAGTCCCTCGACGACCCACATCTCGGCCTCGTGCAAGGAGTCCCGAGAGGAGTGCGGGTGGTTCGGCCACTGTGGATCGCGGTCGCTCGCCACCGGCATCATGTACCGGCGCACGGGGTCCGCGAGGAACGCCTTGGTGAACGCGTCCTGCTCGAGGTCCGCGGCCGGCGCCATGGTGTTCAGCATCTGCGGCGGCAGCAGCATCGACATCGTCGCGAGCTTCTCCTGGTCGGCGACCAGGTCCTCGTAGAACGACTCGGCGAGCAGGTCACCGACGACCGCTCGCAGCTGCTTGACGTTCTTCACACAGTGCACGCGCTGCCACTGAGCGTCACGCCACTGTGCGTCCGTGATGTCCCGCCAGCCCGGGAAACGGCGCCAGTCGGGCTCGACCAACTCGCGTCTGGCGTACTCGTACGGTTGCTTAGCGGTCTCGTCGACTGCCTCGGAGACCGTCGTGGCGGCGGTGACCGCACTGCGTGCTGCCGTCATCTGTTCTCCTCGCTGCTCGGTTGACGTAAAGATATGCTGCCAGAACGTAGCCCAGACGCAAATCCTACGGAAGGAGGGTTGCGTGACGTCGCCGTACGGTCTACATCGCGTGCTCGAACCTGCCGGGGTGCTGCCGCAACAAGCGTGGCGACTGTCGACGGAAGTTCGCTCGTGGCCGGATGAAGTGCTGGTCGACGTCGAGGTGCTGAACCTCGACGCGGCCAGTCCTACCGACAGCTACGGGAACAACACGGCGAACCCGGGGCAGTGCGGCGCGCGGTGCTCGACATCATCACGGAGCGCGGAAAGATGCACAACCCGGTCACCGGATCGGGTGGCATGCTTCTGGGGACCGTCCGCGAGGTCGGCCCGGAGTCCCCGCTCGGTCTGAAACGCGGCGACCGGATCGCGACGCTGGTGTCCCTCACGCTCACTCCACTGCGGATCGACGACGAGCTCGCGGACTGGAGCGGCGAGGGCGAGCAGATCCCGTGCCGCGGCACTGCCGTCCTGTTCGGACGGTCGATCGCCGCCGTGCTCCCCGACGACCTGCCCGACGAGCTCGCACTGTCCGTACTGGACGTCTGCGGCGCGCCGGCGCTCACCGACCGCGTGGTCCGCCAGGCCGGCGCGAACGCGTCCGTGCTGGTTCTGGGCGGAGGCGGCAAGTCGGGCAGCCTGTCGCTCGCCGCCGCCCGCCGCGCCGGCGCCGGCCGGCTGGTCGCGCTCGTGCCGACCCGGGCGGAGGCGGACGCCGTCGTCGCGTCGGGCCTCGCCGACGAGGTCGTGCTGGCCGACGCCCGCGACCCGGTCGCGGTGGCCGAGGCCGTCGGCGGCCAGGTCGACGTCACGGTGGTGTGCGTGGACGTGCCCGGCTGCGAGCACGGTGCGGTGCTGGCCACCGCGGACGGCGGCACGATCGTGTTCTTCTCGATGGCCACGTCGTTCTCCGCGGCCGCGCTCGGCGCCGAGGGCCTGGCCGCCGACGTGCGGATGCTGATCGGCAACGGCTACGTGCCGGGCCACGCGACGTTCGCCCTCGACCTGCTCCGCACGACCCCAGGGGTTCGCGAGCTGTTCGAGCGGCGGGAACGGCACACTAGCCCGACATGAGGACCCTGTTCACCGGTGGCCGGATCCACGGCGGCGCGGCGACCTCGCTGGTCGTCGAGGACGGCGTGATCACCTGGCTCGGCCCGGGCGACCCGCCCGGGCCGGCCCGGGAGACCGTGGACCTGGCCGGCGCGCTCGTGGCGCCCGCGTTCGTCGACGCGCACGTGCACGCCACCTCGGCCGGCCTGCTGCACACCGGGCTCGACCTGACCCGGGCCGCCTGCGTCGCCGACGTGCTCGACGCCGTCCGCGACCGGGTCCGCGCCGAGCCGGGTGTGCTGGCGATCGGCCACGGGCTGGGACGAGACCCGCTGGCCGGAGAACCGGCCACCGACCCGCGCGGAGCTGGACGCGGCCGCCGGCACCACGCCGGTGTACCTGACCCGTGTCGACGCGCACTCCGCGCTCTGCTCGACCGCGCTGGTCGACCTGGCACCGCAGGCACGGACGGCGCCGGGCTGGTCGGCCGACGCCCCGCTGTCGCGCGACGCCCACCACGACGTCCGCCGCGCGGCCCACGAGTCGATCACCCCCGGCCAGCGCCGCGCGGCCCAGCTGGCGTTCCTCACCCACGCCGCGTCGATGGGCGTGGCCTGCGTGCACGAGTGCGGTGGGCCGGACATCTCCGGCGCGGACGACTTCCAGGAGCTGCTCGCCCTGCGCGGCGCGCTGCCGCGGGTGGTCGGCTACTGGGGCGCGTTCGGCAGCAGGCCGCCGGGCGCCCGCGGGCTCGCCGGGGACCTGTTCGTGGACGGCGCGTTCGGCTCCCGCACCGCGGCGCTGCGCGAGCCGTACGCCGACGCGCCCGTACACCGCGGGTGCCCGCTACCTGGACGCGGAGCGGATCGCCGAGCACCTGGTCGCGTGCTCGGAGGCCGGTGTGCAGGCCGGCTTCCACGTGATCGGCGACGCCGCGGTCGGCGCCGTCGTCGCGGGCTTCCAGCTGGCCGAGAAGGTCGTGGGGGAGCAGGCGCTCGGCGCGGTCCGGCACCGGCTGGAGCACCTGGAGATGATCACCGCGGAGCAGGCGGCCGAGCTCGCGCGGTTCCGGGTGGTCGCGTCGGTGCAGCCGGCGTTCGACGCCGCGTGGGGCGGCCGGACGGCATGTACGCCACGCGGCTCGGCGCCGACCGGGCGGCCGGCCTCAACCCGTTCGCGATGCTCGCCGCCGCCGGGCTGACGCTCGCGTTCGGCTCGGACGCGCCGGTCACGCCCGTCGACCCGTGGGCCACGGTCCGCGCCGCGGTGGAGCACCGCACACCCGGGCTCGGGCCTGTCGTCCGACGACGCGTTCGCCGCGCACACCGCCGGCGGCTGGGTCGCGGCGGGCGAGACCGGCGGGACGCTCGCGGTGGGCGCGCCCGCCACGTTCGCGGTGTGGCGCGAGGAGACCTGCCTGCGCACTGTCCTTGACGGAAACACGATCTACGAGGTGCATTGATGGGCTTGCTGGACCTGGATCCCGAGGTGGTCGCCACCGCGCGCAAGCTCGCCGCTCGCGCGGCCGAGCCCGTGGTCGAGATCGCCAGAGCGCACACCACGGTCGCGGTCGAGCGCGCCACGCTGCGCCTCGCCGGCATCACCGGCGCGGACTCGACCCACCGGGCCGGCGACGTGCCGTGGGTGAACCGGGTGGTCGACACCGTGCGCGAGCACTGCGGCCTCGAGCACGGCGTGGTGCTGCCCGCGTTCCACGCGCTGCGCGAGCACGACCTCGTCGACGCTCACCGAGCTCGCCGAGGCCACCGCCGCCGGCCAGATCCAGTACACCGTCCCGAGTGGACGCGACGCCGAGCGCGCGGCGAAGGCCGGCCGCACCGCGGTCGCCAAGGGACTGCGCGCGGTCGACCGCAACCGGGCCCAGCGCGACAAGCTGGTCACGCGGTTCGGCAACCCGGCACAGCGGCCGTGGATCTACCTCATCGTGGCGACCGGCGACATCGACGAGGACGTCGTGCAGGCCGCCAACGCCGCCCGCGCCGGCGCGGACATCATCGCGGTGATCCGCTCCACCGGACAGTCTCTTTTGGACTACGTGCCGGAAGGCGCCACGCACCACGGGTTCGCCGGCACCTACGCCACCCAGGAGAACTTCCGCATCATGCGGGCCGCGATGGACGACGTGTCCAAAGAGGTCGGTCGCTACATCCGGGTGACGAACTACGCGTCCGGGCTGTGCATGCCGGAGATCGCCGTGCTGGGCGGGCTGCAGCGGCTGGACATGATGCTCAACGACTCGATGTACGGCATCCTCTTCCGCGACATCAACCCGATCCGGACGTTCGTCGACCAGCGGTTCTCCCGCCAGGTGCACGCGCGGGCCGGCATCATCATCAACACCGGCGAGGACAACTACCTCACCACCGCCGACGCCGTCGACGCCGCGCACACCGTCACCGTGTCGCAGCTGCTGAACGAGCACTTCGCGCACGAGGCGGGGCTGCCCGACGAGCTGCTCGGCCTCGGCCACGCGTTCGAGATCAACCCGGCGGTGCCCGAGTCGTTCCGCCTCGAGCTCGCGCACGCGCTGCTGGCCCGCGAGCTGTTCCCGGACGCGCCGCTGAAGTGGATGCCGCCGACCAAGCACATGACCGGCGACGTGTTCAACGGCTACCTGCTCGACGGGTTCTTCAACCTCGCCGGTGTCCTCACCGGACAGTCGATCCTGCTGGTGGGCATGATGACCGAGGCGGTCGTGACGCCGTTCCTGTCCGACCGCGACCTCGCGATCCGCAACGTCCGGTACGTGCTCAACGCGGCCGCGGGCCTGCGCGAGGACTTCCGGCCGGCGCCGGACGGGTTCATCGTCAAGCGCGCGCACCAGGTGCTCGGCGAGGCCGTCGACCTGCTGGACCGGATCGTCCGCGACGGCCTGCTCGACGCGATCGCCGACGGCACGTTCGGGCTGATGAAACGCCCGCCGGACAAGGGAAAGGGCGCCGACGGCGTGATCGAGAAGGCCGCCGGCTACCGCAACCCGGCCGCCGACCTGCTGGACGAGGGGGCCACGAAGTGACCGCGACCGTGCCGGAGCAGGAGAAGCGGAGCAGGAGAAGAAGGACAAGCGCCACGTCCGGCCCTACGGCGACACCACCGGCGACGGCATGGTGCAGGTGTCGTTCACGCTGCCGGTGCCGCCCGGACCGCGGGCCGAGGGCGCGGCGCTGCAGCTGGCGAACAAGATGGGCCTCGAACCGGCGATGGTCGTGCACTCGCACGGCATCGGCGACGACTTCACGTTCTTCGTCGTGTACGGCTCGGCCAAGCACATCGTCGACCTCGACGCGGTCACCGTCGTCGAGCGCGAGTACCCGCTGCTCTCCCCGTCCGAGGTGAACGGCGTGGTGCGCAAGCTGTTGCGCCGCAAGCTGGTCGTGGTCGGCGGCTGCATCGGCACCGACGCGCACACGGTCGGCATCGACGCGATCCTCAACATCAAGGGCTTCGCCGGCGAGAAGGGCCTCGAGTACTACCGCGAGCTGCGGGTGGTCAACCTCGGCGCGCAGGTCACCGTGCCGGAGCTGGTGAAGCGCGCCCGCGCGGAGAAGGCCGACGCGGTGCTGGTGTCCCAGGTGGTCACCCAGCGGGACGCGCACATCCTGAACACACAGGAGATGTCGGCCGCGTTCCGCGAGGCGATGGGGGACCGGTGCCCGGTGCTGATCGCCGGCGGGCCGCGGTTCGACCCGATGATGGCGGGGGAGCTGGGCGTCGACCGGGTGTTCGGTCGCGGCACCACACCCGGTGAGGTCGCCAGCTATCTCGTCCACGCGATGAAGGAGAGTACGGCCGCATGAGTCTGACCGAGGGCTTTTCGGTGACCCACCGCCGTTACGTGCCGTATGCGCACGCGCACTACGGCGGCAACCTCGTCGACGGCGCCTACGGCCTGGCGCTGTTCGGCGACGTGGCGACCGACCTGTCGATCCACACCGACGGCGACGAGAGCCTGCTGGCCGGCTACTCGAACGTCGAGTTCCTGGCGCCGATCCAGGCGGGCGACGTCGTCGAGGTGACGGCGACGCTCGTGCGGGTGGGGAACCGGTCGCGGGACATCGAGTTCGAGGCTCGGGTGCTGTGCCGGGCCGCGCCCGAACGGGGTGCCTCGGCCGCGGACGTGCTGACCCCGCCGCTGGTGGCCACCCGCGCGAAGGCGACCGTGGTGGTGCCGGCCCCGGCCGGCTAACTCGATTGCCGCACCCCGGCCGCGGACCTACCGTCTGGCCATGACCCGGACCGAGCAGATTCTCGTGCGCCGGCTGACGCCGGAGACTGGCCGGTCTGGCGCGAGGTTCGCCTCGCGTCGCTGGCCGACGCACCCTATGCGTACGGCTCGTCACTGGCCCGTGAGAAGGACTTCGGCGAGGCCGACTGGCGGGCCCGGCTCGACCCCGCCAACGGGATGTCGGCGGTCGCCGTGCTCGGCGAACGTGTGGTCGGCGCGGTCGGCGGGTACACGCCGGCGGGCGCGGAGACGGTGTACCTGGTCGCGATGTGGGCACATCCCGGGACACGCGGGCGCGGTGTAGCGGACCTACTGGTCACCGATGTGCTTTCCTGGGCGCGGGAGAACGGCTGGCCGAGCGTGTCGCTGCGGGTCGCCGACGGCAACGACGCCGCTCGGAGGCTGTTCGAACGCAACGGGTTCGTCCCGACCGGGCACCGCGAGCCGCTCGAGAGCGATCCCACAGTGGGCACCGAAACCTTGGCCCGCAAGGTTTAATGTCCAAGGGGCAAGACGAAGGTCTTGCTCCGAATGGAGCAGGCTGCTACTAAATGTAGCTCTAGGCGTTCGCCCGTGCGAACGGAGGAGCTTCGTGTCGACCGAACTAGTCGAAGTGGTCTATGTCCTCGACCACCCACGGGACCGGCTCTGGAGTGTCGTCAACGACCTCGAGTCGTTCCCGCGGTTCGTGCGCGAGATCGCCTGGGCGCACCGCACCGGCCACGCCGAGACCGGCGTGGGCAGCCAGTACGAGGTCAGGTTCAGCATCGAGCAGGGTCCGGTGGCCCGCCACGACGTCGACGTACTCGTGCACCGCCCGCCGGAGCACCTCGTGGTGGTCAGCGACCGCTGGCCCGGCGGGCACGTGTCGATCCGGCTCACCCCGGTCGGCCGCGACCGCACCGAGCTGCAGCTCGCGATCTCGCTGCCGCACAGCTCCCGTTTCCCCGAGTCCTGGCTGCGCAAGCGCGCCCGCAAGGCGATCGCGCTCATCGACGACCACCTCGCCGGCCGGCCGGCGGCCACCTCGCGCAGCCACCTCGACCAGGCCGCCACCACCCAGTCCCAGCTGGGCGTCGCGCGGATCCTCACCAAGGCCGGCGTGATCTCGCCGGGCCGGCCCGACCGCGTCGCGCGGCAGCTGAACGCGCTCGCCAAGTGGGGCGCGACGGTCGCCGGCGGGTACAGCGCGGCGACCGCCCGGGTGCCGCGGGAGGACGCGATCGCCGACGAGCTCGGCGCCCTGACCTTCGCCGACGTGGAGACCCGCACCGACCGGCTGGCGAACGCGCTCACCGAGTACGGCGTCCGCCAGGGCCGGCGGGTGGCGCTCATGTGCCGCAACCACGGCGCGATGGTCGAGTCGATGATCGCCTGCGGCAAGCTCGGCGCGTCGGTGCTGCTGCTGAACACCGGGTTGTCCACGGCACAGGTGCTCGACGCCGTGCACACCCACCGGCCGGCCGTGCTGCTGGCCGACGACGAGTTCATCCCGCTGCTGGAGGACCTGCCGGCCGCGCTGCCGCACGTTCGCACGTGGGGTGACGGCGAGCCGACCGTGGACGGGCTCATCGAGATCGGCTCGCCGGCGAAGGTCCGGCCGCCCACGTCGCACGGCAAGATCATCGTGCTGACGTCCGGCACGACCAGCAACCCCAAGGGCGCCCGGCGGCGCAACCCGCACGGCATGCGCACGGCGGCCGCGGTGCTCTCGCGGATCCCGCTGCGTGCGGGGGAGCGGATGATGATCGCCGCGCCGCTGTTCCACACGTGGGGCCTCGCGGCGATGCAGCTCGGCATGCCGCTGCACGCGAAACTGGTGCTGACGCGCAAGTTCGACGCGGAGGAGACGCTGCGGCTCATCGAGGAGCAGCGGTGCACGTCGCTGTTCGTGGTGCCGATCATGTTGCAGCGCATCATGGATCTCCCGCGCGACCTGATCCGCAACTACGACACGTCCTCGCTGCGCGTGGTGGCGAGCAGCGGGTCGTCGCTGTCGCCCAAGCTCGTCACGTCGTTCATGGACGAGTTCGGCGACGTGCTCTACAACCTGTACGGCTCGACCGAGGTCTCCTGGGCCAGCGTCGCCGACCCGAAGGACCTGCGGGCCGCGCCGACCACGGCCGGCCGGTGCCCGATCGGCACCCGGGTGGGCATCCTGGACGAGCGGGGCAAGCCGGTGCCGCCGGGTGCCGTCGGCCGGATCTGCGTGGGCAACGACATGCTGTTCGAGGGCTACGTCGACGGCGGCAGCAACGCGGTCTACGACGACCTGATGGTCACCGGCGACCGCGGCTACCTCGACGCCGACGGCCGGCTCTTCGTCTCCGGCCGCGACGACGACATGATCATCTCGGGTGGCGAGAACGTCTTCCCGCGCCCGGTCGAGGAGCTGCTGGTGACGATGCCGCAGGTGCTGGACGCGGCGGTCGTCGGCGTCCCGGACCGCGAGTTCGGCCAGCGCTTCGCCGCGTACCTGGAGGTCCGCCCCGGCGCGATCCTGCACGCGGGCACGGTGCGCGACTACGTGCACGCCCACCTGCCCCGGTTCGCGGTACCGCGGGACGTGATCTTCGTGGACCAGCTGCCCCGCAACGCATCCGGCAAGGTGGTCCGCCGGCTACTGGCCAACGAAGGCCTCGTCAGCTGGTGAGTTGGGCTCGGCGCGCTCCGGCGGACTAGGCGAGGATTCCTTCGCAGGTTCGCACCACGACCCGGCAGGCGTCCGCCGCGCGGCGGCCGAACATCGGGTTCTCCGCCTGGCCCTGCCAGCGCCGGAGCGCGGTGAACGCGGCGCGGTGCAGCTCCTCCCGCGGCGCGTTCTCGGGAAGCCCCAGCCGCGCGAAGGCCGCGCTGCCGGTGCCGCCCAGCAACCGCTCGGCCTCCTCCGCCACCGGCTCGGGCAGCGTGACCGAACCCGACCGCAGCGCGCTCAGCAGCCGCAGCTCGGCGAACTCGTGAGCGCCGGTGAGGATCCGCTCGAGCTGGCGGCCGAGTCCCCGCGTGTCACCGTCGGCGCGCACCAGCCGATCCAGCGCCAGCAGCGCGGACCGGGCCTTGAGCAGGTCCCGCCGCTCGCCGAACTGGACCTCCAGCACGCGCTGCAGCTCGGCCAGCCCGCTGCGCGCGACGAGCTCGTCGGCGAGCGCGGTCGGCGTCCGCGCACCCTGCCGGATCAGCGAGGTGCCCAGCCGGATGCCGAACAGCCCGAACCGGCGCACCAGCTCGCGCCGGGTCTCCGTCGAGTCGGCGCGCAGGAACCGGTCGGTGGACAGCAACGCCGCGTCCAGCTCCTCGCGGGGCGCGGCCGACAGCTCGGTGAGCGCGGCGAACTCGGCCTGGCGCAGCGTCCGGCCGGTGTGCGCGAGCAGGCCGGCCACCGCCACCACGTTCTGGCACAGCCCGCGCAGTGCCGGCTCCGACCGGTAGCGCGCCGCGATCGCCCGGGCGGCGAACATCGCGTCGAGCCGGCCGGCGCCGATCTCGTCGGCCCGGGAGATCACCGCGACCGTGTTGACCGCGGTCGCCCGCGCCACGCCCTGGTCGGTGAACGCCTCGAGGAACTCCGCGTCCGCCACGTGCAGGTGGCGCATCAGGTAGAGCACCGCGTCCGCCTCGGTCGGCGTGTCGTCGTCCGGTTCGAGGAAGCGCACCGTGCGCTTGGAGACGCCGTCGTTGATCGACGCGACGCCCGGGGTGTCGATCAGCGTCATGGCCCGCAGGCTCTGCGCCGGCCAGTCGACGACGAGCCGGTCGAGCCGCTCGGCGGCCGTGCCCCCGAGGTCGATCTCCAGCTTGCCGTCGCGGCGCACCACCGGCAGCGGCGCCGGCCCGCCGTCCTTGGGGTACATGACGATCCGCGGCGCGGGCCCGTTGCGGTACCAGGTCACGACCTTCGTGCACTCGCCCGCGTCGGTCGGCGCGACCGCCTCTCCCACGAGCGCGTTGAGCAGCGTCGACTTGCCGGCCTTGACCTTGCCGGCGATCGCCACCCGCAGCGGCTCGTCCAGCCGGTGCAGCTGGTGGCGCAGCACCTCGAGGGTGCGGGGCTGGTCGCGGTACGCGTCGAGCGCCGAGTGCAGCAGCTGGCGCACCGCGTGGGAGAGGATCATCAGGCTGCCTTTGCCCGGCCCGCCTCGACCGCCCGGCGACGGTCGCGCTGTTCGTCGACACGTTCACCAATTACTTTCACCCCGCCGATCGGCATGGCCGGCCTCGACGTGATGCAGCGGCTCGGGTACGGCGTCACGCTCGCGCCGAATGTCTGCTGCGGGCGGCCGCTGATCTCGCAGGGCCTGCTTGGCGAGGCCCGACGTCGCGCCCGCGAGAACGCCGATCGGCTGTATCCGCTCGCGACGCGCGGGCAGCCGCTCGTGTTCTTCGAGCCCAGTTGCCTCTCGGCGATTCGCGAGGACGCGCCGGATCTGCTCTCGGCCGACGATCGCCGGAAGGCGAGGCGGTCGCCGGACGTGCGCGTGCTGTTCGAGGAGTGGCTCGAGGCTGAGTGCCGCGACGGCCGGGCCGCATCTGACGCTGCGCTCCGGCCCCGCGACGGTCGTCCTGCACGGCCATTGCCACCAGAAGGCGATGGGCGAGCTGCCGCGCCGCCAAGGCGCTGCTCGGGCGCATTCCCGGCGCGACGGTCGTCGATCCCGATGCCGGCTGCTGCGGCATGGCAGGCTCGTTCGGCTACATGCGAGAACACTTCGAGGTCTCGCGGGCCATCGGCGAACGGCGACTGCTGCCGGCGGCGCGCGCGCTCGGCCGCCGATGGCGTGCTCGTCGCGAGCGGCACGTCGTGCCGTCAGCAGATCGCCGACTTCACCGGAGTTCGCGCCCTCCATGCCGCCGAACTCGTGCAGAATCTTCTCATCCGACCATGAACCTGGCCGTCATCTCCGTCTCCGCGCTCGCGCTCGCCGTGCTCGTCAGTTGCGTCAGCCGTCTGAACGTCGGCGTCCTGGCCGTCGCGCTCGCCTGGATCGTCGGCGTCTACATCGGCGGGCTGCCGGTCAACGCCGTGATGGCCGGTTTCCCGAGCCAGCTCTTTCTGACGCTCGCCGGCGTGACGCTGCTCTTCGCCATGGCGCAGTCGAACGGCACGCTGCCACAGCTCACGCATCACGCCGTGCGCGTCTGCCGCGGCAACGCGGGCACGATCCCGATCATGTTCTTCGTGCTGGGCGCGGCGCTGTCGTCGATGGGCCCGGGCAACATCGCGACCGCCGCGCTCCTGACGCCGATCGCCATGGCGACGGCCGCGCGCGCGGGCATCCCGCTGTTCCTGATGGCGATCATGGTGGGCAACGGCGCCAACGCCGGCGCGCTCTCGCCCTTTGCGCCGACCGGCATCATCGTCAACGGCATCATGGCGAAGAACCAGATGCCGGGCCTCGAGACGCAGGCGTATCTCTACAACCTCGCCGCGCACGCGCTGATGGCGTTCGGCGGCTATCGCGCTCTTCGGCGGCCTCCGCCTGTTCGTCTCGCACGCCGACCGGGTCGGCTCCGCCGGTCGCGGACGCGACCAACGCGCTTCGGGCGACAGCAGTGGATCACGCTCGGCGTGATCGCGCGCGCTCATCCTCAGCGTGCTCGGCGTTCGGCGCACGTCGGGATGGCCGCGTTTGTCGCGCGCCGTCGTCCTGGTGCTCACCGGCGCCGCCGACGACGGCGAGGCGATCAAGCTGATGCCGTGGCGGGTATCGTCATGGTCTGCGGCGTGACGGTGCTCATCGCGCTCGTCGAGCGCTTTCAGGGACTCGATCTCATGGTCTCGCTCGTCGCGCGGCTGTCGACGCCCGGCACCGTCACCGGCGTCGTCGCGCTCCTCACCGGCATCGTGTCGGTCTACAGCAGCACGTCCGGCGTCGTCCTGCCGGCGTTTCTGCCGCTGGTGCCCGGCCTGGCCGCGCAGTTGCCCGGGGCGAGCGCCGTCGGCATCGCGATGTCGATGAACATCGGCGGCCATCTGGTTGACGTCTCGCCGCTCTCGACCATCGGCGCGCTGTGCATCGCGAGCGCCGCCAGCGACCGACACCCGCAAGCTGTTCAACCAGCTGCTGGCGTGGGGCCTGTCGATGGCGGTCGTCGGCGCGCTGCTGTGCTACGTGGTGTTCTGATCACGAGGACGTTCCGTATCGTCATCATCAAGCCGTCGAAATATGACACGGCGGGGGTGGTCCAACGGTTTCGCTGGGGCTTCGTCCCCAACAGCACGCTGCCGCATATCGCGGCGATGACGCCGGCTGAATTCGCTGACTGCCGGATCGACTTCACACCGTGGACGAGTACGTCGATACCGATCTGCGCTACCTCGAGCTGCTCGAACGGCGGGATGGTGTGCCGACCCTGGTCGCCTTGGTCGGGGTGCAAAGCCACCAGTTCCAGCGCGCCCTCGACCTGGCCGCCTACGTGCGCCAGCACGCCTGCCTCGCCGTGGTCGGCGGCCCGCATCCGATCACGTGCGACACGAGCATGCTCCAGGGGCGCGGCATCAGCTTCGCGCTGGGAGAGGCCGAGACGATCTGGCTGTGCATCATCGCGGATGCGATTGGCGGCGAACTTCGACCGGTCTACGGCGTGGGCGAACGCTGGGCCTAGGTCCTGGATCCGCCGGTGGTGCTGCCACCGTCGGCGAGGGATCGACGGCGCTACATCATTCCGCTGATGGGCCTGTACCCCTCCCGCGGCTGCCCGTTTCGCTGCAATTTCTGTTCGGTCATTCAGATTGCCGGCCGGCAGGTGCGCAGTCAACCGGTCGAGACGACGATGAAGAGTCTGCGCGGCCAAGGCCGCCGGTGTGAATCTGATCTTCTTCACCTCGGACAGATCTCAACAAGTACGCGCAGGTTGAGGAGTTGCTCGGCGCCATGATCGAAGAGGATCTGCGGATCAGCTTTCTGTGCCAGTGCGACGCGCAGATCCACCGGCAACCGGACCTGATCCATCTCATGGCCCGCGCTGGCTGCTACCAGATGTTTGTCGGCGTCGAGAGTTTCGACCGCAAGACGCTCGTTGCCGCCAAGAAGCTGCAGAATCGACCGGAGGCATACGGCACCATCGCCAGTCTCTGCGCCGAGAATGGCATCAGCTCACACTTCTCCAACATCATCGGGTTTCCAGACCAGACGGCCAGCGACGTCCGGCATCATGTCGCGGTGCTGAAGGGAATCTCGCCGACCGTGGCCTCGTTCTACATTCTCTGCCCCATTCCAGGCACCGAGCAGTACGGCGACTTTCTCGCGGAAGGGCTGGATCACAGAATCCAACCTGGGATCCATTCGACACGACCACCCTGACGTGGCAGCATCCCCATCTGTCGGCCCGCGCCAGCTCAACTCCCTGATGTTCGACTGCTATCCCCTATTCGACAGCGTCGGTCACGAGATTCGAACCTGCGCGAGATCGGATCCCGTGTCCATCCGAATGGCAGCCAGAACACCGCCCGATTGATGGCGGGCAACGTCGCGCACTGGTTCTTCACACGCTACTCAGCGTGGCGCGGGAACCATCCGATGTCAGGCGGCATCAGGCGCGTCGTGGTCGATCGGGTCGACGACTACCTGCCGCTTCGGCGCCAGTACGTTGGCTACGAGCGGCTGCCACTGCCGCAGAATCGCGCCCTGTCGGCCGACGAAAACGCCATGAACAACCGCGTCAATCCGGCGCTGCACGCCGGCTCGTGACGCCCTCTCCGGAGCACCCATGCGCACACTGATTTCCGCCGTTCTGGTCACGCTGATTGCCACCGCGCTCGGGGCACAAAGCCCGCGATGGCGCGTCGCCGATCCGTTCGGCACCATCAGCCGCTCGAATTCGATACGGCCGAGGGCACCGGGACTGAACCTCGATGTCAGCCCCGATGGCCGGCGTATCGTCTTCGAT
>CAWJCX010000014.1:0-18813 GCA_963841395.1 uncultured Actinomycetota bacterium
GCGCTCCGCGATGGCCGCCTGACAGCTGTCAGGGCCGCGCGAGATCCTTGATCATGACGTCGGCGTCCGGCCCGGATTCGACCGATGTTCGGTGCTGCGAACCCGTAGCCCGGGTCATCGGCGGTGAGGAAGCGCAACCGGCACGCCCCCGCAAGTCGGCCATCAGGTGCACAGGCGACAGCGCCATGCTCTCCTGGCCGTGGCCAGGAGAGCAGTTCACGCCTCGATCAGCATGGCGATGAGCAACTCGATGTCGTCGCTCGTCGCTGGTCGCACCGCGAAGTCGGCATTGATCACACCTCTGACGCTAGGCGGCGACGCGCGTGGTGGCCGCCGGGGTGCCAACCGGGCGTGGGGCCGCGCGCCACATGGCCACGGCGAGCCACACCAGACCGGCGAGCATGACGACGCCGTGGGCGATGCGGACCGGCGCCGGGGCGAAGAACTGCGGCAGGAACAACGCGAACCCCACCGCGAAGAGGATCCCGCTGGAGCTCGGCAGCACACCGGACCGCCGGATCGCGACGGCGGCGAGGATCGCGCCGACCGCGAGCGTGAGCAGCCCGGCGCCGAACATCGTGATGGCGACCGGGTCGTAGCGGGTGGCCTCCGCGACCGCGAGCAGGTCGGTGCCCTTCGTCGTGGCGGCGGCGTGCAGGCCGAAGTCCTCCGCACCGTAGTAGGGAAGCGTCAGCCCCGCGCCGGCCGACATGACGACCGTCGGCACGATGCCGATCACGTCGCGCAGGGCCAGCAGGGCGAGCGGCACGAGGACGAAGCCGAGCATCGCGAACGCGTGCGCGGCGACCCAGGCGGGCGACGCCATGGCCGCGTGTGCACCGTCCACAGTGGTCTCATCGGTCCACGGTCGGACGGCGGGGTAGAGGAGGAACAACACGCCCGCGGCGGCGAGGGCGAGGGGACCGAGTCTGGACATGGAGGCTCCTAGTTTCTTGGCAGGCCGGCGAGAACCGTGCGGACGAGCTGGTCGAAGGTCTCGTCGAGGTCCTCCGGCAGGCCGAACCCGCCGTGGGCCTCGAGCGAGGCGAAGCCGTGCGCGACCGCGCGCAGGCACCGTGTCGTGTGGACGGCCGCGGAGTCGGTGAGGCCGTAGCCGCGCAGCGTGGCGAGCACGACCTCGAGTTGCTTGCCCCCGGCGGCGGCGAGCGCGGGGTCGTGCAGGGGGTCGAGCGGCACGGCGGCGTAGCGCGCCGGGTGGGCGACGACGTACGCGCGGTAGGCGTGCAGCAGCGCGGACACCGCGTCGTCGCCGCTGCGGCCGAGGACCGCGGTCGTGAACCGCTCGGTCATGTCCTCGAGCACCCGCACGGCGAGCAGCATCCGCAGCTCGGGCAGCCCGGCGACGTGCTTGTACAGCGACGGGGTGGCGACGCCGGTGCGCTGTGCCACCGCGGCGAGCGTCAGCCCGTTCGGGCCGGCCTCGTCGACGACGGCCAGCGCCGCGTCCACGACGGCGGCCGGCGACAGCCCGGCCCTAGGCACGACCACTCCGGCTAACATCCATAGCTCGAAAGCTAATGGCGTTAGCCAGAGAAGTCAAGCTCTCAGACGGCGCCCTGGATCGCGAGCTGGAAGCGGGCCGTGCCCTCGACGGTGTCGTCCACGTCCAGGGTCTTGTCCTCGACGTAGTCCGCGGTCAGCGCGTCGAGCATGACCCGCGCGCCGGTCGTCTCCTCGGTGACCACCAGGTCGGTCTCGTCCGGCAGCGCGGCGACCGAGACCGCGAAGTCCGGGTCGCCGAACCTGGCCTCGATGCGCAGACCGGCCGCGCCCTGGCCATCGACGAGCCGGTTGATCGCCAGGCCGGCTTCGGGGGTGATGTGCAGCAACTGCGTGCACCTCGCTCTCGCTTCGGCTCCGCACGGCCTACCCGCCCCGTGTCTGCGCAAACCACCCGGTTAGGGGCGTACGGTAAGCAAACAAAGCTGCATCACGACGACCCGAGGAATTGATGACTCGGCATACGCGTGACCTCATAGTGGTGGGAGCCTCCGCGGGAGGCGTTGAGGCACTGCGGGACTTCGTGGCCGGGCTGCCCGAAGATCTCGCCGCCAGCGTGCTGGTCGTCCTGCACCTGCCGGCCGGCGGCACGAGTGCGCTGCCCGCGATCCTCGGCCGCGCCGGCCCCTTGCCCGCGTGCAGCGCCAAGGACGGGATGACGCTTCAGCACGCGACGATCTACGTCGCGCCGCCCAACCACCACCTGCTCGTGGTCGACGACCGCACCGCGCTGTCGCACGGGCCGACCGAGAACGGCCGCCGCCCGGCGATCGACGCGCTGTTCCGGTCCGCCGCGATCGTCGGCGGTCCCCGCGTCACCGGGGTGCTGCTGTCCGGCGTCCTCGACGACGGGGTCGCCGGGCTGGTCTCGATCGCCGGTCGTGGCGGCAAGGTCGTGGTGCAGGACCCCGACGAGGCGCTCTACCCGGGCATGCCCCAGCACGCCATGCGGGCGCTGACCGTCGACCACGTGCTGCCGGTCGCCGCGATGGGTGCGGTCCTCGACAAGCTCAGCCGTGACGTGGTCGAGCCGAACGGTGCGCCCGCTCCGTCCGGGGTGTTGCAGCTGGAGAACGTCATCGCCACCACGAACTGGTCGGCGCAGGTCGGCCGGGATCCCGCGCAGCTGGGCCCCATGTCCGGCTTCACCTGCCCCGACTGCGACGGTTCGCTCATCGAGATATCACCCGGCAGCCGGTACCGCTGCCGCGTCGGGCACGCCTGGACCGGCGAGGCACTGCTGGACGCGCAGGGCCTCGCGTGGGAACGCGCGCTGGGCGCGGCGGTCCGTACGCTGGACGAGAAGGCGGCGCTGAGCCGCCGGATGGCCGACCAGGCCAGGAAACGCGGCAGCGCCGGGCTCGCGGCCCGGTACGACCTGCACGCGGCCGAGGCGTTGGAGGCCGCCGAGCTGCTGCGCGAGCCGCTCGACGTCGCCGACCGCAGGGCGCTCGAGGAGATGAGATCCGATGCCGACCGCACCGCTCAGAATTGACCAGCGCGAGCTGGTCGGGGCGATGGTGGTCGAGCCGCGCGGGGTGCTCGACGCGGAGAGCTACGGCGGGCTGCGCACCGCCCTGGTCAAGACCGCGATCGACGAGCCGCGCGCGGTGATCGTCGACCTCGACGAGCTGGCCGTGCCGGACAGCACCGCGCTGTCCATGTTCTCCGCGGTCTCCACGCAGATCGCGCAGTGGCCCGGGGTGCCGCTGCTGGTGGCCGCGACGCGCCCCGAGCAGCAGGGCCTGCTCAGCGGGTACCGCCTGGACCGGTACGTCCCGGTGTACCCGTCCGTGATGGCTGCGGTCGGCGCGATCGACGACCCACCGCCGCGGCGGATCGCGCGCCGCCGGCTGCCGAACAGCCTCACCAGCGCGGCGCTGGCCAGGCGGTTCGTGCTCGACGTGTGCTCCGACTGGCCGGTCGCGGCGCACACCCAGACCGCGGTGATGCTCGCCAACGAGCTCGTCGAGAACACGCTGCTGCACACCTACTGCGCGCCCTCGCTGCGGCTGGAGCTGCGCCGGGGCATGCTGACCATCGCCGTGTACGACGACGACCCGGCCATGGCGCACCTGATCGAGCCCGACGCCGAGCGACACCGCGGGCTCCTGCTGGTGACCCAGCTTTCCCGGGCGTGGGGCTGCTCGCCGACACCGTCGGGCGGGAAGGTCGTGTGGGCGGTGCTCGCGACGTAGGGACAGGTAGCGTGCCATGGTGACCACATCCGCCGACCCGACCGGCGACTTCGAGGCCGTACTCACCTACGTCAAGGAAGCTCGCGGGTTCGACTTCACCGGCTACAAGCGAACGAGCCTCGCGCGGCGCGTGCACCGGCGGATGAACCAGGTCGCGATCGAGGACTACGCGGAGTACATCGACCACCTGCAGGTCAACGCCGAAGAGTTCAACGCGCTCTTCAACACGATCCTCATCAACGTCACCAGCTTCTTCCGCGACCCGGACGCCTGGGACCACCTGCGCACCGAGATCGTGCCCGCGATCCTCGCCGAGCGCTCGCCCACGGACCCCGTGCGGATCTGGAGCGCGGGCTGCGCGTCCGGCGAGGAGGCCTACTCGCTCGCGATCGTGTTCGCCGAGGCACTCGGCGTGGAGCAGTTCCGGCAGCGGGTGAAGATCTACGCCACCGACGTCGACGAGGAGGCGCTGGCCCAGGCCCGGCATGCGGTGTACCCGGAGACTGCGCTGGAGAGCGTGCCGCCGGAGTTCGTCGACCAGTACTTCGACCGGCAGAGTGGCCGGTACACCTTCCGCCAGGACCTGCGGCGCTCGGTCATCTTCGGCCGCAACGACCTCGTCCAGGACGCGCCGATCTCCCGGATCGACCTGCTGGTGTGCCGCAACACGCTGATGTACTTCAACGCCGAGACCCAGTCCAAGATCCTCGGCCGGTTCCACTTCGCGCTCGCCCCGCGCGGCGTGCTGTTCCTCGGCAAGGCCGAGATGCTGCTGTCCCACAGCCGGATCTTCGACCCGGTGGACCTGAAGCAACGGCTGTTCCGGCGGATCCCCGTCGGCCCCGCGATCCTGGGTCACTTCCCCGCGCAGGAGGTGCTGGCCGACCGGAACGGCGAGGTCGGCGGCCTCGACCACCTGCGGGAGTTCGCGTTCTCCGCGAGCCCGGTCGCGCAGGTCGTGGTCACCTCGGACGACATCGTCGCGCTGGTCAACCAGCAGGCGGAGCTCCTCTTCGGACTCACCTCGACCGACGTCGGCAGGCCGCTGCGCGACCTGGAGGTGTCCTACCGGCCCGTGGAGCTGCGTGGCTACGTCGAGCAGGCCAAGGTGGAGCGCCGCGCGATCCGGGTCAAGGACGTCGAGTGGCGGCGCGGCAACGACGACGTCACCTGGCTGGAGATCCACGTCAACCCGTTCGTCGACGGCGAGAGCGGCCTGCTGGGCGTGTCGGTCGTGTTCCACGACGTGACGGCGACCCGGGCCCTGCTCGACGAGCTCGAGCACGCCAACCAGCAGCTGGAGGCCGCCTACGAGGAACTGCAGTCGACCAACGAGGAACTGGAGACCACGAACGAGGAGCTCCAGTCCACTGTGGAGGAGCTGGAGACGACCAACGAGGAGCTCCAGTCCACCAACGAGGAACTGGAGACCATGAACGAGGAGCTCCAGTCCACGAACGACGAGCTGCAGTCGATCAACGACATGCTGCGCGAGCGCAGCGTCGAGCTGGACGAGGTCAACAACTTCCTCGAGTCGATCCTGACCTCCATCCAGTCGGGCATCGCGGTGGTGGACACCGAGATGCGCGTGCTCGCGTGGAACCGGGGCGCCGAGGAGCTGTGGGGTCTGCGCCACGACGAGGCCGCCGGGAAGCACCTGCTCAACCTGGACATCGGGCTGCCGATGGCGCAGCTGCAGCCGGCCGTGCGCAGCGCGCTGCAGGACGCGGAGTTCAAGGGCGAGATCCGGCTCGAGGCGGTGAACCGGCGCGGACGGCAGATCACCCTGGACGTGAGCTGCGGCGCGCTGCACGACCCGTCCGGCGTCGTCAAGGGCTGCATCCTGATCATGGACCGGGAGGTACCGGCCGGCGTGGACGGCCAGGTGACCGCCGCCCCGGTGCCGGAGTGAGGCGTACCGTCTACGTAATGGACGCACCGTTGCCCGAGCAGCACTCGCTGGTCATGTACCAGTCGAGTGCCCGGCAACGCGAGCACACCGTGTCCTGGATGGCCGAGGCACTCACCCGCGGCGACAAGGTCCTCCACCGCGCGGTGGACGTCGACGCGCCGCTCGACGAGCTCGGCGCCGCGGGGGCCGCGGCCCGGGAGTCCGGCCAGCTGGAGATCCTCGACGCCCGGATGTGCCACGAGCAGACCGACGGCCGGCACTGGGCGCTGCGCGAGCTGCACGAGGAGCTGCTCGACCGGGCCCACGCCGATGGCTACGCGGGCGTGCTGCTGACCGCCGACGAGCACGCGCTGCGGGTGCTCGCGCCGGAGCCGGCCGAGCGGCTGGCGTTCGAGCACGACCTCGAACGGCTCACCACCCGCTTCGGCGTGCGCGCCCTGTGCTGCTACGACCTGCGGGTGGAACAGACGGACCTGCTGCAGGCCGTTGCCGGCGTGCACTTCCGCAGCGTCGCCGACGTGCAGTGGTCGGCCCGGCTCTCCGACGGCCGGCTGCTGGTGCGCGGCGCCATCGACGCGGACAACGCCGGGCGGTTCGGCGCCGCGCTGCGGGTGGCCGCCACCCACGACGTCCGCACCGTCGACCTGGCCGAGGTCACGGTGGTCTCCGCGGCCGGCATCCGGGCGTTCGACGACGCCGTGGACCTGCTGCGCCGCCGGGCGCGGCGGCTGCGGCTGGTCAACCTGTCGCCGGCGGTCAACCGGGCGCTCACGCTGCTGCGCGGCGCCGGCGACGACCAGGTCGAGCTGGTCCCGGAGCACACCGAGCCGGCAGGCGACACCCGGCTCGCCGCCGCGGTGCGTGAGTTCGCCGCGCTGACCGGCGTGCTGCTCGCGGGGCCCGCGGTCGCGACCGTGCTCGACCGGATCACCCGGGCGGCGGTGGACCTCGTGCCCGCCGCCGACCTGGCGAGCATCACGCTGCGTGGCTCGGACGGCGCCTTCCACACGCCGACCGCCACCGACGACGTGGCCATCGAGCTCGACCAGCTCCAGTACGCCCTCGACGAGGGTCCGTGCGTGGACGCGGCCCGCGTCGCCGGGCACGCGGTCGCGGTGAGCGAGGACCTGGCCGCCGAGACCGCGTGGCCGCAGTTCGGCCGCGCGGCCGCCGGGCACGGGGTGCGGTCGGTGCTGTCCACCGCGCTGCGGCCCGACCCGTGGCCGGAGCGGACGACCGGCGCGCTCAACCTCTACTCGCGCGCGGCCGGCACCATGACCGACGCCGACCGGGACGTCGCGCTGATCCTCGCCGGGCACGCGTGGCTGGCGCTGGCGAACATCGAGACCGACAGCGGCACCACCGCCGAGCCGGCCACGCTGCCCGAGCTGCAGAACGCGCGCCTGCGCGAGTCCGTCGACAGCCGCGAGATGGTCGGCCTGGTCACGGGCACCCTCATGCACCGCCGCGGCATCAGCGCCGACGAGGCGTTCGACCTGCTGCACGAGCTGTCCCAGCGGCTCAACGCCCGGCTCACCGACCTCGACGACCTCGACGACCGCTGCGACCAGGTCGACTCCTAGCCGGTCCGCCCGTCGGCAGGCGGGCTCGTGGTCTGGTAGATCGCGTTCAGCCACACCGTCAGCAGCACGTCGACCACGTCGTCCTCGGCGACCGACGGACCGTCCTTCGCGAACGTCGCGTGCAGGACCCGCTCGTTCATCGAGTTCAGCACGACCGCGAGATCACGGGCCGGCAGCCCCGCCGGCGCCGCGCCCCGCGTGCGCTCGCACTCGATCGCCTCGACCACGAGCAGCGTCCACGACTCCATCACCCGCGCCCACAGCGCGCGCACCTCGCCGTTGGTGGCCTTGGCCTCCGCGCACGCGAGCGCCACCGGCCGGTGCGCGCGGAACGTCTCGTGGAACGCGGCGATCGCGCCGCGCCAGTACTTCGGCGGGTCGCTCGCCAGGTCGTCGGGCACCTGGGCCAGCGCCGCGTCGGCCTCGGTGACCACCCGGTCCAGCAGCGCGAGCAGCACCGCGTCCTTGGAGGGGAAGTAGAAGTAGAACGTCGGCCGCGAGATGCCGGCGCCGCGCGCCAGGTCGTCGGTGGAGATCTCGCTGATCGACCGCTCGCCCAGCAGCCGCTCGGCCGTGGCCAGGATCGCGCCCTCCCGGTCGTCGCCGGAGGGCCGGTCGCCACGACGGCCGCGCACGGACCTGGCAGGGGTGGACATGCCGCCACGCTACCGCCGGGCGAGGCGTCACTCAACACCCTGTTGACTGACTCGACACCCTGTCGATACCGTGACGAACATGGCTGACGAGTCCGTGGAACACGTCGACGTGCTGATCGTGGGTGCCGGGCTCTCCGGCATCGGCGCCGCCTGCCACCTGCGGCGCGAGTGTCGCGGCCGGACGGTCGCCATCCTCGAGGCCCGGGAGACCATCGGCGGCACCTGGGACCTGTTCCGCTACCCCGGCGTGCGCTCCGACTCGGACATGTACACGCTCGGCTACTCGTTCCGCCCGTGGACCCAGGCCAAGGCGATCGCCGACGGCCCGTCGATCCGCGAGTACGTCCGGGCGACCGCCCGCGAGTTCGGCGTCGACGAGCAGATCCGCTTCGGGCACAAGGTGACCGGCGCCGAATGGTCCACAGCGGACAGCCGGTGGACCGTGCACGCCGCGGGCCCGTCCGGCGACGTCACGATGACCTGCGACTTCCTGTTCGTCTGCTCCGGCTACTACCGCTACGACAAGGGCTACACGCCCGACCTGCCGGGCGTCGAGAACTTCACCGGCCCGGTGGTCCACCCGCAACACTGGCCCGAGGACCTCGACTACACCGGCAAGCGGGTGGTCGTCATCGGCAGCGGCGCCACCGCCGTCACCCTCGTGCCGGCCATGGCCGACAAGGCCGAGCACGTCACGATGCTGCAGCGCTCGCCCAGCTACGTGCTGGCCCTGCCGGAGACGGACCCGCTCGCGGAGAAGCTGCGCGGCCGCATCCCCGACCGCTACCTCTACGCGATCCTGCGCTGGAAGAACGTGCTCGGCGCCCAGGTGCTCTTCCAGCTCAGCCGGCGCGCACCGAAACTGATGAAGTCGTTGCTGCGCAAGGGCGCCATGTCGCTGCTGCCGCCCGGCTTCGACGTCGACACCCACTTCGCGCCGAGCTACGACCCGTGGGACCAGCGCCTGTGCTTCGTGCCCGACGGCGACCTGTTCAAGGCCGTCCGCACCGGCCGCGCCTCGATCGTCACCGACACCATCACCGGTTTCACCACCGACGGCGTCACCACCGCCTCCGGCGATCACCTGCCCGCCGACATCGTGGTCACCGCGACCGGACTGAACCTGCTGCCCGTCGGCGGCATGACGCTCACCGTGGACGGCGACGAGATCGCGCTCGGGAACTCCCTGGCCTACAAGGGGATGATGCTCTCCGGCGTGCCGAACTTCGCGCTCACCGTCGGCTACACGAACGCGTCCTGGACGCTCAAGAGCGACCTCGTCGCCCGCTACGTCTGCCGCCTGCTCAACCACATGGCCGCCCAAGGCTTCGCCACCGCCACCCCACGTCCCGCCCGCGGGCACCGAGGCGACCGTGCCGCTCGTGGACCTGCGCTCCGGATACGTGCTGCGCAGCATCGACAAGCTGCCCAAGCAGGGCCCGGCCACGCCGTGGCGCCTGCACCAGAACTACCCGCGCGACGTCCTGCTGATGCGCTACGGCCCCGTCGACGACGACATGCGGTTCGACCGCGCCCCCGCAACAGTCCTGAGTGGACAGAAGACATGACGGTCACCGACGAGCAGGTCCTGGTGGCCGGCCGGGTGGTCCGCTACCGGGCGACCGGCGACCCGGCGAACCCGCCGGTCGTCCTGCTGCACGGCATCAACCGCAGCCTCGACGACTTCACCGACCAGCACGACCTGCTCGACGACGCGTTCCGCGTCTACAGCGTGGACCTGGCCGGGTTCGGCGAGTCCGACCCGCTCCCCGGCAAGAGCACGCTGCCCGGCATCACCGACGCGATCGCCGAGTTCCTCGACGAGCTCGGCGAGACCCGCCCGGCGCACCTCGTCGGCAACTCGCTCGGCGGCGCCGTGGCCATGCTCCTCGCGCTGCGCCACCCCGCCCGCGTACGCAGCCTGGTGCTCGCGAACAGCGCCGGCTTCGGCCAGGAGGTGACGATCGCACTGCGGATCCTCGCGCTACGCCCCCTCGGCCGGTACCTGCTGCGCCCGTCCCGGACGAACTCGCAACGATCGGAACGGGCGATCTTCCGCAACGCGAGCTTCTCCACCGAGGCCCGGGTGGAACGCGCGCTGGAGCTGTCCCGGCGCCCGCACGGCGCCCGGGTCCTGCTGGAGCTGACCCGCTCGCTCGGCACGTTCCGCGGCGTGCGCCGGCCCTGGCGCGACGCCCTGATCGCGGCGACCGCGGCGGCCGCCGTGCCCACCCTGATCGTGTGGGGCTCGCACGACCTGATCCTGCCGGCCGCCCACCTCGAGGCGGCCAAACGCCTGCTCCCGCATGCCCGCACCCACCTGTTCGACGACACCGGGCACATGCCGCAGATCGAGCGCGCGGAGGAGTTCGCCGAGCTCGTACGGGATTTCTGGGCGGCGTCCGCACCGAACTGACCTTGCGCACACCCGTACGGCCGGTACGGTGCCCGCATGTCCCCCTCCGGCCCATACCAGGGCGAGCCAGGGCGGCCGGACCCCTACCGGCGACCGCCACAGCAGCCGACGCGGCAGTACCAGCAGCCGCCCCAGTACGGCGAGCCGCAGTACGGGGACAGATACCAGGACCCGTACGGCCAGCCTCCGCAGGGCCAGGACCCGTACGGCCGCGACCCCTACGGCCACGACTCCTACGGGGGCCGCGACCAGTACGGCCAGCCCCAGCAGCAGTACCGGCCGAGCGCGCAGGAGATGTACCCCGACGAGGGCGGCGGCGGCTTCCGGTTCCGGCTGCCCGGCCTCGGCCTGATCCTCAGCATCGTCGGGATCGCGGTGCAGCTGCTCTGCATGCTCGTGCTGCCGTGGGTGTCCGCGTCGGCCGCGGGCGGCAAGTCGCTGTCCCTGCCGCAGCTGTGGGACCTCGCGACCGCGGCGAACGCGCAGGGCTTCGGCGGCTGGTACCTGCTCGTGTTCAGCTTCCCGCTCGCCGCACTCGGCATCGTGCTCGCGCTCGTCTCGGTCCTCGAGTCGGTCGCCGGCAAGATCCTCTTCGTCGGCCTCGCGGTCCTCGGCCTCGGCTGGCTGCTGGTCCGCTACGGCGTCGGCCCCGCGGCCGGGCTCTTCGGTGAGGAGAAGGGCGGCTTCTCCCGCCAGGAGCTGACCACGATCGGCATCGCGGTCGGCGGCATCGTCGTCGTGCTGTTCATGCTGAAGACCGGCCTCGCCATGTTCCGCCGGATCGCCGGGCTGATCCTGCTCGTGTTCGCGGGCATCCACCTCTACGCCGTGCAGGACCTGTTCCCCGCGGGCGCGGACCCCGACCTCGGCGCGTACGGGCCTGCGCTGGGCTACGCGCTCAGCGGCGTCGCGGCACTCGTCGGCCCGCGCCGGCTCACACCCGGCTGAGGACCTCCGCCAGCTCGGTGAAGCTCGCGACCGACACGTCGGCGGTGACGTCGGCGGCGCGGTCCGCGGGCCGGTCCGGACCCTTCTCGGCGGGGCGCTCGAGGAACGCCGTGCGCAGGCCGGCCTCGCGCGCGCCGTCGAGGTCCCAGCCGTGCGCGGCGACCATCAGGATCTCGTCCGGCTCGACGTCGAGCAGGCGCGCGGCCGTCCGGTAGACGCCCGGGTCGGGCTTGTAGTTGCGGGCGAGCTCGGCGGACAGGATGCAGTCGAACGGCAGGCCCGCGGCCTTCACCAGGTTCGTCAGCAGCGCGAAGCCGCCGTTGGACAGCGCGGCGAGGACATGGTCGTGGCGCAGCCGGATGAGCCCGTCCACCGAGTCGGGCCACGCGGGGAGCCGGTGCCAGGCGCGGACCAGCCGCCGGCGCGCGTCCTCGTCCGGGTCGAGGCCGTGGCGTTCCAGCAGCTCGTCGAGCGACTCGCGGTGCAGCGTGTCCAGGTAGGCCCAGTCGCGGCGGCCCTCGCGGACGTTGGCCATCGAGGGCAGGTACTTCTCGCGCCACTGGCCCGCGAACGAGCCGGCGTCGACGTCGGGCAGGACGTCGGCGACCTGGTCGGCCACGCCCGTGTACCAGTCCACGGTCGTGCCGAAGATGTCGCAGGCGATCACCCGGATCCCGTCCATCGCGTGCCACCCTTCTCGAAGCTGGCTCCTGCCTACCCTCGGGAGGTCGTCTTGTCGACACCGAAGATCGCTCTCGTGACCGGCGGCGGGTCCGGCCTCGGCCGCGTGATCGCCGCCGCGCTGCTCGCCGCGGGCCACGAGGTGGTCGTCGCCGGACGCACCCGCGCGACGCTCGACTCGGTCACCGGCGCCGACCCGTTCGTCGCCGACGTGACCGACGCCGATGCCGTGGCGGCGCTGTTCGACCACGTCGTCTCCCGGTACGGCCGGCTGGACCTGCTGGTGAACAACGCCGGCGTGTTCGGCCCCGGAACGCCGGTGGCCGAAGTGTCCGATGAGGACTGGCAGGCCGTGGTCGACGTGAACCTCACCGGCTCGTTCCGCTGCGCCCGCGCGGCGTTCCGGCTGATGGCCGCCCAGGATCCGCGCGGCGGCCGGATCATCAACAACGGCTCGGTCTCCGCACACGTACCACGCCCGAACGCGGTGGCGTACACCGCGACCAAGCACGCGATCACCGGCCTGACCAAGGCGCTCGCGCTGGAGGGGCGGGCGCACGACATCGCGGTCAGCCAGCTCGACATCGGCAACGCGGCCACCGACCTCACCGCCGGCTTCGCGTCGGGCACCCCGCAGGCCGACGGCACGCTGCGGCCGGAACCGACCATGGACGCGGCCCACGTGGGCGACCTCGTGGCGCACATGGCGAGCCTGCCGCTCGGCGCCAACGTGCAGTTCGTCACGCTGATGGCGACCGCCATGCCGTTCATCGGCCGCGGCTGACCCGGGCCACGCCTGACGAAAAGCGCAGGTAGCCAGGGCCCCACGCGCGCCGCCGAAGATTGGCCCACACCAAATGCGCGGGCCTGTCGGTGGTGGCGGATACCCTTCTCTACGGTGGTGCACGCCGTCGACCAGCATGTCGATCTTGGGCGGCGCCGATGATTCAGGAGTTGAGGGTGACTGCGGAGACGCTGTACGGGGCCGACGATCTTACGCATCTCGAGGGGCTCGAGGCGGTGCGCAAGCGACCCGGCATGTACATCGGGTCCACCGACAGCCGTGGCATCAACCACCTCTTCAACGAGATCGTCGACAACTCCACCGACGAGGGCGTGGCCGGGCACGCGACCAAGGTCGTCGTCACCCTGCACGCCGACGGCAGCGTCCAGGTCGACGACGACGGCCGCGGCATTCCCACCGGCGTGCACGCCAAGTCCAAGCTGTCCGGCGTCGAGCTGGTGCTGACCCGGCTGCACGCGGGCGGCAAGTTCGGCGGCTCCGGGTACAAGACCTCCGGCGGCCTGCACGGCGTCGGCGCCTCCGCGGTCAACGCCCTGTCGCTGCGCTTCGACGTCACCGTGAAGAACGACCGCAGCGTGCACACCATGTCGTTCGCGCACGGCGTGCCCGGCGTGTTCGACGCGCCCGGCCCGAAGGCGAAGTTCAAGAAGCAGTCCGGCCTGCAGGTCGAGCGCAAGATGAAGCGCGGTGAGAAGACCGGCACGTCGATCCGGTACTGGTACGACACGCGCTACTTCGAGAACGGCGCCGCGCTCGACGTCGAGGCCGTGCGGGCGAAGCTGCGCAACACGGCGTTCCTCGTCCCGGGCGTCAGCTACGTGCTGCGCAACACCACCGACGGCGCGATCGAGGAGGAGACCTTCTCCTACCCGAACGGCCTCGCGGACATGGTCGAGTTCCTGTCTCCGTCCGACGAGAAACCGGTGTCGGGCAACGCTGATGATCATCGGCGAGGGCACCTACCGGGAGAACGCCGCCGACGAGAACGGCGTCATGCAGTCCAAAGTGGAGCGCCGGGCCGAGGTCGAGGTGGCGCTGCGCTGGGGCACCGGCTACGACCGCACGGTCGAGTGCTTCACCAACACGATCCGCAACGTGCACGGCGGCACCCACCGGCGCGGCTTCGACCGCGCGGTGCTCAAGTCGGTGCAGGAGGCCATCGGCAGGACGAGGGGCCTGCTGAAGCCGAAGGAGGATCCGCCGACGTTGGAGGATGTCCAGGAGGGCATGACGGCGGTCGTGCACGTGCGGATCCCCGAGCCGCAGTTCACGTCGCAGACCAAGGACGAGCTGTCCACCGCGGGCATCACGAAGGTCCTGCAGGGCATCGTCGACCAGCACATCAAGGCCTGGACGGAAAACCGCCGCACCAAAACGGAGGCGAAGACCGTCCTGCAGAAGGTGGTCGACGCCTCCCGCGTGCGGCTCGCCCAGAAGCAGCAGAAGGACGCCGCCCGCCGCAAGACCGCGCTCGAAGGCGCGGCAATGCCCCCGAAACTCGTCGACTGCCGCGCCACAGGCATCAACCGCAGCGAACTGTTCCTCGTGGAGGGCGACTCCGCATTGGGCTCAGCACGGCACGCACGGGTGTCGGAGTACCAGGCGCTGCTTCCCTTGCGGGGCAAGATTCTCAACGTGCAGAAGGCGAGTCTCGCCGACACGTTGCGCAACGCGGAGATCGCCTCGATCGTGCAGGTGCTCGGGGCCGGCAGCGGGCGCACGTTCGACCTGTCGACCATGCGGTACGGCCGGGTGATCCTGATGGCGGACGCCGACGTGGACGGGTCGCACATCCGCACGCTGCTGATCACCTTGTTCGCCCGGTACATGCGGCCCGTGATCGAGGACGGCCGGCTGTTCGCGGCCATGCCGCCGCTGCACAAGATCACCACCAGGGGCCGCAACCCGGAGACGTTCTTCACCTTCAGCCAGCGGGAGATGGAGACCAAGCTCGCCACGCTGGAGAAGGCCGGCCGCCAGATCGTCACGCCCGTACCCCGGTTCAAGGGACTGGGCGAGATGGACGCGGACGAGCTGTGGGACACCACGATGAACCCGGCCACCCGGTCGGTCCGCCGGATCACCATGGACGACGTCGAGGCCGCGGAGACCGCGCTCGAGTTGTTGATGGGGGAGAAGGTCGAACCGCGGCGGGCGTGGCTGGTCGAGTCCTCCGTCCGGGTGGACCAGTCGACGATCGACATCTGAGCGACTTCGAGGGATAACGAGACATGGCACGCCGCAAGGCACGCACGACCCGCGTCGACCCGGCCGCGTTCGACCAGGCGGGCGCACAGGTCTTCGACAACCCGCTGAGGACGGAGATCGAGGACTCCTACCTGGAGTACGCGTACTCGGTCATCCACTCCCGCGCCCTGCCCGACGCGCGCGACGGCCTCAAGCCGGTGCACCGCCGGATCCTGTTCTCCATGCACGAGAACGGCTACCGGCCCACGCACGCGTACGTGAAGTCCTCCCGCGTGGTCGGCGACGTGATGGGCCGCTACCACCCGCACGGCGACATGGCCATCTACGACGCGATGGTCCGCCTGGCACAGGACTTCTCGATGAACGCCCCGCTCGTCGACGGGCACGGAAACTTTGGTAGCCCAGACGATGGACCGGCCGCGTCGCGCTATTGCATAGTCGGCGACACGCGTATTCGGCTCGCTGACGGATCGAGCCCACGCATCAGCGACCTCGTGAACCTGCCAGCGGACTCGGAAGCCGACGCGGACTTCGAAGTCCTCGACAAGGACGGCAAGGCGGTCCAGGTCGAGAAGGTCTTCAACTCCGGTGTGCACCCGACGCTGCGGGCCACCTCGAAGTCCGGGTTCTCGGTCCGCGGCAGTGAGAACCACCTGGTGCTCTGCCTCGAGGCGCCCATGGGTGTGCCGCTGTTCCAGTGG
The DNA here is from genome assembly GCA_963841395.1 of uncultured Actinomycetota bacterium. GTDB lineage: Bacteria > Actinomycetota > Actinomycetes > Mycobacteriales > Pseudonocardiaceae > Actinophytocola. The sequence goes on from CAWJCX010000014.1 coordinate 15,630, forward strand.
CGCCGCCTCGACGAGCTGCAACCGGGTGCGGTTGTCTGCGTCGCGCGCAACGCCTGGCAACAGGTCGTCCCGACCGCACGTGAGTACGTGCTGGGAGTCCTGGCCGGTGCGTGGGTGTCCGAGGGCTTCGCCAGTGAACACCGGGCCGGGTTCAACAACACCGACGAGCACTTCTTCGGCGAGGTGCTGCACGCGTATGACCAGGTTGTCGGTGGCCGCCGGTACCTCTCGGAGCGCCAGACCAGGCGCGACCGCAAGCGCATCCATGAACTGGACGTCCAGGAAGTAGCGGGCGGTATGGACGCATTCCGTGCGAGCCCGTTGGCCGAGTTCATCGGACACAAGGCACGGGACAAGTTCGTCCCCGAGTTCGTCTGGAACGGCGGCTGGGGTGTGAAGCGCGCGTTCCTCATGGCCGCGTTCGAGGGCGACGGCGGTGTCCGGGTCGCACACGACGGCTTCACCGTGCAGTACTCGACCTACAGCGAGCAGCTCGCGGATCAGATGCAGGAGATGCTGGCGGAGTTCGGGGTGATCGCGGTCCACCGGAGGTACACCCGGCCCAGCGGCTCGATCGAGCACCGGCTGGTCGTCTCCGGACTGCGGAAGGTGCGCGCGTTCGTCGAGCGAGTGGGTTTCCTGCGGACCAAGCAGCGGAAGGTCCTCGAGCTGCTGAGCCACTCTCCGCTGCGTCCGCACCGGCTCAGTCAGGATCGAGTTCCGTTCGTGGCCGACTACGTTCGCGGCGCGCTCGACTTCGACCGGCGCGGCAGCGGGCGGAAGTGGCTGACCCAGCACAACTTCGACCGCATCGAGCGCTGGGAGACCGAACGGCTGCGGATCATCGACCGCATCAAGGATCCCGAGATCCTCGCGACGATCCTGCCGATCATGGACTCCGGATACCGGTTCGAGGAGATCACCTCGGTCGAGTCCGCCGAGCCGGCCGAGGTCTACTCCCTCCGCGTGCGGTCTGAAGACCATTCGTTCCTGGCCGGCGGTTTCGTCAACCACAACACCGAGTCCCGTCTTTCGCCCGAGGCGATGTTGCTCGTGGGGGAGCTGGGCGAGGACACGGTCGACTACCGGCCCAACTACGACGGGTCGCTGGAAGAGCCGATCGTGCTGCCGGCGGCCTTTCCTAACCTGCTCGTGAACGGCACGTCCGGCATCGCGGTCGGCATGGCCACCAACATGATCCCGCACAACCTCGGTGAGGTCATCGGGGCCGCGCGCTGGCTCATCAACCACCCCACCGCCACCCTCGACAAGCTGATGGAGTTCGTCCCCGGCCCGGACCTGCCCACCGGCGGCATGCTGCTCGGGCTCGACGAGGTCCGTCGTGCCTACGAGACCGGGCGCGGCGTGGTCCGCATGCGCGCCAAGGTCGAGATCGGCCCGCTGGAGGGCAGCCGCGGACGCCAGGCCATCACCGTGGTCGAGCTGCCGTACGCGGTCGGCCCCGAGAAGATCATCGAGAAGATCACCGACGAGGTCACCAAGTCCAAGCGCCTCACCGGGATCGCCGACGTCAAGGACCTCACCGACGGTGAGAACGGCACGCGCCTCGTCATCGAGTGCAAGGTCGGCGTCAACCCGCAGGCCCTGCTGAGCGACCTCTACCGGCTCACGCCGATGGAGCAGTCGTTCGGCATCAACAACCTCGTCCTCGTCGACGGCCAGCCGCAGACGCTGGGCCTCAAGGCGCTGCTCGAGGTCTTCCTGCGGCACCGGTACGAGGTCGTCACCCGGCGGACGAAGTACCGCCGCCGCAAGCGCGAGGAGCGCCTGCACCTCGTCGAGGGCCTGCTGATCGCGCTGCTGGACATCGACAAGGTGATCCGGCTGATCCGCGCCAGCGAGAACGCCGCCGAGGCCAAGGAAGGCCTCATGAAGCGGTTCAAGCTCTCCGAGATCCAGGCGACGTACATCCTGGACACTCCACTTCGGAGGCTCACGAAGTACGACAAGCTGGAGCTCGAGCAGGAGCAGGACCGGCTGCGTGCGGAGATCGCCGAGCTGTCCAAGATCCTCGACGACGAGTCGGTGCTCAAGAAGCTCGTCTCGACCGAGCTCGCGAAGATCGCCAAGGACCTGGCCGGCGAGCGGCGCACCGCGCTGATCGACGGCGACCTCAAGGAGGTGCTGGCCGCGTCCAAGCCGGCCGGTCCGCTGGAGGTCGCGGACGACCCGTGCCAGGTGATCCTGTCCGCCACCGGGCTCGTCGCGCGCACCGCCGCGGAGTCCGAGGAGGCCACCGAGGCCAGACGGCGCAGCGGCCGGGCCAAGCACGACGCGGTCGCCGCGCTCGTGCACACCACGGCGCGCGGCCAGATCCTCGTGGTCACCAGCCGGGGCCGGGCGTTCAAGACCGACGTGCTGCCGCTGCCTGTGCTGCCCGAGCACGCCGGCACGGTGTCGGTCGGCGGTGGCATGGCGGCCAGCGAGCTGGTGCCGCTGGAGAAGGGCGAGAAGGTCGTCGGCATCGCGCCGCTCGGCGAGCGGGCCGAGGGCTCCCCGGGCCTGGCGATGGGCACCAAGCAGGGCGTGGTGAAGGTGTGCGCGGCGGACTGGCCGGTGCGCTCCGACGAGTTCGAGGTCATCGGGCTCAAGGAGGGCGACGAGGTCCTCGGCGCCGTCTGGCTCACCGACGGCACGGAGACGTGTGTGTTCCTCTCGTCGGACTCCTCGCTGCTGCGCTTCAGCGCCTCGGGCGTGCGGCCGCAGGGCCTCAAGGGCGGCGGCATGGCCGGCATCAACCTGGCCGCGGGCGCGGAGGCCGTGTTCTTCGGCGCGCTGCGCACCGACGACGACGAGCACGGTGAGCCGATGGTGGTCACGGCCACCGGGCAGAGCGTGAAGGTCACCGCGTTCGGCAAGTACCCGGCGAAGGGCCGGGCCACCGGCGGCGTGCGCACCCACCGCTTCCTCAAGGGGGAGAGCCGGCTCGTGCTCGCCTGGGTGGGTTCGCGGCCGGCCGGTATGTCGCGCACGGGCTCGGCGGTCGAACTGCCCGAGCCGGACCCGCGCCGCGACGGCTCGGGCACCGCGCACCCGGGGCCGGACGTGGTGGGCCGCCTGGTGGAACGCGGCTGATGACCGACGATCCCGTCCGCACGCTCGCGGCGCACTACTCCGGCGCGGCGCAGGCGTACGAGCGCGGGTGGGCGGGCGTGCTGAACCC